>JAWDMB010000005.1:0-20005 GCA_046536795.1 Microcaldota archaeon | reverse complement strand
AAGGCATAGGCGGTGCACCTATTGATTTGCAACATCTTGTTGCATGGTGGCCGCTTAATGGTAATGCAAATGACTACAGCGGTAATGGCAATAACGGTCAAATAAGCAATGTAAACTTTGTTAGCAACTGGTATAATGGTTATACACCGCCATAATAAGCAAAGCAATGTATTTAAAGCTCAAATTACAAAAGATAAGTTGTGATGAGAAAGGTGATCGCTGAGCTTTGCGATGAAGATAGATAGGCGGTCTGATTGGAAGGTAAAAGTGTTCTTGAAAAATTGGGTAAGAATAGCATATCTGCTACAGACATAGCTAGCCAGTTCTGGTGCGAAAAGCAGATGGAGCTTAACTATCTATATGGTAAAAAATACACAAAAGAAATGGCAAGAGGAGCAAAGATACATGAAGAGTTGCAGGCAGAGACCTATGTACCCCTTACAGTTGAGCCGATAAACTATACAGATTTTTTGTATAAAGAGCTGTATGAGAATTATCTAGCCCTTAAAGGGCTAAAGCAAAGAGGGGTTGGAAGAGAAATAAGGATCTTTGGTTCTATAAATGGTTTTAAGATTAGCGGAAAGATAGATGAGCTAAAGCTTGTAAACGGAAAGGTTGTTGTTGTTGAGGTTAAGACAAGAGAAACGAGGTATGCTATAAATGAAGCGGTTGTAAGGCCGCATAGGATCCAAGCAATGCTATACAAATATATGCTAAACGAGATTGTAAGCAAAAGCTATACCCACGAAAACTTCGAGAATACTTACATTAAAGGCTTGAAGCCCCTTTCAGATAGGTTTTTAGACCAGCTTAAGGCTTTAAGCATTGAAAGCACTCTTCTTAGCATTGAAAGCATTTATAAAAAGATGTTTGATGAAATTTATACACTTCCACCAATAAGCGATGAGCTTGAGCTTCATTATATAGACAGATTTACAGGAGAAAAAGTGCAGACAATGAAATTTAAATATAATGAAGAAGAGCTCAAAAAGATTTTAATAGATGCAATGAGATATTGGAATGGTGAGGTTAAGGCAAGGCCTGTAAGCGAAGAAGAGAAATGGAAGTGCAGGTTCTGCCGTTTTTATGGAAAAGAATGCAAGGTCTGGTACAATGGAACTTAATAAAGAAGCGCTTAGAGAAGAGTTTTCTAAGCATTACAAGGATTATTATTCAACGGAGCTGTTTGAGAGAGAAGGCTTTAAGCGAAGAAGATGCAAGATATGTGGTAGGTATTTTTGGAGCATAGAGGATAGAGATACATGCGATGATCCATCACATACAAAATATACATTCTTCAAAGAAAATCCAATAAACATTAAGTATGTTGATTTCTGGAAGAAGTTTGAAGAATTCTTTAGAAAGAACGGGCATGAGGTAATAAAAAGATATCCTGTGGTAAGCAGGTGGAGGCCAGACCTTTACTTTACAATAGCAAGCATACAGGATTTCCAAAGGCTTGAGAATGGGGTTATGAACTTTGAATATAGTGCTAATCCTCTTATTGTTCCGCAGATCTGCTTAAGATTTAGCGATATAGAGAATGTTGGCGTTACAGGCAGGCACTTCACAAGCTTTATGATGGCAGGGCAGCACGCATTCAACTGGCCTAAAGAAGGCTACTGGCGAGATAGAACAATTGAGCTTAACTTCGAATTCCTTACAAAGGTTCTTGGTGTTAAGAAAGAGAAGCTTGTTTACCATGAAGATGTTTGGGCTATGGGTGATTTCTCAGAGTTTGGTCCGTGCTTAGAAAGTTTTTCTCAAGGCAACGAGCTTGTAAACAGTGTGTTTACACAATTCCAGTCATTCAATGGCAAGGTATCTGAGCTGCCCGGAAAGGTTGTTGATGTGGGCTGGGGCTTTGAGAGGCTTCTCTGGTTTTACACAGGACATGAGAATGCATATGAAGCCGTTTTCCATGATGAGCTAGAAAGGCTAAGGAAAGAGCTGGGTATAAAATATAATAAAGAGCTCTTCCACAGTTTTTCAGAGCTTGCAGGTAGCTTAAATGCTGATGAGGTAAAAGATCTAGCTAAGCTAGAGCATGAAATCTTTGAAAAGACAGGCATTACAAAAGAAGTATATAGAAACGAGCTCAGGCCGCTGCAGGCACTTTATTCTATACTTGACCATACAAGAACACTTCTCTTTGCTATTACCGATGGCGCACTCCCTTCAAATATAGGTGGCGGCTATAATTTAAGGGTTATACTAAGAAGGTCTTTTTCTTTCATTGATGAATATAAATTTAATATCGACATTACAGAGCTTGCTGAGCGTTTAGCCAATGAGCTTAAGCCTCTTTATCCTGAGCTTAGCGAAAATATAGATGTATTCAGAAAGGTTGTTGAGATAGAGAGGAAGCGCTATGATAACAGCAAGGAGCATGCAAGAAAGATTGTTTCTGACCTTCTTGCTAAAAAGAAAGAGCTAAGCGCTGAAACAATCAAGAATCTTTATGAAAGCCACGGCGTTACCCCAGAATTCCTCAAGAGCGTTGCAGAAGAGAAAGGGGTTAGCATCGAAATACCAGAAAACATATACTCTAGCATTATTGAGAGCGATTTTGCAAGAAAAGAGAAGGAGAAGAAGATAAACATAGAGCTACCAGAGCTTCCAAAGACGGAGCAGCTCTATTACTCTTTTGCTACAGAATCAAAGAGCACAATTCTTTTTGTTAAGGATAATTATCTTGTTCTTGACAAAACACCTTTCTATCCAGAAGGTGGCGGCCAGGAAGCGGACCACGGCACAATAAATGGCATAGAGGTAGTAGATGTTCAGAAGCTTGGCGATGTAATTGTGCATGTAATGAAGGAGCGTGTAGAAGGCAATGATAAATTCAAGGTTGGCGAGCTTGCCGAAGCCAAGGTTGATATAGAGAGAAGAAACAGGCTTATTGCTCACCACACAGCCACTCATCTTATAAGTGCTACATGCAGAGAAGTACTAGGCAAGCACGCATGGCAAGAAGGTTCAAACAAAGGATTTAGCAAGGCGCATATAGATATAGCGCATTATGATAAGCTGAGCGAAAGCGAGGTAAAGGAGATAGAAAGAAGGGTGAATGAGAAGATATTCAACGGCATTAAGGTAAGCGTTGAAGAGATGGAGCGTGGCGAGGCAGAAGGAAGGTTTGGTTTTACAATATACCAAGGCCACGGCATTCCAGCAAAGAAGATGAGGATAGTTATAATAACATCAAAAGATGGCAAGCTAATAGACGCAGAGGCATGCGGCGGATTGCATGCTGTTAATAGAGAGCATCTGCTTGGAATTATTAAGATAATAAATACAAGCAGGGTACACGATGGGGTAGTAAGATTAGAGTATGTGGCTGGACCAGCAGCATTAGATTATTTTGAGATGGAGCACTCTCAATTTGAAAAGCTTTCACCTTTGCTTAACCTAGCGAATGAAAAGATCTACGATGGTGTTCTAGCATTAAAGGATAAGCAGAAAGAGCTCTTTGACAATTACAAGAAGGCAGTAGATATAGCAGCTAAGAAGATAGCAGAGCAGATGGGAGAGAAGAGCGAATATGTAATAGAGCTTGATGCGCCTGTAGAGCTTATGCGTGCTTTGGCAAGTGAGCTAACAGAAAAGAGAAAGTGTGTAGCATTGATAAAGGGAAAGAGCTACTTTGTATGCATAAGTTCAAGCGATAAAAGTGCAATAGATTTTGCAAAGGAGAAGCTAGGCAGCTTCTCTGGAGGTGGCTCAAAGAAGGTGGCAGAAGGCAGGCTAGGTGGTTAGATAAACCTTTACCTTATTTTTGTATATCCTATAATTTATATACTGCCAGCATATGTTGCTAACGGGGCTCCTGTAATCTTTGGAGGCGGCAAGCCTTTAGATTTTGGCAAGAAGTTCAGAGGCAAGCCCATCTTTGGACCCCACAAAACAATAAGGGGCTTAATTTCTGGAATAGCAAGCGGTATAATAATAGCGGCGTTAGAGGCTATATTCCTGCCATACATGCTAATAATCGGCATTTTGCAATCATTCGGCACGCATATTGGTGATCTTCTCGGAAGCTTCATAAAAAGAAGGCTGGGCAAAGAATCAGGATATAGCATGCCCTTGCTAGATCAATATCTTTTCCTTGTATTTGCTCTTCTTCTTGCCTATCCAGCAGGCCACATGCCGAATTTGCTCGGCTTACTTTTTATTATTGTGCTAACAGGCATTTTGCATAAGCTCACTAACATATTTGCACATAAGGCAAAGCTTAAGGAGGTTCCTTGGTAATTATATACTCCAGAACCAAGGCACCACATTTAGAATGAGTGCAGCTAAAACTATTGCTGCCAATGCATTAACTACCTTTTTGCTTGCCTCTAGCCTGTATATCTGCCAGCCATCAAAGCCCGGTATTGGCAATAGGTTTACTATGCCTACAAGCAGGTTTAGCAGAAACGAAAGTGCAGCAACTGTAAAGATAAAGTATATGAATGAGCCAAACAATGTTGTTGGTGCATAATTCTCTTGTACATAAACACCTATCTTGCCTGTCTGGTTTGTCTTGAAAATGTATGTGCCTTTGTTTGTTTCAACACTTACTGTTGAGAAAGGCTTATCATTAGCTGCAGCTACCTTAAAGCTTGAAAGGTTCTCTATTGGATAGTTGTTCCACTTTAATATTATCGAGCCAGGTGCTATTACATTGTTTGCTGGATAGCCAGGTATTGTTGCTACAACGCTAACATAAGTATGCATTACATTGCTCAGTTCTGGAAGCAAAGCTATCATTATTATAAAGAAGATTATGCTCGCGAGCATATTTGATGCTATTCCCGCAACGAACATTCTTTCTTGCTTTTCCTTGCTTAGCTTCTTTAGCTCTTTTTCGTCTGGCTCAACATACGCACCTAATGGTATAATGCCGAATAGAAGAACACCTACAGACTTTAGCCTTACTTTTGCTATCCTTGCTAAAACACCATGCGAAAATTCATGTATAATTAAAAGTATAACAAGCGCTGCTATGCCCGCCGCTAAAGGCATTGTTATACCAGGTACTATGGGTGCTACTCCAGCTATCTGGCTGTTGAGAATGCTATAGTTGGGCTTGCCGCTAGCAAGCGTAGGCAGGAATGAAAGCGTTGATACTAATATTGAAGCACCATTATATATTATTGAGCCAGCAGCGAGTGTTGCAAAACCTCCAGCTATGCTTATTGCATCAAGCAAATAGCCATAATAATTAGGCGTAGGAGCAATGGTGCTGTTTGCTATAGCTTCATTTATCTTGCCCGTTACTTGTGGTATATTGAGAAAGCTCATTGAGATATAGGTATATGGCAATACAAGAAAAAGCAAGAGCACAAGGCTTACAATGCCCAGCACAAAGACCTTCTTGTTAATATACTTAAATATAAACAATGCAGCTATGCCAAGGCTAAGTGTTAAACCCCATTCAGCAAGGTAGAGCCATACTTTTTTGTTCTTTTTTGAAAGCCATTCTATAAAGCCTATACCGTGCTTGCCGCCTAGCATATAAGCTCCATAAGCGCCTTTGAATTTGTTTAGAAGCATTATAAGCTCGCCGCTTATGCCTAAGGTTATTATTGCATAAAGCCATCTCAGCAATATATTCCCATTTGAAAGATAAAGATAAGCTAATGCAGCGATTGTAAATGCAACTATTATAATGTTTAGTATAGCTCTTCCAATCTTGCCTATTCTAAGCTTATTTTTCATAACCATAAACAGCACTACTTCTTCAACTTTTATATATTTATATTTATTTTGTTTTATTACTCTTAGCGGAGCCAGTGGTTCTTATGGAATGCGATATTTGTGGAAAGGAAACAAACATAATCTATGTTGTCGAGGTGGAAGGGGCTGTAATGAATGTATGCGCGGAATGTTCAAAGGGAAAGAAAGTAATAGATAAGATAGATCTAAGCAAGCAGGAGAAGAAGGTTGCAAAAGCTAATGAAGAAAAAGAAAAAGAGAGCGAGATTATAGAGCATTATGGCGAAGCGATAAGGAAGGCTAGAGAGAAGCTTGGCCTGCCATTGAATGTGCTTGCTGAGCGCATAAATGAAAAGGAAAGTACTCTTCTTAGAATAGAAGAAGAAAAAACACTTCCAACAGACAAGATAATAAAGAAGCTTGAAAAGGAGCTTGGCGTTAAGCTTTTAGAAGAGAAGAAAGAGGAGCCAACTGTGCATTTAAAACCTGATGAGCCTATAACGCTTTGGGATGCGGCTGAGAAGAAAGAGGCTAAGAAGTGATCTCTTGGCTGTTGATATAAGCAAGCTTGTTGGCGAAGTAAAGGAAACTATAGATTTGAAGGAGCTTAGTGGAAAAAAGCTTGCTATAGATGCATACAATACAATATACCAATTTCTTTCTATAATAAGGCAGCCAGATGGAACGCCCCTTGTGGATTCAAAGAACAGAATAACAAGCCATCTCTCTGGCCTT
The DNA here is from genome assembly GCA_046536795.1 of Microcaldota archaeon. Classification (GTDB taxonomy): domain Archaea; phylum Micrarchaeota; class Micrarchaeia; order Micrarchaeales; family CABMGC01; genus JAGDYD01. The sequence goes on along the minus strand of JAWDMB010000005.1, from coordinate 13,567 downwards.
TTTTACAGGACAATAAACATATTAGAGAACAATATAATGCCTATCTTTGTATTCGATGGCATACCTCCTGTGCTTAAGCAAAGGACCATAGAAGCTAGGGCTAGCAGAAGGGAAGAAGCATATGAAGAATGGCAAGAGGCAAAGAAAAAGGGCTTGCTAGAAGAGGCAAGGCTTCATGCAATGGCTAGTGCAAAGATAAGCAAAGAGATTGTAGATAGCTCAAAAGAGCTCCTTGATGCGATGGGTATTCCGTATATACAAGCGCCAAGCGAGGGCGAGGCACAAGCAGCTAAGCTTGTCAAAGAGCATATAGCTTATGCTGCAGCAAGCCAAGACTATGACCTTTTCCTTTTTGGTGCTGATATAGTAATAAGAAATCTTACAATCACAGGAAGAAGAAAGCTTCCAAGAAAAAATATATATATAAATGTTGAGACAGAGCGTATCTTCTTAGAAGAGCTTCTTAAGAAGTTTGAGATAAGCCAAAACGATTTGATATGGGTGGGCATACTTATTGGCACAGACTTTAATGAAGGAATAGAAGGTATAGGCCCAGTTACAGCACTTAAGCTTGTCAAGTCTTACAAGAATAGGGAAGAGCTGGTAAAGTATATAGAAAGCAAGTATAGCGCTTTTGATGTAGATCCGTTTGAAGTAGAAAAAATTTTTGCTAACCCAGAAGTAAGAGAGCTTAGCAACGAAGAAGTGGCAAGTTTAGACAAAATAAAGCCAGACAAGGAAAAAATAATAAAGATAATGTGTGATGAGTATGAGTTTTCAAGAGAGCGCGTTGAGAAGTTTGCAGACAAGCTTCTCGAGCTGAGCGGAAAGAAAGGTCAGCGAGGCTTATTCTAAGCTAAGCAGAGCTTAAGCCACTGAAGCTTACGCTTGGCATCACGCCATTGGGTGGATAAGCACGCATTAAAGCCCAGTAAATATAAATATATGCATATGCACCTCCAGTTCCTGCACCAAAGAGGATTGGACTTGCAGATAGGCTTATGGACGAGAAGCTGGCAGTTGATTGATATGTTTGGTTATATAATTCTGCAGGTTCAATATTATTCGCAATTGATGTGCTTGTTGCTGAACTTGAATAAATTGCTACTGTGCCACTATCGCTTCCTATATTGTAAAATGCAATTTGCGAATATACATAATATGTTCCTTCACCGCTTGCAGATGCACTTGTTATAAGAGTTCCTGCATCATTGCCTGTTAAAGAATATATGGCTGCTTCATGAGGGTTTCCACTTGGTGGTGTTCCGCCACCCCCAGTGTAAAATTCATAATGATATGTTAGTCCGCCAGACATACCTGGAGAATATCCTCCACCAGCAGAATATATTGTATTAGGATTTCCCCAAAGTGATACTGAAAAACCATCAGCACTTCCACTATAAGACCAATATGTCTGCAAAATATAATTTCCAGGGTTTATATTATTTGGTGATAAGATATAAGCACCACTACTACCTGCATTATTCATTAGTTCAACACTATTATAAGGTGATGTTGTTGGTGTTGGTGTAAAAGACCCATCAAGTATGTGTGCACTATATCCTGCTAACGTATCATAAAAGTTTGAATACAATGAAAAGACGCTTGCCCCATCATCATACTGCCCATAGGTAGAGCTCAGTTGCGGGGCTTCGCCTATGCCACTTGTCCCGCCGCTGCTTAGAAGGTTTGTGGTTTTGCTTGCAAAGCCAAGGTAGATTGTTAAAGAAGATGAAGCAGGAATGCCGTTTGGCAGTTTTACCCAAACCGTTAATGTGCCGCTGTTGTTGCTTTCTATCCACGCAGGCAATATCTGGCCGCTTTGCGTGAAGAATTCAAAATTCGCAATATTGCCATTGTAGGCAATGTAGTTTGCGTAGTTGCCTTCATTTATTTGTATCATCTGCTGGAATGGGCTTGGCGTAGCCGAGCTTTGTGAATTAGTAAGTGTTATCGGAACATAAGCTGCTATACCTGAAGGTATAGAAGTTGGCTGCGAAAATGTTGCACCACTGGAGCTTGCTGTAACCTTTGTCAACACAGTTGCAATCTTGTTCACTTCAGTTGTGCCGTAAATATCGGTAAACTGCAAATACAGATAGCCAGAGATCGGCGTGCCTAATGTATATGCTGCGGGATACGGCGAGCCAACACCTAAAGGAATGCTAACTGTTACCTGCTGGCCTGAATTAAGTGTTCCTATGCTTGTGCCTGGGTCTGAAGTTGAGAAGTTTGTGCCACTAGGAACAAAGTAGAGATATGCATTGTTAAAGGTTATACCTGTAGCCTGGCCAATTGTTACTGTAAGAACACCACCTGTTGATAAAGTTGGATTGGTGCAATAGAAGCCACTTGCAGAAACGCAAGAAGTTCCAAGAAAAGCAGCACCATTGAATACGCCAAGGCTATACAAAGCACCTAGCACCACTGCAACAATAAGTATAGCCCAACCATAAGTCATTAAATATTCCATCGCGCTTTGCGCTTTGGCTGAAGCCTTTCTTAAAGGCTTCTTCCTAAAAGTTTTCATGCCCTCACATTATACTATCAAAAAAATATTAAAAAGATTTTTGTGCTCATTGCTCTGTTGATAAAACAATATTTCAGATTTATAAAACGAGAGCTTGCGAACTGAATCGATCGTGGACAAAGCAATTATATACTCCAGAACCAAGGCACCACATTTAGAATGAGTGCAGCTAAAACTATTGCTGCCAATGCATTCACTACCTTTTTGCTTGCCTCTAGCCTGTATATCTGCCAGCCATCAAAGCCCGGTATTGGCAATAGGTTTACTATGCCTACAAGCAGGTTTAGCAGAAACGTAAGAAGCAAGTAGTGGCCTGAAAAGCATACTTGACCGGCCTAGCGGAGCCATTTTCTCATTTATAATCAATAAACGAAAGTTATACAATTATATAACATTGGTATTTTTTCGACTTGTGGCTTCACCGCCCAAGTAAGCTAGAAACATTATAAATTTTCAACACCCAAATAAAACTAAAATATTAAACAAGCAAAAACACGCAAAAAGTATTAAAATTTTAAGGTAAAAGATAAAAGCTTGTGGAGAGCGATAAAGAGCTTGAAGAAAAAATAAAAGAAAAGATAAGAAGCATACCGGATTATCCTAAAAAAGGTATCCTCTTTAGAGACATAACGCCACTTCTTCGTGATGGGCCTCTTTTTAGAGCATGCATAGATGCTATAGCTGAGCATTTTAAAGGCCGCGTTGACGCTGTTGCTGGGGTCGAGGCTCGAGGTTTTATAATAGGAAGTGCGGTTGCATATAAACTTGGAAAAGGTTTTATACCAATAAGAAAAGAAGGCAAGCTTCCATATGAGAAGGTAAAGAAAACATATAGTTTAGAGTATGGAGAAGAAACGATAGAAATACATAGAGATGCATTAGTCAAAGGCGAGCGCATTCTTCTTGTTGACGACCTTTTGGCAACCGGTGGTACTGCAAAAGCTTCATGCGAATTGATAGAAAGCCTTGGTGGAAAAATTGTGGGTGTTGCTTTTATAATAGAGCTTACAGATCTGCATGGTAGAGATAAGCTTAGTGGCAAAGAAGTATTCTCTCTTGTTAAATACTAATCTTCTAAACCTCTAAAAAATTTTTAAATTTTAAAAATATAATAATAGTGCTTCTTTGGTGATCCTATGGCTAAGAGAAAAATAGGAAAAGCTTATAGGAAGGTAGCGCTTGTAAAGGAGAAGAGGATCGCTAGAGAGAAGTTCAAAAAGATGAAGAGAAGGTATTATGCTAGATTTGAATCTTGAAAAGCCAGTTGCATACCTATGCAACTCTAGCTTAAGCAAAGACCAATTGCTTGAATGCGCAGAAAAAGTGAAGGAGCATGAGCACGAAGAAGAATTTGTCCAATTGTTCAGAAATAAAAAAAGTATCGCAGAAAAGCTCCTTCCAGCATATTTCAATGCATTAATAAGGCAGAGGGATTCTTCAATGCGCTCAAGCTCTATAGCGATTGAGACTCTTCTCTTTGTAAGCGGTAGCATGAACATTGCCAAGGCAATAAGCGAGTTCGGAATAAATAATGCCAATGAGTTTATATTATTTGCAACAAGTAAAAAGGTTGCTGATTCTTTTATTAAATGTTCTAAAAGTAAAATCATCAAGGAGCTTAAGCTCAGCCTTGCAAATAGGCAAAGCCCTAGCATCGCTGTTTCTGAACTTCTTTCAAGCTAGTAGCATTGCAAACAAATAAGCTAAAGCAAAACTAGCAAACGCTCCACCAATCCACGTTATCGCTATGCTCTTTATTGGGCTTTTTAGCAATATCCTATTTTTATAGCTCAAGCCACTACCGTATATACTAGCTATAAATGTCTGGCTGTTTGAGAGCGGTATGCTTAGCAATACAGCTAGCTCGACAAGAAGAACAGATATTATCTGCGAGTTTAATGCATTTATATATCTAAGAGATATTATTTCATTGCCTATACGCCTTAGCTCTCCGCCGCTTAGAAGCAAGCTGCCAAAAATTATACCAAGAAGTGCTGCAAGAAGTGAATAAAGGCTTTTTGGCATAGTTGCGTAGAGGAGGCCCAATGTATTGGCACCAAGCGTAAAGGCTGCAAAGAATGAAAATAGGATAAGCAGAAGCCTTATCAATTTGATAGTTGACCATATCTTCTTTTTCTTTACAAGTGCATAGGTTTTGTGCATAAGCGGCCTCATAGCAATTACCGATATTATAGGCGCTATTATCCAGAAAAGAATGATAAAGGAGAGAAAGAGCCAGTTTATAGGAAGATGCATCGCCATGCTTATGCCCAAGAGTATGCTTGTAAAGTTTACAGATAATGATTGAGGCACACGCATCTTATGTGCTATAAGGAAAACAAAGATAGCAACAGTGAAGGCAATTATTATTGACTGCTCGCTCTTAAAAGGCAAAACAGCATGCACTCCGGTTCTCAGCATGTCTCCTTCTAGTACTAAGCCAAGTGCATAACCTATTATAGTTATTAATATGCCGTTGCGCCTGCTCACTATTCTGCTTCCAATTATAGAACCAGAGCATACAGGCAGGTTATTTCCTGAAACGAGTGCTATTAAAATAAAAGAAAGTATAAGTATTAAGATTCCGCCAAGCAAGAAATCACGTCACTATCGAGCTCATAATTGTGAAGAAAATATCAGAAGAGTCTTCGCAGTTGTCAAGAACATCGTCAGCTTGATGTGCAAGCTCTGTTATGTGGTAGAAGCTCTTAAAATCTAAGCTATTGCTATATGCAAGGTCAAAAAGACTATCTTTTATATCATCACCCTTCTCTTCAAGGCTTTCTATTTCTTTTCTATAATTCATTATCTCATCAAGCTTTTCACTTTCGTGCATCTTTTTCATTATTTTTAGAGCTTCGCTTGCAAGTCTATTCATCTCAATTAGCTTGCTTCTAATGTATTTGTCGATTCTTTTGTTCTTTATTTTATACCTATGGAACTCCCTCGCCAGGTTGTACATTGAATCGATTATGTTGTCTTCTTTATCTACAAGCTCCAAGAGCGTGTCTATAAGGTTTGGTGCTATCCCGCCGCTTGTTATCTCGTTTGTTATTTCAAAGGCTACATTGTCTGAATCCTTTTCTAGGCTCCTTATCTTATCTATCTTATCCGATTTTCCTATAACATTCTCTAGCGCCTTGCTAGCATCAAGACCAATATCTACTATCTTGTTGAACTGAAGTATAATCCTTTCTTCGCTTCCCTCAAGGATCCTTTCTAGTATACTCATGCACCTACCCCTTATATTCAAAATTCAATATTTCATGTATTCTGCTTGCCTTCTTTTTGCCTATCTTATCTACCTTCATAAGCTCATCAATGCTTGCATTTACCACATTTTTTATGCTCTTAAACTCTTTTAAAAGCTCATATGCGAGCTTTGGCCCAATGCCCGGAATAGAAGATAATATTAGCTTTTGCCACTCTTCATTTGTGAATGCTCGCTTTGTTCCTATTAGCCTAGGCTCCCTCTCCTTTTTCTCCTGCTCTCTCTTTGCAATAGTATATAATATTTCTGCTGTTTCATCTTCGTTTGCAGATAATATTACCTGTGCATCATAATCTGTATACAGGCTTATAATAGTGCCAGTTATAACATTGCTTCCAAGCCTATACTCACTGCCATCCCCTTCTAAAATCACTATAGGCTTTGGAAAGCTTGCGTGTAACCTTTCAATCTGGTCAAACAATCTGCCATTCATTATTGAATTTTCGAAATCATTAATGCGCTTTCTTTCAACACATACTCTATCTGAAAGTATATAATCGCCAACAGGCAGGTTATGAAATTCTAGCTCTGCGCCAAGCTCGTTGAGCTTTTCTATGAGCATAAAATTCCTTTCCCTGTTGTCAACTAAGATCTTAACCATATTTATAGATTGCTAAATTATAATTAAATAGGTTTTTATGTCAATGCGAGTGAGCAAGAGGAAAAGGCCAAATAGAGAAGAGCTTGTTCTCAAGGAGCAGCTTAAGATAGAGGAAGGTGTTTTTGACACTAGAACAATGCTAAATCTAGGCAAGCTTTTTACGCATAACATAATAGAGAGAATGCATTTTATAATAGCTAGGGGTAAGGAATCAGATATATACCTTGCAGACCCTGGTAGTGCTGTTAAGGACGAGCTTGTTGTGGTAAAGATATTTAGAATAGAAACCTCTAGCTTTGAGAGAAGGCTCGATTACCTTATTGGGGATCCACGGTTTGAGAAGGTAAAGCACAACATGTATCATATTGTAAATACATGGTGCAAAAAGGAGTTTGGAAATCTAAAGCTTGCTGAGATTGCAAAGGTGAATGCACCAAAGCCTTATGCTTCATATGGCAATGTGCTTGCAATGCAGTTCATAGGCGAAAACGGCATACCTGCAAAGAATTTGAAGGAAACAGAGCTTGAAAATCCAGAAAAGGTATTCGATGAAATAATAACAAACGTAAAAAAACTTTATAAAATAGACTTGGTGCATAGTGATTTAAGTGAATATAACATACTAATGAAGGGCAATGTGCCTTATCTTATAGATTTTGGGCAGGCGGTTGTTACAGCGCATCCAAAAGCGCTTGAATTTCTAAGACGTGATATAGAAAATATCTCTTCATACTTCTCTAAAAAATATAACATAAGCGCAGATACAGAAAAGATATTCACTGATATAACAGGCAAAAGCTAAAGCAGCAAAAATTCTACTTAAAGCTTATATATCTTTTTGTGCAAAATTATAATTGATTGGCGCTTGCATGGGAGCTGGGGGTTCAGAAAAGGTAAAAGAGAATCATAGCTTACTAAATTCTCACTTTGAAAAGTTTATAAGAGATGCTCTCATCAGTGAAGGAATACCGGCAATATATGAACCTATACCATTTCCTATCCATATGGACGGAAAAGAAAATATGAGAGCTTACCTTCCAGATTTTGTAACAAGTATATTTGTAAACGGCAAACCCGTTGTTTTAGAGGTGCATGCTTTTGTTGAAATAGAAATTGCATTGAGAGAAAAAGATGAGCGTAAAAAGAAGGCAGACTTAAAGAAAGCAGAATATTTTGTAGAAAAGATAGGCGAATTCAGAAAGAGTTATGGTACTTATGTGGTAATTATATCAAGCATGCCAGAAAGTACTGTAAATAAGATGCTTGGCTTAAAAATACGTGACTTTGTTGATGAGTATTGGTTCCTTGAATATAATAGAGATCCTGATGGGGACGGTAATCATTATAAATTAAAAAACCTGCTAGACCAGCTTGAAGAGCTCAAAGAAAAAGGCGAAGTTAAAAATAAAGATACCTTGCTTGAAACCCTTCTGGAAAAGCTCAAAGAAAAAGGTGTAGTTAAAAATGAGGAAGAGCTGCTAGATATTTTTGACTCAAAGTTTATCGAAAATGTAGAAGAAGTAGAAGATAGAAAGAAGAAGGCAGCGTTGAGAATGGCGCGCAGGGATTCAGAAAGGGGATACGCCTTTAAAGTGGTGCGTAGAAAAGAATAAAATAGAATTTACAGCAGGATCATGGTATATTATAGCCTCTTTTTTTGAGTTCGTCTCTGTCCATAATACTATAGCGCCAGATTATATCACCGCGCTCATTGGTTTGTACAATCCAGGGCTTTACAAGAACTATATCACCTTCCTTAACCCAGAAAAGCCTCTTAAGCCTACCGGGTATTGTGCAGAGTCTTTCATAATTATCTGAGCAGAGAACCATAAAATTAGCTGCGCCTGTCGCTTTTGTTACCCTACCTATAACTTCATTGCCTTTTGGTAGCACAAGCTTATGCTCCTCTGCAGGTTCTTCATCTTTCATAAAATCACTAGTAATATTTTACTGTATATCTAGCACCACATGCTTCGCAAACAATGGTGACAAAGCCCCTTTCTATTACCTCAAACCGAGTATCTGGCTTGTGGCATTCCTTGCAAATAACATAGGTGTTGAAGTATTTTTTAATCTTATCATTTAGCTCTTCGTTGCTTACCTTTTTGCTTATTATAAGCCTGTTCTCTTCAACACTTGCTGGTGCTGCAAACTCCTTGCTTATATATCTTGCAAGCTCCTTTATGTCGCGCCTAGCCACATCTGCAATCTGTGCAAAGTTTCTAACTATAGTTTTGTTTCCCTGTACAATAGAATCAACTGTTGGTATCTTAAAATCTACAGTTTCTTCGCTAAGATTTGGCAATTGTGAGAAAGCTCTGTCTAAGAGTGTATCATAATCATAATCCAAAGGATCACCTTTTATTATATGCAATCAAAGCATTTTATACCTTTCCTTCTATAATAAATCATGCTTGAAATAAAGATAGGGCATAGGGGTGCAGGCGGAGAGGCTCCTGAAAACACATTAAAAAGCTTTGATGAAGCAATAAAGAGCAATGTGGTAAATGCAATAGAGCTTGATGTAAGAAGAACAAAGGATAAGAAGCTTATTGTAATGCATGATGAAAAGCTAAAGAGGCTAGCTGGCATAGACAAGTATGTTGGCGAACTCACGCTAAAGGAGATAAAAGAAATAAAAATAGGCGGCGAGCAGATACCAACGCTTAAAGAAGCTCTTGATTTTATAGACCATAAAGTAAAGTATATACTGATTGAGATAAAAGAGCCGGGCTATGAAGAAGAGATATTAAAAGAAGCAAAGCCTGTAAAAGATATAGCGATAATCGTTTCATTCCATGAAGATGCGCTAAGAAGGGTAAGGGAGCTTGATGATAAAATAAAAACAGGCTTCATTTATGTAAATGAGCGCAGGCCAATAGAAAAAGCACTAGAGCTTAAGGCGCAGTACCTCTTGCCTTTATACAGATTCACGCACACAGAGAATGTTGAAAAAGCGCATGAAAACGGATTAAAAGTAATAGTTTGGACCATAAACACAAGGGAAGAAGCAATAGAGTATGCAAAGAAGGGTGTTGACGGCATAGCGACAGACTATCCTGAAATATTAAAAGGATTATAGTAAATTTGTTTTGCTCTTTAAACTAGCAAGCCATTAAGCTCATGGTGGTGTATAGCCACTATACCAGTTGCTTACAAAGTTTACATTGCTTGCTTGGCTGTTGTTGCCATTGCCACCATAGTCGCTAGACTGCCGTTTAATAGTCATCAATCAGGAGGCTTATTTTAAGCTTAGTGCTTAAGCAGGCCAAAGCTTACGCTTGGCATTACGCCGTTTGGCGGGTAGGCACGAGTTAATAAATATTGAAAAGCTGCAGATGAAGTTCCAGAAGAATGTGTAGTTATAAGTAAACCTATATAACCGCTCGAAGCAATAGAAGTTGGCGTTTCATAACTTCCCATTTGAGTTAAGTTACCTAACGAACTACCGTAAAATCCGCCAACACTGCTTGTTGATGAAAAAACTAAAGAAACAACTGTTGAGTAGTTTATACTTCCGCCATTATTGTTGGCACTTGGTGCAATATAAGAGGTTCCAGTTTGCCATTGAAATGCGTATCCATTTCCAGCTGTAACCTCCATATCTACTTCACCATTTGAGGTAGACGAATCGGTTATAGAATTTTGATACAATACTCCTGCTTTCGCCCATCCACCCTCACCACTATTACCTGTTAGTGAAGCAATTCGTGCCTGAACTATCGAAGGAATAGATATTGTAGATGTGTCGTAAATCAACGTAATCATGTAATCTGAATTCCAGAAATCAGTGCCGTTTGTATTGCTTATTGTTATCCCATTATTAACAGAATAAGAACCAGATGCACCAGATGGATTGCTTAACACTGTTTCTGTTAAACCGCTTGGCAAACTTGTTCCAGCAAAATTCCAATAATTATTGAACACGCTTGCTCCATCATCATACTGTGCGTATGTGCTTGATAATTGTGGTGCTTCGCCTATGCCACTTGTTCCGCTTGAGCTTAGAAGATTTGTGGTTTTGTTTGCAAAGCCAAGATAAATAGTTAGAGAAGATGAAGCAGGAATGCCGTTTGGCAGTTTTACCCAAACCGTTAATGTGCCGCTGTTGTTGCTTTCTATCCACGCAGGCAATATTTGGCCGCTTCGCGTGTAGAATTCAAAATTTGCTATGTTGCCATTATATGCAATGTAGTTTGCGTAGTTGCCTTCATTTATTTGTATCATCTGCTGGAATGGGCTCGGTGTAGCCGAGCTTTGTGAATTAGTAAGCGTTATGGGAACATAAGCTACTATGCCCGAAGGTATAGAAGCTTGCTGCGAAAGAACGACAGAGCTCGTTGCTGTAACCTTTGTCAGCACGGTTGCAATCTTATTCACTTCAGTTGTGCCGTAAATATCGGTAAACTGCAAATACAGATAGCCAGAGATCGGCGTGCCTAATGTATATGCTGCAGGATACGGCGAGCCAACAACTAGAGGAATGCTAACTGTTACTTGCTGGCCTGAATTAAGTGTTCCTATGCTTGTGCTTGGATCTGATGTTGAGAAATTTGTGCCACTAGGAACAAAGTAGAGATATGCATTTTTGAAGGTTGTACCTGTCGCCTGGCCAATTGTTACTGTAAGAACGCCACCTGTTGATAAAGTTGGATTGGTGCAATAGAAGCCACTTGCAGAAACGCAAGAAGTTCCTAGAAAAGCAGCACCATTGAATACGCCAAGGCTATACAAAGCACCTAGCACCACTGCAACAATAAGGATAGCCCAGCCATAAGTCATCAAGTATTCCATCGCACTTTGTGCTTTGGCTGAAGCCTTTCTTAACGGCTTCTTTTTGGAAACTTTCATTTAATCGTTTCTATATATCAACAAAAAATAATAAAGCTTTTTTTAAGGGTGGCTAAGCTTTTATTAAATAAGAATAAAAATTAGCAAAAAAGAAAAAAATTAGAGAAGGGTGTATGCTATAAAGACTGGTGCTAGCAAGATAGAGATTGTGCTTACAACCTTTATCATTGAGTTAAGCGCTGGGCCAGCGGTATCCTTTAGTGGATCACCTACTGTATCACCAATTACCGCTGCCTTGTGTGCATCGCTTCCCTTGCCGCCAAAGTGGCCTGCTTCTATATACTTCTTTGCATTGTCCATTGTAGCTCCACTATTGGCCATGAATAGTGCAAGCATAAAGCTTGATGGTATCATGCCAACAAGCAAGCCACCAAGCGCTTCCTTGCCTAGTATCAAGCCAACAGCTATTGGTGTTAATATTGCTATAAGCTCTGGTATTACCAATGACTTTAGCGCATTTACCGTAGCTATGTCTACTGCTCTTGCATAGTCTGGTTTTGCCTTTCCTTGGAGCAAGCCTTTTATTGTCTTTACTTGCCTTCTTACTTCTTCTACCATAAGGTTGGCTGCCTTGCCAACAGCTTCCATAAGGAACGATGAGAATACAAAAGGCATCATTGCTCCTATGAAAATACCTATTGTTACCATTGAATTTAATGCATCTATGCTTGAAAGTCCAACCGCTTGGGCAAACGCCACAAACAATGCTGTTGCTGATAGCGCTGCGCCACCAATAGCAAAGCCTTTTGTTGTAGCTTTTGTTGTATTGCCTATCGCATCAAGTTTGTCGGTAACCTTTCTTACATCTTCTTGCAATCCAGCCATTTCTGCAATGCCTCCAGCGTTATCTGTTATTGGTCCAAATGAATCTATGGTAAGTATTGTTGCTGTCAACGAGAGCATGCCAACCGCAGCTATTCCTATGCCATACAAGCGAGCAGAGAGATAGCTAACAAGGATTGCTATCGCTATTACCACAGCAGGGAACCATGTTGTCCTAAGGCCTACAGCAAGGCCCATAATAACATCTGTTCCGCCACCGCCTTTTGCTGCATCTGCAACCTTAACAACAGCCTTCTTTCCGCTGCCTGTATAATAATCTGTTATCCAGAATAGCAGTATTGCTAGTACAAGTCCTGAAAGCACAGAGTAGAAGTAAGCGAGTGGGAGTGAAAGATACCATGTTAATAGAAAGTCAAGAATTGCTGCTATTATTACAGCAGAACCTATTCCTTTGTATAGTGCAAGTGTTGCATTCTCGCCTTTTACATTTATGAAGAGCAAAGCTAGCAAGCTGCTAATAACGCCGATAGCAGCTACATAGAGTGGGTATGCAAAGTTTATCACGCTAGCATGCGATATGCCATATGCAATAAGCAATGCTGCAACAAGCGTTACAGCATAACTTTCAAACACATCAGCGCTCATTCCAGCACAGTCGCCAACGTTGTCGCCGACGTTGTCTGCTATTACGGCAGGATTTCTTGGATCGTCTTCTGGCAAGTTTAGCTCTGTTTTTCCAACAAGGTCCGCTCCAACATCAGCAGCTTTTGTATAAATGCCGCCACCAACCCTTGCGAATAGCGATACCAGAGAGGCGCCGAAGCCAAATCCAATAAGAATCTCTACTTTTGATATAGTAAGATACATTATAAGAAGGCTAATTCCTATAAGACCAAAGCCAACAGCTGCAAAACCTGTTACAGAGCCGCCAATTATTGCTGTTTTGAATGCAGCATCTGTGCCCTTCTCTGCAATCTTTGCTGTTCTCACGTTTGCTCTTACTGCCACATTCATGCCTAGATAGGCCGTAAGGTAAGATGCAATAGCACCAGTTAGGAATGCTATTGTTATCTCATAGCCGTTTGGCAGAAAGAGGAAAAGTATTGCAAGTATTACTGCAAAAATTGCAATCGTCTTGAGCTGCCTGTTAAGGTATGCTTTGGATCCAGCCTTTATTGCGTTTGCAATTTCCTGCATCTTTTTGTTGCCTTCATCTTTCTTTAATGTTATGTATGCCGCAAAGAGTGCATATATAATTGCTATAATGCCTGCAAGCAAAGTATAGTAATAAAACTCCATGCTACCCCCCCTGAGCTTATACTTTATTTTATTAAAGTTTTTTAAACATTTCTTTTGCTCCAAAATTAAGCTATGCAGTTGCTAAAGAAAAGGTCAGCAAACTTTTTGAAGATGCGGGCTTAATTTAATCTATCGCCAAAAAATCAAAAGTGGGGAAGAATGAGTTGAGAGCAGCATGGTGGGGAAGATTATAAACATGCAAGCCCTCGAAATAATATATAATCTAACAGGT
>JAWDMB010000004.1:0-32186 GCA_046536795.1 Microcaldota archaeon | reverse complement strand
GTGCATCTTTTACTGGTCAAATGGCAAATTATCAATTTTATAACACTTCTCTTGGACGTTCTCAGATAAGTCAAATATATCAGAATGGGATAGAAGGCCTACCTGTAAACGAACAAAATTTGGTGATGTGGTGGCCACTCAACGGCAATGCAAATGATTATAGTAACAATAGAAATAATGGCACCGCTTATAGCGTTTACTACACTCCTTTCTCTGGTCCTTATCCTAATAATGGTTTGTCTACAGTTGCAGGTATAATAAATGAAAGAGAAGCTCTTAATCTTGTTGGCTAAACACCGCTTATGCTTGAAAACATTGTTCCTATTACTGCACCAACAGCATAGAAAACGCCAAGCCCAACTAATATAAATATGGGCAGGTATCTTAGCCCTCTTATTATAGAGCCAGTAGAAATTGCAGATACTATAAATGCACCAAAACCTGTTATTAGTACGACAGCAGTGAGCGCAAAGCTCTGATACATACCAATTGTTATCTTAGGTGGACTAGGCCTTAAGAAAGATACTCCTGCTGTTGGTAAGCCACCAGGGTTCTGCGCCAATATGCCTGCCCAGACGGTATCGGTTACTGTCATCATCTGTGTGGTAAGGGCATAAAGAGTGGGTGCACCAACTATAGCTGCAAAAGCAATAAAGATAGTATACATAAATAATTGGCCTGATACCTCTTTCTGGATCATCTGTTGATTTCTTATATCCTTTGCTACTTGGTTAAGTAGATCAGTCATGCCTCCTCCATATTGTATTGCTTCGACAAGCATTCTTACAGTGTGCTTTAATTGAAGTGATCTATATTTTTCTGCAAGTGCAAAGAGGGCGCTTTGTAATGTTGATCCAGCGTATAGGGCCTTGGTTACAAGCTTAACATCATCACTGAAATATTTAAACTCTGGTCTTGCTGCTAAAACCATAGCCTTGTCAAGCGATATTCCACTTCTTACGTTTGCTGCAACTATCTGCAAATAGTCTGGAAGTATCGATTCAACAAATGTTTTTCTTTTCTCTATGTTAAATTCAAGGACCATATAAAGCACTACCTCAAATAGCACAGCACCCCCAATGCCACCAAGCGCAGCAATACCTACATTGAACTTAAGGAAAAAGAGCGAATATGATAATATGGTGAGAATAAGGATACCGCCAACTATTGCAATACCTAAGAATTTGTTTACAGTCATTTTGAGTCCGGCAAGGTCAAGCTCCCTAGAAATAAATACCACAACATTCCTTGCCACAAGCTTCTCAAATGATATCATATAATCACATTGCAAATGTTGGTCTTGAAGACCTCATAATATTGAGGAATATAAGCTGCAGGAAGAATATTCCTACAAGTGTAAATATTAGTGTCGATTCGTCTACTGTAAATAAACTAATGAATGTTGTTAGAATAGCTGCTACCGCTATACCCATACTTGGGAATATAACGCCAAAGAGCATGTAAAACATAGCAAGCGCATTAAGCCTCTGTCCATATCTTCTAAGCTCTATAGTTCTTTCTTGCATAACTTCATCTATTACGCCTTGAAGCGCCCCCACTATATCTGCACCAGCTTTGATGCTTACAGACGCCTGCAGCATGAGGTTCTTGAATGTTTTTGACTGACTTTTACTGCTTACCTCATCGATTGCCTGCTCTATTGGCATACCAAGCTGCACCAGCTCTACAATCTTTGCAAACTCCTTGCTTGCTGCACCATAACCTGTGCTCACGGTTGTCAAAGCATTAAACAGAGGCATACCTGATCTCATTCCTATAACTAGATCTCTAGCCGCAAAAAGTATGCTCTTTTCTATCTCTTTGCCCTCATTCTTGGTTTTGTCTATAGGATAGTTTACAAACTTATTAAAAAAAACTTCAAATATTGCTATGCCAAGCGCTAAAGATAAAATTGCACTAGCCGCATAACTTATATAATAATGGGTAAGCAAAACGAATATAGCCACAACCAGTATTGTGCTAATAATTATTGAATTTATAAGCATCTTTTTTATAAAGTCATAAGTGCTTTCTTTTATACCTGCTTCCTTTAATGCAAGATCTAGACCTTTATGCTTAGCAGCTACACTAGCAATATACATTTGAAATTTTGAAATCTTTGCTTGCTGCTGTGTTTGCTGTGTTTGCGGCTGAGCCTGGTATATAGGCTTTGACCTTATTTTAAAGAACAAGAACCTCTTCTGCTTAGTAAACCCGATAGGTTGCTGCGCCGCCGCATTAACTTTTTTCTTTCCTAACATATAACCGCTACTTTAATTTTTTAATTACCTCATTTATCTTTTGGTTCCTCAAATTTATTAAAGACTTCTGAAATTCGTCTGCTGCGCTTATCTTTTCACCCTTTATCTTATCTTTCAATCCATAAACTTCGTCTTTTATTATTTTTAGCTGTTCATCGCTAAATACCTGTTCGTCTAAGCCCTCGCTTATTTTTTCTAGCTCACTTATCTGGTCCTGCAAGGATAAAGTAGGTAGCACCAATTTTTCACCCTTTATCCTTTCTGTCTCCCTCTTTATATTTTTCTCGAACTCCTTGCCGATTGATCCAATTACATTCTTTATCTCATTTGCTGCCTTTTCTACCTCTATGCCCTCTTTGGATGCGGTTACCACTTTCTCTGGTTCTTTTATCTTTTCCTCTTTTGCTTCTACGCCAACTAGGCTCTGAATAGCATCTTCATAGTTATACTGCTTTATTTCAATCCTGTTTGCAATGACTTTATCTAAATCAAGTCCAACAACACTATTATTTTTTCCCAGTGCATCAACTTCTTCTATAATCTTTGGATCATTTATCTCTAAGTATTCCAATCCTTACACCTTTTTAAACATCTCACTCGAGTAAGGCATATCCTTATTCACTATATCAAGAACGCTGTTCTTGTCTTTGTAATAGTTTGCTATTATGTAGCCCGTTGCATCCACATCAAAAACCTTGTTTTTAACCATCCACTCTAGTATCTTGCGCTTCTCTTCTATCTCTTCTAGCATCTCATTCCTTGTGTAGCCGCCATAAAGCATTATAGTGTCTGCAAGCCTTGCCATTTCTCCTATCTGTACAAAGGTATCTTGTCTTGAGTTCCACCTCCACAGCACTGTTGCATCCCCTGTTCTGTTTATCTCAGCAAATTCAAGCACTCTTCTTATGCCAAGCCTTCTGTGTCTGAATAGGGTTACTATACCGCCAATTGCATTAATCATAAGCTTTGGTATATCAATAGGTGGATTGGTCATTCTAACTATAGTATCTTGTGTATCATCAGCATGTACTGTACCATATACAGCGTGGCCTGTGTGTATTGCTTCGAAAAGTGTTTCAGCATCTTTCTTCGTTCTAATTTCTCCGACAAGCATTATATCTGGCCTTTGTCTTAATGCGTTTATCATCAAGTCATATAGCGTTACTTCTCCTTTACCTTCTGGATTTGGCTGCCTTGTAACCATTGGTAACCAATGTAAGAATTCAGGCAAAGTAAGTTCTCTTGTCTCTTCTACAGATATAATTCTTCTGTTTGGTGGCATAAAAATACTCATTGCGTTCAAAAAACTTGTCTTTCCGCTAGCTGTTCCTCCAGAGATCAGCATGCTTACCTCATTCTGTATGCCAAGCCACGTTAATGCAGCTAGGTAGCTAGAAATTGTTCCGTTTGCAATAAGAGCAGGCATTGTCCAAGGGTTTTTTCTGAATTTTCTTATTGTTATCGTATTGCCTTTCTGTGATATAGGATAAAGTGTTGCATTTACTCTTGAACCGTCAGGAAGCTCAGCATCCATAAGCGGGGATAAGTTTGTTATCTGCCTGCCTACTCTTCTTCCTATCTGCTCTGCATCATCATAGATTGTTTCTTCATTAGGTAGCATCAGATTTGTTTTGCACCAGCCATATTTTTTATGAAATACCCAAACCGGCTCTTTTGATGTGTTTACTGCTATCTCTTCTAGGTTATCATCTGCGAGTGGTGCTTCTAAATCGCCGAGTCCAAGCATAATATTGATTATATAAGCTGTGAGTGCCTTCTTTACTTCTTTGCTTGTACCGGGCAAGTATTTATCTATTATAACATCAGAAGCTTCGATATACTTATTTGTTAGCTCAGCGACATACTCTTTGTCTTCTATTCTTGTCGGGTCTATTGGTACTAATGAAAGAAGCTCCTGCCTTTCTGAGATAAGAAGTATTTTTGTAGCCTCACCTATTCCGGGCATTGTTACCTCATAAATAGGTACGAAGTCTCCTTTATCAACTATCCTTACATTTACCTTCAACCCATGTGCATCAAGTTCATATGCCTCATAGACCTTCTCATTCTCAGCCATAAGCTCACTTTATAGCATTTCCTATATCCTCATCAGCCTTCGAAAGTGCATTATCTAATTGATCTATTTCTTTACTTGCTTTGTTAGTTCTTTCCTCAAGCTCTTCTGCCTTCTTGGTGCTTGTAACAATATCTTCTTTTGAAAGTGTCTCTACTTTCTTAGCCTCTTCTATTATTTTATTGAGCTCATCTATTAATGGGCCTTTTGCCTTGTTTACCTCTTCTATGGTGTTTTGTGCATTCCTAATAAGTTCATCTATCTTACTAATATCTCCAATATCTTTTTTCAGCTCTTCTATCTTGTTTTTCAGATCAATATAACCTTTTTCTATAATATTCATATATCTCTCTACCTCTTCTCTGTCCTTAGAGATTTGATCTGTAGCCTTCTTTCCTAGCTCCTCAAGTTCTTTTTCGAGTTTAAGTGCGCTTCTCTTATACTCATTGCTCTTCATTTTACTCTCGTTTAATTCTTTCTCGTTTGTAGAAATAGTTTCATCTATTGCATTTATTTCAGCCCTTATTCCATCTGCAAGCTTCTTTTCGCTTTCCTCAAGTTGTTGCAACGCTTTTTTCCTGTTTGCCTCTTCTTCCTCAAGCATCTTGCGCATCAGCTCCATCTTGCTATGCATATCTTCTATTAATCTTTCAGCATTTGCTGTATCCAGTTGAAAATGTTCTATTATTTGGGCTCTTTCTTTAAGTCCATTGATCTCTTTGTTTAGTCTTTCGGCTATATTGTCGATTTCTTTTTTTCTCTCTTTAACTTCATTGTATTTCTTTTCAGCAATATTCGCTATTTTATATAGCTCATCAAGGTTTTCTTTTATCGGCCCTATCCTCTTTTTAAGCAACTCGTTTCCTTGCGATACAAATTTGCTAAGATTTTCAACTTTTTCGTTTAGCTGGTTTAGCATTGTCAGCTTTGCTGTTGCCTCATTTATTATATTCTCTTTTTTGATCTCTATCTTGTGCTGAACCTCAGCTAGACTCTCTTTTGTTACCGCAAGAGGTGCTACATACATCTTTCCTGCTCTATAACTTATCTTAACAATATTTGATTTTTCCAGTATATTACTCCACTCTTCTATAAGAGTTTCACTCACACCCAGAGCTTTTGCTAATACAGAAGCCTCTGTCTCACCATGAGCCTTTAAGTACTCTACCAGGGCATCTATACTGGTTTTTGTTATCTCATCAGCCATATAAACACTATCATTTTAGCAAGTAAATTTAATATTATTAACCTTTTCACTTTTTCATATGCCTGAGTAAGAAGTTACCTAATTCATCGCCTACCGCAACCTCAGGCATAACAATATAATTTGCCCCAACTCTTTTCATCTTTGCCAGCTCATCGACCCTTTTTATCCTTGAAGCTATTCTTACCTTATTATTTATCCTTTTTGCAGTTAGAGCTGCAAGCGTATTCTTAACTATATCATCATTCAGCAAAATCAGTGCGGCAGCATTTTTAATATTTGTATTCTCAAGTGCTTCTATATTTACTGGATCTCCCTTTACAGCAAGTACTCCTTCTTTAATAAGCATTTCAATATTTTTCTGCGATGGATCTAAAACAACAAAACCTAGTTTATTCTTTTTAAATTCATCAATCAAATAGCTTGCTATTTTGTTAGCGGGAGTTACTATGAAGTGGCCTTTAAGCCTTTTAACTTTGCCCATTATGATCCTTTCCCTTATATTTATTTTGCTCAGTATCTGGTAAAAGAAAGATGTAAGTAAAATGGTAATAATAAGGCTCCCTATTACACCAAAAACATTGCTCAAAAACGCAAGTGGGTTTGCTTTATCGGGCAGAGAGAAATCGATAGGGAAGTCTGCACCTATAAATGTTAGCAGATTCCACAAGAGAGCAACCCACAAACTATAGCCGATACTCCAAATTATTAAGACTGATAGAATATATAATATGGATAATGCAAGTATAAGCACCTTATGAACAGTTCTAAGTCTCATTTATGCACCTCTATGTGCTTTAGTAAAAATTCACCAATACTTATTCCCGCAATATATTCTGGCAAGACACACATGTCTGCCCCAACCCTATACATTTTAGTCATATTCTCTTCTTTTGTGCCTCGCACAAGTGCTTTTATTTCCTTATTAAGCTTTTTGGCTTCTACAATCCCTATTAGATTCTTTGCATCATTCTGCTCTACAAACACAATGATCTTTGCTTTGTCTACAGATGCAAGCTTTAGAATCTTAGGATTAGTAAAACTCCCTTCCACAATAGGTATGCGCCTTCTATGAAGTTCAATTACTGTCTCTTCATTATTATCTATAACAGCGATCTCGTGTTTTTTCTTAAGGGTATTTAATTTCATTATAAGCCTTTCTGCAAGTGTATTATAACCACATATTATAATATGGTCTCTCATCCTTCTTGCATGTACCGCACTTATGTATTTCTCAAGATTCGCATATGAGACTATGTCGATTACCGCCGCTATTACAAAGCTTACTATAAGTAACTTGCCTATATTATCAATAATTACAATGCTCAAAATTATAGCAAGTTTTTGTGGTGGGAATAAGAGTGAAAGTTGTGCAAGATCCCATGTTGCTCCGCTATTGGGTGCTCCAAAGAAGGTATCTATAATATAATATGCATCAAGATATATGTTGTGGGTTATGTAAAGAAGAGCAATAAGAGAAAAAATTATTATGATTAGTGAAATTATAGTAGCTAAGATTATTACATTGCCTGATTCTTCTGTTGCCTCGAGCATCTAAAGCCCTCTACAGCCCTTTTATTATCTCATTGAAGAGCTCGTCGCTTGCTGATTTGTTTGGGGTTGCTACAAAGTTTGCTCCAGCATCTGTAAGCTTGGTTTCAAAGAGGTCATCATTCGCTCTTGTTGCAATTATAATGTTTTCGTTTAGGCTCTTTGCTGTGATCGTTGCAAACAGATTTTTAGCATCGTCATCCATTGCTATCGCTATTGCTTTTGCATCCGCTATACCAGCTTCCTTCAAAGCTTTTGATGTTGTTGCATCGCCCTCAACCACAGGTATGCCCCTATCTCTAAGAATCTCTACCTTCTTGTGGTCCGTCTCTATAACCACAACATTCACTTTGTGCTCCAATAAAATATCGACTATTCGCTCTCCAACAATACCATAACCACACACAATCACATGATCTTTGAAGTCTTCCATAAAACCACTAATAGCTCCAGCCAGATTCGAACTGGCGTCAACGGGTCCAGAGCCCGTTATCCTTGACCGCTAGACGA
The DNA here is from genome assembly GCA_046536795.1 of Microcaldota archaeon. Lineage (GTDB taxonomy): Archaea > Micrarchaeota > Micrarchaeia > Micrarchaeales > CABMGC01 > JAGDYD01. The sequence continues at coordinate 24,586 of JAWDMB010000004.1, read as the reverse complement.
TGGAGCTAACAAATATCTATAAATATCTTATATATTTAAACTTTAATAGCTTTTTAATTTTTAATCACTTTTCATTGAAGGCAAAAATACCTTGTGAGTTTATTAAATTATCAAAAGCGGTTTTATGCATTACTACATAAGGGCAAATATTGTATTTAAACAGGAGATAAAAGAGCTAATTATAGCCGATCTAGCGCTAACATTGGCATTTTCGCTCGTTATGATAGGTGGTATAGGCAGCTTAACCTATTCCTTTGGTGCTTTCCTTTATTTCATTCCTATCTCATTTATTGCTGTATCTCTATCCTTTATACTCCACGAGATGATGCATAAATTCACTGCAGAGAAATACGGTGCGATAGCTGCTTTTAGAACTTCACCTTACGGACTTGCAATAACTCTCCTTTCAAGCTTTTTTGGATTTCTTTTCGGTATACCAGGTGCAACAATAATATATACAAATTCATTTACGCGAAGAGAAGATGGAATCGTTTCTCTTGCAGGGCCGCTCACAAACTTTGCGATCTTTCTTTTTTCTCTAATAATAGGGCTTCTCTTCTTTCCACACTTCTTGTCTACTATATTGCTAACATTTTCCACAAATAATGTATATAAACTATCATTCATACAAAATACGTTGAACATGATTCTTTTCATAAGCATTGTTGTTGCCTTCTTTAACATGCTTCCTATCTTTCCGTTAGATGGCAGCAAGATTTTGAGGTGGAGCAAGCCTATCTACTTTGCAACGCTCCTAGCAGCATTCATCTTCTTCATACTTGTTATCCCAATAATCTCGTTTATAATATGGCTTTTCTTCATGCTGCTAATAGCTTATATCTTCTCAACCTTTTATCGTGGTCTGTTTTAAAAGAATATATATAAATTTGCTTGCTAATAATTAATCAGATTAATGTGGTGGTATGGCTAATGGTATAGAGCTTACCGTTGCAGATGCGCTAGTAACAGATTCAGGCAGAGGTATAGCTAGAATAGATTCTAAATCTAGAAAACTTCTTGATGTTGTTTCGGGCGATATAATAGAAATTAAAGGAAAGAAAAAATCTACAGCAGCTGTTGTATGGCAAGCGCATCCCAGCGATGAAGGTCTTGGCTTTATAAGAATAGATGGCTATATAAGGCAGAATGTTGGTGTTGGTATTGGTGATAAGGTCTTTGTATCAAAGGCAGACGTTAAAGACGCGGAGCGTATTGTTTTGGCACCACCGCCAGGGCAAAAGATGCCCTTATCGCCTGATTTTGCTGAATATGCTAAAAGGAAGTGGGAAGGCAAGCCTATGTCAAAAGGAGATGTGGTTCCAATACCTATGTTTGGTATTGTATTCAATTTCCTTGTTGTGCAAGTGGTTCCGCATGGGATAGTAAGAGTAACAAAAGATACAGAATTCATTGTCAAGGAGGAGCCAGTATCTGAATCGCTCGTAAAAATAGGTGAAGTTCACTACGAAGATATTGGAGGACTTAAGAATGAAATACAAAAGATAAGAGAGATGGTTGAGCTACCAATAAGGTACCCTGAACTTTTTGAGAGGCTAGGCATAGAGCCCCCTAAGGGTGTTCTTCTCTATGGGCCACCAGGCACAGGTAAAACGCTTCTTGCAAAAGCGGTTGCAAATGAGAGTGATGCTAATTTCATCTCTATCTCAGGACCAGAGCTTGTAAGTAAGTTTGTTGGTGAGAGCGAAGAAAGGCTTAGGATGATCTTTAAAGAAGCAGAGGAAAAAGCACCTAGTATTATTTTCATGGACGAGATCGACGCGATAGCGCCTAAGCGAGAAGAAGCAACAAATGAGGTAGAGAGAAGAATGGTTTCTCAGCTTCTCACACTAATGGATGGTATTTCAAAGAGGGGCCAGGTAATTGTATTAGCAGCAACAAACAGGCCAGAAGCCATAGATCCTGCATTGAGAAGACCAGGTAGATTTGATAGAGAAATAGAAATAGGTGTTCCTGATAGAAATGCAAGAAAGGAGATTTTGCAAATACACACAAGGAATATGCCTCTCGCAAAGGATGTTGATTTGGATGAGCTTGCCAATATAACGCATGGCTACACAGGCGCGGATCTTAGCGCGCTTGTTAGAGAGGCAGCAATGGCAACACTAAGATCTATACTTCCGAAGATAATAGACAAGCAGCATATACCTGCTGAAATTTTGAATGAGCTCCAGGTCACAAAGGAGCATTTCATGGAAGCGCTAAGGAATGTACAACCTAGTGCTTTGAGAGAGGTGTTTGTAGAAAGGCCAAATGTGCACTGGAGCGATATAGGTGGATTAGATAAGGTAAAGGAAGAGCTCAAAGAAGCGGTGGAATTGCCGTTAAAGAAGCCAGAGATGTTTGAGAAGATGGGCATAAGGCCTGTAAAAGGTGTTCTTCTTGTAGGACCACCGGGGGTTGGTAAAACGCTTCTTGCAAAAGCGGTTGCAACAGAGAGAGAATCAAACTTTATATCAATAAAAGGGCCAGAAGTTTTAAGCAAATATGTCGGAGAGAGTGAAAAAACAGTAAGAGAGATATTTAGGAAGGCGAGGCTTGCAGCACCTTGCATTATATTCATAGATGAAATTGACTCAATAGCAACTGCAAGAGGAAGTGAAGATGAGCTTGATTCTGGTGTTTCTAGACGTGTTGTAGACACACTTCTTACAGAGATGGATGGACTTGCAGGCCTTAAGAATGTTGTTGTGCTTGCAGCAACAAACAGGCCAGAAGCCATAGATCCTGCACTTCTTAGGCCAGGAAGGTTCGATAGGATAATTGAGATACCTATGCCTGATGCTGAAACAAGGCTAGCTATATTCAAGGTTCATACAAGAAATATGCCTCTTGATAAGAGTGTTAGTCTTGAAGAACTTGCAAATCAAACAGAGGGCTATACAGGTGCTGAAATTGAGAACATTTGCAGAGAGGCTGGAATGAATGCGATAAGAGCTAATAGAGATTATGTAACCAGAGAGGACTTCCAGAAAGCTTTGCAAGAAGTTAAGCCAACAATACCAAAGGAAGTAACAGAGAGAATAAAAAGGTTCAAGGAAGAGCCAACAAGCATGTATAGATAAAATATGCAAAGCTAGTAATTTATATTTAATTATAAGTGGTGGTTTTTTTGAAGATTGTTTATTCTGATAGAAAGACCGGAAAAACAGCACAACGTGATGTGCCTAAGGAGAAGGAGGCACTTTTGATAGGCAAAAAGATGAAAGAACAGATCGATGGCTCAATAATAGGCTTAGATGGCTATAAGCTTGAAATAACTGGTCTTAGCGATCAAACAGGGGCTCCTTCTAGAATAGAGATAGAAGGCACAAGGAAAGCGTGGCCTCTTCTTAGCTCCGGTCCTGGAATAAGGAAGCCTAAAAAAGGCGAGCGAAGGAAAAGGATGGTAAGAGGCAATACAATAGCCCCAGATACTGTTCAGATAAACACCGTTATTGTGGAATATGGCTCTATTCCTGTTGAAGAGATCTTCAAATCAGCTAAGAAGGAAGGTGAATAGTTGGAGCTTTTGCAAAGTGAACTTAACATAGGAACACTAGGTCACGTAGACCACGGTAAAACTACACTAACCAAGGCAATAACAGGTGTTTTTACAGATAGGCATAGCGAGAGTATTAAAAGAAGTATGACAATAAAGTTGGGCTATGCTGATGCTGTGATAAGGAAGTGTGAAAATTGTGATGGTCCAGAGGCTTATACCACAAGCGAAAAATGTGCTAAGTGTGGTGGCGAAGCAAAGCCTATAAGAAGAATTTCTATACTCGATGCACCTGGGCACGAAATGCTTATGGCCACAGCGATTGCAGGTTCAAGCATAATAGATGCTGTCTTATTTGTTATAGCCGCAACAGAACCATGTCCTATGCCACAGACAAAGGAGCACCTTATGATTATAAACATACTAGGCATTAAGAATATAATAATAGTTCAGACAAAGATCGATATTGTTGGAAAAGAGCGTGCAAAAGAGCATTACAATGAGATTAAAAAGTTTGTGAAAGGAACGATAGCAGAGAATGCACCTATAATACCCGTTATAGCAAGCAAGAATATTAACATAGATGTCCTTTTAAAGGCTATAAGCGAGATAAAGGTACCTGAGAGAGATCTTAATGCTGACCCTATGATGTATGTTGCAAGATCTTTTGATGTTAATAAGCCTGGTACTGATATAAATGCACTGATTGGCGGTGTGGTTGGTGGCTCTATTATAAGAGGTAAGTTTAAGAAAGGGGACAAGATAGAGATAAGGCCCGGAATAAATATAAGCAAAGACAAGAAGAAAGAAGAGTATAAGCCTATAATAACAACAATAAGGTCAATTTCAACGAGCATGGGGGAGATAGAAGAGGCCCTACCAGGTGGTCTCATAGCACTCGCCACAGGAATTGATCCATCTTTTGCAAAGGCAGATAACCTTGTTGGAAATGTTGTGGGGCTGGTAAATAAGCTGCCTCCACAGACAAATGAGCTTAACTTGGAATATCACATGATAGAAAGAGAAGATATACCAAAGCAAGCCTTAAAGGAGAATGAACCAATAATATTGGGTATAGGCACAGCAACAGTAATAGGCTTCATAAAATCTGTGAAGAAGAATAGAATTAATGTTTTACTGAAGCATCCGGCATGCGTTGATAAAAATATAAAGATACCAATTCTTAGAAATATCTCACAGCGGTGGAGGCTTACAGGATACGCTGTTCCTATCCAATAAAGAGCAGAAATTAAAACGCTTTTTTGATTTAGTGGGGAAAGGCCTGCTTGGGGGGAAGCAGGCCTAGGTAGTTTACTGTGGAGGTGATACAATTAGCGTATTGATCGCCTTGCCAGCATCATATTTATAATAAACTTTGTGGCCTAGCTGGTATCTATCCAGAAGGCCCAGCATATGAAGTCTATTAAGCCTCGCGCAGGCTGCATTTCTTCCTTTATAGTGCATAAACTCTTTTACCTCATCTGCGCAGGCCATACCCTTTGTTTGTACAAATTCAATTATTTTAGCATCCGTATCAGATAATGGTATCTCTTTGGGCTTTTCTAGTTTTGCTGGTCCTTCATCGAGTTCGTCTAACCTTTCGCTAAGCTCCTTTATCTTCTCTGTGATACTGGCAAGGATTTTGTTTGTTCTTTCTCTTTCAGTTACCATATATTTGATAAGTTCTTGAGCATCATCAGGATAAGCCTTACCATTATTAAGCTTGCTTATCTCTTTCTTGAGTCTTTCAAGCTCCTCTTCGATTTCCTTTTTGTCCACAGCCACACCCTTTCATGATCCTTCTATGATGCATGCACAAACCGTGCATGAAAGAATCATGATAGAATCACATATACTTGTGATGATTAAGGTATTTAAATATTTTGCTACTTTATATAACTTCCACTTAACAGAAAGAGAAGGATTAATTGCTTAGTGTATCTGATTTGATCCTCAAATCTTTTTATATTTGTGCAAAAAAATATATAAAGGATTGTATATGCAGCAACTTCTTATACCGAGGAAGAGGGCTGAACAGCTCAAGGCTTATTTAGCTGAGCTTAGCAAAAGATTAAAGTGCAAGATAAAAATAGAGGATGAAAACGAAGTAATTATAGATGGTGAGCCATACGATGAGTATAATGCTAAAAATGTGATTACCGCATTTGGCAGGGGTTTTGATCTCGACAGTGCATATAAGCTTCTCTCAGAAAACTATTTCTTTAAGTCAATAAATCTAAAAGAAATCTTTAAGAGTAAAGATAGAATAATAATGATAGAAGGTAGGGTAATAGGAAAAGATGGCAAGAGCAAAAGATATATAGAAGAGGTAAGTGGTGCACAACTTAGCATATTCGGCGGAACGATAAGTATAATAGGAACAAATGAAGAAATTGCGATAGCAGAATCCGCAATAAATGTGCTAATAGATGGCGGCACGCATAAAAAGGCTTATAGGGTTATGGAAGCTACTAGAAAGAGGCTTGGTGTTTATTGATGGAGAGCATAGCTGATGAGCTTTTTAAAGAGTTTAAGGAAAATTCGATAGCAGAATTCTTTAGGAAAAATAGGCAGATGCTGGGCTATGCAGGCAAGGTTAGATCGCTAACAACAATAGTTCATGAATATGTTACTAACTCGCTCGATGCCACTGAAGAAGCAGGCATACTTCCTGAAATAAGGGTAGAAGTAAAGGAGATGGGGGAAGACAAATATAGCGTTCTTGTAAGAGATAATGGTCCTGGCATACCAAAAAATATAGTGGGTAAGGCTCTCGCCTCAATACTTTCTGGAACAAAGTTTCATAGGTATATGCAGCAGAGGGGTCAGCAGGGCATAGGTGCATCTGGTTGCACTCTCTTTGCCCAGATAACAACAGGCAAGCCTATACATGTAAGGTCTTCAACAGGAAAAGAATCATATGAGTGTGATCTATCTATCGATATAAAGAATAATAAACCAATAGTTTCAAATATGAAAGATGTAAGCCTTGAATTTAGGGGCTTAGAAGTATATGGTGAATTTGCGGATGTAAAATATGAAAACAGCGAACATGGTGTTTTTGAATACATAAAAAGAACGGCGCTTGCTAATCCGCATGCAAGCATCTCTCTTCTTGATCCTACAGGAAAAGAATATACATTCCTACGTTCGGTAAACGCAATGCCCAAAAAGCCAAAGGTGGTAAAGCCCCATCCTCTCGGTCTTGAGCCTAGTGACCTTGTTGAATTTGCACACAGAAGCGAAAGCAGGCGTATATCATCTTTTCTTATGGATTCATTTTCAAGGGTATCTGAGGCAAAGATAAATGAATTAAAGCAGCTTGTAAGCTTTGATCTCTCAAAAAGTCCAAAAGAGCTCACATGGCAGGAAGCAGAGGAGCTGATAAAGGCGTTTAAGTCTATGAAATGGGTTGCGCCAGAGTTTGATTCTGTATCGCCGATAGGTGAAAAATACCTGGAGCTTGCGATGAAAAATATTATAAATCCTGAGTTTATTTCTGTTGTAGAAAGAAAGCCAAAGGTGTTTAGAGGGGGTATTCCTTTTGTAGTTGAAGCCGCTATTGCATATGGTGGTGGTGCTGGAAGAAAGAATGGTGAAGGCGAAGAAGCTGGCGGCAATATTATAAGGTTTGCAAATAAGGTTCCTTTGTTGTTTGATAGCTCAACATGTGCTATAACATATGCTGTTAGGAGCATAGACTGGAAGAGGTATGGTATTAAAGACTTCGATCAAGAGCCTGTAAGCGTACTTGTAAACGTTTCTTCAGTCTTTATTCCTTATTCCGGCGTTGGCAAACAGGCGATAGCACAAGAGGATTCAATAATAGATGAGATAAAGCTAGCGGTGATGGATGCAGCGAGAAATATTCAACGTTACATAAGCAATGTAAGGAGTAGAAATCTTGCAGAGTCAAAATATAAAACCATAATGCGTTATATAGCACAGCTTTCAAGCGATCTCTCTGAGCTTACAGGGAATAAGCAAGAAATTTTAGAAGAGAAGCTTAAGAAGCTTGTTGATACAAAGTACAAAAAGCTTTTCGAAGCAAATGAACAAGCTAGCAGTGCACAAGATGGAGAGCGAAGCACACAAGAAGAGGAGCAAGAAGAGCACAACGATGAAAGCGAAGAGGCAAGCTAATTATATTATAAGCTGGTCAAGATGCTCTGTATCGATTAACTTTATCAATCCGTTTGCTATAGCTACTTTAAGAACTTCACTTTCATCTCCAAAAGAGCTATAGAGTGCTTCGATAAACTTGAGCTTTCTTTCCTCATCGAAGAATACAATAAACTTCTTTGTATCACCGCCAACCCATATCTTGCTCCTTTTACCTGTTTCCGCATATATAAATACCTGTGCCTCAACGCCATTCTTTGTTATATCTATATCTGCATCCTGTGCTGCGCCCAGATCCGGAGTAAATGATATGCCCGCGGTTACAAAATAGTCTCTAAGTCTCCTAAATGTGGCCAAATATTCTATGCTATAGCCAGATTCATCAATCCATCTTTTTGGTGCGAAATAATCTTTTATATTTGTAAGATCGCCTGAATTAACAAGCTTTGTTAATATTATATTGACATTCTGAAGCGTTATAGATATAGGCATGTTATTATATCTTAAGTTTGCCGCTATACCATTCTTTATCTCTTCTGGCAAGAGTGGCATATACTTCCAATGGTAATGCATGTTTATCTTATCAAATAGGTCCAATATCTCTTTCTTTGGCACTACAACGTGTGTCTTCTTAGAACGTGGAATTTCTGGTATATCTATATAATATTCATCTCTATTTGGCGCTTTGATGACAAGATTCAAAACAATGACTATTATTATTACGATAGCAAACTCTATATAATAGACAGGGATATGAAGTATCTCTTTTGAGTACTGTGTTACATACGTATACTTACTATTAAATATGTTGATCTCAAATGTTTGCGTGCCGTAGCCTATAACACTACCTTTGGGTAGCCTATATAATATCTCACTATTATTTGTTATTCCACTTGTAAGATAGCTGTTGTCTAAGCTTATTGAGTAGGTAGAATTTGCTATCGGCATGCCAAGGCTCGATAATCTGAACAGAAATGTTCCATTCCTGAAATTCAAATTTATTGGGCTTATCTCTATTCCCGCAAGCTCAAAGAGAGAAGCAGCGTAAGGCCTATTGTTGAAATCTCTAAGTATTGCTATATAATAGCCACTTGGCATACCAAATGATTCATATTTAATTATGTTAATCCCTGTAGAGGTATTAAAGAAGCCAATAGGTATAGAGGTAACGTAGGTCATGTTGCTTGTATAAAGATCAATATGTGGTATAACGAGTTTTCTTGTTGGTGAGTTTATGTTCATGCCTATTACAATGGGTACTGTTTGGGTTTCTGCTATGGGTGAAGGTATGCTAAGGCTTCCATTGAGCTTAGCATACACATTGAACCTCTTATATGTTATAGAGTAATTTGTTGAATTACTGAATACTACGTTTACCAAAGGGTAAGTATAATTTATTCTGCCAATATTGCTGTAATTCATGAATTTCTGGAGTGCAAATACCCCAAGCGAGCCACTTGTTGGTTTGCTGAGCGTATAATTCCCATATGCTATCTCTGGTATCCAGAATCTGTTATAAAGCGCAAATGCTATATCTCTAGCCATGTAACTAGCATTAGGCCATGCACTTGTTGGCTGGTTTGAAAAGGCTATAAGTGTTCCATTTAGCACATTTGTATAGCTTACATTACCATATCTGTTTGCAAGCGAAAATGTGGGTTTACTAAAATAAAATAGATTAGAGCTTGTTAAAGGCATACTCCAGTTTAGCCCATATTGATTGAGTACCTGCATGCTCTGAGAGCTTGTCTTGAATATTATAGAGCCCGTCCCAATGCTTCTTGAAAAGTTGTCACCTACATAAACTACCGTGTCGCCCTTTGAAAGAAGAGTCAGAAGCGTTGTATTTCCATTATAACCGCTATTTGGCATAAGTGTTATTGGAAGCAGGCCTGTTGCTAAGATAATAGTAGAATTTGGTGGTATTGAACCTATCGAACCAATGTTTACCACATTGAACGTTGCATTATTAAGTAATGCATACCTCTCTAGGTAATATCTTAATGCTGTTGTAACTTCTTGGTCATTAAAGCAGCCTATGCACATAGCGGGGCTGCTTACATAGTAAATATTCCTAATAGGATTGCTGGTATAAAAATTAACAGATATCGTTGCGTTTATCACATTAGATGCTGTATAATTTAAAACAACGAAAGGAACAGCATATTGATTATTTTCATAGCCCAAAACACCATCTGTATATATGCTGAAGTTGAAATAAGGCTTACCATAGCTTATATATGCTGGTATAGATGTTTTGAGCTGCGAATGGATATATGCTGAGAGTGCAAATAAAAAAGCGGCTATTATTAATATGATCGCAATACTAATAATTAAAATCCTTGAAGCTTTCATAACATCCTTTCCGTATTAGCTATAATTCACTCTGCCCTTTCCCTTTAGCAATGTACTTATCCACAAGCTTTGCAATAAATCTAGATATACTATTTGTATTTTCATTCACTTTTTTAACAATCCTATATACTCTAATGTTTCTTACCCTTTTGTTGATGCTTACATAATATTTCATGTTTATCCCTTAAGCTCTATGTAGCCTAGAGAGACCATCTTGTTAAGTATCTGCTCCACCCTTGGTGAAGGTACCTTGTATATCTTTGCAAACTCGTCTATATCTATGGAGTTGTTGTGGGATTCTATCCAGTCCTGTATCATAGCCATAAGCGATTCATCAGAGTATGTTTGCAATGCCTCAAGCTGTGCCTTAAGCTGCTTGTTCTCTTCATTGAGCTGTGATGTTTGTATTGTAAGGTTTCTATTCGATGCCGCGAGTTCAAGATTGAGCCTTTTTAATTCTCTATATTCTGTTAGCAATGCGTCGTATCTATTAAATATTGTACTGTAGTTTTCTGAAAGACTGTTTAATACATCATCTATAGCAGAATCAAGATATTGGTAGAACTTCTTTTCATCTATCCTGAAGTAATCAGAAATTATGGAAAGTACAGAGAGTAAATTCTTAAGTACAAATAGCCTCCTTAGCCTTACGCTTGTATCTGGTGCTATCGAGTATATAACCTCTACTCCAGATTCGCTTATCTTGAACAGAAAGAAGAGAAAAGGTTTCTTATGTATATCTCTACTTTCAACCCTTGCTATTACAAGCTTGTTTTCTTCTATCTTCGCTGTATAGGCGGGAAGCTGTGAAACAAGCGGTAATAGATCATCTATCTTCCCGTTAATGGTTCCTGCAAATACAACCTCCTCTACCTTTGGAGTTATTGCTTCTTCAGGCACTTAACCACTACTCTTATTTCTTTGTTAAGGTATAAATTTGTTTATCCTTGCTAGTTTCCTTGACTTTTGGCATGTAGCTTAGAAGCGAGAGGATATAAAGAAAGAGAATAAGTAGAATGCCTATAAGCAGTGTGTTTAGTCTTGGTGAAACCATAAGGCCAAACACCAAAAAGAGGAAGCCAAGCACAAGGTAAATTATTTGTCTTCTTACAAATCTGCTCCTATATTTTAAGTATTTTGGATAGCATTCTTTGCAAACAATTAGCTTGTTACCCTGTTCATTCTTTGTTATATTTCTCTTAAACCATCTTATTGTCTTTATAACATAATCCTCTTCTACCTCTATACCCTGCTTTTCCTTGCCACATATTATGCAATAGCCTCTTATTTAATCACCTATATCAAGTTCAACTACTCTACCATAAGCTTCATTTATCTTTTCTTCATCAAATGTATTCATTATATCTGTTATTTTTACATCATCGACTCCTATCCTTCTAAATATATTTATTATATCTTCCCTTCTTAGGCCTGCTTTTTGTAAGAGTTCCGCAAACGCAACAGCATTTACATGTCTATGCCTTTTATCAAGCTCTGCTTCAAGCTTATCTATATTAAGCTCGCTTACTCCAAGAATGGTAAGGTTTCGTCTTAGTTCCATTCTGTTTACAATAAATGTCTCTCCCATTTGATCAGCCTGCAAAGATCCTTGTTATAAATGCATCTTCTACGCCAAGATATCTAAAGAATGAAATAATGTTTTCTTTGTCAACCCCATAGCTTAGAAGAAGTTTTGCAAAACTCTTTGAATCTATAGTCTTGTCTTGCGAATCGAGTATTTCAAAAAGCTTGTCAATCACTTCATTTGGTACGTTAACATCGATAAGCCTGCTCTTAAGGCTTATCTTCTCGAAGTAATATTCGCTCGATATATTTGGATTCTTAAGTTCATCATTGGTAAGTATATCTTTGATTAGGAGCGTATATACATCAAGTGGTACTTCGCCTATAATTCTCTCAAGTAGGAATGTTTCTGGGAACTTTACAGATGTTTGGAACGACATGTCAATAGCAGCTTGGCCGACGCCGAACTTGCCTATTTCTCCCCTCATAAACGAAGAGAAGTTTAGTGAATCTTGTAAGTAATCCATAAACCTCTCGAATTTTACCCTTAATATAATGGTTGTGCCAACGTTTGAGAATATAGCTTCGTTAATGTCTGTAGGGTTTTGGGAAGCGACTATTAGTGCAAATTGGTACTTCCTGCCCTCTCTTACTATAGTTACAGCATCGCTTCTCTCATCCCCAGCTATTTTCCACGCCTCGTCAAGAACAACAATTGCCTTAATACCTTTAGAGGCGCTCCATCCTTCTATTCTCATCCTTTCTTTTAATGATTGCAATATGAACAAGGCAGCAAGTGCCCTAAACGTTTCGTCAGGCAAGCCTGATAAATCAATATCTACTAGACCCGATGAGGCAAGCTTGCCTAGATCTAATGTACTCTTTTTGGCAAAATAGTCTTCGCCTTCCCTTACAAATTGCCTAAGCCTATAAATCGCATTTTCAAGTTCTGCAGGATACTGATATGTGCCTTCTTGGAGCTTCTCCTGCAAAAGTGCTATAACATTTGTTAAGGTTGGTGGTTCTTTGCTAGGATCTGGGATCTCTGCCAGATTGAAACCTGCATTTACATACGCTTGTTCTATCGCCTCTTGTGTGAGCCTTCTTTGCTCTGGATAATCTCCAATATCAGTAAGTATCTCAAGCGAGTTCATAATTTGCTTTACTCTGTCTAAAGGTTTTATTCCTATTAAATCCATTATATTAAGATAATCACCTTTTCCTAAGGATACAACAATGCCCCCACTTTGCTTTACCCAAGCCTTATACTCTCCAGCCCAGTCTATTATTATAGCATTTGCATTCCATACATAGCTTGCCCTTATAAGGAAGGTTTTAACAAGGAAGCTCTTTCCTGCTCCTGTTATACCTACAACAGCGATATGTGGGTTTGTAAGATTTGCAAATGTCCAGGTAAACGGAACATTAAATATCTTCGTAAGGCCTAGGAATATGGCGTTTGTTGGATCGTTTAGTAGATAATTGGCTGGCGGCTCTGGAGGTTTGCTTATAAATACTCTCTTTGCGAGTTCGTTGCTCATTATGTTTTGAACTTTTATTAGGCTCATAGTAACACTATTTCTGGTATGCAAATAAACTCATTAAATCTCCTATACTTGTTGGAATAAAGTAATTAAACTTAAAAAGATAATAAAGTTCTCTTCCGGTTATTCTTGTAATGCTTAAGTCAAATCCGCTCATTACTGTCTGAATCTGCCTTAGCTGGTTAGAAAGCGCATCCATCGCCGCCTTTTCGCTTACCCCTGCAGCTGTACTTTCAATGTACATTAAGCTCTGAATAGGTTTTTCACCGCTAGAAAGTCTTTCAATCCTAGCTTGAACTATTCTTATCTGCCTCTGAAGATCATCTATAGCCATTTGGCTTGGGTTGCTGCTGCTAAGCTCCCTCGAAAGTTTGAAATTTAATAAACTTAGCTTGCCTTCAAGTTCTTCTCTATAGTTTTGTACATCCTGCGCTGCTACTATTAAGTTATACTTAAACGGAAACTTTATGCTCATCATTGCTCTTTCCCATCTTGTTGGCGCATCGATAAGTAGTGTTTCGTTTTCCTCGCTCTCCTCGCTTGTGAATACATAATTATATAGGTTTGCTGTAAGATAACCTATTGCATAATATACTCCATTTGCATTCTTTATGACGCAATTCTGCTCCTTAGGAATATAATAATTCTTAGCAGGTATTATCCTCATTTTTAATATTGTTGTTATAAGTGGGAATATAATGAAATCAGCATAATTTATAAGCAGAAGGGTGAGTATGGCGATTATTGCAAATACAGCTATTGGTATAGCAAAAATTCCATATGTCGTAGCATCTACTAGCACAACCAGTATTGCCATCGCAGAAACTGAAATATAAACAAGCGTGGTTTCATCCATTATACAGCACCTTTTATCTGTTGATTTATCGTCGAGAATGGAATCATGTAGTCTGGCTCAATAAGCATTAAAAGTTCAGGGGTAGATATAATATCTGAAACAACTCCATATATTGAGTTAATACCTGCCATAATCTCGTTTGCACTCTGCATTGCAAGGTTAAGTGCCTCTTCATCATTCCCTCCCATAGCTGTTACAGACGCATAAGATATGGCAATGAGTGAATTAGCATTTGAAACAGTGTCGAGAAGGTTGTGCCACATTGTAACTTCACCCTTTGCCCTTTCTACTTCTTCTGGCTTTGCATCCTTCTTGCTAAGCACAGTATTATATCTTGTTTCCGCATCATTGAGCTTGTCTCTTATTTTGTTTATATAATCATCCTTGTTTAATATGTTGAGCTGTGTTGTTATCTTTATTGGGTTCTTGCTTAGCGAAACTAGCTTGCTAAATAGTTTTGAAAAGTCATACCTTTCCTCTTCACTCATCTCTGTAGAGGAAGAGTAGATAGGAATTCTAATAAACATTGTAGCATATGTAAAGCTGCCCTCTTTGCCTATTATCGCATTTCCATTTGGAGCAATGATGAAAGGTTCCTTATCATCGAGCAAAATTGTTTTGCCTTTTGCATGAATGAACGGTATTACTATATAATAGTAGTGCCTCATTGAAAAGGCTAACACCGCAAAGAATAGTGCAAACAAACCTAGAACAAACTTAAGCAGAGATGCTGGAAATGTAGACGCAACTATTGCGAATGCAAAAGCCGCGGTTGCAAATATACCAAAGATTAATACCTGGAAGTTGGGCACATTGGTCACTTATAAAATATATTAAAAAATAAAGTTATAAAATACTAAGCAAGCTAGATAAACTTATATTCTGCCTAATAGTCTACCACTCGGGCGCATTCCGCCAAGAAGGTCTGCTATTGTTGTTATAGAATAATATGTTAATGCAAGTATGAGTGCTGGATAGAATATGACAGAGATCCAGAAAGAGCCCATCATCTCTTGTATTGTTTTTATCTCCTGCGGTATGGAATTTGGACCATTTGGCACCATCCCATTTGTTATAGCGTTGCTGCCCTGTGATATGTTATTAAGCTGTGCTGTTGCTGCAATAAATGCTTGCATAGTGCCTTTAGAGGTAAAGAAGAACGCTATGGAGAAGAGAGTAGGGAGTATGAAGTAAAAACCAATCGCAGCACCTATGAGAAGGCCCCCAACACTCCTTGTGGGTATTATGGAACGTAGGAATATACCCGGTATAAGGAATACAGGTATAGAGGCATACATAGCAAATAGTATAAGGTAGAATTCAGTGTAGAGTACCATAAGGCCTTCTACAAGCAGTGTAGAGAGTGCAGCCGCCGGTATAATAAACATTATCTCAAGCGGTATAACAGCATATCCCAATATTTTTGAGACTGTAGCTAGAGTAGTTACTGATATACTTATACTTGTATAGAAATAAGCAAGCATAGCCGGATCATATAGTGCCTTAAGTAAGCCCTGGGTTGCGTTTATTGTGTTGTAAATATACGTAAGACTTGTGTTGTATGGATCTACGCCTATATACAAGCCAGGTATTATACCAAAGAGTAGTGCTGCAAGAAGCATAAAGAATGCAACAAAGATAAGGCTAGCCCCCGCTTCATAAAATTCACCTATGCCATAACTTCTAAGCTTGCTGCTTCTTGCTGCTATACCAGCTACAAAAATTACCGCAGCAATCATGAAGCTAAACAAGACAGCAAGCATAAGCACAGGCTCCCAATCTGTAAATTCTTTATAAGCTGCCTGATTGATCTGGCTGCAGTACCATGGTGCAATTGCATTTATACTATATTGGTTAGGGCAGTAGCCCACGCTCTGCGGCACATTATTTCCAGGTCCGCCGCTGGTTGGTGTTTGTGCACGCACAATTTGTGATAAAATAATTAGTGCAACAAAGAATGCAAAGGTAATATTAGGCTTTTTAATGCTCATAATACCACTATATTATATTCGTAAGCAAACTCATAAAATCTAATCTTTCTCCAAAAGCCTGGGAGAAATCAAGTACAAAAGTATTAACAACTACAAAGTTGAGAATGGGCAAAATAAGAGAAGCAGTAGCTGTAAAGCCGAATAGATTTATTATGGTATAAATATAACTTAAAATTAGATCGACCGCCGTTGAAATACCTAATGTTTTTGCCCCTATGAGCAAGCGCGCAAGCACGCTCTGTAGGTTTGTACCAATTGCATTTGGAGCTACATTCATAAGTACATTATTTTGAAGCTGGCTATAAGCTACATTTATGAAACCATATGTTATACTTACCATTAATGGATATACAAAGCCTATGCCAACGCCAAGCGCTATTAGTGAGCCGCCAAAATTGCGCGAGAATCCAAAAATCCTAGCAATAAGCCCTATAGATACAAAAATAGCAAAGATTATTGGTGCAGCCGATATTATAATAAACTGCAAGTCATTTATTATGAAGAGCCAGCTAATTGTTTGGTTCATATAAACGAAATAAGAGCCTAGAATACTACCTGGGCTGAGTGAGCCTGTCGCCGAAATTCCTAGATTATTAATGCCAGGTATGGGGTTTATTTTTATGCTGAGCGATGGAACATTATTCAAAACAGTGTATAACCCGAACAAGAAATAATTTGCATTTGCAAGAGCTCCATAATTCGTGAACCAGTAAAGATCATATAATGCAGTCTCATATAAGTTTCCGTTGTATGGAACCTGCACACCTCGAGGTATATTATTTACTAGGATTAGATTTAGACTTTGTAGGGGGCTTTCTGCGTTAAAGGAGCATAGCCAAGTTGCAAATATGCCAAAGGCTATTATTAGAACAATGCTGAATAGTGTTTGGTAAATCATTATGCCTACATTCTTTCTTATATCTCCCCTTCCCATAAGTGAAGCAAATAAATAGATTGCAGCAAGTATAACTATAATTAATGTTGCAGCTATCAAAGTTATCGGAAACCATGCTGTGTATGGTGCGGTGAGGAAGCCGTTTATACTGTTTAAGCATTCTTGCATTAACAGATAATCAATGCTAAACAATCATATCACCTTCTTAAGGACGCCACCATGCGTAAGTGATGGTGCACCCAGCAAGTCTCCAAACGCTTCTATGAGATCAAAACATATAACTAAAGAGATCAATATGCCTATAGTGTTTATTCCGCCCACAGCGACAGTTTCTGCATATGCTATTATTAAAGAAAAAAATGTCGATGATACTGGTAAACCAGGGTTAATTGACGTTGTTAGACTGCCTGTAAAAAGGTTTTTTTGTAGCGTGTTTGCCAAATCTATTATACTTTTTTGTGCAAAGGCTTGCATACTATACGAGGCGGTGATGCTTGAAATCGCGTATATTAGCGCAGGATAAAACACATAAAATGAAATAAATAAACCTAAAAGAGCTCCTCCTATTGCTCTAGTCCATGGAAAAGTGCGGAAAAGTATTCCAAGGTATAGGAAAAGTGGGAAGATATAATATATTATCGCGAGCAGGTATACATTAACAAGTTCTATTCCTGTTATAGCAACAATAGGCAAGCTAAATGAACTCGCCATTTTAGAAAGCAAGCTAAGCCATACGAATGGCTGGAAAGTAGCGCCAAATCCATTTGGCATGAGGTTAATTTGAATAGAAGAAGCAATATTGAATCCAAAAATTGTTAGAGCAAGTAAGATCAAGTTCCCTATCTCACCAAGCGCATCTCCATAGTAATGTTCACAAGTACTTTGGTATAAACTGGATGTGCTCGTAATGCTTGGCTGGCTTGTACTTGCAGCAGATGCGCTAAATTGTGCAATGCCTATAACAATGCCATCTATTCCTGCAATTCCACCAGCTACAAATAATATTAGGATAAAATTAAGCACATTTTCGAGTATCTCGTTTCTAGAAAATGTAATGAGGTGGTTTATCTTGAAGGCTATTCCTATCGCATACAAAAAAGCAACAATCATAAGCACTGAGAGTATTATGAGCATCGAATAGCCTATAAGCCCTTTGTATGTCGAAGCATTACTCAAAGCGCCAAACGTGCTTGGTAGCTCTCCATGATATAGATAGTAGCAAGGATCTGGTAATAATTGTGTTTGTGCATAAGAAGTTCTAGCAAGAACAATTATAGCAAGCATAACCAATAATGTTATTCTTTTTTTCATACAAGTCTACCTAATCCAAGCAGATTTGTATCACCGCCCATAAGCTGTGATATTCCTTTGATTGCAGAGATAAGTATCAATATATTTATTATTGTTAGTATATAGCCTGTAACCCCTATGATTCCATATAAATCTGCAAAATGGAATATAAGTGTAAGCGCATTCTGGGGCTGGCATGAAACAACAGTCAGTGGTATATTAGGCAGGCTCAATGTCGCTGCACCTGCTATTCCGTATGCAAGCAGATTGTATAGGCCCACGCCCGGAATCAAATAATAAGCTGATATCCCTAGCTCGCTTGCATAAATATTCCCTCCAGAAGGATAACAGCCATAATAATTTACTATATTCGTTGCGTTTGGAAATACAAAGAAGTTTATTGTGTTGGAATTGTAAACAATAGGTTTTCCTTGAAGCGATAAGCCGTTCATTGTAAATATTGGTATTGTACTTGGACTTGCTCCTATGGGTCCAAGTGTTGCATTGTTTAAAGAGACATATTCCATAAGGAATATTATAGGAAATATTATAAGTCCTGCTATTACTATTCCTATGAGCATACCTCCTACTTTTCTAGTAAACATGCTCGCCTTTAAGATTATGCCAGCAGCGAGCAGGTAGGGCCATACATAAATAAAAGTTATTATAAGCAGCAATTCTATCAAATAGATTTCGAAGATTGTATACGCCTGCACCTCTAAAGGTTTTGATATCTCCCTGAGTATACTATACCCTTTATAAGGTGTAAAAGAAACACTCGCACTTAAGCCTCTAGGAATAGTAGGAACAATACACCATGCTCCAAACAGTGGAGGTGCCGGTGTAGCAGCTTCGCAGAAGGTGGTAACTGGAGTAAGTTTCGCAAGGAACCCAATATAATTTTCATATTGGTAAAGTGCGTCTAGATTCTGAGCCATCTGGCTTGTTAGGTTAGCAACAATAACGTAGCTTGCCATTAAGTCGTAATCAGCAAATAATGCTGTGCTTATGCTGCTGCTACCACCATTCTGTATACTTGAATATATACTATTTGTAGCGGCGCATATTGTATTGGTTGGGCTTGTAGCGCTATTTACAAGATTGAATTGATCATTTGATAGTTGCTGGCATATCTGTATTATATTACTTCCTACAGTATTTGTAGTAAGAGCAGTTACGCTTGCGCTTCCAAAAAATTCAACTATAGCTATTATAATGACTGCAATTATAACAGTTCCAATCAGTTGGCCAAGCTCATTTATCGCAGTTTCTTTGATCCTTGAGTTGTTGAGAAGACTGCCAGCAAAATAGATAAAGCTTACTATAAATATGCCTATAAGTATTGCCAGTGTAAGTATGGAAATCCAGTTTTCAAGTGCACTAAAGTGCGTTATAGTTAAGCCGCTAGCTGAGGCTAAAGGAATTAGCATTAGCACCATAGCTAACAATGCTAGCCTCAACTCCATATACTTTCACTTCTCAATCCAAAGCCCGCATTCAGAGCCTTGGTTAAGCTTATTGCAAATGCAACCGTTATAGAAATATTTAGTGCCATTAAGAATATGCCTTGGAATACAAAGTCAGAGACTTGCTGGGCAATAACACCGATAGATGCTGGAGCTAAAAGTATATCTTGAAAAGGTATACCACTGAGCACGCTCGAATAAAAGTTAACTGGTAATGTAAAAGTAAATCCAAATAATTTGTAGTTTGGATTTGTTGCAAAGAGAGAACTTGCTGGAATCGAGCTTGCTGTATATTTTAGGGGATAACTACTATAGTATGGGTTGCATGTCGTTTGTGCTCCTGTGCAATATGTCCAATTAACAATATAAGAATCCATGACAAATGTAAGTGGGTAAATAAAATAAAAGGCTATCGCTAATGCAAGGAAGGAGTTTGCTGATTCTCTAAGTCTTGGTCCTAAAAATGAAAGAGTTCTCATTGCTATCGCAACAGGCAAAACAACCGTTAGCATTGTTGCTTTAACTATAAAAAGCATTAGAAAATTAAAGAAGAGCATGCCAAAAGTTAGTATTACTAGTGCATTATAACTAACTACAATATCTGCATATGTATTGTAGACGTTGCCAAATGATGGCGAGAGGCCAGCAGTTAGAGTTACTACACTACTCTGTACTAGTGGAATTGAAATGGGCGAAACTAAAATGTTGAATATTTCTGAACCTATCATAAATTCTATTGATGTTGAGTATATATGTGTTGCTAGATTTATACCATCTACAAATAGGAGCTTGCCAATATAGATTTGTGCAGCTTCGAAAGGGTCCATACCGGCTATAGAGTTTGTAAAGTTGCATGATAGGCTTGCAACTCCAACAAGTATTATAATAATAAAAATGCTTAGTATCATCTGCATGATCTCGAATTTTGAAGTAGTCTTGAGTTTTTCTCTAGGTGAGGGTGGAAGAAGGTTAGAAAGCGCATATATCAAAGCAGCGATAGTGAAGAATAGCAGTACAACAAGCATATTTATTCCTATCCAGTTATTTGCATTTACTCCGCTACCAGCAAACGCGCATGTATTAAAGTCAAGCAAGAAAGAAATCATATTATCCAATCCTTAGTCTACCACCCAACTCAAGCCTTATTGTGCCGCCAAGCGACTTTGCTATAGAATCAACCAAAGGATACCATATCATTAAGTCTATCAAGAGGAATAATAATTCGGCAAAAAGAAACATAAAGTATGGGGCGTATATATTTAACGCAGGATATATATTTACGGTTAATGGGGCAGCAGAAGCAATATTGTATATGGGTGCTATCGCAGTCAATAGTATATTTATTATTCCGTTAAGCACCCAGTTTCCGGTTGTTGGAGAATAGCTTAACATGTTGTATAGAATAGTGGTAAGCGGCTCATTTAGCAGTATTATCAAAAGCGGAAATACTATAGAAAGCCCTACCCCAAAGGCAAATAATGTGCCACCGATGGGTCTTAGGAATGGGAAAGCCCTAAATATTATGCCTAACGGCACAAAGATCATAATGCCTATATATACTATAAGTGGCATCAGGATGTACATGAATGCAGTAAGCGAACTTACTGGAAAATAGAGAAAGTTTATAATATCATTCACAATAGATTCAAATTGTCCGATCGGTGTTGCAGAAACAGATTCAAGCATTGGGTTGTTATAAAGCTGGAACGTCGAGCCAAATGTAAATGCGCCAACCGGTGGGATAGGTATGGGGAGCCAATATCCAACATTAACTGTTTTCCAAGTAGATATTCCAGTTGCAACACCTAAAGGGCTTTCTGGAAAACCGCCCTCTGAGCTTCCAAATTCGTTTATATCTGAATAAATACTGCAGAGTGCTTGGCTAGAAGAGCTACTTAAAGTATTTAATATCTGGTTGAGTCCAGACACGGTGTAACTGCTAGTAGCTTGTTGGCCTATTAAGAGAAGCGATATATTTCCAGCAAATACAAGAATGCTTATAGCACCGGCAATAAGTATAGCAGATTTCGCCATCTCCCAATACTCATTTTTAAGCCACTCACCAAGCTTTGTTCCCGGAACAACTTTATTTATTATAACTCCTATAGCTATAACAAGGAAGGAAAGCATAAAAGCAAGTGCAAGCACAGAAAAGAGTGGGCTTGTACTAAGGGCTAATGTAATAGGGGAAAGTGAGGAGCAAGAGGAAGAATCTGCAAACGATGTTTTAGAATAAAGGAGAAGTAGCAATAAGGATATAATTAATACCTTGCTGGCGCCCATGATATCAATTATATTGAAAAATAATAAATTAAATACCTAATGTTTACCTCTTTTAGTCTTTTAGTGCTTAAGTATTGGGAATCTTTTCATATACGCCTCTGCCTGGAAGATCACAAAGTAGGGCAGTATAAAGAGAGAGCTGAATATGAGCATAGCATATCTTGAATAAAATGTACCAAGAAGGAGTATGAACAGCTCATCAAAAAAGCTCAATACAACTATTGCCAGGAAGAGCCAAATAATAAAGTATTGCGGCTCCCTAAAAAGAAGCTTTGTACCATCTTTTATTGCTCTTATCATTCTTTTGTTGTCAATTACTATTGCGCTAGGAGCATAGAAAATAAATAAAAACAGTACAAAACCAACAATAGATGTTATTAAACCCGCATAGCCTGTTGGGTAGCTAATTATATCTACAAGAATAATAATAGCAGAATAAAGTATGAATATAACAAATACTTTTCCCGTATGCTTCTCTATGCTATTTATCATATCTCTTGTTACCTTACCATAAGTTCTTTTAGTCTTGACTATATACGCTATTGCAACAAATGCAAAGCTTAGGAATAGAAGGGAGAAAAAGGTTGCTACAACTATAACGGCAATTCCAAACATATTAATATTTACAAAAGCGCTTGCAGTTCTCAAGAACGTTGAACCCATCGTAATATATGTTGGCAATGGTACAAGCAGTGGTATTGTAAATGCAATTATAAAAGGTATAGAAAAGAGTAGGACAAGCTTTAGATTCTCTACGTAAGTTTCAAATGCATCGTATATTATGTTTGGCATGTATGCACCTTAGTATATATAATTATTGTAAAATTTAAATACTATCTTACTTTATTCTCCGGTGCTAAAACCATTATCGGCGGCGGGTAATATACATAGCTCCCATTGAATAGTACAGGATCAGCATAGAATGTGCCAATTCCTTGTGGAAGTGCGATTTTGTATCTGATATTTGCTATACCTTTTTTGTTTAAATGTATGAAGTTTGTATCTATCATTTCTGCATTAGGTGTTTCATTCGCACCTTGAATTATACTTCCATTTATCCCGTATAATAATATGCTACCATTATAAATTGAAAATAACGTTGTTAATGTTGGTATATTTGCCTTATATGATATTGTTAGGTTATACAAAAACGTATTATTTGCTACTGCATAGCTTTGGTTTAGCGTTTTAATATAAAAATTGCTTTCATAGGCATTGTGTGCAAAGAATACATATGTAGCAATTGCTATTACTATAATAACGAGGGCATACAGTATAAGTTTTTTATAACTACTTATTTTATTCCTACCCACTTTATACTCTAAGCCTTGGCTTATTAGAAACGCTCCTATGAAGAATAAATAATATGTAACTATGCCATGGGTTAAGAATAAGAATGGGATAATGCTTATTATAAATACAAGCCTTTTATCGTTTAGGTAAAGCATAAGAAGTATAGAAAAAATGATGAATGCACTAGGTACAAGTGAATAAGCATGTAGCCCTGTTGGATAAAAAGCTGTTATAAGGTAGCCTGCCAAACCGTAGCTGTCGGGTATTATATATGAGGTTGCTGGTAATATTACATTATGCAAAAATTTGTAGGGGCTAAGCAATATAAAAGGCCCATTTATTATAAGGAAGACAAGTAAAGTAAGCGAAAGTTCTTTAACTCCTTTCTTAAGCCCAAAGTTGGAAAAGGTATATAAGATCAGCAAAAGAACAGGAAGCCAGAGCATCTCCTGGATAGAAGCCGCGAGCCCGAGAAAGAGCCATCCATATCTAGTGCCGGATTTTGAATAAGCAATAAGGATAAGCAAGAGCATTAATGCTTGCATAGATGAGCTGAGCACAAATAAACTTACCAATATCCCTGTAAGAATGAGAAAGCTCGGCTTAGCGGTTTCTTCTTTTTTGGCTAAGTAGCCTATTGTGAGAAACAATAGGTAAAGGAAGAGAGATACCTGAAGCTTTAGTATAAGGTCTATTTTGATAGGTAAAACAATGAAAGGAACTTCTATAAGGGAAAAAAGCGCCGGATAATCAAGCACCCCTATAATCTTATTTTCTGTTGTTGCTGTTATCCCGAAATTCGACAAATTTTCAAAGAGTAAACTTGAATAATCGCTTTCATAAGGATTATGTAAATTTAAAATATCCTTTGCGGATAGAAGCTGAATGAACATCTCATCGTCCATGTGCCAAGAGACTATGATTACAAAATTGTAGTAGAAAATAAGGGCAGCAGCTATTACAAAGAATAATACTGATACTAATCTAGCATGCCTGAATGGTTTCATCTTAAATAGATACATTCCAAAGAAGACAAGAAAGGTTATAGGTATATAAAAGAAGAACCATATTAAAAATTGCTGTAGTGTAGCAAAAGCTTTTTTAAGTATAATAGGATATGGCAGGCTTAATGCCTGAATTATAAGCAATGCAACTATAATTATCAAGATTAAGTTCTTGAGCTTGCTTTTGCTAAAGAAAAGTAAAAAAGTGTAAAGGATAAAGAGTGCAAAGTTTAATAAGGTAAGAAAATTTACAATAGGCACAAAGAGGTAAAGTGGTGGTAGAATAATGATATTAAATAATATTATAAGTGAAGCAAAAATAAGGGAAATCTTATCATTTCTGCCAATAATGCCAAGCATAAATTAAAGAAATAGAAAAAATATTTAAATCAGCAGCTTACACTTGCTACGTTTCCGAAGCCAGCAATCATATTTACAAGAGGCTGTGCTATTATCACTAGTAT
>JAWDMB010000003.1:0-167374 GCA_046536795.1 Microcaldota archaeon | reverse complement strand
CCAATAATGCCAAGCATAAATTAAAGAAATAGAAAAAATATTTAAATCAGCAGCTTACACTTGCTACGTTTCCGAAGCCAGCAATCATATTTACAAGAGGCTGTGCTATTATCACTAGTATTACACCAACTATTCCTCCTAGAATCATACCAAGAGCCCATCCCTGCAAACTACCTTTAAGCTGGCCCGTTGACGGTAGGAAGTGTGCGGTAGCATAGAGCACGCCACCTATTAAGAACAGCACCACAGCAAAAAGTGCAATTATGCTTCTAACTGTACTAACTAATGCGCAGAAGGTTGAACTTACTGCGGTAATGCCTGTAGGCGATGTAGTCGCTGCAAAGTTTGCACCAATTAATGTTGTTGCAAAGAAAAGGTAATACATTACCTTCCAGATATTTGCATTCATGCCAAGCACCTATATTTTTCGATATTTATAAGAAAGAAGAATTTAAATATCTTTCTTATTATGTGCAAATAAAAAGCACATAATCAAATTTTTATTGAAGCTAAAATACCCAATAATGCCAAGCATAAATTAAAGAAATAGAAAAAATATTTAAATCAGCAGCTTACACTTGCTACGTTTCCGAAGCCAGCAATCATATTTACAAGAGGCTGTGCTATTATCACTAGTATTACACCAACTATTCCTCCTAGAATCATACCAAGAGCCCATCCCTGCAAACTACCTTTAAGCTGGCCCGTTGACGGTAGGAAGTGTGCGGTAGCATAGAGCACGCCACCTATTAAGAACAGCACCACAGCAAAAAGCGCAATTATGCTTCTAACTGTACTGACTATTGCACAGAAAACTGAACTTATCGTGGTAGTGCCTGTAGTTGCTGTAGCTGAACTTATTGTGGTAGTTACCGTTGTAGTTATTGTGGATGGGAGGCGCGCAAAGTTTGTACCAATTAGTATTGTTGCAAAGAAAAGGTAGTACATTACCTTCCAAATATTTGCATTCATGCGAAGCACCTATATTTTTTAATACTCATGAAAAAGAAGAATTTAAATATTTTTTTAGTCTGTCTAAAATAAAAAGCACATAATCAAATTTTTATTGAAGCTAAAATACCATCTATTATTCCGTTTACCCCTATGCCTCCTGTTGCCCTTACAGCAATTCTATGGCTAAGCACAGGCTTTGCTAAAAACCTTATATCATCTATTGTTACCTCTTTTCTACCTTCTACAAGTGCCTTTGCCTTGCCACAAGCCATAAAGGCAATATCCGCTCTTGGGCTTGCACCCATAACAACATGTATATCTTTTCTTGTTGCATCTACTATTGCGGTTATATATTTGACAACATCATCAGGCATCTCTACTTTTTTTGCCTGCTCCTGCATATCTAGTATATCATTTATTGTAAGGATCTTGTTCACTGCTATCTTTTCTTCCCTTTCCTTTATCCTAAGCATCTCTCCCTCTTCCTCCATGCTAGGATAATCTACTTCTATCCTCATAATGAACCTATCCGCCATCACCTTTGGCAATGGCTCGGTTCCTTCTATCCTAAGCGGGTTTTGGGTTGCAAATGCCGTGAAAGGCTTTGGCAAAGGTATATCCATACCGCCTAAGCTGACCTGTCTTTCCTCAAGTGCTTCAAGAAAGGCGCTCATCGTCTTTGGTGGTGCTCTATTGAGTTCATCAATAAGTAGTATGTTCGTGAAGATAGGTCCTTTTTTTACCTTAACGCTGTTGTCCGAATCAATATAAGTATAGCCTATTATATCCTTAGGCTCAAGATCTGGTGTGCCTTGTATTCTTTTGAAGTCTGCATCTATAATAGAAGCGAGTGTCTTTGTCATTGTAGTTTTTGCAACACCAGGAACACCCTCTAGTAGTGCATGCCCATTTGCTATGATTGAAAGAAAAAGAAGCTCGAGTGTTTCCTTCTTTCCTGCAATATGCTTGCTCATCTCCTCAATTACCTTCAAATAAGCAGTATGGGCGTCCAAACCAGCACCTCTATACTAATAAGCAAATAAATCATAAATATCTTTGCATACCAGCTGTTGAATAATTGAGAGTGCATACCACGTATTTATTGTGAATAAAGTAATAAGGCCATTGAGCGCAATCCTTTATACAAAAGGTTTATAAAGATAAATTAAAAATATTTAGCGTGGAGGTAATGCAATGATAGGAAAAGAGCAGAGTGAGCCAGAGCCGATATCAGTTGTAGAGGCACTTGAGATACTTGAAGAGAGGAAGAAAGAGGGCGAGCTCGGCTACGAACAACAGCTTGCTTACGAGCATGCAAAGAAGTTTGCAAAGCTTAGCAAGGAAGATGCAGAGAAGCTTGAGAAGGAGCTCATCGAGCTTGGTCTTGGAAAAAGGCTCGCAAAGAAAATTATTGATATAATGCCTATGAATGATCTTCAGCTTAAGCAGGTGCTCATATTTGAGAAAAGGAGCTTCGATGATAGTGTTATAGCAAGCATTATTGAAAAGATCAACAACTATAGGAAGTAGTGTTCTTATGCCAGTAGGTGAAATTATATGGATGAAAAAAAGGAAGAACTTGAGGAATATGCAGTGGTCATTGATTTCTTACCTACTGGAAAGCCTTTTTCTGCAAACCCAGAGCCTATAGTTCAATTGCTTGGTGAGAATAAATTTACTTTGCTTGAGGCTGTGCCAAAGCCTGGAGTTATACTCCATGTTGGCGAGCGTGTATATATAGGCAAGGGAGAGCGCGATAAAATAGCTCTTATAAAGGCTAGGCTCACATATGACGAGCTTACAGAAGGTGCTAAGAACGAGCTTCCAAACGCTATAGCTAATATAATAAAATCTAACGAGAAGAGGTTTGTAGAAATATTCAATACAGCAGGTCCTCTCAACATTAGGGAGCATAAGCTTGAGCTATTCCCTGGCATAGGCAAGAGGCATCTTAATGCCATTCTCTCAGCGAGAGAGGAAAAACCTTTCGAGAGCTTTGAAGATCTTACAAACAGGGTAAAGCTTCTTCAGGATCCGGTAAAGCTAATAGTTGAGCGTGTGCTTATAGAACTAAAAGGAGAAAGCAGGTTCTACCTTCTGACAAGGCCTTATCCACAAAAAAGAGGTTAAGCTTTTTCTAGATGCATTTGCGGCACAATGAGCTTTCTTTTTGTTGAGCTTGAGACAGGTATCTCTACAACATAAGCAAAGCCGCGCTTCTCAATAACTGTGCCAACCCTGCCTCTGTATCTTGGGTGCGGTATATTTCTGAAGTTTCCCTTCGGCACTATTACTACCTTGTCGCCTATGTTAAATTTTTTAATGAGCTTAGTTACGCCAAGCTTAGAAGGCTTATGGTGCCTGGCCAAGTGTCTTGTCCTTCCTACAAACATACCATGAGATCTCTCAGTCATTAAATCACTAATTTGTAACTTGATATTTGGCGGAAAAGTATTTATTCTTTTTATCTTTCTTCTTTAGCATTTCTTCAAACTAATAGTACTTTGAAACTTTAAAAACCTTCGTTTCTTGGGGCATTGTTCAATAACTAATGGCAAATCCTATGCACTATTTCAAAGTATAAAATCCCTAGGAATATATATTGGTTTTGGCGACCAACATGCAAAACTAAAGGAGAATTGAAATTTATATAATTTACGTTTGGTCAACCGCGGCTGACCATCTAAATATCTACTTCCAGTGGCAGAAAAAACTTTGTAATGATATTACAAAGATTTGTTATCTTTTGTAATAGCTGTTAAATCGCAAAACCTTATACTAATGCCTTTTGCTTTGCAGTTATAGAAATATTTTTTAGCAATAAACAGCTCGCTGGTTATCAATCAAATATAAATAAATATCTTTACCTATTTTTATAAGAAAGTGATTGGATGGCTAAGAAATTGCTAAAGCCAGATTTTAAGGTTGAAAACATTGTGGCTAGTGCAGACCTTGGTGTAGATTTGGATCTTTATGGTATAGCCAAAGCTTCTCCAGATGTTGACTATGAGCCTGAGCAGTTTCCTGGAGCGATATGCAAGATAAAGGATCCTAAATCCGCTCTGCTTCTCTTTAAGAATGGCAAGATTATATGCACGGGCGCTAAAACAGAAGCAGACATAAGGCGTGCCATAAACCAAGTTATCAAGCTAGTAAAAGATTATACAATAACCTCTTACAAATAATCAAATAGAACCGGTTTTAGTTTTTGCTAATCCTGCTTTTCCTGATATTGCTAATTGCAACCCTGTATATAATGTATAATACAATTCCAAATGCACTTATTGCTATTAAAACACTGGTAATGCTGTTTGCGGCTAAGCCATAATATCCAAACAGTAGAAGAGCGGTGTCCCAAATTATTGAGCCAGCCATAGAGTAAGCATAGAATTTCTTTTGGTTCATTAGTGCAAATCCAGCAGGAAAGTTTATAAGGCCCCTAACAAGTGGCAGGAGCCTAGAAATAAAGACCGTAAAGGGCCCGTTTTTATCAAACCACTTTTCAAACGCTTCTACATCCTCCTTCTTTATTCTAAACCAATGTAAATGCTTATAAACAACATCTTTGCCAAGCCAATAAGCAATATAATAGTTTATCGCCATGCCCACAAAGCTGCTTATATATACAACAACCAGGGCTATGTAAATATTAAGAATGCCTTTTGCAGCAAAGTAGCCTGTTACTGGCAATAACAATTCGCTTGGTATAGGCATAGAGGCTGATTCAAGGATCATAAGTATTAATATTGCAAAGTAGCCGTATGAAGAGATAAAACTGCTCAAAGCAGAATAGGTAAGGTTAAATATGCTAAAAATGTCAAACATATTAAAACCTTTGACTTTAAGTTTTATAAAATAAGGTGCAAAAATGCGCGTGATAAGTTTCAATGAGTTTACAAATGCACTTAAGCTGCAACCAGACTCTTTCGACGATCTTTATCTACTTGCAAGGATAGTGAGCCCGGGCGACATAGTAGAGGGTAGCAGCTTTAGAAGATTTCAGAACGAGATGGGTGAGAAAGGTGAGCAGAAAGAGGTTTTTGTTTCAATAAGTATTGAAAAAAGTGAGCTTGATAAGAGTGGAGAAAGACTTAGGCTCACAGGAAAGATAATAAAAGGAAAGCCAGAGGAGCTAATAAGGATAGGAAGCTATCATACCATTAATATAGCTCCAGGCGACGAAATAACAATAATAAAAGAAGAGTGGAAAGATTATATTCTTAGAAGAATAAAGCAGGCTGTGCAGGATACGCGCAAGGTGAGGTTCGGAGCTGTAGCAATCGATGATGAAAAAGCAACGATTGCAAATATACACGGCTATGGTATAGAGGTTATTGCAGAGGTATATAGTCATTTAAGCAAGAGAATGAAGGAGCAAGATTATGAGAAGGCCAAAAAGGCTTATTTTGATGAAATCATAAATATAATAAAAAATATGCGTGTGGATACTGTGATAATAGCGGGGCCAGGTTTTACAAGAGAGGATTTCAAGCATTATATAGAGAGCATGCATATCGATACAGGAAAGAAGCTCTTATTTGTGCCTGCAAGCGATGCGGAAAGATCTGGTATAAGAGAGGCTATGCAAAGCCCAGAGGTTGCAAAGTTTCTAGAGCATGAACAGGTAAAGAGGGAGTTTGCTTTGCTTAACTTATTTATGCAGGCTCTCCAATTTGGAAATGCGTGGTTTGGTTTAGAAAACGTAGACAAATCGTTAGATGAATATCTTGCGGGTGTGGTATTGGTTAATGATGATCTATTGATAAAGAGAGAGGTTCAAAATGTATTAGACAAAGCAGACAAGCAGAAGGTGGGTATAGAGATATTTAATTCAACAGATGAAGCTGGAATGCAGCTTGCTGGCTTCAAGGGAATAGCTTCTATAGCAAAAAGTATGCTCACTGAGGCAAGTTAGTAAGGTTTAAAGCCTGCATGCCATAGCAGTTGCTTGCCCATACAACTTCTAATTTTGCAACCCCGCCATTTAAGGTTATAGTGTTTGAATATACCGTTGCGCTTTGTAGCTTCCATGCACTTCCGCTAAATGTGCTTATCCATACATTTGATCCAGGCTCCTCATAATAAACCTCTTCAGCCCCTGCTGTATCTATATTAACTCCAATGCTTCTGCTTGTTGGCATGTAGAAAAGGGTCGAAGAAATGCTGAACATTGAATTATATGGCGGTGTGCACAAGGTATTGCCGTTTAGAAAAGAGGTAGTATAAGGAAAAGGTATAAGCTTAAATCCAAGAGCGGTGCCAGAGTACTGTGGGGTTGAGGTGTATGCATAACCATTTGGATAAGTAACCCAATATCCATTCTGCACTATACTCCAATTGTTCGGCACCAATGGTGCGTTTTGATAATTTGGTATTGCTTTGCCCTGAGGCCCAGCGGCAACAACAACCGCAAATGCTGTGGGCCTTTTTATCGATGGCGAGGTTGTAAATGAGCCGCTATAGCTAAAGCTTTCACCGCAATATCTTCCAAGATTGGCCAAGCCAGTATTACAAGCTTTTCCTGTTATCGTATAAAAGCCCTGCACTAAGGTGCCAAGGTTGTATACATTATTTGAGCCAGCTATGCATAAAGTATACATGCCCGGATATAGAAAGCTAGGTGAGCAGTAGCCATTATATTTGTAAGACCTAACCATTACTGTTATATTTGTTACATTTATCGGCATTGCCTCTGAATTCTGTAGTGCTATAATAAAAAAAGAGTAGTGTGCGCTTGAGTTTGCATAGTAGCTAGCTAAGCTGCATGTTGGCCCGCTAAATGTGGTGCAGCTCATTGGCACAGTATTTTGTGGAAGAGTTCCAAAATAGAAGAGAATGCTTGCTAATACACCTAGCATTATGAATAAGAAACTATATGTGGTAAGAAACTCTATAGAAGATTGACCTTTCTTATCCATACAAAACAAATAAAAATAAGGAGGTTAAATTTATATTAGTGTATTATGGAACCTCTTTTTCCACCAAACAAAAAATTAGGTCAAAACTTTCTTATAAACAAGCGCGTAGCTGTAGCGGAAGCTGTGCACGCATACGGCAAAGCTGTGCTTGAGATAGGTCCAGGATACGGTATACTTACAGAAGAGCTGGTAAAGAGGGCTAAGCATGTAATAGCAATCGAAAAAGACCACTTTCTATATTCGCTTCTCTCAACAAAGCTAAAGAAGAAGAATCTTGAGCTTATAGAAGGTGATTTCCTTAAAGTAGAGAATAGCCTGAAAAAAGATGATATAGATATAGTGATCTCAAATATTCCATATAATCTTTCAAGCAAGGTTATAGCATGGCTAGCCTCAAATAAAAAGGAAGCCCTGCTTTGCATGCAAAAAGAGTTCATAGAGCATATGCTTGCGTTAAGTGGTAGCAAAAAATATTCTAAGCTAAGCGTTTATGCACAGCTTTCATTTAGCATGACAAAGCTTATGGATGTGCCAAGAGGAAATTTCAGGCCCATACCAAAGGTTGATTCTGCACTCATTTATCTCAAGCCCAAGAAAAGAGAGATAAGTGAGGATGAGCTGTTGGTTATTGGCATGTTGATGCAGCATAAGAAGAAGGAGCTCAAGAATGCTATAGTCGATTCAGCTAAGCAGCTTGGGCTTAGCAAAGAAGAGGTTGCTAAGCTTGCAAGCATGCTTGCAAACAAGGAAAAGCGTGTATTCAAGATGAGCCCGGATGAATTGCTTAGCACCGCAAGCGAGATATTAAAGCTTAGAAAGAGTAGCTAGGCTCCTGCACCTCTTTTAGCAATATACTATTCTTAACCTCTTTTTTGAACTTATCTTCGGCTTCTTTAGAGCCTTCCCTTCCGAGAAGCGCTTTATAATGCATAGGCGCAAAATATTTTGCATCTATCGCCTTTGCTGCTTCTATTGCCTCTTCAACGCTCATTGTATATGTGCCTCCAATAGGAAGCAGGGCGAGATCACATTTAACACTTTTCATTTCATCTATAAAATCAGTATCGCCAGCATGGTATATGCGCTTGCCGCCTGCATTTATTATATAGCCAAGCCAATTATTCTGTTTTGGATGAAAGTTAAGCCTTTCTTTCTTTACATTGTATGCATTTACTGTTTCAAATTCTACCCCATCTAAATCATATTTTTTCATGGGCTCTGCAAGAAATGTATTGAATGAAGCAAGCTTGCTCTTTGCTTCTGTGGGTGCAACAATTATTGTTTCCTTTGTTGCCACTTTCTTAATGTCGTCGACGCTTAAGTGATCAAAATGTGAATGTGTTATAAATACAATGTCTGCATCGCCAAAACTTTTGCTCAGCTTAAATGGATCTATATAAATCCTTTTCTCGCCTTCTATAATAAAAGCCGCGTGTCCTATCCATTTCAAGAAGTCAAACTCCATAATATCACAAGCAAAATAAAATTTTTAAAAAATAAATAAATTCCCCCAAAAGCCCTTTTATTCTTCTAAAAGCCCCTTTCTAAGATCAAATTTTTATATCATAGATATCCTTAAATATTAAATGCAATAATAAATGATGTAGGAGATTTGCGATAAGTGATTTACTTGAATAAGTTATTTCTCCTTGCCATCCCTTTAGTTTTGCTTATTAATCTGATTCTACTTTCAGCACCCATATTATTGCCAAGTGAGAATGCCCACATAAGCAGCTCTAGCTTTACATCGCCTTCGCCAACTTTAACTTCAATAACAACTAGTTCTACAACTTCAACAGCAATTAGTTCGACTACCACAACAATATCTGAGATAACATGCAATTCAGTAATATCATATATCTATCCTGTAGAAACTTTTCCTGTTTCTATACCTGTTTCACCTACTTATTATTTTTCTCTTCCTTATTGCCCATTATCTTCGCAGCAATCGGGTTCTTATGCATATTCTCCAACAGCAATTGTTAATGCCTCAAATTCTGCAAATGCAATATGGCTTCTAACTTCGCCAAGCCACCCTAAGCAAGCTTATACTAATGATTATTTATTTACACCTTACAAAAACTTTACAGGGGGGGATGTATGCTTTGCTTACAGCTCACCATTGTATCCTACTGTAACCTACGATATAGTTGCTAATGGGCCAACGCCCTATAATGTTTCTATACAAAATTTCTATATACACAACATAGGTGAGTTGGATCTTCTTAACCTCGGCTATTCTCCGCTTGTAGATGATACATTATCAAACGGCTTTAACACAAAAAGCTATATTTTCGATCAAGTGCCTTCATATGCTCAGCATGGGCTATGGGCTTGGGCTGCCAAATACGCAGAGCTTTCTGGAATAAGTAATACAATGGAAATATCATATGTCTATATCCACGTTAATACCACAACATGCTATTAT
This sequence comes from Microcaldota archaeon, assembly GCA_046536795.1. Lineage (GTDB taxonomy): Archaea > Micrarchaeota > Micrarchaeia > Micrarchaeales > CABMGC01 > JAGDYD01. Next base: position 158,074 of record JAWDMB010000003.1, on the reverse strand, counting down.
CCTAACGGCACTGTGGCAAGCGTTGACACTATTTATACACCATTAACTGCAAACATGTATGTTACCATGAATAATCTCAATAATACATTTATACCTTATAATGTGGTAACAGGGGAAAACAGTTACACAACGTTCAATACTCCAATACTTCCTTACATATTATATAATTTTTCTATGCCTTCTCCAGGATCGCTTAATTTGCCTATGTATATGAATGTGTCATACGATACCTTTAGCCCATGGAGCTACAATGAGCCTCAGAATTCGATAGAGCCATTCCCTATAGATACCGGTTCTAGATTCTTTGTGAATTACAATGGTGTTTTAGCAAATAGCAATCCAAATGAAATAACCAAAATGCCTTGGATCAACTTCACGAATTGGCTTAGCAAAATACCAAACCTAAATCATATACCAAATTATATAAGCCCTAGCATATCTGGCGTTATATCAATAGCTGCTGCACCAAACAACTACATATATCTATTAAATTACTCAAGCTCCCAAGGTGCATATTTCCTAACAATGCTTAGGCTTATACCAAAAGGCTATTACAATACAACAAACTATCAACCTGACAGTGTTGGCAGCGCAAATAGCGAGCAGCAGTGGTATAACAAATGGAATAGCTATTGGGCTAATGTAATTGCTTTACAAAACAGCTCTGTATATGTTGTAAGTAGCATAAATCTAGATACCTTTAACAATAGCTTTTTGTCAGATCAAGGATTTCAACCTTTGAATATCTCTGTTGATAATTTTGGTGATGTTTTTATAACAGGAAGCTCATTCTTTGGGCCGGCTCTTGCAGAGATAACAAATACGCTTGTAAATAACAATTGGGCTGAAGTTTACAATTCTATTGAAACAAATCCGAATAACCAGGTAATGTCTGAGATAGCGGTCTCGCCAACCGGATCATTGATATTCTTAGCAAACCAGAACGACGGTGGCTATATATATGTATATAGCAGCCCTAATTTCACGCAGATTAACAAAATAAATCTTGCTTATGCGTTTTATCCTGGTGGCAGCAGTGGCGGAATTCCTCTAGCTACACTTAACATTTATTCCTGGCTTTCTAACGATGGCTTGTATAACCAATCTTTATCAAATGTGCTGGACAATTTCTTTGTGAATAAAGTAATGGTATTAGATACACCTGAATATCATCATCCTCTTGGGCTTGCAGATATTAATGGCTACTTGTATGTTTTGGATGAATGGGCAGGCGATATAGGTGTAAGTTCTAGCTCCTCATGGCTAGGCTTATTTAAAAATATCAATGGCGTGTTTTTCAATATCTTAACGCTGCGTGTAGTAAACTCAACAGGTAGCAACATACCAATTAATCCTACACACTTCAATGATATGTATACTGTTCAGTCGTGCGGCTCCCCCATATATCAACAAGAGCAAGCATTAAAGTCTGATGAATGCTATCCTATAAATAACTATTTTCCAGGAAATGTCATGTGCAGTAGCAATTGTGAATTAGTGGCCGATTCTTGTTATATTTATCGCACTCCGGGCTATAAATACAGCTGTATATCAGCGAATACACTATCAAGTACCTATTATAGTTTAGCGCCACCATATTATTCTATCGGCAATGCATATCCGCCATATGGCTGGATATTAGCTGCAAACATAACCGGAGCACAGCTTAGCAACATAGTAGGTACCGCTCTATATTCGGTAGATAATGCTAAAAGTATAAATTTCTGTGGAGGAAACGATGGAACACCGCCTGTATGCAACTTTAACCCTGTAAATCTTAATCCTGCAAATTATCATTCAGGTGTTAACTACTACAATGGTTCATACTATCCTATAGGTCCACAGCTCGATGCATTAGCTATGCACGGAAAATACTCTCGCCTATATGGCTTATTTGGTTCCTACTCAGATACGGCTGCAAGGACTTCTTCGGATATAAAGGTGGGTTGGGCTCCAGAATACAATAAAATGGGCTTCTCTGTAAACTTCAATGATTCTGTAGATATCCTCTTTCCAAACTCTACCCCAAAGAATCCGCTGCATGATATTGGTGTTTTTTGGGGACTTATTTCTGAAACGATTAAAAATCCAAACATCTACAAAGAATTGATCTTAACAAAGCTAAATGTAGAGAACTATACTAAACTCTTTGGTGGCTTGCCACCATATAACTGCCTTACTAGCTATTCATATTATCAAAACACGGTCTGTGGCTATATGCCAGGCGTTGAATATATGAATCCACCTGTTTACACAGCAGCCGATGCATTTAAATACTTAGAGAGCCTGGGCACGCCGCAGATAATGCCCATTGAGGGCGTAGTCTACTCTACATATTCTGGAAACGGTCCAAGCAGTTCGGTTTGTGGAATAAGCATAAAAGAAGCCGAGCAAAATATAACAAATGGCAATATAATAAATAGCAGCACTTGTGGGCCTGTAAGTGCAAATGAAGTAGTACTTAACTCTTATAACAGCATAAGTTCTTCCTCTTCTTCTCTCTATATTCCTTCCCCAATCGTAGAAAGCTTAAATAGCAAGCTTGCAGGTTATATACTAATTCCTTATACATATAATGTTTACATCTATAATAGTATTCTTACTTTAACGCCGACTTTTACTTCACCAATCCCTATTGTAAATTCTTATCAGGTCTTTACCTATCAGACTGTGGGCTCTTCATCAAATAATTTTGATTCAACAATAGAGGGTGGCGATACTTATCTTATGTATAGCAATGGCACATATTATGTGCCACATCTATCTGACTACAGAACAATATTGTCAAAGAGTCTAATTACAAATCTAATTACTAATAGAAACTTCGCAAACATTTATGTGAATGTGACTGACCAAACTGGGCTTTTCCAAATCATTGCAAATGGTTCAAAAACCGCAAGCTTTACAATAAATCAGTACTACCTCGGCTCGCAGCCTGTCTACGAGACAATCTCTTCTGTACCTGAAAGCGGTGTACTTTTTGGTGAGAGTGCGCTTTCAACACTTATATCAGAGCCTTATAAAATTTTTGGCGCTGCCCTAGGTCAAGGCACGGGCTATTATTATCAGCAGTTTAATGTTCCTTCACTCATACATCTATTTAATTGGTATAAGATGGGCTTATTCACAGATGCACTTGATTTATATCTTAATCAGTCGCCACTAAATCCTTCCGGAACAACGCTTTCTTCTGGAGCTGCCGGGCCTTCATTTAACACTAGAGGATATACAAGGCTAATCTATGTACTTAATGATAGATTTAACAACACAATTTACCTTCCGATAGACGCGGATATTGCAAATATAACACAGATAAGGCTTAACGTAAAGTCTGTTGTAGATCCATCAAATGCAAATCAAACAACACTCTACATAACAGGTAATGCAACATACTTTGATGGTGTTAAATACGTGCCTTTAGCAGATAATTCTATCTACATTTACTTCAACAACAACATAAATTATATGCAGTATAATGCATTGCTCTATCCAGTAAATGCGATACTTTGTGCATATAATAGCATGGTAAGTGGTCCATGCACACTTGCAAACCCGGCGTTTACGAGCTTATCTCAAAATGCAAATGTAATAACATACTATCCGCAGTATAATGCCTCAGGTGAATGCGGGCCACCGCCAACCCATCTATACAACCCACCGGTATATAATTGCAATATATATGGCAACGGCCTGCCAGCAACATGCAACTCGATAGTTCTACAAAGCGGTCAAGAGATAACTCAGTGGTGCATACCTTTAGCTTATAATGGTATGGGCGTATGCACCTCGCAGATCGGCTTGATGGGCATAGCAACTACTGATAGTAATGGTAATTTCTCATTCACCGCAAATGCATGTGGTATAGGCACAGCATCTATAACCGCAGAATTTTACGGCTATCCATATAATGAGCCAGCAACTGTAACACAGCCTTATCTCTCAAATTCCGCAACCTTATATTACGATCTTGAGGGCGGACTAGTAAATAACGTGCCATCTAGTCTTGCAACATTCCAGGTGTTGAATTACACATGGAGCCCAAATGAAACTACATTAAGCCCCGTAACCCTTGGACTGTCTGAGCTTTCATACGGATCAATAAGCATTATCTGGCTTCTCGGATTAGCGGCTATAGCAATAATACTAATGTACATTACAGCGAGATCTAAAAAGGATTAACTATTTATATCAAAAAGGGTTCTATATTATTGATGATAGCAATAATATTATCACTTGGAGCGATAAATGCACTCATTCCGCTGATAATAATACTTATTTTGATAGTTGCTGCGGCAGGCCTGATGCGTGGCTACAATATATTTGCCTTATTTGGTATAAGTGCTTTGTTAGGTGGTGCGGGTAAAGCCACTTTGGCTGGAAAAAATGTTGCTACTAAGACAGCAGGTGTTAGGGAAGGTCTAGTTACGAGAAAGAAAGCCCAAGCCTTATTTGGTATAAGTGCTTTGGCTAATTTGGCTGGAAAAAATGTTGCTACTAAGACAGCAGGTGTTAGGGAGCAGGAATACAAAGCCGCCATTGCATCTGGTGCCTCTAAAGCTGATGCAGCAAAAATCGCTTACTCAAACGCAAGAATCAATATGATGTATGATAAAATTAATGCATTTCAATCCAGCTTAGATAAGATCGATAGTAAAACAAATAAAAAAGTAGATGTTGCACTAAGAGAATCTTTAAATGAGCTGAAGAACTCATCTGCTTTAAAGAATGATGCTGATATGCAGAATCTGTATAATTCAATTGTTAGCGAAATGAATAAGCTTAGTAACTTAGCTAGTCAAGCCAAGCAAATACAGCAACAGCTAAATAGAACTTCTGCTGCTGAAGCTAAGGCAAATCTTGATAGAATGAGGCAGATTCAGAAAGAGTATAGAGAAACTTCGCAAAACCTTATAAAAGATCTTAATAAATATACGCTAAAGTATGATATAAAAGGTATGAAAGAGGGTTCAGTATATTATATTTCAAAATCCGTTAACCTTGTAATGCCAAATAAGCGTATTGCTGCTAAGCCATCTGCTCTTACTAGAAGTCAAGAACAACAAGCACATGCAAATCTGCATAGCCTTTCATCAGACCTAGAAAAATCCTTTAAAAAGGCATTTAAATCTTAAAAAATTCGCTCACTCTCGCACTAGACAATTATCTTATAAGCATAAATTAATAAAAAAATAAAAATAAGTTACTCTTCGTCTTCATCTCCTTCCTCTTCTTCCTCTTCTTCGTCTTCCTCTTCTTCATCGTACTCGTCTTCCCACTCTTCATCTTCTTCATCTTCTTCCTCTTCTTCGTCTTCCTTTGCCATGTTAACACCATTTTTGTTTTTAATCTTTTGATTGATTAACAAAAATATATATAAATCTATCTCTAACCTTGGTTTCTCTCAATTCAAAGTGCTAGCTCAGGATAAATTTATATTTGTTCGTTAAAAAATTTATTTTATGGGCTCGTGGCTCAGTAGCAGAGCGTCCGCTTTGCAAGCGGAAGGTCGCGGGTGCGATTCCCGCCGAGTCCAAATATAGTGTTTGTATGAAAGTGGCATATAAAGTATCGTTATCAATGCTTATTTACTCTCTATTAATACTTATATTATCTTTTCCTTTAGTCGATGCAGGTAGCGTATGCCCTCTTGTGATAAGTGGCAATAACAACACCTATATACTAAACACATCAGTCTCGTGTATAAATAATACAGTTGTATTTAGTGCAAATGCTCGATCAAATCTACTTGAATGTAATTCACATTCAATAAATTCTATTGGCACGGCTATTATTTTTCTAAATAATACATTCAATAACACTGTAGTAAACTGCACAATTAACGGTAAAATATTAAGTATGCACAATGCACAGAACAACATAGTTAATGTAACAGGAAATTATAGCCTCGTTTTCTATGATAATACTTCGAATATTGCGATTGGCAATTTCTTTCATCTATTATTGTATGGCCCTAATAGGGAATATGCAATTGGCAGGTTTATACAGTTGATGCCAAACGTGTTTGCAGAAAAAGCACCTTATCTTGTAGCAATGAACCAAAAGATGGGCAATTTTATAAATGCAGCAAAGGAATACGCTCTGCCTATTCCAAGGTTTGGAATTTTCCCAAATGCAAGCTGCAATGGATCATGCTATTTTATGCTAGAAAGCGAAGAAATATCTAAAAACAATACGATAAACTTTAATCCTTATCTATATAGTACGCCATACTGGGGGTTTGATATACTAGGCTATACCAGATTCAATATAAGCAGAAATGTTTTGTATGAGCCAGCTTATATAAGCCCATTTATATATCAAGATGAAATACTTCCCGCAAACAAGCCAGTATATTGGAATTATACTATTATCTTCAACACGCCCACAAAGGTAAACAAGCTCAGGCTTCTTAACGGCTGGCAGGGAGATCCTAACGCTACTTTGCAAGCTACATTCTACAATATTACTAGCGGCAAATTTGTTTATGAAAGGGGCTACCAAAAGCCAGGCGTGTATGAGTTCATAGCGTTGCTTGATACTCCATACGATCATGAGAACTCTACTACTGAAACATACTCTGTTGGTCTTTCTTACTGTAGTGGTGGCATGGGTGGAATAAGTGCACCGGGCTATTATCCTTTTGCTTATAATTCGCTAAATCAGATAAATGTTTTCTGGCTCACCAACAAGATCTGCTCAATAGGCATGGATATAGGTGCAAGTAATGTGTTAGTAAACTGCCGTGGCGGATACGTGAAATCCACAAATGTTGATTTTAGAGTCTCTGGTCAAACAAATGTAACAATAGAAAACTGCTTGCTATATGGTAATGGCATATTGGCAGCATCCTCAAACCTTACAATATATAACACCACATTTATCGCGAATAGTAGTGTAGACAGGGCCATATGGGCAAACAATTCAGATATATCTTTGTATGATGTAAAATTCGTAAATTTCCTCAAGCCAATAGAAAGCTTTAATTCGATTATTAACACTTTGAATGGTTCTATAACTATTGTACCGCCAAGCATTATAACCACATCGATAACAACAGTTCCAACAACCTTAACTTCTACAATACCCTCGACATCTGCTATAGTTAAATATCACAACCAAGTAAACATCAAGGCTGTAATATTGATCATTGCTTTGGATTTATTTATATCAATTCTTTCTTTTATAATATATTTGCTAATTGGTAGATTCTATGATTCCAAATCTAGACCCAAGAGCCCTTAAAAATATGATGGACAAACTCGGTATAAAAAGCAAGGAGATAAAAGCAGTAAGGGTAGTTATAGAAGGTGTTGATAATGATATAGTTATAGAAAACCCGCAGGTTACTATGATAGAGATGCAGGGTCAAAAGTCATTTCAGATAACAGGAAATTACTATGAGAGAGAAAAGAATGGAAAGGTTGAGGTAAGCGAAGAGGACATTAATTTTGTAATTGAGCAGAGTGGCGTAAAAGATAGAGAGAAAGTCAAAAAGGCCATAGAGGAAAGCAAAGGAGATCTGGCGCAGGCGATAATCTTGCTGAAAGAAAAAAGCTGATCTAATAATCTATTTTGAATAGCTGCACAAAGGGTATGCCATTAACTTTCCTAATATCATTTTCACTTGCGAGACCCTTCTTTATGATAATTTTGGTTGAGCGCTCGCCAATAATATTAGCTGAATATATATCATCAATAAGCGCTTCTACATCCTCTTCCTTTAGCAACTCTCCTTTATAGAAGCTAGAATATTTATCGAGGTCTATCTCTATCTTACTATCTTTTATAATCTTGCCTATAAGCTCTTCATCACACATAGCTATTATATCGCCATGCTCTGTTTTATAGCGCTTAAAATATATCATTAACAAACCTCTATTTTTTGAACGCCCTTTTTGCGTAAATAAATAGCCCGGCAGTCATAATTATATTTGTGAATATTATTGTAAGGAAGATCAGGTCTGTAAGACCAGATCCGCCCATGCCTAGTGCTTCTGGCATTGTTGCTATAATTGCTGGTGAAAGTCCTCTTGCAACATCGAAAGTTGTGAATATTTTCTCTGAACGTAAGTTTCTTTGGCTGAATAAATCGTTTAATATGGGTACAAAGAGGTATCTTGCTAAGAATATTATTATTGCTAAAATAAAGCTACCAACTAGCAGTAGGTTATTGAGCTCGCTAACTCTGAAGACCAAGCCTATATAGAAAAAGAAGAATGTGCTTACAAAGAAGGTTATCTCCCTCTGGTAGTCTCTAATATGTATAAACTCCTTTTTTATATCATATGTATATTTTTCAAGATACCTCGAAAGCTTCGGTATATTTACTAAGACCACACCAAACACAAATACTGATACAGCACCATAAAGTTGTAAAGCTTGTGCAATTCCATAATTACCAATTACCATTGTTATTGTAAGCATCCAGCTGTAGCGCTTGCTATACTGTGAGAACTCTTCTAATATAAATACCCAAAAGAATGCGAGAATTGCACCAAATACAGGGGATATTAAAAAGAAGTTGACAAACATTCTCATGTTATCAGCCAGATTCAAGCTGCCCATCGTGAGCATAGAAAAAAGCAGTATTGGTATTATAAGCTGCACAGAATCGGTGACAACACTCTCAAAAAGAAGGGCAGATCTTAGCCTTTTATTTATCTTAGTTATCTTGGTGGCAGATGGCAATATTATGGAGCTTGGACCAGCAAGAGCGAATCCGGCGATAAATGCTAGATAAAGGTTCCATCTAAATATAAAAAATATTACTAAGCTTAAGACAATACCTGTGAACATAGCAAGTTCAAAGGTAAATTTGCTAGCCTTTAATATTACCTCTCCAAGTATTTTAATGTCTAGACTTAATCCAACATCGAATAAGACAAAAGCAATAGCTATGGCGCTTACATAAGGTGATATACTAACAACAGTACTGCCAGGTCCTGTATTTATCCAATGAAGTATTGGCCCTACTAGTAAACCTAAGAGCATCAGTGGAAGTATATTTGCTATCTTTATTTTCGCGAAAAGTGCTGTAAGTATATAGCCCAGGAAGGCTATGCCAGAGAATGCTAAAAATAAAGCGGTTACACCTATCATAGAATTCGCCTATCCATATTTATAGAAGAAATAGAATGTAGAACTATATAATAGAGAATACCACAAAAGCCAAACGCCACCAGAAAAGTTGTTTGTAAGAAATGCGAATATACCCAATGCAAACAAGCTCAGCGAGAGCATAACCTCAGTAATAGAATTTTTGAATGCACTTATAAATCTATCATATCTCTTTTCGCTTCCTTTGATCCACTTATAGCCTGGATTTGCCTTGAGTAAAGCAGCTATAGCGGCCTTTGTTCTTATTACCGCAAGTGCAAAATTGAGGAGAAAGATTAGTATACCATATCTAAACGAGCCAAAATAGATCCTTGAGACAATTATAGGTGCTAGAAACGAGAGGAGAAGTGCAAGTATGCCATATAACTCTAGGTAGAATTTGAAGTAGAGTGGATTGAGTATGTAACTTAACGACTCTCTAGTAAACGGAAAGTTTGAGAAGACTATTAAGATAGAAAGTATTGTAAAGAGAATAAGTACTACCGAGAGGTAGTTGAGCCCAAAACCAAGGCTTATATAATCGCTATGCTCTACAAGACTAAACTTCCTTTTTCTTATTTTGCTTAAATAATACTCCAAGAACTGTGTTCCACCATAGTTATAGCGCCATTGCTGTCTTGCAAACGTACTGAACCTCTTTATTGGCCTGCCGAGTGCATAGATCTTAGGTACATATAAGCCTTTGTAATTTTTCATCCTCGCCTCAAAAGAGAAGAAAGTGTCTTCAATTACATATTCTGGAAATCCACCAACATCATCGAGTGCCTTCCTTCTTATAATACCGCAAGAGCCTGCAAAGATGGAAGTATTGTGAGAAGCACGTGAAGGTTGTATAAATGAGAAGAAGAAGCTATTGAACAGATTTATAGAATTAGCGAAGAAATTACTATTTGCATACCTCTTCTCTGTCTGTATATAACCAACCTTTGGGTCGTCAAATGCTGGGACAAGCTCTTTAAGGAAATTCTTATTTATCAAATATTCATCAGCATCAAATATTGCTATGAGCTCTTCATCTGATTGCCTAAGAAAGTTGTTTAGTGCACCAGCCTTAAAGCCTTTCCTTTCATTTCTATGTATAAATCTAAAGCCATTTCTTTCTGCAATCCTTCTAAGCTCATCAGCAAGCTCGCTGTCGCTTGAGTCATCTAAAAGATAGAAATTTACCTTCTCTTTTGGATAGTCAATAGCCCTTAGCTTCTTAAGCGTTTTTTCTACAATCTTTGGATCTTCGTTATATGTAGGTACAACAATAGCAACAGTATAATACCTCTTTATTTTGCCGAATAAGTTCTTTTCTTTCTTAATCCTCTTCTCGTAAAAATATGAGTCATAGTATGAGAATGCCGCTACTGTATTAAAGAAAGCGGCAATCACTGTGAGGATAAGGAATATTATTGCTATTAAGAGCATTGAGAGGTTTAATGAGATTGTGATAAGGTATATTGAGAAGCCTATGCTCACAGCGTCAAGTAGGAATATTGTAGGCACTATTATAAACCTAACAAATCGCTCCTTATCCAACAAACCACCGTACTGATTTTCTTTTAATCCTTAATCTTTTATTCTTAATCTTTTACCTACCTTTTATATCTAATCTTTATAATCTTTTATATTTTTATTGCTAATAATTCTATGCCGGAGTGGCGGAACCAGGTAACGCGCCAGAAAGCGGCGAAACTCGAGATCTGGTTGCCTTTTTGGCATTCTGGGTTCAAAATAACTAGCGTTATGAAAGTCCCAGCTCCGGCGCTTTTGCTGATTTCATAAACTCATTTAGAAGCACTGTTGCATATGAACCAGCAGGCAGTGAAAAATTCATATCTACGCTATCATTTATCGAATAAGAAAAGTCCCTAAAAGGAGCAAAGCAAGCCCTATATGAGCCCTTCATGCTCAGCTCGGGCATGCTCTTTATCTTAAAATCTTCTTTGCTTATTCCGAGCTCTTCCATAACCTCCTTTTCATAAGTGCTTATCTCTTCCTCTTTGCTTTCGTAGCCGACTAAAACAAACAAAGGATATAAGCCTTCAGCGCCTATTGCTCTTTGTTCTATATCTGGAAAGCCGTAACTGTTTGCCTTGCACGAAAGCTCATCTTCTCTAAGCTCTATATCGCCATTTCTAATGCGTCTCTCAAGTGCTAGATTGAATATATAATCTTCTACAGCGTGTACAAACATCAAGCTTATTCCACGTGGTAGCCTTCTTAGGGCATTTGCATAATTATTATACCTAGCCATATATTCTATAACGCTTCTCTCATGCTTAAGATACTTTGGGAAGTACTCTAAAGCTTTTTTAAAGTCACGCTCCTCAGCTAGTCTCTTTCTTGCACTTATCGCCGTTTCATTTCTCTCATTCTTTGTAGATGTTAAATATTCAAAAACAGCACCCTCAAAATCGCCATGCATAATCTTCATGCCAACTATGTGGTTGTTTTCTCTGAGGCCGAACCTTTGCCTATCAAAGTAATTTGGAAACATATTATTTAATTCATTTAATATCCCTTCTATCGCCTCTTTATCTTTGGATGAATCCCTTATCCTTATTGTAAAGTTGTTTCCAATTAGGTCGCCCATTTTGATGCCTTTATTGCTCTCCCATGCACCGTTTATAGAAATATCCTTTATTCTAACATTCATTACCTCTTCTGCCTTCACGCCAAAAATACTAGCAAGTTGCACCGTTGTTGCAATCCTATCCTTTAAGCCAGCATAGCCAATAGATTTTTTGCCATGCCCAAACCTCTTTGCTATGGCTATTAATGCCTCTTGTGTATTCCAATTTTTCTTTTGCAAAACAAAAACAGCAAATTTGCCAGGCGTTGATTGCATGCTGTATTTTTTGTTAAGTTCTAATACAACACCTTCTTTTGTTATTTCTCTTACAATAAAGTCATCTGCACTTTCCTTTATTGTGCCCCCAATGCCCTTCCCCTTAGATAAGCAAAGCATCTCTTTCACTTTATCTTTTTGTTAAGTTTTGCTGGATCTGTAATACTGAAGTAAATCTTGAAAAACCAGTCCATATAGCCTCTTAATACCTGCCAAGCGAGATACTTCATACCAAGCTTCATTATATAATTAATTGTTGAAGGCTTCAGCTTAACTGCGGGTTCTGTATAAGAGCTTATTACAAATGTGGCTTTGTGATAGCCAAATTCGAACGGGCAGTGTGTCCTTCCATCAAATCTTGAATCGATACCCCTTAGCCTATCACTTATAACACCAGATTCAATATGTGCGGTAACAGCTGATTTTGATGTTTGAATATCTGTTGCATCGCCCATGCAAAAAGCGTCATCATAATCTCCTATATTAAGTTTAAATTTATCTGTTTTTACAAAGCCGTCATCGTCTGAAAAATCCTTTACTATGCCTGCTCCTTTATGTGGCGGTACAAGTGCTGCAAAGTCATAATGTATGGTATCGCCTTCTATCGAGCTTATTGTCTTGTTCTTTGTATCTATACTTTCAACATCGAAGAATGTCATTATATTTATGCCACGTTCTTTCATTGCTTTTTCTACAAACTCGTTTAGAGGCTCTGCGGGATAAGCCCTAGGAAAAGGTGTTATAAAGGTTATCTTTGTCTTATCCTTGAGCTTGTGCTTTCTTATATACTCTTCAAAAAGAAATACCGCTTCATCTGGCGATGGTGGACACTTGTATATAGGGTAAGATATGCCTATAACCGCGTCACCCCCCGAGAAGCTTTTAACCTTGCTCCAGAGCCTCTCAGCTCCAGCTGTATTGCTATGTGTATCGCCGAACTCGTTGAATAGCTCTTGATGGCCAGGTATTTTTGAATAGTTACCTGTGCTGCCTGTATCAATAACAACATAGTCATAACTTAATTCGCCGCCATCAAATATAATTTTTCTATTTGCAAGGTCAACACTCTTTACTTCTTTATTTATGAAATTAATCCTTCTTGGGAGAAGCTTCCTCTTTTCTATTTTTTTCTCTTTAGCCCCAGCAAAGGCTATGTGAAGCTGCCATGGCTGAAAATAATGCATGATGGATTTATCTATTACTGTAACATCAAAATCCTTGAATGTGCGGTGCGAGAGCATTATTCCTCCATCTCCGCACCCAACTATAACTAGCTTTTTCTTCTCCACCTCATTACCCTTTACCTGTTTACTATCTTTATGCTTACCTTAATTACTCCCTCTTCTTCCTTTATCCCTATTATCTGATTCTTTGTTTTATCAGCCCAAGCTTTTGCATCTGCTTTTATTCCTGGATCTGTAGCCCATACCTCTATAATATCGCCGACCTTCGCATTCCTGTAAGCTTTCGAAAGCTCAACAACTGGTCCTGGACAGCTCGAACCTCTAGCATCTACAACAATATTTGTCATTTACTCACCAAATTTTATATGAAAAGCGTTTCTCCGCCCTCTGCCATCTCCAAGAATGTTGCAGCGCCAACTATATCATCTACAAGCTCGTTAAGGTCTTCCTTCTTAATATTCATAACGCCAGCCGTTGTAGAACATGTATATATTTTTGCACCCATCTCTTTTGCTTCCTTTAGCATTTCCTGCCAAGGCTTTGCATTCATTTTCTTAAGTCCATCAATAAGTGCTGGAGCCATATCCTTGAATTCGTTTGGAAATGGTGGCTCTTTTGCATTTTTAGTAAAGCTTAGAAGAGCCCAGCCTGTTACAAAGATATTTACCTCAAAGCCCATTGCGGCAGCAGCCTGAGAAAGAATCCCAAGAGATAAAAACTTGTCTGCTGTGCCGCTGAACATTATTATAGAAAGCTTACTCTTCTTTTTTGGCATAACCACACCACTACTAAAACGGATTAAAAGAATAAAAATATTTCCAGATGCAAGTAACTATTTTTATCTTTTTATGCAATTGCATAATTGTGGCAATATTGATTGCTTAAGCTTAATACATTCAAAAATCGATTGAATCTAAATATGGGGGGTGTTGGCTGTTCCATTTATTATTGACTTAGCTTCTTTGCAAAATGTTTATAAATTTTTCCCTCTAAATTATTTTTCAGTAGCGTTTAGAGCAAATCCTTTGGAAAAATCTTCCCCACCCTCTAAACGCTGCCCTTTTTACGAATAAAATTCCATTATTCCTCTAATCTGATTTTTTAGGCTATAAGAGCAGAAAAACGAATAAGCAGAATATTTGAAGAGAGAAAAAGTAAGTGTCAGGACCCCAAACAGAAACCAGATAAACATTAGATATAAATAGTTTGAAGCATAATATCTGATATTGATGAAGAAATTCAAGACGACAGACGAAATAAAGATACCAGATAAGCTCATAGACCAGGTTATTGGCCAAGATAAAGCTGTGCAGATAATAAAAAAGGCGGCTAAGCAGCACAGGAATGTTTTGCTTATAGGAGAACCTGGCACGGGCAAGACTATGCTAGCGCAAGCTATGGCCGAACTTCTTCCAGCTACCGATCTTGAAGATGTTCTAGTCTATAAAAATCCAAATGATGAGAATAGACCACTTGTTAGGGTTGTAAAGACATATCCTGAACCACCAGAACCAGGAAAACCTCTTGGCGACGGACAAGGCAGGCAGATACTGCAAAAAGAAAGGATGAAGGCTCGAATAGATACAAGAAGCAATAGTGACTCTAAGGTGACATCGATTGTGCTCATTCTTGTAATAATACTTTTTGCGCTTTCTCTTTCAGGCTTCTTCTCAGGCTATGAAATAATAGTACTTGCAGCGTTAATACTTGGTGTTCTTGTCTTTGGTTCTGTCGCCCTTTTCGTAAGCGGCTTGACGAAGCGCGTTGGTATGCTTCCGGGTGCGTTTGACTCAAATGAGCCAAAGCTTATTGTTGACAATACAGGCATGACCCATGCACCATTTGTAGATGCTACTGGTGCTAAAGCGGGTGCATTGTTTGGTGATGTTAAGCATGATCCTCTTCAAAGCGGTGGTCTAGGCACACCCGCTCATCTGAGAGTAGAGAGTGGTGCTATACATAGAGCAAATAAGGGTGTGCTCTTCATAGATGAGATAGCAAGTCTTGATCCAAGGTCGCAGCAAGAACTGCTTACAGCGATGCAGGAAAAGAAGTACCCTATAACAGGACAGAGTGAGCTAAGCTCAGGTGCCATGGTAAGAACAGAGCCAGTACCAAGTGACTTTCTACTTATTGCAGCTGGCAATATTATGGATATACAGAAGATGCATCCGGCGCTAAGGTCAAGAATAAGGGGCTACGGCTACGAAGTATTTATGGAATCGACAATGCCCGATACAAAAGAGAACGAAGAGAAAATAATAAGGTTTATAGCACAGGAGATAAAGAAAGACGGCAAGATTCCACCTTTTGATTATGATGCCTGCATGGAAATAGTTGAAGAGGCGAGGCGTAGGAGTGGAAGAAAGAAAAGGTTAACATTGATCTTGAGAGATCTCGGTGGTTTGGTAAGGGCCGCGGGTGACATTGCGGTAGAGAAAGGAAAGAAGGTTGTTACAAAAGAGGATGTTATAGCAGCTAAGCAGCTTGCAAGGCCCATAGAGGCGCAGTTTGTTGACCAGGAATTAGAATATAGAAAAGATTACAAAGTATTCAGAACATCAGGCTTTTCAATAGGCAAGGTTAATGGGCTTGCTGTTATTGGTTCATCATACTTGTCAGCAGGCATAATAGTGCCCATAGTTGCTGAAGTAACTCCTTCGAGCTCAAGAGCAGAGGGCAAGCTTATAGCAACAGGCAAACTTGGAAAGATCGCCCAAGAGGCTGTAAAGAATATAAGTGCTGTTATAAAGAAACATTTGCATGTTGATTTTGCCAGCTATGATATACATGTGCAGTTTCTACAAACATATGAGGGGGTTGAGGGCGATAGCGCGAGCATATCTGTTGCTGTAAGTGTGATATCTGCACTAGAAGGCATACCTGTTGACCAGTCTGTTGCGATGACAGGCTCGCTATCAGTAAGGGGCGATGTATTGCCTGTTGGTGGCGTTACGAGCAAGGTGGAAGCGGCTATAGATGCTGGGCTTAGAGCGGTGATCATACCAAAGAGTAATGTAAATGATATCTATATAGACAAAGAGAAGCTAAAGAAAATAAAGATTATACCTGTCTCAAATATAGGCGAGGTTCTAGAATATGCACTTAAGAAAAGCCCTAGAAGGGATATGATAATAAAAGAGCTTAAGCACTACATCTCAACAGATTCGAAAGAGCGCAAACCTATAGGGGAAAGCATTGAAGAAAAGAGGTGAGTATATGCCTGTTCCTACTTCTACTTCCAAGAATAGTCAAGATGCAAAGGCAAAGCTTGAGATGCTCGGCAAGCAGATAATAGAGGATATAGAATATGGCAAGAATCCAAAATTTGTAACAATAGCAAGGACAAGATCAAACATACTCTATGACCAAAAGAGCGGTTTTCTAAAGCTTGGAAGTGCAAAAGAAGAAAGAACCTTCATTAACGTTGCCCAGGCAAAAAGGTTTATGCAAACTATGGCGGTTGCCGCCAAGTGCCACAAATTCTTAAGGGAGGGCCTGCATACAAGCATAAGAGGCTTATTCTATCAGCTAAAATACTCTCTTGGCGAAGATATAGATGAGAGTATATTTAATGAGCAATCGGAATCGAACCCGCTTATAGAAGATCTAGAGGTTGCACTCTCATTGAAAAGAGAGGACATGAATTTAAATGCTAATAGGAAAGGCGTACTCGCTGGAAGGATGAAGGTAATAGATAGATCTGGCGGCGAAGAGGTTACAATAGATTGCAGCAAGATGGGAAGAAGCGGCTGGGCTATTCCGAGTGATGTTGATAATAATATAGAGTTTGTAGATGTAAAGGCTTCATATGTGCTTGTTGTGGAAAAGGATGCACTTTGGCAGAGGCTTAATGAAGATAATTTCTGGAAAAAAGAGAATGCAATTTTAATAACGCCTGTTGGTCAGGCAGCTAGAGGAACGAGAAGGCTTATAAGAAAGCTTGCAGATATGGGTCTGCCTATATATGTATTTACTGATTCAGATGCATGGGGATGGTATATATATTGGACTATTAAAACAGGTAGTATTAATCTTGCATATATAGGCAATGATGTTGCAACACCAGAAGCGAAGTTTATAGGTGTATCACTTTCAGATTTAGATAGATACGATTTTCTAAACAAGCTGACAATAAAGGCTACCGAGATTGACTTAAAAAGAGCTCAAGAGATGCTAAATTACGAGTGGATAAAGCGTCATAAAGAATGGGTTAATGAACTAGAGCGCATGATAAAGACAAAGAAGAAGCTTGAGCAGGATGCACTTCAAGGTCCAAGCCTTACATTCGTTGACCAGTATATAAAAGATAAGATATCAAATAAGGAATTCCTGCCTTGATCGTGACATCCTCCACACGATTAAAATCGTGGGCTTTCCCGCTCAGTTTTATAAGAAATATATAAGCCAAGCAGCAACAACAAAGCCCGCAGCTATTACAATAGGTATTATATGCTTAACCCTTGTTAATATCTCTTTGCTTGTCTCAATTAACTTCTCTTCTGCATCTTCACCCCAGATTGCAAAATTGTGTATAACAAAGCTTCTATATGTGCTTTTTACCTCCTCCATATTTGCAAGAGCATTCTCAATTGCTATGTCAAGAATAGGTATAAGAATGCTAGGCTTTGTTTTTCTTCCAAGCACATTGGTAAAAGGTCTGTTTAGTGAATTTACAGAGTGAGTATCTGTAGTATAAACCTCGCACTTTATATTATATTTTTCTTTTACATGATTTATTATACGCTCTCTTAGAGAAGGCAGCATGTTGTTTGCATCAAAATAAATCATAGCAAAGTTTTCATTGCCAAATTTAAATACACCAACGCTAGTGTAGCCTTTTCCAATATCCTCTGCATTTTTTATAAGGTTTGAAAGTTTGATAGAATAAGAGCCAAAAAAGAGCTTTTGGTTTTTCTTTAAATTTAATGCCTCTCTTATCGCTTTTTTGTAAAGCTCAACATACCTGCTTCCAGCGTATATACCTTTTAACTCTTCTTTGTTTGCACTTTCAATTCTTGAGTTGTGTGCGTCGATGATAATGCTCTTCTCTCCAGCTATTTTTATAAACTCTTCACCAACACCATATCCTATATCCTCTGTTACCGTAGGCGCCTTTGTAAGCGTTATAAGTTTTGCATCATTTATCTTAATTGCAATCGCTTTGCATGGCCCTGCTTCACCAAACCCTATGCCACCACGTGCCTCTTCAAAGTTCTCCTCTTTTATATTGTTAATCTCCTTTTCTAATTCCTTACCCATCATGCCGATTTCGCTTGTGCTTATTGGATTATTTGAATGATTAACAGTGCTATGTAATATGAATGGATTTGCGCCGTATTTCTTTAATATTATACTACCAAGATACTCTGTCGCGTTTGCTCCACCTGTGCCTGCAAAAGGGCCGTAGTGTATGCCAGGTTCAACGAAAATTGCCTTTTGTCTTTTCCCTTTGAGGGCAAGTATTTTTATTATTATATCCTTCTTTGTTCCGATACCAAGGCTAAAGTTGAGCGTGCCCATATTGTAAAGCCACTGGTTTATCATTGTATTAAAGATTTCAACCCCGCTTATGTTTAGTCTCTTCTTAGCTGGTTTGTCAACAATGTAAAGGAAGGTGTAGCCTACAATTAAGAATATTAGCATACCACTGTAGAGCTTTATTGCCGCTGGCCAGAATGGGAGATTTAGGTTTATAAGGTATTTTCCAAGAGGCACATAGAAAAGAAAATTTAGCGTAGGATATATTAAAGCTATTAGCGTTGCATGCCTTTTGCCCATTACAAATCTACTTACTATAAACCAAAAACCAAAGAGGCTTGCATTTGCTAGTAGTATTACAATGTAAGCTATTATATAGCTCCTCAAGAAAAAGAATATAGCACTATTAATGACTAAGAAGAAGGAATAAGCCATTGTGCTCATAATAAATATCATTAGTATATGCCTAAGGTAAATCCTTCTTTTAACGAGTTTTATTATAGCTGCGCTAACCAAGGCTGGAAGGCTTATTATAAGAAGTCCAGCGCTCATTCCATTTGCTAATGCATAAGCAAGATTATGCTCCATCTCATTGTAGTGCAATGCAGTTATAGACATTACGCCTGCTATTATTCCTATCAAAAAGATTATAGCAATGCTCGTGCTGTTATTTGGGGCATTCTTTGTAAAATAATCTGAGTAGTGGAGGAGGAATCTTTTTTCATCTGGCATGCGAACACTATCTTCCAAATCTTCTTTCGCGCTTGCTGTATTCAATAAGTGCTTTCTTCAAATCCTCTTTTTCAAATTCTGGCCAGTACTTCTTGCAGAAGTAGAGCTCAGCATAGCCCGCTTGCCAAGGCATAAAGCCTGAGAGCCTCTCCTCGCCAGAGGTTCTTATAACAAAGTCTATGTCTGGTACATCCTTAGATAGCATGTATCTTTTGAATGTTTCTTGGTCTATCTTACTTATCTTTCCGTTTTTAGAATCTTTTGCTATTTCATTTGCAGCATGTATAATATCTTCCCTTCCACCATAGCCAAGAAGCATGTATATAACACGATCCCTATATTTCCGTGTCTCTTCCTCTATCTTTCTTAGCATCGCCAATAGATCGTTTGGCAGCAAGGCTTTTTTACCAACCACAACAAACCTTGTTTTTGTTTCGTGTAATCTTCTTATTATGCTTCTGTCTTTTGCAGCTTTTCTATATATATTAAATAAAATATTGAGTTCATTCTTCGGCCTATTTAGGTTTTCTGTAGATAAAGCCCAGACAGTAATGCTCTTTATGCCATAGCTTTTGCACCATTCACTAAATTCTATGAACTTTTTTACTCCATAGCTGTAGCCCTTTAAGAATGAGAGGCCATGCTTTCTAGCCCATCGCCTATTACCATCCGGAATTATAGCAATATTCTCTGGAACTTTCTCAATCTTACTACCCATTAGCATCACACGCTTATCTAATCATTAATATTTTTCACCATTTATTATAAATCTTTCTATACGCATAAGCTCGTTTATCTTTGCTATCCTTTCGCTGCCTACAATACCACATTTTATGTAGTCAGCTCCGAAGCCAACAGCCAGGTGTGCAAGAAAGTTGTCTTCTGTTTCTCCGCTTCTGTGTGAAACAATGATCTTTAATCCCTGCGCCTCCTTTACCGCTTCTATAGTATCGCTTAATGTACCTGCTTGGTTAATCTTTATTATAACCCCACTAGTTGAGCGCTGCTTTTTGCCCTCTTTTATCCTTTCTTTATTTGTTGCATACAAATCATCACCAACCACAAGGAAGCCTCTGCCAAGCTCGCTTCTAAGTTGTGAGAAGCTGGCGAAATCCGAGCTCTCAAAAGGGTCTTCTATGTAGTAAATTTTGTTCGTGGAAGCAATCTCTTTTACAAAATCAAAATATCCTTTTTTGCTTAGCTTCTTTCGGTCAAATAAATAATAGCTATTTTTGAAGTATTCGCTTGCAGCCATGTCTATGCCAAGTTCTATATTTTTTTCAACACTCCTTGCTATTTTGCTTAGTAGCTTTGTGCTTTCTAGGCTATTGAGCTTTGAGGTCCACGCATTTTCAATGGTTTTACCAGAGGCAAGGCCGCTCTTGGCAAGATGGCTGCCTAATTCATTGTATATCTTTACATGCCTTTGCTCCTCTTCTCTAATCCTCTTGCCTTTACTACTTATCAATATCTCTTGTATACTCATTCCTTTGCCGTGTGCGCCGCCTCCAAATGCATTGCCCAAAAGCCTAGGCATCCTCGGCTTTTTCCTCGCTAAATTGCTTACCAGTTTGTATAGCTCAATACCCTGCTTTAGCGAAGCTAGCTTTGCATTTGCAATAGAAATAGCAGTTGCTATATTTGCGCCTATATAAGAGAAGTTTTCAGTACCATCTATCTCGTGAAGCAAAGAATCTATACCTTGCTGATCAAGCTCATCAGCACCTATAAGCTTACTCTTCTTTTTATAAAATCTGTTTATGCCAAGTTCTACGCTATTATTTGGGAATGCAACCGCTTCATACCTGCTCTTGCTTGTTCCGCTTGGCGCAGAAGCCTTTGCATTGTTCTTGCCATCGGTAATAATTGCTTCTACAGTTTGCATTCCTCTAGAGTCAAATACCACCCTTAGCGTAATCTCTTTTATCATTTAATTGCCTCATCCATGTGCAGGATTTTGCTTATAAGCTCATTTCCATTAAATATACCGAGTGAGCCCTTTGAATCTATATTCTCATCAAACCGCAGATTGTCACCATTTCTAAATCTGCCTATTATAACGGGCACAGGATCTGATGAATGCGCTTTTAAACTGCAAGGCGTGGCATGGTCGCATGTCACGCATATCCTTGTATCATATAGATTAAGCTTTGAGAAGAAGCCATTGTCTATAGCTTTTAGTATATCCCTCTTCTTTTTTGGATCTCCAGCATGTCCTGGCTCGTCTGGTCCTTTTATATGCACATATACAAAATCGCAATTCCTAGTATTTTTATTTACAATCTTCGCAAGCTTTTCGTATCTTTCTATGCCCCTCTTTGCAGATTCAAATTTTATCTCATGCATTTTAAGAAGTTTTGCAATTCCTCTTTCAACAGGCATCTCTGTAACAAAGCAGAACTTTATTCCAAACTTCTTCTCTATAGGCTCTACATCAGGCAAGCCAAGAGAGGCATCTCTTAGTAGTATCGCATTTGCTGCTTGCTTGCCTTCAGCGATTCTTTTTTTGTTTACATTTGACTTAGAAAGAACTTCTATCGCCTTATCTATAAATTCATTCACTATCTTTGCAGTAAACTTAGCCTCTTTTGTATTTTTTAAAGGCTTTGCTTTTGGAATAGGTAATCTGCCTTCACTTACCGCTTTTGCTATCGAAATAGTACCTTTCTTGATATAGCCAATATCAACATTTGTTATCTCTTGCGATAGCTTTCTACCGCGGGGGCTTATTAAAAGAGCCCCTCTATAATCTACTGTTGCCTTAAATTTTATTTTTACTCCTTTTATCTTTATTTTATTTATCTCTTTTTCAAGCTCTTTAGCCTCTTTTTCTGTGAGGCTGCATCTTCTGCTTATAATCCTCCTATTTTCATCTATTGTTGCAAAATTTGCTCTTAGTGCGATATCATTTTTTCCTACCTTGAGCCCAGCACCAAGTGCTTCCATAGCCCCCCTGCCGGTGTAGTTTTTTATATTATAGCTAAGGATTGAAAAAACAGCAGAATCAGACTCTGGGGCTACCCCTTTTTCTATCGGATACATCATGCCCGCAAGTGATTGCCTTGCAATCTTGTTTAAATTCTTCATATTTGCCGCTTCAAGCGGTGTTTTCCCGTTTAGCTCTGCATTTTTTCTGTCTGCAGCGCCATCAAGTATAACAAGTAGGTAGCGCAAGCAAACTACCTCTCGAAGATGAAGCGTGAAGGCTTTACCTTTTCTTCTATAATTTTCTTTATTAACATATCATTTCCCTTTGCAACGATTACCCCATCATTTCTTACAATATAATTCATCGCCTCTTTTGCTTTTGCTGATATATCTGAGTATACAGTTAGCAATGTATCACCCTCTGCCACATTCTCGCCAAGCTTCTTGTTTATTAAAATGCCTGCCTTCTTGTTGTTAGGTGCTCCGGCTATGCGTGCAGCATAAGCTAATACAGAGTTGTCAAATTTCATTAGCCTGCCTTCGCGCTCAGCTACTAGGCTTTCGCTATAGCTGCCTATCTCTATATCTTCTGGCATTATCTTTGCATTTCCGCCCTGCTCCTCTATAATCTCTCTTAGTTTCTTCTCAGCGAGACCTTTGTTGAATATATCTTTTGCAAGCCTCTTGCCATCACTCTTGCCAGCCATCTCAAGCAGTATACCAGCTATGCTAGTAGCTTTGTCAAGCAAATCCTCCTCAACGTTCTTTCTCATTATTGTGGCGAGTGCTTCCCTAGCTTCTAAAGCAGCACCTATCGCATGGCCTATTGGCTGTTCACCAAATGTTATAGCTCCATTAACATGTATACCTAGCTTTGAGCCTAATTCCATAAAGTCCTTTATAAGAAATTCAGCTTCTGTCTTATTCCTTACCTTTACAGTCTCGCCGGTAGGCACATCTAATACCATGTCTGTTGCTCCAACAGCCTTCTTCTTTGACATTATCGAAGGTAGCAAAAGTGGGTCTATTGAAAATGGATATTCTATTTTTATAAATATGTCATCTGCAGGCGCTAAGTGCACAGCTCCACCCCAGGCTATGCAGCCGTTTGTCTTATTTACAACCCTCTCTAGTTCTCTAGCATCTAGATTCACGGGCATAAGTACCTCTGCCCTATCTGCTGTGCCCGCTGCAGAGGTTATTGCCCTTGATGAGGTTTTTGGTATTGTAAGGCCTGCGGCAGCCACGATTGGGACTACAAGCAAGGTTGTCTTATCTCCTGGAACGCCGCCTATCGAATGCTTGTCAAATACTCTTTTCTTTTTTAAGTTTAGTTTCTCGCCTGTTTCTACCATCGCCTCTGAAATATATGCCGCTTCTTCAAGGTTTATTCCAAATGAATGCAAGGCCACAACAAATGCGGTAAGCTCATCCTTTTCAAGCCTTCCATCTACTGCATCCTTGATTATGCTATATACCTGCTTGTAGTCAAGCCTCCTTCCATTGAGTTTTTCCTTTATTGCAATTAATGAGTTTGGCTGTTTTGCTATTTCTATATCGCACTCATCACCATCTTTTGCATTAAGCTCTTCTGTGAGTTCTCTTGTCAGGCCCAATGTAGAGTTTTTGATAAAGTTTGCTATGTTTAATATTGCTGTGCTTGTTCTTCCCTTAAGCTTTATCTCCAGTCTGTCGCCAGGATGTGCGCCTATTAGGTTTGCACTTTCTTCATTTAGCATTGCTATCTTGGCGCCCGTTTCTATCCCGAGATTTTTTATCTTGAAATTCATCTCATTACCTTTATACTGGTTTTTCGAAGCCCCAGTAGTCAAGCGCTTCCTTCAAAGCGCTATGTTCCTTATCTTGAGCATATTCTGTTAAGCTAATGCCTTCAAGCGTTGCCTCAATCGCCTGCCTCAT
Organism: Microcaldota archaeon; assembly: GCA_046536795.1. GTDB lineage: Archaea > Micrarchaeota > Micrarchaeia > Micrarchaeales > CABMGC01 > JAGDYD01. Next base: position 133,876 of record JAWDMB010000003.1, on the reverse strand, counting down.
CGCTTCTGCTCCTCTTCTTACGCCCTTGGGGTGGCCGTCTATGCCACCACCAGCTTGTATAACTATCTCCTTCCCAAGCATATTCATAACATAAGGTACAAGTCCTGGGTGTAGGCCACCGCTCGAGACAGGTACAACAGGCTTTATACCATACCAATCTTCATTTAATACACCAAGATGTTCATCAATATGCTCAAGCGTTATCTCTTCATCGAGGTCTACAACCTCTCTTCTAGATGCCTTAAGCTTGCCTACAACAGTGCCTATGTGTATTTGGTCCACGCCTATAAGCCTTGCAAGCTTAGCGACAACAAGCATGCTCATTCCATGCTTTGGATTTCTCGTAAATGCTGCGTGGAATGCCCTATGCGCATGTATAGCCAAGCCCAGATCTTCGGCAACCTCTCTCATCGTTTGCAATGCAGACCAGCCTGCTGTCAATATATCAATCATTATATATTCACCACCTAGCTCCTTGACAAGCTTAGCTCTTCTTATCATTTCATTTGTCTCAGCTGTTACGTTTGCCAAATAGCTCTTCTTCTCGCCAGTTTCCTTTTCAGCATAATCTCTATATTTAAACATAAGCTTCATTCTATCTTCAAACCTATTGAAGCTCTGGCTTGTAAGATTTTCATCGTCTTTCAAAAGGTCAACACCGCCAAGCCATGCTTCTTTTGCAACATTTGCATGTTCTTCTGTGTACATACCAACTTTGGGCTTTGGAACATGGGCAAGCAGTGGCCTCCTTTTCTTCATCTTAAAAATTTTGTCAAAAACACCATCTATGCCAAACTGCGGGCCCTTAAAATGTTTTACATATTCTTTTGGAAATTCAATGTCTTCTAGTCTAAGATTCTTGAGTGCCTTCATGCCAAATATATTTCCAGCAACAGAGCTCATAAGCTGTGGTATACTACCATATTCAAAGAGCTCTATAGGATAAGCAATCTTAGCATAATTTCCTTTTACCCAATAAGCTCTTGCCCTTATCTTCCTTATATGTTCTTTAAGTGTTGTAAGCTCAGCCCATGTGCCATTGCTGCTCTCGCTTGCAACCCTGCCAAGTGCTTCCTTCATGCTTATCCCTTTAGCTGGCTCTACTCTAAAAAGGCATATTATGTCACTCTCATCCGGCTTATATTTCAAATCCACAAAATCTTTGTATGGGTCATTCATATCATTCACCAACATTCACCAAAGCCATGCATATCTCTCTTCTATATTCTGAACAAGCACCTCGGGGCTCACAAGCCCAAATTCACTTATAATGCTCGTTATATCCTCTTTATTTATAAATTCAAAGACTGGATTCACAATTCTTATGTTTTTAGGGTGGTGTGCCCAAACCTCTTTTGAACTCCTGCTTTCTATCCTACTTATCATACCATATGTTGCTTTTGCATCAAACTTTAATGCATGCGCAGCTACATAGACAGGAATATCTAGCATATTTGCTACCTTTGCGAATAAACCGCTTCCTATCTTGTTTGCAACCTCTCCAAATGGTGTTATAAGGTCTGCGCCTATGAGCATAAGGTCAGCATTCTTCATGGCAGCTAGTGCAGCTGAATCTACGAAATATTTTACCTTTATCCCTCTTCTAGCAAGATTTGTTGCTGTAATCCTGCCCTGATAGTTAGGCCTTGTCTCTGTTACATGTACTTCAAATCTCTTTCCTTCTTCCTTCGCCTTTTCTAATATTGCCTCAACGGTTGAAGAGTGGCAGTGCGTATATATTATAGAATTATTTTTGATAAGCCTTGATCCATATTTTGAAATGAGCTCAAGCCCGTTGTCTATATAGAATCTTGCGCTTTCTGGCTTGTCAAATTTATTCAGATATTTTATTATATTTCTTAGCATGGGCTCTGTTGGCCTTGTTTTTAAAAGTAGCTTGCTTGCATTCTTCTTATCCTTCGCACTCTCCCATGCATCGACAGCTGCTCTTGCGATATGTTCTGCTCCTTGGATCTTTAAATTTTTAATATCATTTACAATCTTGAGCAGCTTTTTCTCTGTCATGCAATCGCTAGCTTATAGAAATTTGAATTTTATATTTGTATCGTTTTTTTTGTTTCTTTTTCCTTTCATGCTTCTCAAAGTAAAGTAATTTATAATTTTATAATTAAATTTTTATTGTGGTTTTATGGATGAGGTCTATACTTTTTCTGAGGCCGCGAAGCTTCATTTAACTAAGAATGAGCTTGGCGGAAAGGGCTATGGTCTTGTAGAAATGACAAAAATAGGCTTGCCCGTACCTCCAGGAATTATAATAACAACAAGAATGTGCAACAAATATTTCGAAGAGAAAAAGCTCTGGAAGAGTATAAAAGATAAGATACTCAAGAAGATGAAAAAAATAGAAAAAGAAACAGGCAAGAAGTTTGGAAGCGAAGAGGACACACTTCTTGTTTCTGTAAGGTCTGGTGCGCCTCTTTCTATGCCCGGTATGCTTGATACTGTCTTAAACCTCGGAATAAATGATAAGATAGCAAGTGCTCTTGCCAAAAGATATGGAGAGAAGTTTGCTTATGATACCTATAGAAGGTTTCTTCAGCTCTTCGGCTCAATAGTGCTAAAGGTTGATAAATCGCTATTCGATAATGTTATCGAAGACGAGAAGAAAAGAGAAAATGTGGATGAAAGCGGTTTGAGTGCAGATGCATTAAAGAGAATCGTTGAGAAATTCAAGGCCATAATAAAAGAGAAAACAGGAAAAGAGATAGAGCAAGATCCTTATAAGCAGTTGTTCATGGCTGTTGCCGCTATATTTGATTCGTGGTGGAATAAAAGAGCAATCGAGTATAGAAGAATATACAACATTCCAGATACGATGGGTACTGCTGTAAACATAGTTTCAATGGTTTATGGTAATTTGAATGAAAGATCTGGAACTGGCGTAGCGTTTACAAGGGATCCATCGACAGGGGAGAAGAAAATATTTGCAGAGGTTCTGATGAATGCTCAAGGCGAAGATGTAGTTTCTGGCAAGAGGACACCAATGCCTATAGAAGAGCTTAAGGCGAAGATGCCAAATGTATACAATGAGTTAGTAAAAACATGCGACAAGCTTGAGAAATACTTCAAGGATATGCAGGATATTGAGTTTACAATAGAGGACGGCAAGTTCTATATGCTACAAACAAGAAACGGCAAGAGGTCTGCACAGGCGGCGCTTCGTATAGCAATAGATATGGTTAATGAAGGTCTAATAAACGAAAAGGAAGCATTGCTTAGAATAGAGCCAGAGCAATTGGAAAAGCTTCTTCATAAGCAGGTAGACAAGAAGCTTGCAGGTGAACCCATTGCCAGTGGCTTGCCAGCTTCACCCGGTGCAGCATTTGGCAAAGTTATCTTTGATATCGACAAAGCAATAGAAGCAAAGAAGAGAGGCGAGAATGTTATACTTGTAAGAAATGAAACGACGCCGGATGATATAAGAGGTATAGCAGTAAGCGATGGTATACTAACAAGCAAAGGAGGTATGACAAGCCATGCTGCTGTTGTAACAAGGGGTATGGGAAAGCCTTGTGTTGTTGGGAGTGGCATAAATATAGAAGGCAATCGCTTCTCTTCAAACAACGTTGTAATAAATGAAGGCGATATAATAACAATCGATGGAAGTGAAGGTAAAGTTTACAAAGGAAGCGTACCGCTAATAGAGCCTAAGCTTGGCGGGGATATAGCAAAGATAATGAAATGGGCTGACAAGTACAGAAGGCTTGGTATAAGGGCGAATGCTGATACGCCAGAGATGGTTAAGAAAGCGATAGAGAATGGTGCAGAAGGCATAGGCCTTGCTAGAACTGAGCGTATGTTCAATTCAAAGGACAGGCTTGAACTTGTTAGAAAGATGGTGCTCGCTAGTTCAGATGAAGAAAGGCGCAAATATCTAGAGATGATAAAGCCTTTGCAGAAAAACGATTTCAAGGAGATGTTTAAATTAGCTGCTGGGAAGCCGATAACAATAAGGCTCATAGACATGCCACTGCACGAGTTCCTTCCAAAGCTCGAAGAGCTTATACATGAGGTTGATGAGCTGAGATGCGAAAAGAAGGAAGAAGAGGCTAAGGAAAAAGAAAAGATAATAAGCAAAGTGATGGAGCTAAGAGAGGATAATCCAATGATGGGCCAGCGCGGTGTTAGGCTTGGCATAATTTATACAGATATCTACAGCATGCAGGTAGAAGCCATACTTGAAGCGGCAATCGAGCTTGAAAAAGAAGGTATAAAAGTAAAGCCAGAGATAATGATCTCGCAGGTTGCTATAGGTAATGAACTTAAGAGAGCTAAGGAGATTGTAATGAATACAGCAGAATCTGTATTTAAAAGGATGCACAAAAGGATAGAGTTTAAGTTTGGTACAATGATAGAAACACCAAGGGCGGCACTTACAGGAAGTGAATTGGCGAAATATGCAGAGTTCTTCTCATTTGGTACAAACGATTTAACCCAAGCAACATTTGCATTCAGCAGAGATGACGTTGAAGCAAAGTTTATACCTTTCTATCTCGAAAACAAAATACTCCCTAGCGATCCATTTGCACAACTAGATACAAGCGGCGTGGGCAGGCTCATAAAGCTCTGCGCAGAGGAAGGCAAGCAAGCAAATAAAATGCTAGAGGTCGGCGTATGCGGCGAGCATGGTGGTGATCCAAGCTCGATAGAATTCTTTAATTCAGCTAAAATAGATTATGTAAGTATGTCTCCAACAAGAATACCTATTGCAAAGCTTGCAGCAGCAAGGGCAGCGATAAGTGGTGAGAGAAAGAGCACAGTATAGCAGGCAGAAGCAAGAAAATAGAAAAGGCTAAATCATTTAACAGTTAGCTTTGATAGAGAGAAATGAATGACGATGCCGAGATAAAGGTAGAAGAGCAAGGAAGTAGAAAGGTGCTAAAGTACAATGGAATAACCTATTCTCTTTCAGATAGCAATTCAATATATACACATATGTACTGGGATTTCTTCATACCACTTCCGCTTCTCTTCGAGAAGCCAAGGATACTTCTTATAGGACTTGGTGGAGGCACTATTGCTTATCAGCTTGCCACATTATATGGCAACATAGCGCTAGAAATCTCAGAGATAAACAAGGTAATGGTAGAGAAGGCAAGGGAGTTTACAGGCATAGATGTAAGCAGGTTTACTCTTTACCTAGAGGATGGAGCGGAGGTTGTAAAGAGGAAGAAGAATGCTTACGAAATAATAATATTAGATGCATATATTAATGATAGAATTCCAAAGCAATTTCTGCAAGATGACTTTATAAGCAACGCATACGCAGCCTTAAGTGATAAAGGAATATTAGCGATAAATTATGCCAATAAGCTAAGCTTGTTTTTCGAATACATTGAATATAAGCAAAGGTTGAGAAAATATTTTGGCGTTTATATATTAAAGAAAGGGATCGGTTCTAATAATTCTATATTGCTTGCATCAAAGGCATTGACTGGAGCAGAGATCTTTGCGATTATAAAATCGAAGATGCAGCAAAGCTTTGAAAACAAGTTCCTTATCGATGCTTATGCAAAGATAATAAAATAAGTAGCTAGCAGCGAACAAAGTATTTATATAGTGAGAGCAAGATTTCGTGAAAAATTAGATAAGCATAAAAAGGATTATGCTGAAAAATATTATGATTTAATGAAGTACTGGGGCATAATAAAATATCCCTTCTCTATGTGGCTCCTTTACCTGATAGTTTTTTCATTTATAGCAATAATAGGCGCCGCCCCTATAGCGTATCTATTTATGCTAGGAAGCGGCTCAATAATTCTTGCAGTCCTTTTCGGCTTCTGGACCGGCTTAAGGGCTTCAAAGCTTGGTGGTAAGCTTGTCCATGCGCTTCTTAGCGCTTTTGTGCTTGCGCTGGCAATAGGCTTCTTTTCGCTTCTTTTTGAGCTTGGCATAGCCATGCTTTCACACAATTTTTTGGGTATTTTTGCATATAGTATGTTGCAACTCTTACTGGTTTCAATAAGCTCTTGGACTTTGCTTATAATGCTTTCAGCTCTTGGAGCAGCTATTGGAAATGAAATAAGGGTAATGAAATGAAAGGAGAAACAACAAGCAAAGAAGAGGTTGAAGAAAGAAGCGGGGAAGAAAATAAGGAAGAGGGTGAGGGCTCTGCACAGGTAAGCATAGCCGCACCAATGTTCTTTTGGCTACTTCTTCTTATAATCGCTATTGTGATAAGTGCATTAATAAATGCTGGCTATATACCAAGTGGCAAGATGTTAAGCATATTAAAGGCTTCTGCAAACTTTATTCTCTTCATGCCTGGTTCTATAATACTTCCAACAATAGTGGGTGCTTTTATAGGTGCAGAGATAGGAAGAAGATCAAAGAGCATGTATATTGCTATAAAGAGCGGAATAATAAACGGTGTTTATGCTGCTATAGTTTACCTTATAGCGATTTTCATAATCTATGAAACAATCATTTATATACTACCAAATATAAACCCCGGGGTAAACTTTTTTGTAGAGAACTGGCTTGCAATGCCAACAGCAATCCTTATTGCACTTTCTTTACTGTTCGCTGGGCTTTCTCATTCAAGGAAAGTTTCTTGACCTTGGTGCATCTATTAATGCGAATTACACTATAATTTTGCAGTGCTTACAAACTTTATAACATCGTTGTCCTTTAGCTTATAATCTTTTGGCACTCTCATCTTCTTTTTTGCATCTACCGCATAGATCATGTTTTTTGCCAAGCTGGTATGTATTTTCTCAGCAAGCTCAATCGCTGTAGTGCCTTCTTTTACAAGAAATGCATCTGGAAGAACATTACCATAATGGTCTGTATACTTGTTTTCATCTTCTACAGGATAAACAACTATCATCTTCAAGAGGTCAAATACAACGCTGTTGATAAGCTGCTGCACACCCGTGCCATTATTCTTCTTTATATATTCAGCAAGGTAATTGAGTGCATCTTCCTGCTCTTTGCTTGGCTTTCCCACAATTCTAAATTCAGTAGCGCCCGGTGTATAATCTATAATGCCTGCCTTAGCCGCCTTTCTTAATGTAAGCTCGGCAGCTCCTGAGCAGCCAATGACTAAAGTATCTTTAAGCTCAGCCTTAAGCCGATCCAGATCTTCTTTGCTTGCCATATCTAGCTTATTGGCTGCTACAGCAACAGGTTTGCTTATTCTAAGCAACTCTCTAGCGAAGCTTAGAATGTCTTCATCACCCCAGCTTATTCCAGATAAGCTTAGATAAGACTTCTCAGCAGCCTCTTCTATCTGTTTTTCACCCACCTTAAAGCTAGACAATATCTCTGCCAATCCTGCTACGCTATCATTTCTCTTTTCTATCCTGTTTATGTGCCTCTTTATTATATCCCTGAGCCAATAAGCAAGCTCATCATTTACTATCTTAAACTCCTTTGCTGGGTCACACTTTTCGCACGGGTTGCCATTTTCGTCGGTTTTGCCACTCACATCAACAACCTGTATAAATGCATCCGCGTTTATAAGGTCGTTTAGAAATTGGTTGCCCATCCCCTTGCCGAGATGTGCATTCGGTACAAGTCCCGCAACATCAACAACTTCTATTGGTATAAGTCTTGTGCCATTCATGCATATTGAGTTTTTTGGATTGCATTTTACACCAAGTTCGTTATCAACGCACTTCTTAGACACATACGCTACTCCGTGATTTGGCTTTATCGTTGTAAAAGGGTAATTAGCTATCGCTACATCTAGCATAGTAAGCGCAGAGAAAAGAGTACTCTTCCCTTTGTTTGGTGCACCTATAATGCCTAGAAGCATAGAATCAAATAAATAACCATCTTTATAAAAATAAATAAACCTTCTGCAGGGGTGGCGGAGCCTGGTCAAACGCGGCGGGTTCAGGGCCCGCTTCCCTTAGGGGATGCGAGAGTTCAAATCTCTCCCCCTGCAAGCTTTCTCACTTCTTCATTTGCTTTTTTGTATTGCTCTATATCATTTACAGTTATAAACCTCTCTATAGGATAATGTAGTATAACCTCTTCTTTGTAAATTTTCTCTATAAAATCTTTTTCCAGAGAAAAACTTTCCTCTTTCGGAAACTTATCCAAAACTCTTTTGCTTATAATATATATTCCAGCATTTATTATATTGCTTTTAACCTCTTTTGGATCGGGCTTCTCTATAAATCTTGTAATCCTATCTCCTTCTGTTTCTATAACACCAAAGCCTCTAATATCATCAAGCATGAAGCTACCCATAGTAATAAGCGCATCGTTTTTCTTATGGAATTCATACATTTTATCAAGTTCTGCCTTGAATATAGTGTCGCCATTCACCGAAATAATATCTTCATATCCCTGCATCTTTTCCATAGCATGCCTTAATGCTCCCCCTGTGCCAAGCGGCTTACTCTCCAATACATACTCTATATGGGCCCCAAATTTCTTTCTATGGTCAAGGTAGTGCATTATCTTTTCGGCCTTATAACCAAGCGAAATATAAACATTTTCAACACCATTTCTCTCAAGCTCCTCTAATGCATATTCTATTAAAGGTTTGCCATTTACTTTTACAAGGGGTTTTGGTATATCAAATGTTAGTGGTCTTAGCCTTGTTCCTTTTCCACCAGCAAGTATAACTGCATTTATCATGCTACCACATCTACATTATTAACATCATTATAGGTAGAATATAAAAGTTAAAACCTTTGTTTATTGTGTAGGTTATTGCGACGTGGTAGCACTTTCATATAAATTGAAGAGAGTGTAGAAATTACGGAAAAGGTTATAAAGGCAAGCGGCAAGATGATAATAAACAAAAATAAAGAAATATTCTTATATATAAAATGGAAATAAAATAAAACAAAAAGCGATTTTATGAAGTATACAATACTACTTGCAATATTTGGCGTGATAATATTAAGTTCGCTTGCTTCAAGCTTTTCGGTCTCTACTTTATATAGCCCGGGCGTATGCAAGCAGTTAAACGCAAGCTTCATTTCATGTCCAGATGGTGTGCCAATAAAAGTAGTATTCTCGCTTTCTGCACCTTATAACCCGCCATATTTGGGCAGCTTTGTAGTTTATCCTGTTCAGTATTGGAATACCTCTGAGGTTATGAATGTATATGGCAATGGAAGATGCATTGTTTCATGGAGCAATACATCAGTCTGCATGCTTTACCTTAACCCTGTACCGCCTATCGATGGAAATGGTATAATAAATAGGACAATACCTTTAAGGCTAGTTTCAAGCTTGTATCCGCAGGTAACATTCAATAGAACGATAAATGTGACAATAAATCACTACATAACAAGCAGCGAGGCTTCTCTGCTAAGCTTATACAATAATGTTTATGCAAACCTAACCTCTATTGAGACTTCTTACAATTATTTCTGCAAAATCTATTCAGTTTGCTCGCCGGCTCTAGAAGCGAATATTAGCTCAGCTTCTAATGCCCTTAGCATTGCCTCTCAGCAACTCAACAATTCTCTTCTCTACGCTTCTTATTACAACATATCTATAGCTAATACAACAATAAATAAAATGTATCCAAGCTTTCAAGCCTTTGTAAATAGCTCAAATAAGATAGTTGAAAATATCATAACAGCAAAGTATATCCTTGCAAACATAACAAATACCTATTATGTGAAGAAGAGCCTTTTAGAAAATTGCACCTTCTCAAATGGAAGCAAGTATAGCACATATCTTAACAATTCCATAAATATGCTTAGCAGCTATAGTACATTAAATACACTTAACAACTCAGAAGCATATCTTAGCCTTGTAAAAAACCTGAAAGCTAATGAAACAACTCTTATAAATGTATGCGAGAGCAAGCACGGCATTGGGATAAGCTTTAAGAGCAGGATAGGCTTTAAATACATGCTCTATTTATTTGGAGCGATAATAATTATACTTGCAGCTTATGCCCTCTTTAGATTAAATGAGATAAGAGAGGTAAATAAGGTAAGGAGCAGCTACAGCAAACCGCCAGAAGAAGCTGAAAGCAATGAGAATATAGGAATAAAGGAAGTAGAAAGCGTAGACGAAGGCACAACGCAGGGCTATTTTGACAAGTGGTTTAGCAGCACAGTGGGTGGCGAACAAGGCAACAAAGAGGAAAAAGGAGGCGGTAATGAAAAACCAAGCAAGAAAAGAGGCAAAAAGTGAGAAATTCCATTTTAATGTAAAGGCCCTGTTCTTCTGTCAATATTTAAATATCTTTTTATCGTGTATTTATCTGAGATAGTATAGGTTATTAGATGACTAATAAAAAGTATACCAAACGGTATACTGAGGCTAGACCTAATTATAGAAAAGGCCAATCTGCACTAGAATATCTAATAACCTATGGCTGGGCAGTACTTCTTGCTGCTATTTTTGTATCAATTCTTTATCTTTTTGTTTTTGCACCATCTGCAGTAGCACCAAGCACATGTTCTTTTGCATATGGTGCTTACTGCCAGGACATGATCCTTGGTTCAAACTCTATTTCTTCTAAAATTGCATTGTTTCTTACAAATACACAGCAATACCCTATAATAAATCCGCAGGTGAGTCTTAACATAAGCAATATAGGCATCGTAAACGGGAAGTGCCTGCCAAGCTATGTATTACCAGGTGGAGCGATTATATGCAATGTAACAATGCCAATAAAAGCAATATCAACAGGCACACTGGTTTCTGGAAAACTTTATCTAAGTGCGATTCCATGCCCAAGCGGCAATATAACAACATGCACCTCCGGGCAGAGGCAAACATATGTTGGCAATTTTAATTCGCACGCTTCTCCTTTGCTTGCTAGTACAACACTTAGTATTAGTATAAGTGCAGCAAACTCAACAACTGCAACAGGCATACCAGACCAAGTAATAGCAAATGTAAAACTGCTTGGTTATCCTATAAGTGGTGCAACAATTAACTTTACAGCAAACCAATCAATAAAATTTAATCCTAGCGTAGCAACAACAGATAGCAGCGGAAATGCATATACCTATATCACAGGCTTGCAGCCTGGAAAGGTAAAAGTGTTTGCAACATTTGGCAATGTATCTGCAAACACAACATTAACATTTACGCCACCTGTCTACATAACATTCAGCGTAAGCAGCATGACAGGCACTACACAAACAGTATTATCTGTTGACGGCACACAATATACTTATACAAGCTTGCCTATTACCTTTGCATATGCTCAGAATAGCAAACATACATATGCATTTTATTCACCAATCCCACAGGGCAGCGCTGGCAATGCGAGATATGTTTATAATTCAATAATTGGCTGTGGCTTAACAAATCAATCTGGCTCATTTGTTGCTGTATCAAACTGTACAGTAACAGCAACATATAATCTGCAGTATTATCTTTCAATGGTTGTAAATCCAAGTGGTGCAGGCTCTACAACACCGCCTGTTGGCGGAAATAATTGGTATTATACAGGTTACAGCGTAGGCATAAGTGCAACCCCTGCAAATATGTGGTTCTTCAAAAACTGGACAGGCAGTGGTACAGGAAGCTATACAGGAAACAGTATAACAGCAACAGTTGTAATGAATAGTCCGATAACAGAACAAGCCAACTTCTACTCTACAACTTCAACAACCTCAACCACAACCTCAACAACGACCTCATCAACCTCAACTACGACTTCTACTACAACTTCCTCAACCTCAACAACCTCTTCTACTTCCTCAACCTCAACCACAACTTCCTCAACCTCAACAACCTCTTCTACTTCCTCAACCTCAACCACAACATCTTCAACTTCAACAACCTCTTCAACCTCCTCAACTTCAACCTCAACTTCAACAACCTCTTCAACCTCATCAACTTCAACAACATCCTCAACTTCCTCAACATCCTCAACCTCATCAACTTCAACAACTTCCTCAACCTCAACAACAACAAAGACAACAACATCAACCTCAACTACAACAACCTCAACAACAACTTTGACATCATCAACAACTACAACATCCTCAACTTCAACAACCTCAACAACATCCTCAACTTCAACAACCTCTTCAACTTCAACAACCTCAACAACAACTTTGACATCATCAACAACAACTTCATCAACCTCAACAACAACAAAGACAACAACATCAACCTCAACTACAACCACATCAACAACAACCTCAACCACAACCTCTTCAACTTCATCGACTTCTACAACATCATCAACATCAACAACTTCAACAACAACCTCAACCACAACCTCTTCAACTTCCTCGACTTCTACAACATCATCAACATCAACAACCTCAACAACAAAGACAACAACATCAACCTCAACTACAACCACATCAACAACAACTTCAACAACAACCTCAACCACAACCTCTTCAACTTCCTCGACTTCTACAACATCATCAACATCAACAACCTCAACAACAAAGACAACAACATCAACCTCAACTACAACCACATCAACAACAACTTCAACAACAACCTCAACCACAACATCTTCAACAATTTCAGTAAGTTGCATTACATGTCCTAATGGTGATTTTGTCACTGGTTGCGGAGACAACACGTGCCCAGGCTATCCAGGTATGGAAAAGGTAACTTGCACTGCCGATCAGCAGAATGATGCGGGCTGCTCCATTTGTTATAAGTGCATAACTACAACCACATCAACAACAACCTCAACAACCTCAACCACAACCTCGACTACAACCTCAACAACAATTTCTTCTACTGCCACTTTTGTAGGTTCTACCGAGATACTTATGGCAAACGGCGCTACAGAGCCTATATCGCAGATAAAGCCAGGTGATGTTGTATTAAGCTACGATCCAGAAACAAATACCTTCTACCCTAATGTAATTGTAGCAACAGTGAACTTTCCGGTGAGTAAATTATACATTATAAATGGTAAGATAGTAACGGATGCTAATGAGATCTTCTTTGTATCTAGAAATGGCCATACGGAATGGATAGCCGCAGCAAACCTAAGAATTGGTGATAAGTTAATAGAACCTACAACAAACGGAGAAATAGTAATAAGCTCCATTATAATGAAAAATCTTACCACACCGGTTATCATGTATGACTTGCTTGGTGCACAAGGAAACAATTTCATTGCTAACGGCGTGCTTGCGGATATAACAACCGAATAAATATTTTGTAGGTGTTTAAATGGAAAAAGATGCGAAAGATTATAGAATTTTAAAAATTCTTTCTGTTTTACTAATTGTGATTGTATTAATAGTCGCTATTATTTTCTTTTCCTATAAAACCTCTAATACCCCAATACCTCAAACCACTATAATAACTACAATAAAGCCACACCCTATATACAATTATACTCTTTCTCATTCTCAGATCTTTAATCTCCTTAGCTCATACCCTATACCTGGTCTTATATTTTATGGAAATAACTTCGGAACTTTTCCAATGTGTTTTGTCAACTATTCTGGTGCAGTTTATTTAAATCCAGAAATGAATGGTAATGTTTCAACACCCATAACACCTTTATTTAACAAAACAGAACCATTTGTAGCATTCACTCAAATACAAGAGGCTAGCCCCTCAAATCTGTCAAAAGCGCTAAACATACTTAGTGCTTATGATGGATATTGTAGTAGCCTTGAACCATTGCTTAAAGGCAATTCCACTTTTTCTTCTACGCAAATAAACATTTCTGGCCATAACGGCTATCTTGTAAAGTTTGATTATCTAAATAAGAATGCACTTAATTTAACCTCAACACTATATCTAGGTCCAATGCCAAATGTAAGCTATTACATTGTTGCTGTGCCTTACAAGAATACAATTGTGAGGGTTGTTTACTGGGGCTTTACAGGCTATATGAATGTTTCTCAAATGGAAGATATTGCATCAGAGATAATAAACGCCCTCTCTTCGATGAATTCTACAAGTTGATCCTATGGACAAGGTGAAAAGGGCTTATGCCATATCGGTACTAGTTGTCATTATTATTGCAGCTTTGCTACTACTAATAATCTTCTTTACCTCATACAATAAAATATGTTTAACTAATGTAGGCTTTATTAAAGCTAATTATTTTCTTGCCTCTAGCTATTGCAGTAGCCCTAGTTCTTTGAAAAGCATAGGTTTAGAGAAAATGTGTGTGCAAACATATGTGCGTGACACTTCACGTTATAACCTATCAATAACACCCGTAATAATCTATACTTTCTTTAAATTTAATTCCTCTACCTCTGCAAACACCTTCGTTAATCATGTGAGTCAATACCTCAATACAACCCCGTGGCCCGAAAATGTACACGTAAATACTTCTATATATAGTAATTATATTTACACGACAGAATATGCTCCACACATTAATGATGGTAAACCAATGTGGGCCTACACACTATACTATAGTAATGGGTCGAAGGTGCTTTCTCTCTCTGTAGTAAATTCAACGCAAAACCAGCTTACCACTCTAAATAATGTAATCGCGATAATGAATTATCTTAGAGGTAACATAAGTAAAATAAATTAGTTAACTTCTTCTTAGGGGATTATAAAAAAATTTATAAAAATTCATAGGCTAAGCTAATACAAAATTATATCTCTTTATTTCTGCTTAGAAAAATTTTTAAGCTTTTAATAATAATTATACTTTGTGAGCGCATGAAAAGTTTTTTAATAGTGTTACTTTTGCTTTTGGCCTCATTATCATATGCGGCAAATCTAACTTCATGCATTTCGCCATCGCTTGTGGCGTGCCCTGCTGGAGCAACTGTCCACAATATAGGCTCTTGTCCTAATGGCTTTGTGTTGTGGGGTTGTCAGTATCCAAACGGCACAATTGTATCAACCGCTTTGCCTAATGCCACTACAACTATAGCTTCCACAATCCCTCCGACACCTGCAGTTACTAACACAACAACATCTGTTACCAACGTTAGTACAACCAGTATTGTTTCTCTGCCTGCAACAATTCCAGCAATAAGCGCTCCAAGCAGCAACTCTGCAATGCTCCTATACTTCTCTATAGCAATTGTAATAGTAATAATATTGATATTGTATTATGTGCTGGTATCGAGAAAAGGCGTGAAGGCATCTTCTTAAAATTCTACCTTTTTTACTTCTAGCTTGCTTATAGGAGCTATCTTGTTTGCTCTTTTCTTTGCCTCGCTTTGAAGAGTGCCATCTATTATAGCCTTTACAAGCTCATCGGAGCTTAGGTTAGCAGCATACTCCCTTCCAAACTTTACAAGCTCAGCTCTAATGCCCTTCTTCTTGGGTGTTGTTACCCTGTTTGCAGTTACCGCAATAAGCTTAAGCACAACATCCTTTCCATCTTTATCTTTTATCTTATCAACTGTGTATATCGCTGTAGTGTACCTTCTTACCAATGAGTGAAGATAGCTGTAATTGCCTTCAAGATAATCTACTTTTGTGTGCGCAGCATTATCATTTACATCTACAACGCGAAGGCCAATATTCATAAAAGAATGCTGCGGGTTTTGTGTAATCCATGAAAGACTTACTTTAATAACCCTGCCTATCGCACTCTTCTCATCGTTTGCTGGCATCTCACCTATTACGTTTTCTCCCAAAACTTTTGGAGCATATATATTAAACCATTTTTTAAGCTTCCATTTTTCTCCTTTCTGTAAAGCCAATTACTCACCCTTTATAAGCAATGCGGCTGCCTTTGGATCATACTTCCAATCACTTGGTAGCACGCCTGTTCTTTTGTAATATTTTGTTAGGCGCCATATCTTTGATTCTACACGCATAAGCCTTACTTTGTTATGCACATCTTTGTGGTTTTTCTCAAGATGTGCCCTCATATTTACTGCTTTTTTCATCAGATCTAGCAAGTCCTGTGGAAGCTGAGGAAGAAGCCCTTTTTCTTCAAGGAATCTACCAAGCTTCTTTCCAAGAACCTGCTTTGGGTATTTAACACCATACTTCTCTTTTAGTATCTGCCCAATCATAGCTTGGTGCGTATGGTGCTTTGCCAGATCCTCTATTATCTTTTCAACCTCTTCTTTGCTAAGCTTAAGATCTTCTGGCATCTTGCCTATCTCAACATCAGGCTTTCTCGATTTTGACTTACCTTTGCCTTTTGTATGAAGTTTAGCCATTAAACCACTTTAGTGATTTTGGTTAAGCATATATTAATATTTAATCTCTATAGAAAGCTCTTGGGCGTTGTTTAAGCTTATGCTACCTACCTTACAAATTGAGCTTATCTCTTTTATATTCTTTTCTATAAGTTTATAATATTTCTCAGGAAGATTTATAACTATTGAGGTTAATGGGTAGTTAAGTGCCAGCTTATTCTTAGTCTTCTCCTTTCTAATCATGCTTATGACATTGTTAATATACGCTCCGTTTTCCTCTATTTCCTTGTTTATTACCTTTTCATCTGCTACAGGAAAGCTCTCTAAATGAATGCTTCTCTTCTTAAGCCTTCTGTAAAGGTAATCAGTAGCAAAAGGTATTATTGGAGCAAGCATTCTAAGCACAGAGTCTATTGTTTGGTAAAGTACATGCTGCACAGCAATCTTTCTATGTTCGTCATTTCCATATACAACATATTTTACATCCTCTATGTAGAAGTCGCAGAATTCATGCCAGTAGAAATCAATAAGCATGTTTGCTGCGCTCATAAAGTCGAAATTTTCATAGGCTTTTTCAACTTCTTTGATTATGGTGTTAAGCCTGCTCAAGAGCCATAGGTCGATATCGCTGTAGCTATATTCTCCTTTAGTTTCTTTATAGCCTGTAAGGGCTTTTTCAATAAATTCATATGAGTTAAAGAGCTTGTTTATGAAGCTGTGCGCATACTTTATATCCTTCATTATAAGAGGCCTATCTCTTCCTATCGCGCCGCTTAGAGCACTCCACATCCTAAGCGAGTCAGCAGAGTACTCTTTTATAGCATCATCAGGTGATACAACGTTTCCAAAGCTCTTGCTCATCTTTCTATTATCTGGTCCTAAAACAAGCCCATGAACAAGTATCTTTTTGAAAGGAATATTTCCTGTAAGCGCCCATACCCTATATATTGTGTAAAAAGCCCAAGATCTTATAATTTCAGTGCCTTGTATTCTTATCTCTGCGGGGAAAGCCTTTTTGAAAAAGTCTTCATTTTCAGGCCAGCCCGCAATTGCTAAGGGCGTTATGGAAGAATCTATCCATACATCGCATGTTGAGCTCTCGCCAACAAGTTCGCCTCCGCATTTTGGGCATTTCTCAAGAGGTGGCTTATCTTTTCTTGGATCAACAGGCAGCTTGTTCTTATCAGCAGGCACAATATAACCGCATTTCTTGCATATCCAGAAAGGTAGTGGGGTATCAAATTTTCTCTGCCTGCTTATAACCCAGTCCCAGTCTATATACTCTGCCCAGTCAAGCAGATAGCGTTTAGTAAATTCTGGTATCCATTCTATCTTCTCCGCTTGCTCCTTTATCTTTTCTGCAAACTCTTTTGTCTTCATAAACCACTGTTCGCTTGAGATAAGCTCAACGTGGTTCTCGCATCTATCATGTATTTTCACCGTATGCAATATCTCTTCTTGCTTTACAAGCAGGCCCATCGCCTTAAGATCACTAATTATCGCGCTTCTAGCTTCTTCAACGCTAAGCCCCGTATATTTGCCAGCGTTTATAAGCCTGCCATCTTCATCTATAGCCCTTATCTCTTTTAGATTGTGCCTATGGAACATTATAAGGTCTTCTTTATCTCCAAATGTGCAAACCATCTCTGCTCCTGTTCCAAATTCTATATCGACATCTTCATCAGCTATTATATCAACTTCTCTATTGAATATCGGCACAATCGCCTTTTTGCCTATATATTTTTTATTCTTCTCGTCCTTCGGATTTACCACAACAGCAACACAGGCATGCATAAGCTCCGGTCTTGTTGTAGCTATTGTTATCTTTCCTTCTTCACCTGAGAGAGCGAAGTCTATATAGTTGAGCTTACCTTTTTCTTCTCTATCCTCGGTTTCTTCTCTTGCTATCGCAGTATGGCAATATGGACACCAGTAAACAGCATGTGTTCCTTTGTAAACAAGGCCTTTTTCATACATAAGTAAGATTGAGAGCTGCACTTTCTTCTTATATTCGCTTGATAGCGTTATATATTCATGTGACTTATCGAATGAGAAGCCCAGTCTGAGCATCTGATTTCTCATCGCATTAAGGTTCGCTATAGATATTTCTTCGCATTTCTTAATAAATTCCTCTGGTGTAAGGTTCTTGCCATATTTCTTCTCTACCGCTCTCTCAGTCGGAAAGCCCATTGTATCCCAGCCTTGTGGGTAGTATACATTATAGCCTTTCATACGCTTGTATCTAGCTATAAAATCAATGAAAGAATAGCTTAGCGCATGGCCCATGTGGAGCACACCGCTTGTAAATGGCGGCGGCGTATCGATAGTATAAATGGGTTTGCTAGAGTTCATATCAAACTTGTATAGACCCTCTTTTTCCCACTCGGCAACGAGCTTTTCCTCTATACTTGGATCATACATTAGAAACACCAGCAACTAAATTCTCTATCTTGTTTTAAGCTTTTAAACATTGGGGCTTAAAAAATATAAATCTAGACTCTATGTAACCTTTGGTTTCCTGCCCATTTTCAGCTTGGTGGCTAACCGAAAGATTTAAATATCTTATTGTATACTTATTCTATTGCTTATTTTAGCAAGATTTAAAAATTTTTCTTTAAAAATTGGTGCTTTTAGGTGGTAAAAATGGCTAAATCTGATGCAAAAAGTAAAAGTGCAAAGGCGAAGAGTGTAAATAAGACTAGCAAAGCGCAGGAAAAGCAGGCTAGTGAGAGCAATATAGAAAGCAAGCCTGAGCCTACTCTCGATTATGAAGCCCAGCAGGCTAGCGAGGCAACAACAGAGCCACGCAGATGTCCAAGCTGTGGTAGCACAGACATAGTATATGATGCTGAGAGGGGTGAGCTTGTCTGCAACAACTGTGGTCTTGTAATTGAGGAGAATGTAACAGATACTGGTCCTGAGTGGCGTGCGTTTGATGCAGATCAAAGGAATACAAGGTCAAGAACAGGCGCTCCTATAAAGTACATGAAGCCAAATAAGGGGCTTGTCACTGAAATAGATATGTATAACAGAGATATTCGTGGTGCTAGATTACCTTCAAAAAGGCAGGCCCAACTATATAGAATGAGGAAGTGGCACAAGCGTGCAAGTATTGCCAGCTCAAGTGAAAGAAACTACCTTATCGCATTGCCAGAGCTAAATAGAGTAGCAAGCTATCTTGGCTTGCCTGAAAATATAAGAGAGAGTGCTGCACTTCTATACAGGCAGTGCGTAAAGAACAATTTGATAAGAGGTAGGCCGATAGAGACAGTAGTTAACGCGGCATTATATGCTACATGCAGAAGTGCAGGCATGCCAAGAACCCTAGATGAAATAGCTCAAATCTCTGGTGTTCCTAAGAAGGAAATAGGTAGAGCATATAGGGTAATATCGCATGAGCTAAACCTAAAGATACCTCTGACAGATCCTATAAGCTATGTGCCTAGATACGTTGCGGCTCTTAAGCTTAGCGGCGAAGCACAGGAGAAGGCAATAGCATTGCTTAAGCAGGCGATGAAGAAAGGGCTTGTCAGTGGAAGAAGCCCAACAGGAGTTTCAGCCGCAGCTGTATATATAGCTGGTGCTCTTATAGGTGAGAGGAGAACACAGAAAGAGGTAGCTGACGTAGCAGGAGTCACAGAAGTAACAATAAGAAACAGGTACAGGGAGCTTAAGAAAGAACTCAATCTAGATGTAAACCTCTAACCTTTTATTCTTTCTTTTCTTTATTATTCTTTGATAAAAATGAAGCTATACTTTTTGCTCTTGCTACCAATTTTAATGCAGGCAATGATTCAGCAGCCAGGCTATACTCCTGAGCAGGCAAGGTACATTATTAATGAAACATCTAACTACATAAATATAGTAAATGAGAGTAGCTACCTTATTTTCTACCCTTCTTTGAGTGAGGCATATGCATATATGAGCAATGCAACTAAATTCTGCAATTCTTCTCCTGATTTGGCTGTAAGCTATGCGCTTAAGGCTAAGCAGATAGCCCTGCAAGAGGAAGAGAGGCTAAATTCATACAGGCTTATTTCGCTAATATCTACGCTTATCTTTACTATACTAATGCTCGTCATACTTTACTTTTACATGAAGCCTGTTAGAAAAATAAGGCAGCAAAAGCATAGAAAGGCTAGTAAGCAAAATTTGGAATGATACGCTAAATTTATAAATATACTTTCTAAATATTTTTAGTGGTTTTATGAGGATTTTGCAGCTCGATGTGAACAATATAAAATTTAAACTAATAGAGCCAGAATCGAAGGTTTATGAGAAGAGTAGCGAGAAGGAGAAGAGTGTAGATGATGCCCTTGTTCTGCTCGTCTCTATAGAAAAAGGTGATACAGAAGAAACAGCAAAAGAGGCAATAGATGAAGCTATAAAGTTCATGAAGCAAATAAAGAGGAAGAAGCTTGTTATCTACCCTTTTGCACATTTAAGTAGCAACTTGGAGGAGCCTGAAAAGGCGATTGATGTACTCAACGCGATGCGCAACGCTGTGCCTAGCGACATAGAGCTTATCTCTGCACCCTTTGGCTGGAATAAAAGTTTATCTCTAGATATAAAAGGGCATCCGCTTGCAGAGCAGTCTAAAACATATGGCTTAGCTAAAGAAAAAAGTGCATCAACTAAAGCAAAGAAAAAAGAGGAGAAGGAAGAAAAGAAAGAAGAGGTCTCAGAA
Source organism: Microcaldota archaeon (assembly GCA_046536795.1). GTDB lineage: Archaea > Micrarchaeota > Micrarchaeia > Micrarchaeales > CABMGC01 > JAGDYD01. The sequence goes on along the minus strand of JAWDMB010000003.1, from coordinate 113,173 downwards.
GCGCTTAAGCAGGAAGAGAAGGTAAAGTCTACGTGGTTTATACTCGATGAAAAAGGTAATCTAACACCTGTTGAAAAGTTTGATTTCAAAGGGCATGAAAACCTAAAGAAGTTTGCAAGCTATGAGATGAGCAAGGTGAGGGCTTACCAACAGCAGCCTGCGCACGTTAAGCTTATGAGGAAGCTTGAGCTTGTTGATTATGAGCCAGGATCAGATGCAGGCAATATGCGTTATTATCCAAACGGTAGGCTTATAAAATCACTTCTTGAGCAGTATGTGACGAAGAAGGTTATAGAATATGGTGCGATAGAAGTTGAAACCCCTGTAATGTATGACTATGGCCACCCAGCGCTTAAGGAATATCTTAACAGGTTCCCTGCGAGGCATTATATAGTAAGGTCAGATGACAAAGATTTCTTCCTAAGGTTTTCAGCAGACTTTGGTCAGTTCTTGCTTATGCATGATGCAACAATCTCATACAAGCAGCTTCCTTTCAGGTTCTATGAGCTTACAAGATATAGCTTTAGAAGAGAACAGAGCGGTGAGCTTGTTGGATTGAAAAGGCTGAGAGCTTTTACAATGCCTGATATGCATACAATGTGTGCAGATCTTGATCAGGCTAAGGAAGAATTCAAAAACCAATTCAGGTTTAGTCAGAAAATACTCGATGGCATAGGCATAAAAAGTGATCGGTATGAGGCAGCCATAAGGTTTACAGAAGATTTCTGGAAGGAAAACAGTGATTTCATAAAGAGCATAGTAAGAGACGAGCTTAAAAAACCAGCATTGATAGAGATGTGGAATTTTAGATATGCTTACTTTGACCCTAAGTTTGAATTCAATATTATTGATACAATGGACAAGGCAACAGCACTCTCTACTGTGCAGGTAGATCATGAAAACGGCAAGAGGTATGGTATAACCTATGTTGACAAAGACGGCAAGAAGAAATACCCTATACTATTGCATTGTTCACCTAGCGGTGCTATAGAGCGAGTAATATACGCACTTCTTGAGTTTGCCGCAATGGATGAGCAGAAGGGCTTAGTTCCATCTCTTCCACTCTGGCTTTCTCCAATACAGGTAAGGCTTCTTCCAATATCTGACAAGCATGTAAGCAAGTGCATAGAGATTGCTAACGAGCTTAAGGCAAACGGAATAAGGGTAGATATAGATGATACCTCGAACACTTTGGATAAAAAGGTCTTAAACGCTGAGCAAAGCTGGATTCCATACATATGTGTTATTGGTGATAAAGAGATAGAATCAGGAAAACTCGCTGTTAGAATAAGGGGGCAAAAGGATAGGAAGGAAATGAGTAAGGATGAGCTTATAAAAGAGATAAGCAGCAAATGCGAGGGTATGCCAAAAGGCGATAATTCTTTGCCGATGCTCCTTTCAAAGAGGCCAATATTCGTTGGCTAAGCAAGGTATAAAAGAGTGAATAACGATTATAATTTAGTGGTTTAATGGCAACATTAGGTACTCCACAGACACAGGCTGGAATATTAAGCTTTTATGATGCACCAGAGAAAGGGCCAAAGGTTAGTGCTAAGCTTGTGTTAATAATTGTAATACTTTTTACAATAATTATATTAATATTCGACCACTTTCTGCTAGTGCATTGACTTATGTTAATACAAAAAGGTCTTTCTTTTTCTCGCTAACATCTCCGCTTTCCGCTAGCAAGTACAGTATTCCGCGCGCAGCATCTTCATCTATGCCTAGCCTTCTGGCAATATCATCTACTTTCATTCCGCCTCCACTCAGTGCTTTTATTATTTGTGGTGCATATTTATCGAAAAATTGTCTAAGAAGTATATAGAATTTTTTGTTGAAGGCTCTTGTGCCAAGAACTATTCCTTGCTTTATGCTTTCTTCAAGTGCTATTGAAAGGCTTGCAGCTTCAGCCTCTGTCTGCAATACTATATAGCCCTTTTCCTCAAGCTTCTTTACATATTCATTTTCTATACCATATTTCTCTTTCAGCTCGCTTCCTATTTTATTTTCACCGCTAGTTTCATCTACTACTTCTTTTACGTTTCTCTCTTCTGTTTGCTTTTTCTTCCGTAGCAAGAATTTATCGTATATATTTTTTGATATGCTGTAAAGTTCTTCGTTGTTGTCTTTAGAGAAGAGTGTAACAACCTTTTTCTTGATGAGATTATTTAAAATTTTCTTCTCTGCATCATTAAGCATTCCCTCTACCTTTTCTTTGCTTCTCTCGTTGTATCTGAGGGTATCAAGCTTCTTAAGAACGTTAATCTCATCTTGGCTTAAGCCTTTATTTGCTTCATCGTTTTTTGAAATATTTTTGCTAAGCATAGCAGCAACGTCTTCTTTCTTGGCAACGATAAAAGATTTTTCGCCGAACTTGAAGAAGTCAAGCTCTTCATCTCCTTTTAGGTTAAGTGCTGTAACCACATCGTATGGCAAATATACTATATACTTCCCATTTTTCTGTTTGTAAACCTTCGCTATTAAATCACCGCAAAGGATTTTTATTGATTTACATAGAATAATAATTATGCAAAATCTAAAAGAGTTTGCAAACGAAAAGCCCATTTCTGCGGAGGAGATGCACGCTATTGAATTAAACTGTTCTTCCCTGGGCATAAGCACAGCGCAGCTTATGGAAAATGCAGGTTCAGCGGTTGCAAATTTTATAAAAGAAATCCTTAAAAAAGGGAGTATACTTTTTTTCTGTGGTACTGGAAATAATGGTGGCGATGGTTTTGTCGCAGCAAGGATGCTTAGTAAAGATTATAATGTAGAGATCATTATTGTTGGAGATAAAGAAATTAAGCAGGGCCCCGCATTATCAAATTTTCATGCTATATCAAAAAGCCCTTTTATAAAAATTCACTACTATACTGATTTAGATAAAGAAGAGGTTAATAGTATTATTAAGAAAAGTGATCTAATAGTCGATGCTATATTCGGTACTGGGTTTAGGGGCGAGCTTAAGGGCATATATAAAGATGCTGTTCTAGCAATTAACAATTCTGGAAAAAAAGTCGTTGCTATAGATGTTCCAAGTGGGTTTAGCAAGGAGAGCAAGCTTTATGTTAGGGCTAATTATACCATAACATTTCACAGAATCAAAGAAGGCATGGGTGCTTTGAGAAATGTGATTGTAAAAGATATAGGTATACCCATTGATGCAGAGCTCTTTGCATGGCCGGGCGACCTTTATCTTGCTTCAAAACCCATAAGCATATATGCTAGCAAGCGCGAAAGAGGAATGCTGGTAATCATCGGTGGTAGCAGGGTTTATCATGGAGCACCTATTCATGCTCTGCTTTCTGCAAGTTCTATCGCTTCGTTAAGAACTGGTGCTGGTTATACAGTATTATATGTTCCAAATGCCATTTTGGATGTTGTAAGGAAGCTCTCTCAAAACCAGATAGTAAGACCAGCAGGTGAAGACCATATATCATTTACAGATGAGCTCAAGAGAGATATAGATAAAGCTCAGGCAATTGTAATAGGTATGGGTATAACAAAAGAGAAGCAAGCTCAAGACGCATGCCAAAAGATTGTAAGCTATGCTCTTTCAAATGGAAAGAAAGCAGTTGTTGATGCAGATGGCATAAGTGCGATAGCAGGAATGCTCGGCGTTAAACGCATATATGCAACGAATCTTCTTATAACGCCTCATGATAGTGAATTCTATCAGTTTTCTGGGATAAAGCTAAAGCATGAAGATTCTAATATCTTTGATAGGGTAGAAGCGGCAAAAAAGGTTGCAAAGGAAAAAGGAATAAACATATTATTAAAAGGGCATAACACAATAATAACAAACGGTGAAAAAACAAAGATTAACATGGCCAACACCGCTAATTTGTCTACAATGGGCACCGGTGATGTGCTAAGTGGCATTATCGGAGCATTTGCCGCAATGGGAAATGATCTGTTTGAGGCTGCTGTTGCAGGTGCATATCTTCATTCAAAAGCAGGTGAAGTATTAGCCATGGAAAAAGGAAACCATATAATAGCTTCTGATCTTATAGATAAAATACCCAAAATAATGAGTGAGTTTGACAAGGTGCTGCAATGAGTTCACCATCATATGAGCTAAAAAGAGAGTTTATCTCTGCTTTGAAAAACGCGATTAATAAGCTCGACCCAAGCATAAGCATAAATGAAGAAGAGATAATGGCTAGTATATCGAGGCCTAAAAAAGAGTTTGGCGACATAAGCTCTTCTATTTCTTTTAGGCTTGCCCGTCTTCTAAAGCTCCCGCCCCATGTTGTAGCTCAGAAACTTATGCCTCATCTAAAAAAGACAGAACTCATAAAAGAGTTTAAAGAGCTTGATGGCTACATAAATGCATTCATTGATGAGAAAGCTTATGCAAAGCTTGTAATAAAAACCATAATCGAAAGCACCTCTAACTACGGCAGGTCAGAGATAGGAAAAGGGAAGAAGGTTATAATAGAATATCCTAGCGTAAACCCAAACAAACCCTGGCATGTTGGTCATTTGAAGAATGCTCTAATTGGTGACTCAATTTCAAACATATTTGAGTTCTGCTCATATAGGGTTGAGAGGGAAGACTATATCGATGATCTTGGCTTGCAGATTGCAGAAAGTCTTTGGGGCTATATGAACCTTGGTGATAAACCAGATAAGAAGTTTGACCAGTGGCTTGGGGAAGAGTATGTAAAGGTAAACAATATTATGAAGGAAAGAGACATATCTGGAGAGATAAATGAACTGCTTAAAAAGATAGAAGACCATTCAACAAGCGAAGCAAAACTGGGAAGAGAATTTGCGGAAAAATGTGTAAGGGCGCAGTATGAGACAGCCTTTAGTTATAGATGTTACCACGACATATTAGTTTGGGAAAGCGATGTGGTTAGAGCCAAACTACTAGAGCGCGCTCTCAAGCTTGCCGAAGAAAGTGGTGCTCTTGAGAAGCCCACAATTGGCAAATATGCAAACTGCGTTGTTGCAAACCTGCAAAAACTTGGTAAAATCTTCAAAGAGCTCGAAGGCTTAGAAGAAAATGAGAAGGTGTTAATAAGGAGTAACGGCACAGCAACATATCTGGCGAAGGACCTTGCATTTCATATGTGGAAATTTGGCATAATAAAAGGTGATTTTCTTTTTGATGAATTTATGATACAGCCTAACGGCAAGGTTCTTTATACAACCTCTGCTAAAGGAAAAGAAATGGATTTTGGAAATGCGGATATGGTAATAAATGTGATAGGCTCTGCTCAGCAGTACGAGCAGCTTATGCTTAAAGCTTTGCTTGCAATCTCAGGTTACGAAGAAAAAGCAAAGAATCTTGTGCACTTATCATACGGTGAGGTTGAACTTGAGGCAGGCAGTTTGCACGGTAGAAGTGGTGGCTGGATAGGCAAAGACAAAAACTATACGGCTGATGACCTGCTTGTTGAGGTAACATCAAAAGCAAAGAGCCTAATTAGCAAAGATATGAGTGATGAAGAAAAAGAGAAAATAGCAAGGGAGGTTGCTCTTGGTGCAATAAAATTTGACTTCCTTAGGGCCTCGCCTGAGAAGAAAACAATATTTTCATGGGAGAAGGCTCTTAACTTCGAGGCTAACTCCGGACCATATTGCATGTATATGCATGCACGCGCCGCAAGAATAATTGAAAAGGCTGGCATGCAGATTGATCCAGACAGTTTGGATTATTCAAAGTTAACCAGAGGCTATGATTTTGATTTAATAATATTGCTAGGCGAGATGCAGGAATATATCGAAAAAGCCTGCAAAGAGCTTAAGCCAAATGTGATAACAGATTATCTGCTCGATCTTGCAACTCTTTTCAGCAAGTTTTATGAAGCTATGCCTGTGCTAAAAAGTGACGCTACAGAGCTTAGGCTTGGCATAGTAATTGGTGTTAAGCATGCCCTAGCAAATATGCTTAACCTTCTTGGCATAAAACCTTTGGAAAAGCTATAAGGATAAACAAAATTTTGCGTGATAAAAGAAACGAATTTAAAAATAAACGCATATTTATATTTAAGGGCCTGTAGCTCAGCTTGGATAGAGCGGCACCGTCCTAAGGTGATGGTCACGGGTTCAAAATATTTTTATGAAAATCCCGTCAGGCCCGTAGTGATTTAATGAAAAGCAAAGAAAAAGAACCAGAGATTGTAATAAGACCGATAGGCAAGTTCGGCGGGCTTGATAATATACATATAGCGCTTATTGTCCTTGTAGCGATATTAGTTATATTAATGGCTATTATAGCATATTCAAAGCCGCAGGTAGTGGTAAGTAACAATGTATCAAACGCAACATGCTCAAGCTTCTGCGCAAATCAGATCGCTTCGCTTTCGATAAAACCCTTGCACACAAAAGGTGAAATAATAAATTATACAGAAAGAGTTCTCGCAACATACAACTTCATAAATATGAACAGTTCTCTCGGCATATATCTGCCATTTTATTCTAATGTTAGTATGATAAATGCTTCATATAGCCCTTCATCAGGAGAATGGTATGTTGTTGTGCCCATAAAGAACCCTATTTCAAACACAACATTTTATGCTTCTTTTGAAATCTACGATAAAAATCTAACGCTTGCCCGTTCTTATATACAAACAATTTCACCAAATAAAATTTTGTCATATCAGGTAGTCTACCCTGGCGTTATTGTCGTTCCAGGAAAATTCGCATGTAATACCGCTTTGCCTGTACAGGTGTTTTGGTTTATAGACCCTTATGCACCCGGCTCTATATATAGCTTGGAGCAGATATTAAAGCTTGAGAATGAATTTGGGAGCAATGTAAATATAAGTGTTAAGATCTTGTTTGGCGCATATACTGATCTCATAGGTTCTAGATACGGGATTTTCAATGCCCAGGAACTCGGCAAATATATACTTTGCGCTTCGCAGCAAAAGAACTTCTCAAACTTTGTTATAAACCTTAATGCCTTATATTCAAACAACTATATGAACAACCAAACCTTATATACAATAGCAAAGTACTCTAGGCTTAATATGTCTACGCTTAGTTCATGCATATTAAATTCCACAACGCTAATAAACAGGCAAACCCTTCTTGCAGAATTTTACAACATTACGTCAACTCCTGCAGTAATTGTAAATTGCAAGTATCTAACTTTGCCTCAAACAGCTGCAAATGGTATATGTTTTACAAATGAAACTCTTTGTAAGTGAATTAATGTATTTAATTGTTGGTATAGATCCTGGTAAAACTGCTGCACTTGCCTGCTTAGATATGCAGGGCAAGCTTGTTTACTTAACTTCAAGGAAGCTTGCAGGCATGGAATGGTTTATCGATACGATAAGAAGATTAGGCACACCTGTAATTGTAAGCTTTGACAAGAAAAATTCAGATAAAACAATAAGAAAAATAGCTGCTGTTTTTGGAGCGCAGATATACCTGCCAAAAACAGATATAAGTGTTGAAAGAAAGAAGAAAATGACAGAAAATATTAATGTTGCCAACTTACATGAGAGGGATGCTTTGGTATCTGCGATCACAGCCTATAATGCATACTCGAATAAGTTTAAGCAAGCTGAGAGGCTTGCAAGAGAAAACAATTTCAACGAAACAGATTACCTTAAAGCGCTTGTTGTGAAAAAGTATTCGATAGACGAGGCAATAAAGGGAAAGAAGTCCGGAAGGTCGATGAGTATAGGGAGATAGCGTTTGCTTTTTATATATTTATTTTATATGTTTTATTGAGATCTTTTATGGATCTACTCACCAAAAGTATAGTGGCTGTTGTTGCAATAGTAGCTATTATTGCATTATTATACTATCTTATAGTCCACTTTGGTATGGCAACACAGGTGAGCGAGGCAGAAGCGATAAGTCTTGTTACAAGCGACATTAAGAACTCAAATCCTAGTGCAGTGATAAACATCACAAACGTCTCTCCTTCGCAATATCCAGGAAGTTGGCACATAATAATGAGTGTAATATACAATGCAACAAGCCCATGCCCAAGCTTTTATGCTTATTCATTTGATTATCCAAAATTCGGATTTGTATATAGGGTTGAAGACAATTATACAAGTGACTGTATAGTGTATGGCTTTATAAATAACTCAAACTATATCATCGCTTCTTATCCTATTGCAATAGCACGTGTTTACTCTTTTCCAGCAGCACAAAAATATATTAAAACCTTCGGCTACTCGAATGTGAGTGCAAGTGCTTCTTTCTTTGCTAATGTATCAATATTCGGAAAGAATTACACAAACGTCTGGCGTGTTGTGTATACATCTCCTAAGGCAAATTATAGCGAGCAGTTCTACATAACGCAAGTTGGCGGAAGGCTGATAGCCAATTACTCTATTCCTTCTTGAGCTGAAGAAGAACTATGTGCTTGTCTTCTCTATCTTCTAAACTTTTTATCTCGAATCCATTCTTCTTGAAAAATTCAATAGCGCTGTTTGTTGATGCTACTTCTGCAAAAATGTTTTCTATACCAAGCCTTTTTGCTTCTGGTATGCATTTCTTCAAAAGGGTGCTACCTAATCCCTTTCCTCTAAAGCCCTTCTTAACTATTATACCAAGCCAGCCGTTGTTTGATTCATCTTTTATTATTTCGCACTCCCCAACAATGGTATCATTTTCCAAAGCAACATAGTCTACAGCATCTTTATCCTTTAGCTTAGCAAGCTTATAACCAAGAAGTGCCTCAACCTCTTCCATGCTGGGTTTTTGTGCAAACCATGTTGCGGAAGGATTTTCATCGTATATCTCGTTTATCAATTCAAATAAGCTATTGAAATCTCTATAGCTAAGCTTTCTAATTTTCACAAATAATATTTTAAGCCTTTATATATTAATATTTACTGGTATCATGGCGATAACAGAATCTACAGTAAAGAAGATACTGCGCGAATCCGGTGCGGTTAGGGTAAGTGATTCTGCAGTTTCAGAGTTTTCAAGGCTTATAAACAGGTATGCTTATTCTATAGCAAAGAAAGCGGTAAAGCTTGCAGCGCATGCAAAGAGAAAAACGGTAGAAAAATCAGATATTGAGCTTGCAAAATAGCTACATAAAGGCATTATCAAGCGAATGGCAACAGCTGCATTCTTTATCATTTTCTGGATCTACCTTTTCTAAAACATTGAGCAGAAGCTTTTTTGTGTTTTCTATATTTTTAGCCATATTCTCTTTAACTTCATTTGCGCTTACCGGAATTTCTGCAAAAACATCGTAATCTGTTATCATACCAATCATTGAGTAGCACATCTCAGCTTCACATGCGAGGTTAATTTCAGGAACAAGGGTCATGCCTATTATATCTGCCTTAAATACATTTGCAAAAACTTTGCTTTCAGCCCTTGTTGAAAATCGTGGCCCTTCTATGCATAGATAAGTGCCACCGTTGTGTATTTTTATGTCAAGCTCTTTTGCTTCTTTGATTATTATATCGTTCATATACTTGCAGAAAGGGTCTGCCATCGAGATATGTGCAACCTTTGGGCCGTTGTAGAATGTGTAATCCCTTTTCTTTGTCATATCAATGAATTGGTCTGGTACAATAAGCTCGCCTGGCTTGAGCGCTAAATTCAAGCTACCAACAGCTGATATACCTATAATTTTTTTCACGCCAAGTTCCTTAAGAGCAAAGATATTTGCCTTGTAATTAACCATGTGTGGCGGAATCTTATGTCCTTTTCCATGTCTTGGAATAAAGGCAATATTTTTGCCTTTATATTCGCCTATTGTTATGCTGTCGCTTGGCGCCCCATATGGTGTATGTACTGTTATCTCTTTGCTATTTTTAAAGAAGCTCGCATCATAGATTCCCGAGCCTCCAATAATACCTATCTCAGCCTTCTCTTCCATAAAAACCACTATCTTGTTGTATTTGTAGCATTAATCACATTGCTTGAGGCTGTATTAGCTTGAACTGTTTTTGTTAAATTGTGCGTTATGTTGCTTATAACATGTGGCGCGGCTAGCACATATTTAAAGAAATCTATTATGCTTGTTGTAAACGAAGCTATGCCACTTAAGCTTAAGGTGCTTGTCGTTAAGAAGCTGTAGCCTATAGAAGCTAGTAAGTAAAGTGCTATCAGGACAAAAATTACCTTGATTATATCCTTTATGAATATATATCCGAGCCAGAGGGTAAGTGCTATAATTATAATTGCAACTATAAGAGAATACGGTTGTGGCACAGTGTAGCTGCCCATAACATTAGCTACTGCCTGTAAAGGTATTGCAATCATTAAACCACAATTTTTTTACTATCTAAAAACTTTAAATCTTTGTCTTAAATTTATGCTTTTAGAAAAATCTTTTAAAATCTTTGATGATATCTAATAAGTGGTGGTTTTTTGCATGTCGAAGATGCTACAAAGAAAGTTGGCAAAGAGGTTACACTTAGGGGTTGGGTTTATAGGAAAAGAGAGGGCGGCGGCATAATTTTTGTAATCATAAGAGATAGGACGGGCATAATGCAAATAGCGGTTAAGAAGGATAGCGTTAATGCAGATTCATGGAAGAATGCGCAGGATACAACAATAGAGTCTAGCATTATTGTAAAAGGTGTTGTTAAACAAGATGAACGGGCCCCAACAGGATTCGAACTGCAGGCAAGCAGCTTTAAGAATGTTCATGTTGCTGAGCCTTTCCCTATAACGGAATATCAGAGCACAGAGCTTCTTTTGGATAAGCGCCACCTTTGGCTAAGAAGTCTAAGGATGACTAATATAATGAAGGTTCGTTCTCTTGTATTCAGGTATGCAAGAAAGTTTCTTGACAGCAAAGGTTTCTATGAGATAACACCTCCCCTCATAACGTTGGCTGGTGGTGAAACAGGTGCCGATCTGTTTGAGGTAAAATATTTTGATCAGAAGGCTTATCTTACAGAGTCATCTCAGCTATACGCAGAAGCTATGGTTCCTGTTTTGGAAAAAGTTTATTCCTTTGCTCCATCATACAGAGCCGAAAAGTCTAGAACCACAAAGCATTTGGCAGAGTATTGGCATCTTGAACCAGAGATGGCATATTACAACAACGATAAGAACATGAAGCTACAAGAGAGGCTGGTGAGCTATATAGCAAATAGGCTCGCTGAGAACGAAGATTTGCTAAAGGCCCTTGGCGTTAATGCGGATGACTTGAAGGAGATAAAGCCTCCTTTCAAAAGAATAAAATATGAAGAAGCAATAGAGATAATAAACAGCAAGGGTGGAAATCTGAAGTGGGGCGATGATTTTGGCGTGCCTGAAGAGAAAATGCTAACAGAAGATGAGGATAAGCCTATCTTTATATATGCTTGGCCTAAGGAGCTTAAGGCATTCTATGCAAGAGTAGATCCGAAGGATCCGAGGGTTGTGCTTGGCGCAGATTTGCAGGCGCCTCATGGGCACGGCGAAATAATAGGAGGTACAGAAAGAGAGTGGCAGATGGATAGGCTTATGGAAAGGATACATGAGATTGAACAGACAAAAGGTATAAAGTTCAATCTAGAAAATTACCAGTGGTGGCTTGATCTTAGGCGTTATGGGTCTGTTCCCCATGCTGGATTTGGAATGGGCATGGAAAGGCTTATCAAGTGGTTTCTTAACCTAGACCATATAAGAGATGCCATACCTTTCCCTAGAATGATAAATAGATTAGCGCCATGAGATAAAAATAAAAATCAGAAGAAGCCTATTATTTTTGTGGCGTGCGGGTGGCTAACCCTCATTCGAAGGGAGGAAGCTCTTCCCACGCAGAGCATGCATGGCTTAAGGCCTAATTCGGAGCAGAAACGCACCCCTTCACTGCATTAAGCGATGACAAGACGAGCGCAGTGGTGGGGTTGAAACGTTCCGATGCGCATGCTGTGAGCGTGCAAGGCTATTAGCCGCTTAGTCGGATGCCACCTAAAACAGAAGGAAGGCTACGGCACGCCACACCTATACTTCAACACCTATGCCAAGATCATCTCTTAGCCTTTTTGGATCTATCTGCGTTGGAGAGCCATCAATTGGCGATTCATATTTTTTGTTCTTTGGAAAGAGAATAAATTCCTTAATGTCTTGTTCGCCGTATAGCAGTGCAACAAATCTATCAAAGCCCAGTGCTATACCTCCTTCAATAGGGGCACCATATTGAAGTGCTTCTATTAAAAAGCCAAAGCTATTGTCGATCTCTTCATCGCTCATCCCTATTGCGCGCAGCACTTTTCTTTGAAGCTCTGCATCATTTATACGTATAGAGCCACCACCTATCTCTACACCATTTAAAACAAGGTCATATTGCCTGCTTAGCACTTTCTCAGGTTCTTTTTCTATTAAGTCTTGTGTTTCTGGAGTGGGTGCGGTGAATGGGTTATGTGAAGGCTTAAGCTTGCCAGTGATCTCATCTTTTTCGAACAATGGGAAATGATCTATCCATAGGAATTCATATTCAGACTTATACTTGCCTATCTTATCGCCTATAAGCTTTCTAAGTTTGCCCATCGCATTAAGCAATAGCGTTTCTGACGGATCTGAGCATATTACTATTATATTTCCATCTTTTGCATCAACAGCCTGCTTTATTTTTTCACAGGCTTCCTCTCCTATAGATTCTGCTATGCTTTCGGGTTCTGACATTACTTTTGATTCCTTCACATAAAGCCACGTCAAGCCTCTTAAGCCAAGAGACTTTGCAGTATCTACAAGCTTGAGCATATAATTCTCGTCGAGCAAACCTTCTTTGCCATCAAACTCTGCATCGAAGCACATTGCCTTTACTTTTCCTCCGCTAGCAATTACCCTCTTAACAACATTATAATTAGATGATTTCATTATCTCTGTTATATCTATTATTTTGCTGTCAAACCTTAGATCTGGTTTGTCAGAGCCATAGGTAGCGATTGCATCAGCATATTTCATATGCTTAAATGGAATATCTACCTTCTTGCCAAGAGCATCGAAAACAGTTTTTATAAGGCCTTCTATAACACCTTCTATATACTTTTCATCTTTAAAAGAGACCTCGAGATCTACTTGTGTAAACTCGGGTTGCCTATCCTCTCTAGGGTCTTCATCTCTATAACACCTAGCCATCTGGAAGTATTTATCGATCCCAGCAATCATGCAGAGCTGCTTATAAATCTGTGGCGATTGTGGAAGCGAGTAAAAGGTACCCTTCTTTGTCCTTGATGGTACAAGGAATGTTCTAGAACCCGTTTCATAGGTGTCTTTTACTAATGTCGGCGTTTCAAGCTCAAGGAAGCCTTGGTCCCACATATACTTTCTAACAATCTTTGCTATTTTATCCCTAAATTCTATCTTCTTAACCATCTCTCTTCTCCTTAGGTCTAGATAACGATACTTTAGTCTAAGATCTTCATTAGGCAAAAAGCTCCTTTTTTCATCAATAATCTCGAAAGGCGGGAGCTTTGACTTATTTATAATGTCAAATTCTTCAACGTAAACTTCTATAGTTCCTGTTGGATTGGTTTTATCTACCGTTTCTTCACCTCTCCTCCTTACTATACCGCTTGCATAAATTACATACTCTTTTCCGAGCTCCTCAGCCTCTTCTTTTACCTTGCCTTCAAATACTAATTGTGTTATACCATGCATATCAGCAAGGTCTATAAAGAGCTTGCCACCATGATCTCTTATATATCTGCACCAACCACGCAAAGCAACCTTCTTTCCTATATACTCTTCATTTAGCTCTCCGCAGTTAACATCTATTGCCATTCAATCACTAATTTCTTCTTTTACAATCTCGGCCACCTCTCTAGGGCTTATTTTATACTTTGTAGTTATTTTACCTATTATAAAATTAATGATTTTTGGGTTTTTCTTATAATTTAACTTTATGCTTGGGGTAAGAAGTTCTCTTACTTCCTTTTTTATTAACTCAATATTTAAGCTTTCAGTGCTTATTTGTTCTCCTTTTTCTATTTTTGAAAGTGTCTCTTCATCAATATAAGCTCTTTCCTTTATCAGCTCTAGAAGTTTTTCGAAAGCCTCTAGCTTCATTTCACCCTTTCTATATTTTTTGATAAGCCCAATTCCATTGAGTATGTACTTCATTTCATACTTATCTTTTGTTGCATCGATAAGCTCTAAAGCATGCTTGTCAAATAGGATAAATTCAGCAATGAGCTTTTTATCAACATTATAGGCTTTTGCATACTCTTCTGCTATCTTGCTTGCATATATAGGCTTTATCCTTGGTATGTGTGTTGTATCGTAAGAGGTTAAGTCTGGTTCTGGTATAAACCCATATTCTTCTTCTGTTTCCTTCTCTCTTGTTCCTACTGTTTCTTTCTTTGCTTCTATGTAGGATCTTGTTTCTTGAGCCACTTTTGCTCCACTTTTTATAAGCTTTTCTTGCCTTTGTATTTCGTATCTTGCAGCATCTATCAAATTTCTTATACCTGTTATATTCTTTACCTCTACGCGTGCATCTGCTAGCGAGATATTAAGGTCTGTCTTAAGCTCGCCTTCTATGTCTATGCCCAGATAGTAAAGTATGCTTGTTAACTCTGTCAAAAAAGACCTTAGCTCATCCTCGCTCTTAATATCAGGCTCGGTAACTATTTCAACAAGTGGTATGCCAGATCTGTTAAAGTCGAGGAGTGTATAATCGTCGCCTCTTATAATCTTTGCCGCATCCTCTTCTAGCTGGATGCGCCTTATACCTATTCTCTTACCATCGCAGCATTCTACAAATCCGTTAATCCCTATAGGCTCATAAAGCTGCGTTATTTGGTATGATTTTGGCAAATCTGGATAAAAGTAGACCTTTCTAACAAACGATACTCTATCGTTTATGTTGCAATGTAGAGCGTTTGCGATGCTTACCGCAAAGCGTAGGGCTTCTTCATTTAGCATAGGCTTTGCTCCAGGGAAGCCCATGCAGATAGGGCATACAGCACTGTTTGGTTCGCTAGCCTTGGTGCTGCAACTGCAGAAAAGTTTACTCTTTGTTGGAAGGCTTACATGAACCTCTAATCCTATCTTCATTTTATCTCGCCTATATTATATTTGAATTTGTATTCAAAGTCTTCTTCCCATTCTTCTACAAAATCAATGATAGCATAATCATTGAACTTGCTTGTAATCACTTCTGCGCCAAGAGGCAAGCCATTATCATATGCATAAGGGAAAGAGATGTGCGGCAAGCCGCAAAGGTTTGGTGGTATAGTAAGTGCATCCATCTTATAGACTTGCAATGGTGTTAGCTTCTTCGCATCTTCTATTTTCGGTGTGGGAATAGGCATTACTGGAAGAATGATAAAGCCTTCTTCAAGTATTTTTTCTAGTCTAGAAGAGAGCATATCTCTTACTTTAAGCGCCTTAAAATAATATTTATCTTTTACATTTGCACTTCTTACAAATGTGCCAAGCAGTATTCTTCTTTTTGCCTCTTCGCCGAATACAGATCTGGCTTCTGTGAAGAATTCATTATAACCTTTATCAAAATCCTCTATCTTAAAGCCGTATTTGAAGCCTGTATATCTTGCAAGATTTGTAGAAGCCTCAGCCATAGCTATTATATAATAGCTTGCTATACTAGCATCGATTAAATCTATGCTTCTATGTTCTATGGTGTAGCCCTTAGCATTAAGCTTATCGAGCATCTTTTCAAAAAGCTCTCTTATTCTTTGGTCTACGAGATCGAGCAGTTGGTCTATAACAATGAGCTTTTTCTTATTTATCGAGGTAATAGATGAATCAGATGTAGTTGAATCGTAGCCATCAGGACCTCTTATTAGATCAAATATAGGCCTGATATCTTTTGCGGTTCTAGCCATTATCCCAATTTTATCCATACTGTTAGAGTAGTCTATTAAGCCATATCTCGAAATTGTGCTATATGTTGGTGTGAAGCCAACGACACCACAAAAAGATGCTGGTGTTGCTATAGAGCCACCGGTCGATTCTGCTATCGCAACGTGGTATTTTAGTATGGAAGTTGCAACAGCAGCCCCGCTGCTTGAGCCACCAGCAACATACCTTTCATCGAAAGGGTTTCTCGCAATTTCATGTGCATTAATACCGAAGCTTCCAAAGCCGAATTCATCCATGTTTGTCTTTCCAAGGAATGAAAATCCATTATTAAGAAGCCTTTCAACAACAGTCGCATTATATGGTGGTATATAGCCATCAAGAATTTTAGAAGAAGCGGTTGTTTCAACGCCTTTAACGCACAGATTATCTTTTGCGCTAAACGGAAAGCTGTTTATGCTAGAATTTATGTTACTGAACGCATGCAATTTTTCATTTAGCTGTGCAAGTTCTTCTAAGAGCTTTTGGTAATAATCGCTACCCTTTTCTATGCTAGCAAACTCTTCTATGCTATTTATGCCGCTCATACTTTCGGTCCTACAACATAGAATCTGTATGTTTTTGTATTTTTGAGCAAGCCTTCAATATTATCAAATTGCTTAACCTCATCTTTCCTTAACCTTTCTACCTTTGCACGCTGCTCATTTACTTCTTCGATTTTCACAGAGTCAAGCACATCAAAGTACTTTATTATTTCCTCTAGCTCCTTCTCCATTTTTTCCTTTTCTTCCTTATCGAGCCTTATCCTACAAACTTTTAACAATCTATCAAAGTCGCTCTGCATAAATCTCATCATTAACTAAAAATTTGCATTTATATATGTTTTGTGCAATTTTTTAGAAAGCAATCCTATTAAAAAATTTGGCGGGGGCGGGATTCGAACACGCGACCTCTAGATTTCTTAGCAATCATAGCCTAAAGGCTCATCACTCATAAGGCTTTGCCTATGAGTCTAGCGCTCTAACCACCTGAGCTACCCCGCCTAATATAAGTTTTCAAGCTAAAGCTATAAATATATTTAATTTTACTTTTTGAATGCCATGGCTAATACAAAAGAAATAGTAATATTGGGTTTGATATTATTTACTGGAGTTGTACTTTCTTATATCTTCTACTCTGGGCCATTTGTTTACTTTGATGACAACTACTACATATTTTCAGCACACCAAATGCTTAAAGGTACATTTAGGCCTAATGGCATTCCGTTCACTGTTGAAACGCTTACAATCGCAAGTATTGCCTTATCATTTCTCTTGTTTGGCTATGGTCCTTTGCAGGCTGCATTGCCAAGCCTTGTTGAATACCTTGCAACAATTGTAGCAATATTCTTTCTTGGCAGAAAAATGTTCAACGATTATTTTGGGGGCGTTGCATCGTTTTTATATGCAACCGCTCCTTTTGTTGTAGGCTATACAACAAGGGCATTGCCTGATATATTTACAGGCCTGACTGTAGCAATAGCATGCTACTACATATACGATGCGATTGAATTGAAGTCAGAACGTGCAATGTTTCTTGCTGGGTTTTTTATTGCATTGACAATGCTTGTCAAAACGGCAGGGGCAATAATGATTGCATCATTTCTTATAAGTCTTGCATATCTATATGCGCATAAAAAGTTCAGGAAATACAAGCGCATGCTTGCATACGCATTTGTTGGAATGATAATACCACTGCTAATAATGATGCTTTATTTTTATCTTCTTACAGGTAACCTACTCTTTAATCTACATGTATATTCAATGGCATTTGTAAATATAGCTCCAACAACTCTTTCTAACAATATAAACGCACTTAGCATTTCTGTAAACCCTATTTACCTTCTGCACATACAAGGATGGTATCAAATAAATCCACAGACATTCCCCATGGGGCTTATCATAGTGCTTGCATTCATTGGCGCAATTATAGGTATCGCAAGGAAAAATAAGGTAATAATATTTTTTTCTTTGATAATATTGATTCCAATGCTATATACCTTCTTCGGCACAAAGTCGTTAAGCCAGTACATGCCTATCTCTGTTATATCTAGATATATGGCGATCATAGCAGCACCCCTTGTGATACTTGCTGCATATACACTAAGTGCATTGTACAATTCTGTAAAAAAAGAAAGCAAAGCAATAGCATCTTTTGTCATAATCATAATAATTTTATACACAACATTTCTTAATCTTCCAACTTACCATGCACTTTACTACTATAATCTTGGAGTAAGAAGCTACAATACAATATATTCTGCACTTCTATACGTGATAAATGAGAACAATGCAAACAGGGTATATATATCAAGTATGCTCCAAGGTCTTGATCAGCAATACCTAGAATTCCTCGATGGTTTCAATGGAGTGAACTTTTCGCCTGCTGGTCCAGTATGCACGCCAAGCTATTACAGAGCAATGCTAATTGATTCCTTTACCAATTTTGCAGCGGAGCAAAACAACGCCTCGCTAACTTCCTGGCTCGGTAGTAATTGTTCACTTGTTAACATTGCCTCTTATAGAGTAGATACAGGTCCGAATCTCTGGACAGAAGGCGAGCTTTTCAAAATAGTTCCACGATAAACTTGTTTTTAACCAAATTATGCTCTATTTTATTTTTGACCAAATTCATTCTTGCAAGAATTTGTACATTGTAATAGAGTCGACAAATCCTTTGTCTTCAAAGTATGCATACTTCGGGATAGTCCCTGCTTTTACAAATCCAAATTTCTCATAAAGATGTATCGCCCGTAAATTATCTGCATAAACGTCTAATATTACCATTCTATACCCTGCTTCTTTTGCCTTTTCAAGAAGTATTCTCATCATTTCAGTGCCGAGCCCAATGCCTCTATAACCTTCTATTATAGATATGCCAAGGGTTCCTGTTGAAGAGCTTCTTCCTGGATTTCTAACTATTTCAGCATCGCCAACAAGTTTATCGTTGAAAAAAGCAGATACACAAATTTCGTCTCCAGAAGCAATCTTTTCTAGCTTCTCTTTTAAATATCCACCCTCTTTTTCATAGGTTTGCTCCTCGTTTTGTTCAATCTCAGCACCTTCTCTAACTAATTCATTTACAAAGTCAAGATATGTACTTAGATCATTCATAGTTGGAACTCGCAATATAAATTTTCTACCATCTTTCGCTGTAAATTCTTCTATTATATCTCCGGCCATTGTCAGATCATCTTTCCTTAGAAGTAACTAAGCCGCATATGCGATCGCCGGGATTTGAACCCGGGTCGTTGGCTTGGAAGGCCAAAGTCCTACCAGGCTAGACTACGATCGCAGCTATATTCTATTTTAAGGTTAAAGTTTTTAAAGTTCTTTATTGTCTAGCCTAGCGGATTGCTAGCCTACATGATTAAAGGATGATAGGCATTAGTTTCAGCTCTTTGCCGTTATACGAATACCTTCCTATGCCGTCTTCCCTTATACCTAGCAACTTAAAGCCACGATCATCGAACTTATTGCCTAATGTATCCTTGTCATTCTCAACTAATGTTCTTCCTCTCCTTACAGCTTCTAAGCCTCGCTTATACTCTGTATCGCTGATAAGCTTATTATGTAAATCTGTATATTCATCTAAGCTTAGCTCTGTTCTGCGCTTTAGCGAACTTATATCTATAAGTGACTGGAGCTTCTCTTTGCTAAGCTCTTTTGGTTGCAAAACAGTTACAGTAGTACCTGAACCACTACCATAAGAAGCCCATACTATTGACTTAAGCTCAGGCGCATTTAGTAAAAGGCTAGCTGTTGCAACAACAATAGAATTGTTATATGAATTTCCAACAATCGATGGTATTTCTATTGCATACTCTATACCCAAATCCTTTACGAATTTTTTGAAGCCTTCTGTTTCTCTTACTTTCTTATGGAACTGCCACAAGCGCTTTATTCTTTCATCCTCAGCAATATATCTTATCAAATCTCCGTTTTTGCTGTCATTTCTATACTCAGCAGCAACCCTTCTTATAAGCTCAATAGCGCTTTTTGCATCTCCCAGTGGCTCCTTTTCGCCTATCTCTTTTTCAAGCTCTTCCATTTTTCCATTTTTCCTTAGATAGTGTGTGTAAAGGAATGAAGCAAGATATATTGCTTCTTTCGGAAATGGCACATGACTTACTATATAGTAATCTAAAGGTAAACCAAATTCTTTTTCGAACTTCTCTATCGCTGAGCCAATTGTAACTACATAATCCACCTCAGATCCGTAACCTGAAGGTACTCTTGGTGTGTGCTCATCTGGCTTGAAGAAATCATATGCAGGCAAATTATAATGTATTGCCCTTTTATCTATCGTAGCGATTAGCGGGTCCTTTGTTATATAAACTAAACTGCTTGCAGCGCCTTGTGTTGGCTCTGCATTTTTAGCTTTGCTTGAATCATATATAGCTTCGTCTGAGCCGATAATAACAACACCTTTAGAGTAGGGCCCAATGGCCTGATTTGCTAAGTTTATAATTTTTGCATCTGCTGTGCATGCAAACTTAACCTCAAAGCTATCACTATATCTGAAGTCTTCAAGTAGCATTCTATATACCTCTTTTTCCCTCGAGCCTTCAGGGGCATTATTCATGCGCTCATATAATATTGGTTCAACAAGTTCTAGCACAGCCATCGCAACAGGTCTGCTCTGCTCTGGGCTAGATTCGGTAGCAAAATATATACTCCCTATTCTGCTTTCCTTATATTTATTGTATAGCAAGTCATTTTTTACAATATTTTCTGCAAATTTGAGCAGATTATTTGCGGCTAGTGTTACTATAGTATCTGCTTCTCCAGGAAATCTAAACTCCCTTATTAAAAGGCCTTTTTCTATCTTCTCCTTTGGTACTTTCTCTCTCTCTGCAATCACATCTGCCGTAACTACATACGGTGGCACCTCTATGCCAATATAACTTATACCACTTTCTATATTTTTCTCGTTCATAAAATCACATAAGTGATTTTAAAAAGATAGTTTTATAAATGTCTATGCCAGATTAGACAAAAAGCAAAGAAGAACAAGAGCAAAAATGCGACCGCCGGGATTTGAACCCGGGTCATAGCCTTGGCAAGGCTACGTCCTACCAGGCTAGACTACGATCGCACAATTTCTTTATTTAGTTTAAATAAGAATAAAAAACTTCTTTCAACAACAAGTGAGGAAATAAATTTAAAGAATAATTGCTAATATATATTCATGGTAGTACAAAAAACACTTGATGATTTTTTCAAAGTCCATAATGACAAAGAGGCACTTAATTTTGTGAGCTTTATTGTTAGAACAGAGTACTTACCAATTCTTGCAGAACTCCAAAGGATAAAGAGAGAAATATTTTCAGACATTAAAAAAGTAAATCTCATGCATAGCAAAGAGTCAAACACAATAAAAGTTTCACTCCCAGGATACGATGTATACTTGGAGAATCTAATGTATTCAAATACGCCTATATCTAATGCCGCAAAAATGAAGGTAAATGATAAAGAAAGTTTAAACAGATTTAGAAAAGCTATAGCACAGGCAAATGAAAATATCTTTAAAAGTCTTACAAGGTTTGATAAAGAAATTCCAACACATCTTTATTTTGGTGTGCTTATAAAGGCAGCGAAAGTCGGGGACCAGAATGCGATAAATGCTCTTAGGGAATTGCAAGAAAATGGCTTAATACAGATAGAACTATGGGAAAACATAGATACAAGAAATATAGATACTGATAAGCTAATAAATGAGGCGAAGCACACGAGCGTTGTGCAAGAAAAAATAGATTTATATGCTGGTGGGCGTTACGCCCTAGAATACATAAGCGAACTATTAAAGAGTTATATTATATTATGGAGAGAGCTTAACAAGAAGAAGGATGAAATTTTTAGCACTCTAAGAGAGTTCAACTTAATTGAGCAAGGTAAGAGTATAAAAGTAACTACTGATTACGGTACTGTATATATAGGTGCTTATGAGAATATAAGATACGAGAAAATTAACGAAGAGGAAATAAAAGATACACTCTTAAAATACGGATTCAGAAAAGAAGAGTTTACAACATTGGATTTGACAACGATAATGCGCAACGAAAGATATGCTTGGCTTAGAAAAAAGCTTGAAGAAGAAAAATATATCTCACCTACTCCAGAAGAAAGAATTTATATAAGAAATATATTCAAAGAAGCAAAGCGCAACTAATGAATATTTTAAGTTTTTTTGTCTCTATTCTTAATATCTTGAGTGTTATTGCATGGGGGTTCTAGATAGGTTAGTTAAAAAGGAGGCAAAACTAGAAAAGAGTCTGCTAGCAGAGGAGAAAAAGAAAAAAATACCATTGGATATTATTGTATTATCCATAATCGTTATATACGCAATTGTCTACTCTGTTATGTTTCTTGGAGGGCCATCTTTTTACGGCGATGATACCGCCTATCTTGGTGAGGCTTATTTTGTGCTTGCCGACATTTTTCATGAAAGCCCATATATATTTAGTGTAAGGCTTCTTCAAATCTACCCAATAGCGCTATTTTACGCTCTGTTTGGAGTTAGCATGCTAACTAGCTCCCTTTGGGATATAATCAGTTTTATAGGATCAATAATAATAGCTTTTTTGATAGGTAAAAAGCTTCATAGCTCTACAGCCGGGCTTATAGCGGCGCTTTCTTTAGCTTTTATACCAAATGTGGCTATGCTTGCTCCAACCATTAGCGATGATATACCTTCTATGTTCTTTGTTGGTATTGTGTTTCTCTTTTACCTATACGGCAAGGAAAAGAATTCTAGGCTTTATTACTTCATGTCTGGTGCTTTCTTTGTTTGGAGTATATTAATAACTCCGGAAGCATTACTTGTAGATTTTGCTATCGTTCTTTTTGTTATAGTAGAGCTCTTCAGAAGAAAGGTTAAGTTTGACAAGGTCTTTTTGTTTACAATTTATGGTATAATTTTTGCTGGTTTGCTCCTTATGCTCTTTAACTATATAAATTGTGGAAATCCGCTGATAACATTATCGGTGAATAACAATTTCTATAGCACTGTTGGTCCTACGGGGTATATACCATCTACCAACATAGACCCTCGATTTTATCTTAATACAATGTTTAACTATAACCTATTCTTTAACTTGCTGCGTCATAACCTTTCTTTCAACTATATAGTAAATTCTTTCTCTGGCTTTTTCTTCTACGCATTATTTGTTGTAACATTTATATTACCCATAATAAAGCTAAGAAGGGCTTGGGCTAAGCTTTTATATGTATTAATAATTGGTGGAATATCACTAGCTTATTTGTATTATCTTGTACCTATACAAAATTCACTTCCTTGCACAACTGGCATAATAAGCGCACAATGTCC
The DNA here is from genome assembly GCA_046536795.1 of Microcaldota archaeon. Classification (GTDB taxonomy): domain Archaea; phylum Micrarchaeota; class Micrarchaeia; order Micrarchaeales; family CABMGC01; genus JAGDYD01. Next base: position 90,103 of record JAWDMB010000003.1, on the reverse strand, counting down.
ACCTAAACTGTTTTATCTTACATTTATTCCATTTATTATACTCTTTGTAGAGCTGTTCCTTTTAAGGAATACTAGCATATATATGCCGTTCTTTATATTCTTATTTGGCTTATTGTTGCTAAATTATGGTCCAATGCACATCTCGCTTCATCCTTTTTACTATTTAATTGTCTACAGACTTCAGCGTTTTCTTGCCGTTCTTGGTATACCTATAGTGGTTACATTTGGAATAGGGCTTGCAGAGCTTATAAATTTCAGCAAAAAAGCTAAGCCATTCATGCTAATTGCTGTTTTGCTCCTGCTTATATTCTTAATATATACATCTTTCCAGATAAATGTTTTTGCATATAATACTTTAGCTTATCAGCGATACGATCAGCTTGCGATAGCAAATTATCTTTTGCACTACCCAAGCTATGTAAAGATCTACTTCTCTTCTTCGTTCTCTAACCTACCCATTTATATGAAGTTTGAAAATATGGGCAGGTTTTTTGCTTATGATAATATTCCGAACTGCAGAGAAATACCGAATGGGAGCTTCGTAGTAATACCAAAGTATGTTCAGAATTTTGGTCTTAATTATACACCAAATCCACGTAAGTACTGTCCTTATTGGCAGCTTGTATATTATCCTACATATCCTTACCCTATGAAAAATGCTTCAATATTAAGCGTTTCACAGCCGTTTGGGGCTAAGCTTTATTATGTGCCTGGCGGAAGTATTAAGCCAATAAGTGTAGCAAATTCTACAACTCAAACTACAATTCCTACCACAACAATAAGTTATTTCAATTTCAATTACTTTAATCTAACAGGTGTTGGCTATATAAATCCAGCAAATAACATACTTGAAAACTTTACAGTAGTAAATCATGTAGATAATGTAAGCATTGTACTAAATAAAAGTTCTGCTTACCCTGGAGAGTATGTAAGTGTAAATGTAATATTCTACGGCGAATTCAAGTGGTATGCAAATCCAGCAACCTCCTATTATCTAAATCAGACAATTCACGAGCCGCTAATAAACTTTCATTACTATGGCGTGGAGCTTGCAAACCAAACAGGTATGCTACTTGTGCAAAACAACGGCCCATGGTATAATTATATAACACAGATAGGTGAGCCGCATCAGCTCTTTTATCTTGATCCAAATCATTATCTTCTTGTGCACTGGGTTATTACACCGAATCAGAATATGGTAGGTAAGCAATTGAAGCTATGTGGCGGTTATTTTGCAACTTATAATAATACAAAGCTAATGGGTGGTTTTGGCAACCTTTACAACTATCTCGCTTATCATCAGATCGATATTGTGAACAGCTCTGTAATAAATATATTATCTCAAAATTGTGCTATATTGAATGTTACATAAGTGCAATATTAAGTTTATAAAAATTATTTACATTAATATTGTTGTGCTACAAGCTTCGAAATATGTTTTTTTAATTGTTTGATTGGGTTTTTGTATGTTTGATTATATTTTGCAACTTTTAATTGATATCTCTTTTTCATGGGTTAGAATGTTTATAGCTCTAGGCTTTTCTATCCTTCTAGGACTCGGCTTAGGTATATGGGCCGCAACAAGCAGAAGAGCAGAGAAAGTCATAATACCAATAGTAGATATACTTCAAACACTTCCTATTCTCGCATTCTTCCCTTTTGTAATATACATTATAGTTGCCGCAATTCCTGGATATATAGGAATAAATGCGGCTGTAATATTCTTAATTATAACGAGCATGTTATGGAACATAATTTTTGGGGTTTACGAATCGATAAAGGAGTTGCCACATGAGTTTATGGAGCTTGCTGCTATATATGGTATGGGCCTTAAGGAAAAGCTTTCCAAGATATATATACCAGCAAGCATGCCAAAAGTGATGAGCCAGTCCACCCTATCTTGGGCTATAGGCTTATTCTACCTTGTTACAAGCGAGATCTTCTCTACATCAAACGAGACATTTATGGTAAAGCATGGCATTGGGGTTGCATTAACTCAACTAGCACTCAGCGGTAATTTTAGCGAATATATTGTGGGAATATTAATCTTAATTGTATTTGTAATATTAACAAGGCTATTATTCTTCGCCCCTTTAGAAAGGTACTTTAACAAACACAACATGAGCTATATACAAAAAAAGCATGCAATTTGTTTTGTGCATCTCATAAAGTCAAAGTTGAAATTTAAAATCCCAAAAGCAAGGATGCCCATAAAGTTTGCATTTGGCAAAAAGCGTGATACCTATTCATTGAGCAATGAAGTGGGTATAAAGCCAAAGAAAAGTGAATATGCAAATCTTGTTTATGCAGTACTTGCAATTTTATTTGTAGCAGTTATTGTTTCAAATAAAACCTTATTTTCATATGAGCTAAGCATTCTTGTAGCGCTTCTCGCATCATTTGCAAGAGTTTGGTTTGCATTTGCGGTAATATTATTAATCTCGGTTCCCCTCAGTGTTTATCTTATCTTTTTCTCAAAGAGGCTTAGCGCCTATATACTTTTATTTCAAATAATAGCATCAATACCTGCTACAATAATGCTACCTTTAATAGTCTCGTTGTTTGTTAAAATGCCTTTTCATAGCGAAGCTGTTGCCTTCTCTGTTTATTTTCTTAGTGGAATATGGTATATTATCTTTAGCATACTCTCGCAAAAAGCATACATTCCACAAAGCATATTTGAGGTAAAGAAACTATTTGGTATAAAGGGCTTGCAGGCATGGAAAAAGATATATCTCCATGCGATAGTTCCTGGGCTAATAACAGGCGCTGTTACAGGCATAGCTGCAGAATGGAATGCAAGCATAGTGGCTGAGTACTTTACTTCCTCTGGAATTGGGAATGGTGCTGTCTTAACATCTGTATCAATCGGTATAGGAAAGCTCCTTGACGTATCGCTTGATAATGGCAACATGGTTCTTATGCTTCTTGCACTTTTAAACTTTACAATAATGATAATTGTAATAAATAGGCTTGTATGGAAAAGGTTATTTAATAAAATTGAAGAGATTTACAAATAGGTGTTTGCTTGGGCCTTCTTGACGTTAAAAATATAGGCTATTCAATAGGACCTGTGCATGTAATAGAAAATATAACATTTACAGCTATGAAGAATGAGTTTGTATCTATAATAGGCCCATCTGGTTGCGGAAAGAGTACACTGCTCAGGATTATTGCTGGTCTTATAAAGCCTTTGCGTGGAGAGGTCTTATATAATGGTGTGCGGGTAGAGAAACCAAATAAGGATATTTCGTTTGTGTTTCAGGATTTTGCACTGCTACCATGGCTTACAAACATAGAGAACGTAAAGCTCGGTCTTTCTCTCTTTGATATTAGTGAAGAAGAGAAGGAAAGAAAAGCGAAGCTTTTATTTAAGAAGATGGGTTTAGAAGGTTTTGAAAATGCATATCCTAATATGCTAAGCGGCGGTATGAAGCAACGCGTTGGATTAGCAAGAGCAATAATATCTGATCCAAAGGTGCTTCTTATGGATGAGCCTTTCAGCTCTTTGGATGAGCTTACAGCCGAGGCATTAAGGAGTGATGTGATAAATATGCTGAGAAGCCCAGATACTCCTGTAAGCCTTGTCATAATGGTTACGCATAACGTTGAAGAAGCAGTAGAACTCTCAAGCAAGGTTGTGATATTATCTGAAAGGCCTTCACATGTTAAGGAGATTAAAAGAATAGGGCTAAGATATCCAAGAAATAAGCGTAGCAAGGACTTTATGCAAGAAGTAGAGCATATCTACAAAGTTCTTACTGAATAGTCACTCTTTGCCTATACTCCATGAATCTGAGTCTTTGTTATATGCGAGGAGCTTTGTTCTAACCCCCCACTTGATCAAAAGGTTCCTAAGTATTTCGACATTGGTTATATCATCAGCATTTAGTATTATATCTCTACTTTTCAACTCTTCTGCTATTTCTTCGGTGTTTAAGCTTTTTTTGCTTAGAATATCAATAACGCTCTTGAATGGTTCAATCTCTTTGAGCCTTTTTGATAGCATACTGGTAATGTTACTCAGCCCCAGCCTTTTTCCTTCTTCTGTAAGCCTTACTATACCGTTTTTTACTTCAAGCAATCCAAGGAGCTCGCCAGCATCTAAAAGTGGGAGTAGCTTGTCTATCTCTTCTTCACTTTCATCTGCAAGCTTAGCTAAGCTAAGTGCGCCTTCGTTTTCCTTTAAGATTTTTAGCACGCCCCTAAGCTCTGTTATTCCCGCTCCTATTGGAAATTGCCCCATTTCATCCATTTTATTTATGAAGGTAAGAATTATATTATTTATTTTTCACTGCGGGCATGACGGGATTTGAACCCGCAACCACCTGGTCCGAAGCCAGGCGCGCTATCCAAGTTGCGCCACATGCCCAATAAGTGGCATGTGCTTTTTCAATCCTCTTTCTTCTCTATAGGCTCTATACCGTCTGCGAGTTCTTTCTTCATCTCTTGCAAAAGGCTCTTGAAGTAGTCTCTTTTATCTTTTTCTATGGCATAGAAGAGCCACATCGAGAGAAGATAGTCATCTATATTAGAGTTTACTACCTCTTCTACATCTGCCTCTGTTATGCTCTTCCATCCTTCTGAGAATGCTGTATTCGCTTCCATAATGATTGCATCTTTGTCAAGTTCTCCTCCATCATGCAGGTATTTGTAAGTTTTCCAGGAATGACTTGATGAAAGTGATGCTATAAGCGCTGCCATATCTTTTATCTTCTTCTCTCCTTCATTTTCTATCTCGTGCTTTTTTGATACTTTCCTTACATCATTAACGAGCAATTCATATTTGTTAGTAATTCCCCTGCTACCCATACAATCAGCTTGCTCGTTTCAAATTATTAATAATATTGTGTAATACAAAGTATTTAATCCTTACTTCATCTTTTCTATTTTCTTTATAAATTTTCTTTTTCCTTAAGTTTTATTTTTATGTTTCTTTCTAAAAGCAGATTAGAAAGCTTTTTATATTTTAATGTTATAACATTAAACTATATAATGTGAGAGCATGAAGAAAGATGTGCAAAAAGGTGTTAAGAGAAAGTACACAACTATAACAATACCAACCCCACTTTTTGAAAGGATAGAAAAGGTAATAGAAAAGACCGGATTCTCTTCCGTCTCTGATTACGCGACATATGTACTTAGGGAGACAGTTGCTAGGATAGAAGAAGAGAAGCAAGGTAAGGCGAAGCCCGGAGATGAGCTTACAAGAAAGCTGAAGGCGCTTGGTTATATTTGAGGGAGAAAATGAAGAATGACGAAATAATTAGAATAGCAGATTTACTTCAAAAAGAGCCGAACGAAGCAAACTGGGAAAAGTTTGCGAAAGCGCTCAAGAAATCAGGCATTAAATATTACAGAATAGTTTATGTAACACTAAAAAATGCAGAAGATTTAACCAAATCTTATGCAGAGCTATTTGATGCAAAAGGCAAGCTTGTGACAAAGGTACCGATTTTTAAGAGAGTCAACGGAAAGAGGGTAGAAGGTGCTACCATATACCTGAAGGGTTTGCTCAATATAAACAAATGGTGATAGAATGATAGAACAAAATCTAAAAGAGCTCGAAGAAAGGAGTATATTTATACTTAGAGAAGCGCGTTCGAAGTTCAAAAATATAGCTGCTCTATGGAGCATGGGAAAGGATTCCACAACAATGCTAGCACTTGCAAGGAAGGCGTTTCTTGGAAAGGTGCCTTTTCCTGTTATTCATATAGATAATGGGATAGACTTCCCAGAAACTTATAAGTTTAGGGAGGAGCTTACAAAGAAGTGGAAACTTAACTTAATAGTGGCAAAAAGCGAGATAAAGCCAGAAATATCGGGCTTTAGTTGTTGTGGTGCAAATAAGACGGAGGCACTCAAGAAGGTGATGAAGCAGTATAAGTTTGACGCATTAATTGTATCTATAAGAAGGGATGAACATGGTGTTAGGGCAAAGGAAAGGGTCTTTAGTCCTAGAGATAAGAACTTCAGGTGGAACTATAAAGACCAACCTGCAGAACTTTGGGATGATTATTCTTCAAAGATAGAAAATGAAGGACATGTTAGAATACACCCTCTCCTAGATTGGAATGAGATAGACATATGGAACTACATAAAGAAGGAGCACATACCTGTAAATCCATTATACTTTTCTAGAAATGGGTTTAGGTATAGAAGCCTTGGCTGCACGCATTGCACTGTGCCTCTAAAGTCGAATGCAAAGACTGTAGATGATATTATAAAAGAGCTTAAAACAACTAATGTAGAGGAAAGAGCAGGCAGAGAGCAGGACAAAGAAAGAGAGTATGTGATGCAAAAACTTAGGGCACTTGGCTACATGTAGGTGAATATATGCTTGTCGAGAACGTTACAATGCTAGGCCACAAAGACCACGGCAAGTCAACTCTAATAGGCAGCATTCTTATGCTTACAAATTCTGTCAGCAATACAAGAATAGAAGAAGCTAAGAGATATAGTGAAAAGCTTGGTAAGTCATTTGAACCTGCATTTATATTAGATAGCTTGGAAGAAGAGCGCAAAGGCGGGCTTACAATTGATTCTACAAGAGCCGAAGCTAAATACAAAGATCTTGCATTTGAATTTATAGACGTTCCCGGGCATGAAGAGCTTATCAAGAACATGCTGAGTGGCGCTTCTTTTGCAGAAACAGCCATACTCCTTGTATCTGCTAAGCCCGGAGAAGGAATAAGAAAGCAGACAAAAAGGCATGTCTTTGTTGCAAAGATGCTTGGCATAGAAAACCTTATTGTTGCAGTAAACAAGATGGATACTATAAATTATGATGAAAACATATACAATAAAATAACAAAATTAATTGGTAAGTTTTTATCTAATATTAAATTTGATGGGATAATAAGGTATGTGCCCATCTCCGCATATAATGGAGAGAATATAATAAGACGCTCAGATAAAATGAAGTGGTACAAGGGCATGCCTCTTTTGGAAGAGCTTTATAGAATGACCAAAGGTGCAGGCAAAAAGGATAAAAATAAATTTAATAAGTTGAGAGCGGTAGTGCAGGGATACATAGAAGATGGCAACAAAAAGCTAATAAGTGCAAAGATACTAAACGGTAAGATTGAGAAAGGTAAAATAACGTTCTTTCCTGGCAATATAGAAAGATATGCAAAAAAGATAATCCTAAAAGGAAGGGCGGTAGCTAAAGCAGGCGAAGGCTCTAGTGTGGCAATCGAACTCGATAAAGATATAGAGAATCCACGTGGCCTTGTGATCGCTAAAGAAGGTGAAGAGCCGATAGTAGCGAATAAACTAAATGCACTCATCTTTACTTTAGCTAAGCTCACGCCAAACTCTAAAATAGTCATAAGGGTTCTAGGAAATGAAGTAAAATGCAATAAGCTTAGCATAATAAAGCACATAGATACTACAACAGGTGCTTTAAGTAAAAAGAGCCTGATAGAACCGTTGAATGCAGGAATTTTGGATCTAGAACTAGAATCAGATATCGCCTTCGAAAGATATAATATTTTGAAAAGTATGGGCAGATTCAGCTTTTACATAGAAAATAAGTTTGGTGGTATAGGCATAGTGGAATAAGCTATTGAAATACCCTTATTCTATATTTTTCATTTCTTTTTATCTTCGCTTTATCTATGCCTTTTATTATACTCATATTTGCAGGTATACCGAAGCTCTCAGCGTATATCCTGCCCGAATAAAGTCTCTTTGCAGCATCTTTATTGCCTGACAAAGCTTCTTCTATAAAGCTCTTTACATTTACAAGCGAGATATATCTACCATCTCTTTCGATATTAAATGAACTTGGCATTTTAAGCAGAAAAGGAACCTTGACAATTTCATCGTGAAGCATTACTCCATGCCCTATAAAGCCGTGCTCATTGAATTCTTGTCCATGGTCTGAAGTAACTATGTTTATCTGGTTATCACCAAATCTCTCAGCTAAATTATTCACCACTTGATTTGCATACCCGAGCGCTTTAGCAGATGCTTTGTAATAAAGCTTCTTCCATAACTCTACAGCCCTCTTTTCTGGCTTCTTCTTCATAAATGAGGTCGACCAGTCTACATCTTTCTTAACACCGATATATGGGTCGTGCGGTTCCATCATGTTTATGAACAAAAAGAACGGCTCTTTGAGCTTTAGCCTTTTAACCTTTTCAACTATTTTTTTGCCACCTTTCTCAAGCGGCCAGCCTTCTATGAACTTTGCCTTAAACTTCTTTGCTATATTTATGGGTGTTAGAAATAGCATACCTTCTATCAACGCAGCAGCAAGTGCTGGGTTTTCTTTTATGAGGGAGCCTGCAATCTTTATGGGGTTATTTCCATAAATATTTCTATATTTTGCAGCCACTTCCTTTGCACTTTTTGGTATTTCAAAAACACTTCCAAAAACATCTGTAAAATATGTTTCTTCGATGAAAGTAGCAAATTCGTTAAAGCCATATATTGGATGCACGTATGGGTTTGCTGAGATTGCATAGGTATGGTAGCCAAGCCTGCTTAGTTCACTTATAAAGGTTTCTTTCCTGAGCTTTATTCTTTCTATGTCGAGCGATTTAATCTCTTCGGTTTCGTGCGCGCCATGCTCGCTAGGGTACATGCCTGTAAATAAGGAAGCGTGTGAAGGCAGCGTCCAAGGCGCTGGAGCGATGCATTCTTCTATTCTTTTAAACTCTTTGAATAAGCCTTTTTCATCGTCTAGCTTTTTGAAAGCATCAAGCCTAAGCGAATCTAATATAATAATTGAGATGTTTGGTCTTTTGGATTTCATAGCTTCATCGCTAGTTAGGTATTTATATATAACATTCTTATAGTTTTTATTCTTATGCAGAATGGGGTTTCCAGATGCTATCAATTGGTAATAGAAAATTTAGAGAATATGTATTAGTATTTTTTGCCTATGCGCTGGTAGCAGTTATTATGTTCCCCCAGCTGATTGCAAATTTTACAACTTCTACATTTGGTTATGGTGGTGATAGCTATCAAGGCTTATGGGATCTCTGGTGGGTGAACTATGCAATATTTTATCTACATACAACACCTTATTTTACAAATTTGATATTATATCCGGTTGGAGCTAATTTAGTAACGCAAACAATGGCTCCACTCTTGGGCGTATTAACATATCCTTTGCAACTCATAAGCCTGCCGTTTGCGATGAACACAGCAATAATAATAGGGATAGTTTTATCAGGTCTATTTACATATATACTCGCAAAATACCTTACAGGAAATATTCCTGGTTCATTTCTTGCTGGGTTAATCTTCGCCTTTAGCCCTGAGCATATAATGCAGAGCGTAGGTCACTTGCAGTGGACCAATACTGAATTTATACCCCTATTTGTCCTCTTCTTTCTTCTCATGATAAAGGAGAGAAAGATAAAATATGCTTTCTATGCTGCAATTTCTTTTGTTCTCTCGGTATTTATGGGTGATGTTGAACAAGGAATACTTCTTGCGCTTGTTGCATTCTTTATTTTGATCTACTATCTTCTTTTTGATAAAAATGAAAGGAAGAATATACTAAGCAGAAAGTTCGCGTACCTTTTTGCGCTCTTTATCATACTTTCTTTTGTTCTTGGTTCACCAGGTTTTATACCGATGATACAAGGCATTGAGAGTGGTGTGCTCTCTTATGTTAACACGCAAGGTTCAATACCTTACAACATTCTATATAGTGATACAATCTCTTCGTTCTTCTTGCCCTCTTACATAAACCCGATATTTGGCTCTTTAAATGGCTACGCTGCTTTTTATCAAAAGTCAGTTGTAGATCCAGCTGAAGGCACCGCGTATATTGGCTATAGCGTTTTGTTCCTTGCAATAGCCTCTATTTACCTTGCATATAAGAAAAAAGAGCTAGCAAAAATAGGGCTATGGCTATTTTTAGCAATATTCTTTATATGGCTCTCTTTAGGCCCATATATAAGATGGAGTGGTTTTCCAGAAACTACCTCTGGTCTTTTGCCTGGATTATATTTGCTATATCACCATATACCATTGCTTAACGTATTTAGAGAGCCTGGTAGATTTGACTTTGCTACTGTACTTGCTTTAGCTGTTCTTGCCGCATTTGGTTTCAAATTTATATCAGAAAAGTCTAGTGGCAACCGCAAAGAAATTTTGTTTGGTATATTTGCTATTCTTATATTAATAGAATATTGGGCATATTTTGTGCCACAGGTAACGCCTGCAATTATTCCAAAAGCTTATTATTATATAAGGCAAATACCTGGCAATTTCTCAGTGCTTATATTGCCCGCACTGCCAAACTACACTAGCGCAGCTCCAGAGAAATATATGGGGGTTGAGTTATATTATCAAACAGCATTTCAGAAGCCGCTTGTCGGTGGGTACGCAACAAGAATGAACCAAACGCAGCTAGGCGTTGTCGAGCAGATACCAATAGCTGTAGAAGCAGATTATCTAAGTAATACCGGCAAGCTTGCTTTCCCATATCCAATAATTGAAAATTATACGCAGCTTAACCTCTTCATACTTGCAAGCCTTAATGTTGGGTTCATTGGTATTATAAGGCAGGCATATAATTATACAGACCTTCTTCAGCTTGCTAGCTATCTCTATAGTATGTTAGGTAATCCAGTTTATCAGTCAAATAGTACAATAATCTTCGCTACAAGCAAAGCAATAGCAGATAATGTTGGCAAGCACATTGTGGCATATACTATAGGTTCCTGGGTTCCTGGTTATAGCCTTTGTACATCTATTTTCTGTAACACAACATTCTCAAGCATGTGGTGGGGCAGCAATGCAAGAGGTATAGGAATATATGTGCCAGAAAATAGCACAAATATAGTTATGAATTTTACCGCAATGTACTATGGTGGTAGCTCAACTATGGGCATATACTTAAACTCCGCAAATAATCTGGTAAAAAGAATAAGTCTTACTCCTTATCCGGAGAATTACTCTGTTAGCTTGAGCCTTCAGCCAGGGCTTAATATGCTTATACTTTTAACGCCAAACACAACATACTCAAATGGGCTCAACTTTGGTATAACAAATATTACATTTACAAGCGGCTAGCCCTTATTCACTTTCTCTACAAAGAAGTCTCCTATCGCCAAATACTGCGAGCCTGTATTTAGAAGAGTCCATATAGCATAATCTGGATCCATGACTATCGGCACGCCATGCTTGTTAAAGCTTGTGTTGACAATAGCTCCTATGCCCGTTTCTTTCTTTATTTCTTTTATAAGCTCTCTAAACCTCTTGTTCTCATTTCCAAGTATCTGTGGCCTTGTTGTACCATCTATGTGCGAAGCTGCGACAAGGTCATTCCAATGCTCCTTTTTTACCTTATAGCCTACAGTCATAAACCTATTTGGCCTTAAATATGGGCTAAGAAGCTCTTCAGCATCTTCTTCTAAGATTGTGCTTGCAAAAGGCTGGTAATATGGTCTTCTCTTAATTATTATGTTTAGCTTGTTTCTGTTTTCTGGATCACTCGCCAAAGCAACAACACTTCTGTTTCCTAGAGCCCTTGGGCCGTATTCCATTCTTCCCTGGAACCACAATACAATGTCATTCTTCTCTGCAACACGTTCCGCTGTGTATTTTACAATATCTTTTCTTTCCTCATATCTTATCTTTTTCTCTTTTGCATACTTCTTTAGCACCTCCTCTATCTCGCTGTTTGTGTATTCTGGTCCATAGTATAGGTTATCTATCTGTTTTTTGTTAAACTTACCATGCTCCTTGAAGTCTACATAATAAGCAGCACCAAGAGCTAAGCCCCCATCGCCCATATGTGGAAAGACAAAAAAGTCCTTAACTTCAGGAAGTTCATTTATCAGCATATTCGTTATTATGTTTGAGAAAAAGCCTCCAGCAACCGCTACATTTCTTATACCTGTTTCTTCAATGTACTGCTTTACTATCTTCAGCACCTGCTCTTCAACATACTTCTGTACACCATATGCAAAAGCCTCTCTATTATATTTCCATAATATGTGGTCTTTCATGTATTCTGCAAGCAGGTATTCAAATTTTATCCCACTTCTGCTCACAAGCTGCTTGCTTTTTTCATCATAATACAGCATTTCCTTAAGCTCCGGAACTTCTGCTGGATAAGAATACGCAGCTAGGCTCATGAGCTTGCCCTCATCCTCACTATACCTCATATCCAAAGCAATTGTGGCGGCGCCATAGAGTATGCCTATGCTTGCACTTGCTTTAAACTGATTTATTCTCTTTAATTCGCCGTTGTCTCCTATAGAAACTGTTCCGCTAAGCCCATCGCCAGCTCCGTCAAGGGTTATTACAAGAGCTTCTTTAAAGCCAGAAGCATAATATGCAGAAGATGCATGAGCAAGATGGTGCTCAACAAACTCAATCTTCTTTTCCAATCCAAGCTTTTTAAGCTTTTTAGCAATGATATAAGAGCCTATATTAACGCCAAGCCACTTCCAGAGCCATTTTGGATTTTGGTCTTGGACAAGCCTGAAAACAGCATTTCTAGCATGCATGCTTAGCCTTGATGGCTTTTCTACTTCTTTTCTCCAAAGCTTTCTTCTTTTAACCTCAAGCTCGGGCCATATTCTTGCAAATAAAGCACTTCCTCCATACCATGCTACCGCGATTTTTTCTATCTCTTCATCTTTTAGTGAATTGATAAGGTATCTTATAGAATTTTCAGGAAAGCCGACATCGTTTTTCTTTCTTGTAAATCTCTCCTCATTTACCGCTCCCAAAACCACGCCATCTCTTACAATACCAGCGCCCGCATCGTGTGCATCGTGTAGTCCAAGTATAGCCATGTAACCAACTATTATTTTAATTTAGATTTTAATAGATAATGTAAATAATATTTTTATATCATACTTCCTTAAGAATTTGCTAGGCAATTATATTTTGAAAAGCACTGTAAAAGGATAACATTAAATAAGTATAGAAGTAAAGAATTAATATAAAGTTTAACGGGTATTTTTCATGGAAAGCTATAAACCAGAGGATGTCATTAAAAACAAAGAGGTAAATGTGCATCCATCTCTTTTTAATGTGATAAGGGAGAAGCGCGATGTAGAAGACAAGATGTTAAAGGTAAAGCACAGGATCGGTGTATACAGTGCAAAAGGCGGTGTAGGAAAAACAACAGTAGCAATAAATCTAGCATATACCCTTAATAGGATGGGCTTTAAAGTTGGTTTGCTTGATGCAGATATTGATTGTCCTAATGTTACTTTCTTCCTTGGCATTAATCATAGAATAGATGAATATCCACTCAAACCATTCGAACACAACGGTGTTAAGGTATTATCAACAGCGATGCTTACAGATGATGCCTCAAAACCCATAGTGTGGCGAGGCCCTTTAATAGCAAAGATGGTTGGAGATTTTTTGAAAAATACAGAATGGGGTGAGCTAGATTTTCTTATTATCGATTTGCCTCCAGGTACAAGTGATGCGCCAATATCTATTATGCAGCTTCTTAATCTTACAGGTTTTATCCTTGTAACAACGCCACAGCATATAGCAGCGGTGAACACAATTAGATCAGGCACAATGGTGAAAAAGTTCAACATAGCGCTGCTTGGTGTAGTGGAAAATATGTCAGATGGTTATGCGAAGGGCGGAAAGGAAGTCGCAGAAGCTCTTGGCTGCGAGCTTCTTGGAACAATAAAGAAAAATGATCTTATTTCAAAATTATCTGATGAAGGAAAAGTGCCTATATTGGAGAACAATGAAATAATGGATGAATTTACCAAAATAGCTAAAAAGATAGTAGAAGTCGAGAAATAATATCTATTTTTTCTTATTTGCTCTTTCTACTACTCTATCAAACATTATCCTAAACCATGGTGTGTACTTCTCTGGATTCTCTTTCATATCTTTGCTTATTTCTTCTAAGCTCGCCCATTTCCAGTCATCCGCTTCTTCCTTATTTATTTCTGGCTCGCCATCATATCTTCCAAAGAAGACGTGGTCAAATTCATATTCTGTAAGCCCTTCGCCTACATCCGCCTTATATATGAAGCTAAATTCTTCTTTAAGTGGGCAGTCAAAGCCCATCTCCTCCTTGAGTCTTCTATGCGCAGCATCTTCAAGTTTCTCATTTGGCCTTGGGTGTGTGCACACAGTATTGCTCCATTTCCCTTTGCTGTGATATTTTGTCATAGCTCGCTTTTGCAGCATTAGCTCTCCTTTTTTGTTGAATACAAATATAGAAATTGCCCTGTGTAGTCTGCCACCATTCATATGCGCTTGCAGCTTCTCCATAGTGCCTATCGGCCTATCCTGTTCGTCTACCAATATTACCTCTTCCATGAAATCAAATATAAAATGTGCAATATAGTTTAAAATAGTTTGCCTAAGTGTAAATGTAAATGTTTAAATAAAGTATATATAAACAAAATATTTGGGGGTAATTTTTAATTGGTAGTGCAAACAGTGAAAAAATGATTGAGAAAGTGATGAGTGGGTTTACAAAAAGAAATGCCTAAAACAAGCGAATACAACGATAAGTATGAATTCACAGGCGAGAGTAAAATAATTAAAATCAATGGCGAAACGCACACACTATACAGAATTAGGGCAACAAAAGATATCGTAGATGAATCTGGTAAAGTTATTGCAAGAAAAGGGGACATGGGAGGTTTTATAGAGAAAGAGGACAATCTTGACTACAGTTCAAACGCATGGGTCTCCGAAGGTGCAATGATCTTCGGCAATGCACGGGTGGATAGTAATGCATTGGTATATGGTAGTGCAATGACCTTCGGCAATGCACACGTCTCTGGCTTTTCGAGGGTCTTTGGCAATGCATGGGTCTTCGACAATGCACAGGTCTACGATGATGTGCAGGTCTTCGGCTTTGCAAGTGTCTTTGGCAATGCACAAGTCTATGGCAATGCAAGGGTCTACAACATGGCATGGATTTATGACGATGTGCAGGTCTTCGGCAATGCAAGTGTATTTGACAATGCACAAGTATACGGCATTGCGCAGGTCTACGGTAATGCACAAGTACACGGCAATGCACAAGTCTTCGGCAATGCAGAGGTATTAATATAGATGTTACTGAAAAATCTATCAAAGAAAAAGATGTAAAGGAAGCAGAACGTCATTGACGTGAGTTTTGGCATTGAGTGCTTTCATATCATTGTTGCTGCATGTACCAAGAAGAAGGTATTTCATCCAATCTATCTTTATAAGTTTGCTCCAAAAAATACTATTATGCACTTCATAATTTCAATACCTCTTGACAAGGAGCTAGCAGGTTTTATAGGTAAGAAAGGTTCTGAAAACAGTATAACCTTCTACAACAGGCTGTATGGCGAGAATGTTGTGGTTGCTCTTGCGCCTTCAAGCATAGATGATAAACCCTACGGGCTTGCCCAATCTATGCTTATGTCGAGCCAAATAGTTATAAGTACAGCTAGCATAGATAGGTATTTTGGTGAAGTGCTTGTTGCCGCAGGCCTTCTAGAGAAGCGCGTTATATTTACAAATGATAACGAGATTGGCAACCTTGCAAAGAGTGCTGGAATAGCTGCTTATGAGATATATGCTAAGGAAGAACTTCTAGACAAGATTGTTGAATTTAAGCCAAAGCAAGAGCTCGTAGATAGCAAAGAAAAGCGTGTTGATATAGACAGGGCATTTGTTGTAAGGGGTGTTGGTACCGTGGTGCTAGGTATAGTCAGCAAAGGCAGTGTGGCTGTGCACGATACCCTTTATGCATCAAGTGGCAAGCAGGCTTTCGTCAGGTCAATACAAAGCCAGGATAGAGATATTGATCTCGCACCACTTTATACAAGAGTCGGATTGGCGATAAAAGGGATAGAAGCAGACGAGATAGAGAAAGGTGAAATATTTGCAAGCAACGCAATAACCCCAAAAGATAGAATCTCAGCGAAGTTAAAGGTATCTAGCATAGTAGAAGGTGAGCTCAAAGAAGGCAGTAGCTATGGGCTTGCCATTAATTTCTCATTTACTTCTTGCTTTGTTGAAAAGATAGAAGGCAACACCGCTGAGCTAAAACTAGATAAGCCTTTACCGTTTGAGAAGGGAGATGAATTTTTCCTTATAAGACAGAAGCAGCCAAGGCTCTTTGCCAAAGGTGTTGTGTTATGAGGTTCATGGCTTGGCATGTTGACTACTTTAAGGCATTTCCAACAGAGCATGGGCGTTCAAGCCTTGTTGAAGAGGCTAAGCGAGTAGAATGTGGCGAAGCCTTGCTTCTCTTTATAAGTTTTGAGAAAAGCGACGTTGAGAAAAAGGTAGATATAGTAGACAAAGCTGTAAATGAAATACAAGCAATAGCTTCACAACTAAAGGTTAATACACTCATATTAAATCCATTTGCCCATTTGTTTGCGGATTTAGCTAAGCCAGAAGATGCAATAGAAATGCTTAACGAGCTCTCAAAGAGGCTTGAGGATAGAAAGTTTAATGTGTGCAGGCTCTCTTTTGGCATGTTTTATGAGATAGAGCTTAAGGCAAAGGGGCACAGGCTCGCTAGAATATCAAGAATTATTTCCTAGCCACTCTTCGAAGAGTGTATTTATCTCTATGTGTTCAAGCGTTTCTCTAAGTTCTTTCTTTATTGCTGGCGTGTAGTTCTTTTTGCTTGTAAAGAATTCTTTTATTTCTTTAAGCTTGTCATAGCCTCTTTGTGTTGAAAGAGTCTCTACATACCTTGGTAGCATGTGTGTTCCTGCACTGAATTTTTCTTTAAGCAAAAGCCAATTCTCCTTAAGCCATGGCAGTAATAAATCCTTCCCAGAAGGATTTGAAGAAAGCTCATTTGGTATGTAAAATGAATCCTGAAGCCTAACATCC
Organism: Microcaldota archaeon; assembly: GCA_046536795.1. Taxonomy (GTDB): domain Archaea; phylum Micrarchaeota; class Micrarchaeia; order Micrarchaeales; family CABMGC01; genus JAGDYD01. The sequence goes on along the minus strand of JAWDMB010000003.1, from coordinate 73,309 downwards.
TTAGATAAGGTAAAAGCTAGTGCATTTTGGCAGATTTGCTTGTCTCTAAAGAGGCCAAGGGATACAAGAAGATATATCTTCTTTTCTGGAAGTGTTTCTTTCAAATAAGCCTCTTTTATTTTTTCAAACACCTCATTATCACCATTCCATGCTGAAACAAAGAATATAGGATTTCTTATATTTGGATCCACCTTGTCATTTAATGCATTTTCAAAATTTCTTTTTGCAAAATCCTTTATTTCATTATCTTCAAGAAAGCCGAGGCTTGTTATAACCTTAGCCCTGAATATCTTTGTAGGTTCATCTTCATTTTTCTTTGGATTTATTCCTATTTTTTTAATTGCGTTTCTGAAATATGCAAGCGCTACATCCCTTACTTTTTGGTTTACTCCCATGCCATATGTAAATGTATTAAGAGCAGTGAGGTGATTTGCAATCTGCATGTTGAGCGGATACTCAGTATCAAGCATATAATTTCTTATGAAGTCAAGATAGGTATCAAGCTTTATGTAGCGTGCTATAAGCAAATTATACAAGTCGCTTTCTATGCCTATGCCCTCAACGTCATCTATAATCTTTGATTTATATGCTTCGCCAAGAAGGGTAAGCATTTCATCATAATACTTTACTCTATAGAATCCCTTCTGGCCGAAGTTAAGCTTTAGCCATTCTGCCTTTGTATTTATTAGCTTGTTTTTTGTTTCAAAAAGGATTTTTGCAATATCCTTTTTTCCTTTTGTATAAGCTAAGTATGTTATTGGTATGGGCCACAAGCCATTCTTTGTTTTACCTAGCAAAGTGAACCTTTCTTGCGCCATTGAGTAACCTTTCTCTGCTCTGCTAAGCTTTACTATTGGGTAGCCAGCCTTTTCTATCCAAGCCTTTGCAACTTCGCCTACCTTTAGCTTTTTACCTTCTATGTTTGCCTCTTTCTGTATTGCATTCCATAAGTCAAACTTTGTGGCATTGCCATAAGCATGCTCTTTTAAATATCTATGCAAGCCCTTCCTGAATGTTTCTGGTCCAGCGTAATCTTCAAGCATCATTAAGATTGAGCCCCCTTTCTCATAGCTTATTCTGTCAAATATACTTTCTATCTCCTCTGGCGATTTAACTCTTACATTTATTGGGTGAGTAGATTCAAGCTGGTCTGCGCTCATTCCAGTTGATACTTCATCTATAAGAAAATTAAGATTTAGCTTCCATTCTGGATAAACAGCATTTACACACTTGCTGCTCATATATGTAGCAAAGCTTTCATTAAGCCAAAGATCATCCCACCACTTCATAGTTACAAGATCTCCAAACCATTGGTGCGCAAGTTCATGTGCAATCGTAGTTGCAGCATTTATTCTGCTGCTAGCGGAGGTATTATCTGGATCTATAAGAAGGTCTATCTCTCTAAATGTTATTGCACCCCAGTTCTCCATTGCTCCAGCACTAAAATCTGGTATTGCTATTAAATCTAGCTTAGGGAGCGGGTACTTTATGCCAAAATATTTTTCATAAAACGAAACAAACTGCTTTGCATACAATAATGGTATCTTTGCATATTTGAGCTTTCCGGGAGTTGTGGCAACCCTTATTTTTAGTTTGCCAAGACTGCTTTGAAGGTATTCAAATTTTCCAACACCCATATAAAGCAGGTATGTTGACATCTTGGGTGTTGGGTAAAATAGCACCTCTTTTTTATCTCCAATAACCTTTACACTCTTTACTGGCATGTTTGATATTGCTTCTAGCTCCTTGTCTATCACAAGCGTCAGCTCAAATACAGCCTTCATTGAAGGGTTATCAAAGCACGGAAATGCAGCTCTAGCATCGCTAGATTCAAACTGTGTTGTAAGCAGTGTTTCTTCTTTTCCATTCATTTTATATTTTGAAAGATAAAACCCATACAGCTCTTCGTTGTGTATGCCAACATATTCAATCTTTATAACTGCATTTTTCTTTACCGGCTTATCCAGCTCAAGAATAAGCTCCTGCTTTTCTTTATCTAGCTTTACCTTCGGAATTTGGCTTGATCCATTTGAAATAACTTCTGCACTTTTTATCTCAAGCTCTTTAGCATTGAGTACTATTTTATTTGCTGATCCAATTATTTGTGTATAAATACTTACATTTCCTCTGAACTTCTTGCTTTTGGCATCTGGATATATTTTAAGTTCATATTTTTTGGGTAAAACCTCCATGCTTTCAATTTAGCATTTAAGATTTAAAATAGTTCGTAAATTCATGTTGCATTCTAATCCACTAAAAACAAAATAAATAAAATAAGCCATTTTTATGCTTCTTAGTTAAATTTAAATTGCTTCAAGTTGAAAATTTATTATGTTAAGTAAAGAGGTCTATATACAAAGCCTTCAGCAGGATGAAGATTTTCATGCGCAGGTATATAATATACTATCGCAGCGTGAGAAAAATCAGAATGTAAAGAATGTTCTTCTCAGGCTTTATAAAATAGAAGTTTTGCATTCTTCTATACTTAAAAGCATACTTAAGATTAATGGTTTTAAAGTACGCAAAAGGAACAACACTTTGCGCATACTTCTTATCTTGATTTCAAGAAAGGTCTTTGGCATAGCCTTTACAATGAAATTAATGGAATATAATAAAATTATTACAAACGAGAAACTCAACGTAGCTATGAAGCAGTTTAGCTTTAGCATAAAAGAAGAGGAACTGCTTAAAAAGATGGTTAGAGGTGAACGCGCAGAAGATGCATTGGGCAACATGCTTTTATCTATGAACGATGTTCTCACCAATATACGTGATGTTGTGTTTGGAATGAATGATGGACTTGTTGAGGTTTTGGCGGCTACTGTCGGGTTTAGCGCAGCTTTACGTTCGCCAACATTAGTGTTAATTGCTGGATTACTTGTCGCAATTTCAGGCGCTCTTTCAATGTCAAGTGGCGCCTATCTATCAACTAAATACGAAAGGGATATTGGTAATACAAAAGTAAAGAGAAGCCCTCATTTATCTGCGCTGTGGACTGGTATAGCATATCTGCTTGGTGCATTTTTCCCGATCTTGCCATTTGCATTAGGAGTAAGTGGAGCATACGGCATAGTTTTTTCAATATTATCCACAATACTTGTTCTTGCAATAGCCTCTTCTATGATAGCGATACTTAGCGATCAGAGTGTGGCTAAAAGAGTTATAGAATCAATTATATTATCACTCGGTGCTGCATCGGTAACAATACTCCTTGGCTTTTATGCAAGATATGCATTGCACATAGCTATATAGATTTAATTCAGAGTTTGTGGGTTTTGGTGTAATTAATAAAAGATAAAAAAGAAAGCAAAAGAAGCAGCTACTCCTTCTTGAGCAGCAAAATATCAGAACTCTTTATGAGCCTTTTCCTGCCAGCATGCCTCGCATATTTGAGTGCCTTGTTGGCTATCTTTTCTGTTAATCGCTCGAGCTCCTTTTCAAGATCAAGAACAGCGTCTTCTGTTACCTTCTCTGCGCCCGCCTCTCTTATAAATTGCTCAATATCGTATAGACTAAACCCCCTACCTCCCACAAATGTCACCCCACTGAGAAAAGCATTAGCATATTATTAAACAAGCTTTTTAAATTATTTGCTAATGGTGTGAATAGTGGTATTCACTTTTAAAGAGAAAGGATCTGCTCCATGCTCATTCCATGCTCGAAAGCTTCTTTCTTGCTTATCCTATAGCTCTTTTCCGTCTGTCTTAGCTTGTCTATCGGTATGAAAAACCAGCCTTTGCCGTTCATGCGCCAGGCTATAAATGTTTTTAGTCCTGTATTATTTTCCCAGTTTTTAAGAACGTTGTACTTTTCTTGCTCTATCGCAACGCTTGTTTCCCAAGCCTTGCATTCAAATGCAAAGCCTTTTCCTGACTTAATTGCTATAATATCTGGGCTTATCGAGTTTACACCGCTACCTGCGCTTCTCATAACAGAGTAACCAAGCTCAGCAAACTTTGCTAAGAGTTCTCTTTCTCCCCTGGCGCCTTTAACGTATCTGTTCATCAATCTATTGATTATAGGAAATATATATTAAGTTTTGCTTTGATATATTATCATAAATTAGTTGCAGTGAATTTATGCTTTATTCATGCTTAACCATATTTGTGCCACAGCGTAATGCTAAGGCCAAAGGTAAGCAGGCATAATAACTGCAGCTAATTCTATACAGTGGTTGAATTGGCAAAGAGCAAACAGAGAAGCGAAAGTATTATAGAAATAATAAAGAGAATGCAGGATGAGAATACAGTAGTAATAGTAGAAGGAAAGCACGACATAGAAGCACTCGATAGTATGATCGAGTATCTTAGCGACAATGGGCTTATATCAGATAAAGCAATAAAAGCAGTAACAATAGATATGCTTAGATATAACCATCTTGATATAGATGGCAAAAAGATTATAATTGCAACAGACAACGACAGATCAGGAATAGATAAAAAAGAGCAAGCTATTGCACTTATAAGGGTAAAATATCCTCATTCAACAATCGATGAAAATACAGGCACAAGGCTTCTTAAAATTCTCGGGACCAACTGTATAGAAGGTATAATAAGACCAATAATGGAGATGTTCAGCATAGACGAATTTTTTAACTTAATGAGGTGATTTTTATGGCAAAAACATATCTGGATATTGTAAAATATATGATTGAAGGTACTTTTAGCATAGAAGGTCTTGTTGATAAACCAGACATTATAGGAGCAGTTTTTGGTCAGACAGAAGGCTTGCTCGGTGATGATCTAGACCTTAGAGAATTACAGAAGAACGGAAAGATTGGAAGAATAGAAATAGACCTTTCACAGTCAGGAAGCAAAACTTATGGCAAAATTTACTTGCCAGCTTCTCTAGACAGGGTGGAGACATGCATACTTGCTGCAGCTATCGAATCTGTAGACAGAGTAGGCCCTTATGAAGCACAATTCAAGATAACAAAGGTAGAGGACACAAGGGCTGAGAAGAGGAGAAAGCTTCTCGAAAGGGCAAAAGAACTAGTAAAGCAGCTTCTAACGACCGAGTTGCCAGATAGTAAGGAGCTTGCTGAGCTTGTCCAGAGTGAGGTAAAGGCAAGCGAGATTGTAAGCTATGGGCCTGAGAACCTTCCAGCAGGACCTGATGTTGCAAAGAGCAATGAGATAATAATAGTAGAAGGGAGAGCAGATGTACTTAACTTGCTTAGGAATGATATAACAAATGTAATAGCACTTGGAGGAGCAACAAGCAACATACCTAAAAGTATAATCAATTTGTGCAATGAAAAAGATGTAACGCTCTTTGTAGATGGTGACAGAGGAGGAGACATGATTATAAGGTCTGTCATAAAAGTGGCAGAAGTAGACTATATTGCAAAGGCCCCCGATGGCAAAGAGGTAGAAGAGCTTACAAGAAAAGAGATAATAAAGGCGCTGCGTACAAAGATTCCATTAAGTCAGTATCTTGGTATTAGCAAGGGGAAGCAGCAGGCTATGCAAAATCAGCAAGCCAGGAACGGCTTAGCAAAGGAGCAAGAGCAATTGCCTGAAGAGGAGCAGGAGCAAGTTAGGGAGCCTGCTGAGAAAACAAGTGAATCTAGTGAAGAACCTATGCTAAAAGAAGTTAGCAATGAAGAACCAGCATTGATAGATCAAATGGATTTTCAGCAAGATGAGAGCACTCATGATCTTCAAAGCTCAGGTTCATCATCAGCGCAGAATCCAAAGGAGCCTGTGCTGAAGGCAGTTGTTTTGTCACAGCTTGCAAAAGCCCTAGATGAACTTTCAAATACACTCAACGCAAGGCTTTACAATAGTGCGGGTGAAGTAATATACGGCAAGGATATACCAATACGTGAGTTAATACCTACAATACAGCAGACAAATGGCATTTACGGTGTTGTTCTAAACGGTATAATAACGCAAAGGCTTGTAGAGCTTGCTCTACAGAAAGGAATAAAGGCTCTATATGGGCTAAGGGCAAACCCTATGCCTAAGAAGCCTGCAGACCTTATCATATATACAAAGGAACAGGGCAGAATAGAATAATAGAGAATAGGGTTATAGATGAAAGAAAGAGTCCTAATCTTGGACATGGGCTCAAAGATGAATAGATTCGGTGGTGAAGCTAGAGTTGCAGCGCAGCTACACAGCAAGCTATCAGATTATTTCGAGACTTTTTATCTTGGCTATGAAACACCATATCTTAAGTGCAATAAAAACTGCCACATAATAGAAAGAAGCAGCATAAAGCTCCATAGTAAGATGAGAACAGGACTAGCAGAGAATTGGATTTTGCGAGTAGGCTACTATTTTCTAGCTGGTAGGCTAATTAACATAGGTATAAGCAAGGCCGAGCTAAAAAATATATTTGATGAAATCAAGCCTGATGTTGTTATCTCAAATTCACTCGCAGACTTTCCTATATTAAGACTAGCAAAGCACTGGCTTGAATTCAAGTCGATTTACATAGATCATGTAAATCTCTCTGGCGACGTTTTCAAAAACTTGCTATCTAAGAACTCCCTACCTTTTACTCTTGGTACTGGTATGCTTGGTTTGAGCATTAATAATATGAAGAGAAAGTTCTTCAATTTCTTTGATGCAAATGTTGCACTTAATGCTGAGCAGGAAGAGTGGATTAAAAAATACACACAAAAAGTAGCATATATACCAAACGGTATAGCAAAGCCAAAGAGAGATGAAAAAGTAATAAAGAGGTTCAAGGAGAGATATAGCTTAGATGATAAATTTATTGTTTTGTATGTTGGGCGCATGTTTGAGAGGCAGAAGAACGTAAGTACTCTTATAAAGGCTTTTAAGAAAATTCAATGTGAGAGCATGCTCCTTTTGCTTGTTGGCGAAGGTCCTTCTCTAAGTGATTATATTGAGCTCGCAAAAGGTGATAAAAGGATCTTGTTCACCGGAGGTTTAGATGATTCAATGCTCAATAGTGCTTATTGGCTCTCTCACGTTTTTGTACTACCTTCGTTCTGGGAAGGGTTTAGCATAACAATGCTCGAAGCTGCTTCTCATTCTCTTCCTATACTGTTATCAAAGAAAGCTTATCCAAAAGATTTTGAAAAATTGAAGATAAAGGTTCAAAGCTTTGATCCGGGTAGCGCAGATGATTTAGCAAATAAGATTAATGAAATGCACTCGGATAGAAAAATATATGATGATGCAAAGAAAACATCACAAAAAATAGCAAATGAGTTTAGTGAAGAGAAGATGATAAACAGATACAAGGAACTTGTCCTTTCGCTTTTTTAGATCCGGGCCGCGATAGATCTTGATCTTTATAAAATTGTAATCGTATCTGTGTATGTGAATATAAAGATGCGCAACTATTATTAAGCTTTAAATTTTGCATCTTTTTATTTCTTTTAGTCATATTTTTAAGTATGGAGCAGGAACAGTACAAGCATATCGAGAAGCTAATCAGAAGAAGCAAGAACTTGTTTATTGTATCGCCATATATAGATGAATATTATGCTAGGTTCCTCTTGAAGCATGCCCGCAACAAGAAGATATACATAATATCATCATCGCCTGAAGAAAAGGCTAAAAAGATGCTCACAAAAGGTAGCTTTCCATCTCTTACCTTCTTACTTTCAGTTATAATGTTCTCATTATATTATCTACTGTGGCTAGCAGGCTTAAGCTACATACCTATTCTTATTATTGGCTCTCTTTTCTTTGCACTGTTTATTGTGCGCTTATCTACTAGGAAGCCAAAGAACATAAAGCTAAAGGTTCCAAAAGAATTTATCCACGCAAAATTTTATGTTGGCGATGCTGAAGCAATAACAGGATCTGCAAATCTAACATATAGGGGTATGCACAAGAATATAGAGCACCTAGAGATAAGCAATGATCCAAATTACATAAAGAAGCTTAAGGCAGAGTTTTGGCGTATGTGGAATGTTTGACTATGAGAAATTAGCCTAATATAAAGAGATATATATCTGAGTGTGGAAAGTAATAACCTATGACATATATAATAATTGCATCCTTATTGGCAGTTTTATCCTGGTCATTTGTAGATGCAGTATCAAAGTTATACATAAATAGATTTGGTAAAGAGCTGTCATCATTAATACTACTTACGATTGGTATTATACCTATGTTGCTTTTAGCTATAGCTTTTCCTTATTTAGGCAATATACTCTTTTTGCTTTTCATCGGGTTTTCTGGTGGCCTTGTGCTCTTTTTAGGTTATATATTTATATATAAGTCTGTGCCATCTCGCGGTGTATCAAACTCATATATATTACTTGAAATTCAGCCAATCATTCTCATACTTTTGGGCATTTTTGTTCTTGGAGAGTATATAAGTATCGAAAAGGTTGCAAGTATAATACTAGTATTCGTAGGAATTTCGTTTATCATGCTTAGCAAGAAGTTTAAACTCGATAAACAGCTAGTTCCAGCACTTATGGGCAATGTGATGTGGGCAATATACTGGGCCATAATAATACTTGCGTTTTTGTATTACAAGAACTTTGTATTGCCCCTTCTTTTCGCAAGGATGTTCGGTGCACTTTTTGCTTATCTCTACTACAAAGCAAAACCGCCTAAAAATTACTATAAAATAAATCTTTCAAAGCCCGAAATTTCAATAATGCTCATTCTCATTCTTGCAGGACTATTTGATGGCTTTGGCAATATCTCATTTGCCTTTGTCTCATTTAGTAACAAAGTTGTGCTTGGCAGTGCTATTCTTTCTTCAGAGCCCATAATAATTTGGCTTATAGGCCTTATCGCTTACCACGAAAAGATAACAGTAAGGCAGAAATTTGGTTTTTTAGTGGCAACTATAGGGTATCTTTTATTTACTCTTCTTTGAGCGGCCTTTTTATTAAGCAAAATATTTAAATAATTAAAACGATCTTAATCAGAATATAATCAGAATGACGCCCTGGTAGCTCAGTGGTAGAGCGCCTGTCTTGTAAACTTCTTAAGAAGAAGTTTAATCAAGAAACGGGAAAACAGGAGGTCGAGGGTTCAATCCCCTCTCAGGGCTTTAGCGATAGGAGTTCAAACCTTTTTCTCAAAAGCTGGAGTTTAAATTAATATAATCTACCACAGATTAACATCGCTGTATCTAAACTTTGGTGCATTAAGTTTACTTTTCTCTTTGAAAACACGCTCAAAATCACCATGTGTCACTACTGGTATTAACCCCCTAAATCTTCCTGGCGGATGTGGATCTACTTTGGCAAGCAGTTTTTTTAGTTTGTTTGTTGATTTCTCCTTCCAAATTTGTGCCCATGCGATAAAGAAACGTTGCTCTTCTGTAAATCCATCTATTATTGGGTTTTTGCCATTTAATGCATAATGCAGTGCATCATAAGCAATATGTATACCCCCTAAATCTGCTATATTTTCACCTAAGGTAAGTTTGCCATTTACGTGTATACCTGGAAGCACTTCCAAAGAGCTATATAATTTTTCTACCTCTTTCGCTTTTTCATTAAATTTTTCCCTATCCTTAGTTGTCCACCATTCCTTTGCATTACCATATTTATCGTATTTGCTCCCTTGATCATCAAAGCCGTGCGTAAGCTCGTGACCTATTACACCGCCTATTCCACCATAGTTTATGGCATCATCCAAATTAGGGTCGAAGAATGGTGGCTGAAAAATTCCGGCAGGCAAAACAATCTTATTCATTGATAAATCATAATATGCATTTATAGTAAATGCTTCCATATCCCACTCCTTCTTATCAACTTTCTTACCTATCCTGCTCATAACCCTTTTTAGCTCAAACTGATAAGCTTTTATATAATTACCAACTAGATCATTCTTGCTTGACTTTATGCTTGAATAATCTCTGAACTTTGCGGGGTAACCTATCTCTACACGCATTGCATCGAATTTTTCTAAAGCTTTTTTCTTTGTAGATGGACTCATCCAAGCTACATTGCTCAGCCTTTTTCTAAACGCCTTTCTTATGTTGTTTACAAGCTTTACTGCTTTTGCTTCGGTTGATTTATCAAAATACTCTTTAATATAAAGTTCAGAAAGTGCATCCCCTATTGTATCAATTATAAAGTTAGTTGCCCTACGCCACATCGGCTTCATCTTCTTCTGCCCTGTAAGTTGTTTACCAAAAAAGAGGAATAGTGTTTTCACAGCCCTCTTATGAAGCAAATTTGCTTTTGATTTTAGTACATGCCACTTCAAATAAAACTTTATGTCATCTATATTTTCTTCTTCTATAATTTTTTCCAAGCCACTAAGAAACTCTGGCTGGCCAACTATTAAGTAATTGGGAAGTTTAGTTACAATTCCATTTAGTAATTCATCCAAATTTAGATACGCAAACCTTCTTCTAAACTCATTAATGCTCATCTTGTTATAATTCTTTAATACGTCGCGTAGCTCCTCTTCGCTTCTGCTAATCTTCGCAATTTTTGTCTCTATTTTTATTACCGCATCAGCAGCCCTTTGCGCTTCAGCGATGCTAACGCCATAAAGCCTGAACATTTTGATTATGTTTTTCCTGAAATCTGATCTTACTTTCTTAAACAGATCCTCTATGTAATAACTCTTTTCAGGAAGGCTAAGCCCACTTTGGTAGATATGAAGTGCATATATGCTACTATTTTTTTCATCGGGGCTTGGATCAAAGCTTATAAATGTATTTACAGCGTTCAGCATAAGGAAGGCAATAAGCTTAGGTAGTTCATCCTTACTTCTCAATGCATCTATTCTTTCAATTATGTACTTAATAGGGCCGAACTTCAGGCGCTCTCTTGTCCTTATATCAATATACGATTGATAAAAATCAGCCAAAAGCTTTCCGTTCTTGAACTTTGACGGCTCATTTATACAAGAAAGAAGTATTAATTTCAATTTTTTATAAGTAATATTCTTGAGTTCGTAAAATGAGTTTATGCGAGGTAAATCCTTTGGTATTTTTCTTCGCTTTAGCCATGTGCCACATGCATAATTATAGAAATCATCAAATGGATCAACATGCAAATCCATGTTTGATATCTTAAAGCCTATATCCTCGGCATTTTCCACAGAACTTATATTATAAGAATGTGTATTCCTGAGCATATTCTCGCATAAACTTAGCATATCGAATTTTAAAAACCCTCTTTTTGGATTAAATCATTGCGCGGGTCTCGTATATATAATTATACACCTTTTTATGATCTCTACTAAAATAATGCAATAAAAATAAAAATCTGATTCAGAATATTAAATGAGATTGAAATGGATTTGAAATTAGACGACGATTATGTAGAGTTTATAAAAAAGACATATAAGGAAATGATACCAATAAAGGCCATATCGCCAGAGTCGGGTGGCGTGGGTGAATATGAAAAGGCAAAGTATATAGAAGGTGTGCTATCTGAGATGGGCATTAAGGCAAAATGGTATAATGTCAAAGATTCGCATGGTGCTATAAGGCCAAATCTTGTGGCAATGTATGGCCCAAGCAATAAAAAGGCATTTTGGATAGTTGCTCATACAGATGTTGTGCCTGAGGGCGATATTTCATTATGGAAGACAAAGCCGTTTGAGGCTGTAATAAAAGGAGATTATGTTTATGGTAGGGGTACAGAGGACAATGGGCAGGGTATAATGCTCGCATTAGGTGTAGCAAAGCATATTGTTGAAGCAAATGTAGAGCCACGTTTTAGGCTTGGCCTTGCATTTGTGGCTGATGAAGAAGTAGGAAGTGTATACGGTGCGCAGTACCTTATAAATAAAAAAATATTTTCAAAGAAAGATTTTGCATTGGTGCCTGACGGTGGCAATAGTGACGGTTCTATGATAGAAATAGCAGAGAAGCATATACTCTGGCTTAGGTTCGAGGTTATAGGCAAGCAAAGCCATGGTTCTACGCCTGAAAAAGGACTCAATGCAAATAGGCTTGGCATGCTCTTTTATTCAGAGCTCTATGATATACTCCATAAAAGATTCAATAGCAAGGATATGCTCTTCGAGCCTCCAGTTTCAACATTCGAGCCTACAAAGAAAGAGCAGAATGTGCCTAATATCAATACAATACCAGGTACCGATGTGCAGTACTTTGATTGCAGAATACTGCCGAGGTATAGAGTAGATACTGTACTTTCTCTTATTAGAAAGACTGCAGCTATTTTTTCAAAAGCGCATGGCTGTAAAATAAACATAAGCATTGTTTCCCGTGAAGATGCACCTAAACCAACAAGCGGTGCATTTGTTAAAGAATTTTCAGATGCGGTAAAGGCTGTAAAAAATGTTGAACCTAAGCTTTTAGGTATAGGGGGAGGCACAGTTGCGAAATATTTTAGGAAAATCGGCATGCCTTCAATAGTATGGATGACAATAGATGAGACTGCGCATAGCCCAAATGAATATGCAAAAATAAGCAACATAATCAGCGACACAAAAGTTGTCCTGAAATTTTTGTGATTATATGGAAGATAAAAATAATGTAGCTAAGGCAAGCAAGCATTTTGGCCATATGCATGGCCATGGGTTTCATAGAATGAGTAATTCTATGCGCGAAGCTATGGAGAAGCCCGAGATATACCTGCAACCAATAATGGAAGGTGCAAAAGTGGTAGCAGAACTTGGCTGTGGTGCTGGCTTCTACTGCAAATACTTACAGAAGCTTGCTGAACAGCTCTACTGCGTTGATTCAAGCGCCGAAGCAATAGAAGAAGCAAAGAAAGCTGTGAATGGGAGTAATGTAATATTTCTTGTAGAAGATGCTGCACATACTTCAATCCCTTCTAAAAGTGTTGATGCAATACTGCTTGCAAACTCTTTTCACGATATGCAAAAAGATGAGGTATATAATGAAATAAAGCGCATTCTAAATGATAGCGGCAAAGTAGTAATAATAGATTGGGAGAAAAAAGAAACACCTTTTGGACCACCACTTAGCATAAGGCTAAGCAAAGAAGACTATATAAGCATATTCAAGGATTTTAAGCTTGAGAAGGAATTTCAGCCAAGCCCAAACCATTATGGGCTTGTATTGAGCTACAGGGCCAGCAAGTTTTAAAGCAAAAGATAAATTTTGAGAAAGGTTTTTAAGAACCAGAGTTAAATCTAAATTGTATTGTCAAAATATGGGGGCCTCACTTTTGACGATATTTTACCGGTTTCATCTGCTATCTCACGCAAGCTCTAAAAAAGAACAAATACAGAGTCAAATTTCACTCCAAGAACTGAAGCAGGCAGAGATGAAAGCTAATATGATGGCATTGCATCTCCTATTTAGAATTTAATCGGGTGGTCTTATGCCTTATATAAAGAAAGAAGAGAGACAGGAGCTTGATAAGCTGTTGCAGCCTTTGATCGACTTTCTCAAAACGAAGGGCACAGAAGAGGTTGATGGTCAGATAAACTATGCTTTTACCAGAGTTCTAGCAAGCCTTTACAAGCCCAGGTATTTCAATTATAACAGGGCCATCGGTGTGCTTGAGTGCATAAAGCAGGAGTTTTACAGAAGAGTTGTTGCGCCTTACGAAGATAAAAAGAAGGAAGAGAACGGCGATGTTTACTAATTACTTTCTTTCTTTAAGAATCATCTCCTTCGCTTCTTCGTATAGCTCATCGTAGCTTTTGTTTGTAGATGCAATGCCGGATCTCTGCGCTTCAACGCCAACAGCAGCGGCTATCCTAAAGTATACTTCTTCCTCGCTCATTTTTGGTATTATATAATCTTTGTCTAGACCTTTTTGCTCTGCATATTTTGCAAGCTCAGTTGCCGCAGCTATAGCAAGTGAATCCGTAATCTTACTTGCCTGGACGTCTAAAACGCCCCTAAACAGTCCTGGAAATATTAAAGAATTGTTCACCTGATTTGGCATATCGCTTCTACCACTACAATATATAGCTGCACCAGCCTTAAGTGCTTCCTTTCTTGTTATCTCTGGTTCCGGATTTGCAAGTGCGAATACAATGGGCTTGCTATTCATACTCTTTATGTATTCTTTCTTTATTGCACCGGGCGATGATGCACCTATTATTACGTCAGCCCCTTTTACCGCATCTTCTATTGTCGATATATTTTCACTATTTGTCTCTTGCATTACACTATATTTGTATGGGTTGCTCTTACTAAGCTCGTTCTCATCAGCTCTACCTCTAAAAAGAACACCTTTTGTATCTACAAATATGGTATTGCCTGGCTTTACACCATATGTTTTAAACAGCCTATATGTTGATATGTTGGCTGTACCCGCACCTATAAAAGCTATCTTTACTTCCTCTGGCTTTTTGCCAACAAATTTTAGTGCATTGATAAGTGCAGCAAGCGCAGCAGCTGCTGTGCCTTGGTTGTCGTCATGCCATACAGGTATGTTTAACTCTTTCTGCAAAATCTCAAGTATCTCAAAGGCTTTAGGTGATTCTATATCCTCTAGATTTATACCGCTAAAGGATGGCGCAATCGCTTTGACCGCTTCAACTATCTTGTCTTTATCTGTTACGCTTAGCGTTATGGGTATGGCATCAACACCTCCAAGGTGCTTGAAGAGAAGGGCCTTACCTTCCATTACAGGCATTGCCGCATCTGGACCTATATTGCCTAAGCCAAGAACACGCGTGCCATCAGTTACTATCGCAATGCTATTCCATTTGTATGTAAGAAACCTCTCTCCTTTTTCTTTTATCGCTTTTGAAACGGCGGCTACTCCTGGCGTATATAATAGCGAGAAGTCTCTCTGCTTTTTAATCTTCATTTTAGGCTTTATGCTTATCTTGCCCCTATATGTTCTTGCAAGCTTTATTGCTTCTTCATAGTAATCCATAAAAATCACGTAGGACCTTAAAAGAATGAAGGCAAAAATATAAATACCTTATTACTGGGTTATACAAATGTTAATTTTTATTTTTCAGCAGTTCTTGAAATAAAATAAATCATTATACCCTATCTTTGAAACATTGAGGTTGCCTATTGTATAATTCATTGGAAGCTCCAACACAGCATTGCCATATGCACACACAATATTAGTGCTATACGGGCTAGCGTTTTCTATATATACAACTTTAGCTTCACCGCCACTGTTGTTAAGCCAAATCTGCTTTATCGGAAACTCTGTATTCTTCATCCAAAAGCATGACTCCTGCGATGCATTGAATGGAAAGAGCATGCCACAATTACTTTTACATTCTACATTTTTTCCAATAATCGATACGTTCATATAGCCTTGCTCCTGCTCTGCCTGAGTTATCGCTTCATATATTGTGGTATTATATGTGTTGTTGCTTGCTATTATTGTGAGGTTGCAGCTCTTCAGTAGCGAGAGCTGATTTGTCGTTGCCTTTTGCTGGAACGTAAGGCTAAGGGTTAATAATATTATTAAGGCAGCTAATATTCCTATAGCTGTTCTTTTTTGTCCTTTCAAAATATCACAAGCCAAACTTTATTTAAAAACTTAAAAAATGAGAAGGTTTTTTATTATTGTCAATTACTATAATAAATAGTGATTCTATGAATAAGGCAGAGATAGTTGCCGGTATAATAATAGTTATCTTAGTAATCGGGATAGCGCTTTTAATGGGCAAGCCTTCGACAACATCAATAACCACAACTTTACCTTTGTCTGCGCCTGTGGCTACGAGCTTGCTAACATTTCAGCTTATTGACCCACCACAGGTTCCAAACAATACCCAGGCCTTAGTTATAAGTTACTCTTCACTGAGTGCACATGTGTTGCTAGCTAATGGCACTAGTGAATGGGTTAGCTCAACTAACACCGGGTCTGTTAACTTACTATCGCTAGTCAATATAAGCCAGATTATAGGAAGTGTAAATATACCAAAGAATTCTACAGTTGATATGGTTAAGTTCAATATAACTAGCGCCACAATAACAATCGACAATAATACATACAATGTTACCGTTCCAAGCAAGCAAATTATAGTACACGTCTCAAACACTCAGAAAGTAAACGGCACAGCGAGCGCCTTAATAGATATAACACCTGTTGTGGCTTCAATATATACAAACAATTCTGTTATCTTTGTGCTTGTGCCTTCTCTTAGGGCAGTGGTAGTGCCTGGAAGCGCCTCAACTACAGTTGGAGCAAAAGTCGCAATAAACTACACAGAGAAGCATGAGCTTGAATCTATAAAGCCAAATATAACCATCTCTAGCATCTCTCTTTCAGAGAGCAATAATATAACATTGTTTAAGGTAAGTGTGGTAAACAATGCAAATACAAGCGTAAGGATAAGGCATGTACTGCTCTTTGGAAATGAGAGCATATCAATAAACACAAGCTTTGCAAATATAAAAATAGAGGACAGGCAGATAGATGTAAGAAGATTTTCAAACGATACATTAAATACAGGCATGGAAATGCCAGGATATAGCAACTTTAATATAGGAAACGGCAATTTTAATTTGGGCGCATTCACTAACATGACTCTAGGAAACGCTTCAAAAATACTAGGTATTAATCAGAGCGAGATAGCGAGGCTTAGAAGCGAGTTTAACATATCATTAAATTCCTCAACAAGGCTTTCGCCAGAAAACATATCAAAAATAATGAAGAGTATACACAACTTTAATATATCGGAAAAAGAGCTTGAAAATATGATCGAAAACAAAAGCCCTGCATTCAACTCAATACTAGGCAACATAGGAATAGCCAATGATATAGGTCAAATAAGGGTTTCTATAGACGCTGAGCACTTTAGAGTACTTAATTTCGTCGCTACGCAGAACGGTACACTTGTACTGCCATTTATCAGGTACGCACCAAACGGCATAGCTTCTATTAATGCAAACGAAAGCGAAGATATTGCAGAACTCTATCAGGAGTTTAACAACAGCTACACAATACCTGCACACGGAAGCGCTACACTAACATTTGATGGCAAGATAAGCTTTGCAAACGGTCACATAACAATAGCTGTAATACCAGGTGATCATTACAGGGTTTCAGTAATCGGCACAGAAGGAGCATACGCTTCTGCCAACACAACAGCAAGCTGATTTTTCTTTTATCTTATTTTTATTTTTATTATCATTCTCTTTCTTAGTAAAAATTAAATAATTTTGTTGTCTATTTATATTCGAGGTGGCCCTATGAAACTATTTAGCCTTTTTGGGAAGAAAGACGTATCTGCAGATTTATCAAAGCAAGCGCCATATAGGATTATGACAGAGCTTGTGCCTTATAAGCTCTATGCGAACAGAAAGAGCAGCGTTATGATGCTTATAAGGGTAAAAAATATGACAAACGAGCCCCTTTTGAGCTCTATTGTTATCGAGCTTCCAAAAGGAATAAGTTTCGATGAGATGGGCCTTGCAAATACTAAAGAAATAAGAATAGGTGAGCTTGCACCAAACGAAGAAAAAGAAGTAAGGGCAGATATATACAGTAATTCAGGCACAGAAAAAGGTGAGTACACTCTTGTTCTTACAGCATTTGCGCACTACAGAGATTATGGCCATGTGCTTAATGCAATGAAGAAGAGATCTATTGTTGAGGTTGTTTAGGTTCGGCTTCTTTTTCTGCTTCTGCATGCTCCGCTTTCTCTTTGCCTAATGAGTTTGATATACTTGATAGATGGTTAGCCACTTCAATACCTTTTGATGTTAGCTTTATCCCCTTTATCCTACCATGCCTTGTGCTCTCTACCAATCCTGTTTTCTCGCACTCGTTTATAAATCTGCTTAAATGCACATAAGTCATTCCTGAGCTTTTGGCTAAATTGGAGATATTCCACTCTTGCTGGTTATTTGTGCTTGCCATGAGTAGAAACGCCTTTACTTGTTTTTCCTTGAAGAATAAACTTCCAAAATCCTTCATAAATTCACCTTTTTCTTTTGTTCTCATTTTCTCGATAAAAACATAAATATATAAAATCTTAACTATTAAAATAATTTAAATACAAAGAGGGTGTGTTTGTATGGTAAAATATATAGCCGCAGAGGAGCTAGTTGGAAAAGAGGTTATAACAAACGATGGCTTTGACCTAGGAAAGTTCCTTGATGCAGAGGTCAATGAAGTTACAGGAAAGCTTACAGCAATGATAATAGATGCTAATGCTGATAGCGAGTTCGTAAACAAGCTCGATGTAAAGGATGGCAAGCTAAAGATAAACTACAATTCTGTGCTTGCTGTAAATGACTTTATAGTTGTAGACAGAAAATCTCTCTGACGGTGGTTTTTATTATAATAGCTGGCGGCGATGAGGCTGGCCGCGGAGCTGTTTTAGGGCCTTTAGTAGTTAGTCTTGTTAGTATAAATGAGGGCAAGGTGAAGAAGCTTTCTGAGATAGGAGTAAGGGACTCAAAGATGCTGAGCAGGAAGAAGCGAGAATTTTTGTTTGACGATATTTATTCTCTTGCAGAAGATGTAAGAACCTATGCAATAACGCCTGAAGAGATAAATAATGCTATGCGGAGCAACATCTCACTAAATGAACTAGAAGCTATTCACTTTGCAAGGCTTATCGATGAAAGCGAGGCCAATCCCAAAAAGATATATCTAGATTCGCCTGATGTTATTCCAGAGAAGTTTGGTATAAGGGTTAGCCTTATCTCTAAAAAACCTTTGAAGGTTAATGGGGTAAGGCGAAAAGGCAAGAATGGCAGTGGCAGTGCGGCTACGGCTGTGGCTAAGATAATAGCAGAGCATAAGGCTGACGTAAAATATCCTGTTGTGTCTGCAGCCAGTATAATAGCTAAGGTAACAAGGGATCGAGCAATAGAAGAACTTGAAGAGAGTCTTGGCTTTGATCTTGGTTCTGGTTACCCGTCTGACAAAACAACGATAGATATGATAAGAAGGAATCTTGATAATGAAAGGCTGTTAAAGCATGTGAGATCTGAGTGGAAGACATTAAAGCTTATAAGGCAGCTGAAGATTTTTGAGTTCTTAAAATAATCTTTTTACCTTTTTCAACATTTGTAAAGTCTGCTACAAAAAATAATCTCGTTTTCCTTTTGAAAGCGATTAATATTTAAATAAATATGCTACAAAAAGTTAACCTCATTTTCCTTTTTGAAAGCATTGATATTTAAATAAATATACTAAATATTGTATTTTTAGTATGATTAAAATACTATATGTTGTGATGGTATGCACTGCCCTTACTGCGGTTCAAATAAAACACATGTGATAGATTCAAGGTTTGTTGCATCAGATAACAGCATAAGGCGCAGAAGGGTTTGCGATGCATGCAAAAGAAGGTTTACAACCTATGAGCGCGTTTATACAATGCAGATAACAGTGATAAAGAAAAATGGCAACAGGGAGCCATTTGATAGAAACAAGGTGCTTAATGGCATTATGAAGGCGTGCGAAAAGAGGCCTATAAGCAGAGAGAGAATGGAAGAGATCGCTGAGAAGATAGAGAGAAAGCTTATATCGCAAAACAAGAAGGAGGTAACAAGCAGAAAGATAGGTGAGATGGTGATGAGTGAACTTTACAAACTTGATCCGGTAGCTTACATTAGGTTTGCAAGTGTATACAACAATTTTGACTCGCCAGACCAGTTTAGAAAGATTGCGATGATGCTTAAGAATAAGAGGAATGCTTAGGTGTTTTTATGGAGGTGAAAGAAGTTGTTAAGAGGGATGGATCTGTTGTTCCTTTCGACAAGCAGAAGATAGCAATAGCAATAAGCAAGGCTATGAGGGAAGTATACGATGGCAGCATGAGCGATGAGGAGTTAATGAGTAAGGCAAGCGAGTATGCAAATCTTGTTGTGCAGAAGCTTGTGGAGCTTGGAAAAGAGAAGGTGCATGTGGAGGAGATACAAGACATTGTAGAGCAGGTGCTCATGAGCGTCGACCAGAAGACAGCTAAGGCATACATTATATATAGAAACAAGCATGCAGAGATAAGGGCTTATAAAGCTTCACTTGGTGTAGTCGATGATCTTAAGCTTCCTTTGAATTCTCTCGTTGTGCTTGCTGCTAGGTATCTGCTAAAAAATGAAGAAGGCAAGATTATAGAGACACCAAAGCAGCTCTTCACAAGGGTTGCCAACACCATAGCTGGCGTAGAATCTAGATACGGTGTGAGCGAGGAAGAGATAGCAAAGCTTGCAAACGAGTACTACAATGTTATGACTAGATTTGAATTTATGCCGAACAGCCCTACATTGATGAATGCAGGTACTAGGCTTGGCCAGCTAAGTGCATGTTTCGTATTGCCTGTTGGGGATTCAATAGCAGAGATATTTGATGCCGTCAAGTGGGCTGCGCTTGTCCACCAATCTGGTGGTGGTACAGGCTTTTCTTTTTCGAGGCTCAGGCCTAGTGGCGATATAGTAAGAAGCACAGGCGGTGTTGCCTCTGGTCCGATATCTTTCATGAAGGTCTTCGATGCAGCAACAGAGCAAATAAAGCAGGGTGGCAAAAGAAGGGGCGCAAACATGGGTGTACTTAGAGTTGACCACCCAGACATACTCAATTTTATAGTAGCTAAGGAAAAAGAAGGTGTTTTAGAAAACTTCAATATAAGCGTTGCTGTTACAGATGCATTTATGGATGCATTGCAGCGTGGTGAGGAATATAGCCTAATAAATCCAAGGAACAACAAAGAAGTTGGAAAGCTAAGTGCAAGAGTGGTTTGGAATCTAATGACTACAATGGCATGGAGAACAGGGGATCCGGGAGTTATATTTATAGATAGGATGAATTCAACATACTCAAATCCGGTTCCGAAGTATGGTCCTATAGAATCTACCAATCCGTGCGGAGAACAGCCACTTTATCCTTTTGATTCGTGCAATCTTGGTTCAATAAACCTATCACGCATGCTGAAAGAGAAAAACGGAAAGTACGAGATCGACTGGGATAAGTTGAGATATACAACAAGACTTGCGATAAGGTTCCTAGATGATGTGATTGATGCAAACAACTTTCCTCTGCCACAGATAGAACAGGTAACTAGAGCAATAAGGCGTGTTGGTCTTGGCGTTATGGGTTGGGCTGACATGCTCATAAAGCTCGGTATACCATATGATTCAAACGAAGCACTATATCTCGCTGAAAAGGTTATGAAGTTCATAAGAGACGAAGCTAGGGAGGAGAGCGCTGAGCTTGCTAAGGTAAGAGGTCCATTCCCTGAGTGGGAAAACAGTATATGGTATAAATTCGGCTACAAGCCTCTAAGAAACTCTACAGTAACAACCATAGCCCCTACAGGTACTATAAGCATAATAGCTGGTGGCGCATCACCAAGCATAGAGCCGCTCTTCGCTGTAGTATACAAAAGAAACGTTAGCTCAAGCATAGGTACAGACCTTATAGAGGTAAACAACGTGTTCGAGGAGTTTGCATTAAAATATGGTTTCTATAGCGATGCCCTCATGAAGAAGCTTGCTGGGAGAACCTCTATACAAGACGTAGAAGAAATACCTAAGGAGATTAGAAGGCTATTTGTAACAGCTTTTGATGTCTCGCCTGAGTGGCATGTGAAAATGCAAGCTGCGTTCCAGAAATATGTTGATAACGCCGTATCAAAGACAATAAACATGCCAAGCTACGCAACACCGCAGGATGTAGAAGAGGCTTATATGCTTGCATACAAGCTCGGTTGCAAGGGCATAACAATATATAGAGATAAGAGCAAGAGCAGGCAAGTTCTTACAACTGTTGACACTAATCAAAGAAAATTAGAAGATGTAGCAAAGCTGCACAAGGAGAAAGAAGAGATTACAAGCAAAACTCTAGAAGAGATAAAAGTAGAGGCGCAGGGCTTCCAGTTAGAGGAGTATACAGGAGGTGAGAGATGCCCAGAATGCGGTGCGCTTATGATAGTAGGCGAGGGATGCGCGACATGTCCGGTATGCGGCTATAGCAAATGCTCTTAATCTTTTTTCTTTTCTTTTTCGGTGCTGCTAGGGCATATATCTTTTAGTACGCACCTATAGCATTCTTTATTTCTTGCCTTACACGTATCGCGCCCAAGCGCAATAAAGAGGTTTGAAACAAGTCCCCAGTACTTCTTAGGTATTTTTTTCATTAGCTCTTTTTCAACAACTTCTGCTTTTTTGCTTTTTGCAAATCCCAACCTATTCGCTACTGTAATGCAATGGGTATCAACAGCTATACCTTCATTTATATTGTAGAGCTCGTTTAGAACAACGTTTGCAACCTTCCTACCTACTCCTGGAAGAATTATGAGCTCATTAATACTTTTTGGAACTTTGCCATTATATCTTTCAATCATTATCTTTGCACTTTCTTTGAGGTGCTTCGCTTTTGTTTTGTAGAAGTTAAGGCTCGACAAATCTTTTTCTAGCTCTTTTATCTTAGCATTCGCAATATCTTCAAAGCTTTTATATTTATCAAAAAGATTTTTTGTAACTCTGTTAACCTGGGCATCAGAATTCTGCGGTGAAAGCAATACAGCGACAAAGAGCTGCATTGGATTTTTGTAGATAAGTGCAGTATGCTGCTCGCCATAGTGTTCAATGAGCTTGTCTAAAACCTTCTTTGCATATTCTGTATTAGCATTACTCCTTGCCTTTTTCTCGGCTCTAGCTTGCATATATTTATTTTTATGTTGCATATTTTTATTGTGATACGATGCGCTACGAAGCGTTTGCTGGATCTTTCTATACATTTGACAAGAAAGAGCTTGGGCAGTTTATAGATAAAGCGTTGCAGGAAGCTAATGTTGATAAAGGTATTGCTGAGCACGCACTCTCATTTGTAGCCCCTCATGCCGGCTACATTTACTCAGGTCGTGTTGCCGCTTATACATATAAGGCTATTGAGATAATGGTGAGTGCAAGAAAAATAGACACTTTCATAATTATAGGTCCTAACCACACAGGTTTTGGTACACCTATCTCTATATCTGCAGAGGACTGGCATATGCCATTTGGCATTGTAAAAAATGATTTGCAGCTTTCAAAACTGATCGCTGAGAAATCAGACTACATAAATCTTGATGAATCAGCGCATGTAAATGAGCATTCAATTGAGGTTCAATTGCCATTCCTTCAAAAAGTTGTAGAAAATCCAAAGTGTGTGTTTGTCTGCATGGGAGATCAGAGCATAGATGCAAGCAGAGAGCTTGCAGAAGCAATATTGGAGGCAAGCAAAGAATTAGGCAGAGAAGTGGCTGTTATAGCAAGCTCGGATTTCAATCACTACGAAAGTGCCGAAGTAGCGAAAAGGAAGGATATGCCCGCAATCGAGGCATTGCTTAAATTAGACTATCTTGAATTTAATAAAAGGCTAGAACAAAGCGGCGATACCGCATGCGGCTTTGGCCCCATAACTGTAGCCACAATTTTTGCAAAGGAAAAAGGAGCGAAGTCAGGCCATCTCTTAAAATATGCAAATTCGGGGGATGCAAATAACGATTATTCATCGGTTGTTGCATATGCAAGCATAATCTTTGCGTAGCTACTTTTTTGCTACTACCACAAAAGCTAGGCCTCCAGAAAGATCTCTTTCTTTTATATCTTTAAATCCATGCTGCTGTATAAGCCTGATAATATAATCTTTATCTATGCTAAAGCCGCGCCTTATATAAACTTCAACATCATGCTTAAGCTTGGCATCAAGTGCAGGAATTATATTTACAGAGTAGTAAAGCTGTGTTAATTTCTTAAGCACGCTATCCTTTGGTTTGAGCATGTCTAGAAGAATAAGCTTTCCACCAGGCTTGAGCACTCTGTGCATCTCGCTAATCGCATTATCTAAATTGTTAAAGACACTAAGTGAAAAGGCTGTGACGACAGCATCAAACGAGTTATTCTCAAAATTCAGAAGTTCAACATCGCCAAGCATGTAGCTTAAGTTTGGAAGTCCTTTGCTCTTTTTAATCGCTTCGCTCAGCATATCATTGTTTATATCTATTCCAACTACTTTGTAATTGGTGTGAGACCTTGCTATTGCATATGCTATGCGTCCTGTGCCTGTAGCGACGTCAAGAATACTTTTCTTGCCTTTGCCTATCTCTGTTTCTTTTACAGCCTCTTTTATTATTTCTTTATCCAAACCCATACTGAGCATTTCAATTAGTTTGTCATACTTTGGCGCTATCTTTGAGAAGAATTTATTTAAATCCATGTAATCCTCAGAGATACATTATCTAATTGCCTTTTATTTTATATACTGTTTGCTTTATAAATTAAATTTTTCTGAACAAAATCAGGTAAATATTTAAATAAGAAAAAATAAAATTCAATCATAGAGAAAACGATACCTTCGGAAAAAATAGAAAAGAGTGTTTATGATATTCTAATAGAAACGGCCAAAAAGCTAAAAAGCTCTGGCATAGATACAATGGAAATTAAAAATATGAAAATTATAGGCTACAAGCAATACGAAGAAAGGGTTATGCTGATAACAAATATTCCACAAGGTTCAGATGAGCATTACCATGTTGTTATATATACTAATAGTGAAAAAGTGAAGGATATAATTAAAGCAATCAAAAACAAAAGAGATGGCGAAGACATACTTCTTAGCGGAAAGTTTAAAATATTACTTCATGGTGAACGAATTAATTTTGAGTCAAATGATTGGGATTTCGAAGTTAAAAAGAGGCACCCGATCCCATTGGACGTATTTATTAAGAGGGACGATTAATATATAGTTTGAAAATTTAGAGTTTTAGTTATTTTTGTAGTTACGTAAAGGTTTTTAAGAACTAATTCCTTATTTTTCTTTCATACCTTCTTTCATACCTTCTAGGGCAATAAAATTATAGATAACTATAAATATTATTTTGTGTAGATAAGTATTGTGGTTTGGTGATAGAGATATCACTTCATGGTAGAGGCGGCCAGGGTGTAGTTGCTGCAGGGGAACTACTAGTAAAAGGCGCGGTTAAACAAGGCATATATGCGCAGTCTATTCCGTTCTTCGGTGGCGAGAGAAGAGGGGCGCCAGTTAGGTCTGGAGTTAGAATATCTGATTCACCAATTTATACTCATGAGAGCATAAAGAATGCTGATATAATGGTGATATTCGATGTCTCTCTCTTGGATGTTGTTGATTTGCACATCTTAAAGGATAGTGGCTCTCTTCTTATTAATTCACCAAATCCAAAAAAGATTGTACAAAATACTTATTATGTTGATGCGACAAGCATAGCAAAGTCACTCGGTTTGGTTATTGCTGGTTGGCCTTTGGTAAATACACCTCTTATGGGTGCACTTGCAAAGATCTCTGGTATTGTAAATGTAGAAGATTTAGAAGCAATAGCAATAGAGCAGTTTGGTCGCAGAGGCGAACTTAATGCAAAAGCAATAGAGCTTGGTGCAAACGGGGTGAAGAAGCTTGACTAATATAGATGAGCTTGCTGAAGAGATACCAGTCTCAAAGCCCAGCATAGGCTCTGCTGGTAAGACAGGCACATGGCGTGTAGAGAAGCCTGTGATAGATTTAGATGCATGCAAGAAGTGTGATATATGTATATTGGAGTGCGTTGAAAACACTATAGAGAAAAGAAGCGATGGCTATCCTGCGATAGACTATAATTATTGTAAGGGTTGCGGTGTGTGCTCAACCGTGTGCCCTGTGAAGGCAATTAAGATGGTTACAGAGGTGAAAATGTGATTACAGCTATGGTTGGAAATCATGCTGTGGCATATGCTGTTAAGCAGGCAAAGCCGCAGGTTCTTGCTGTTTATCCTATAACGCCACAAACCACAATGTTGGAGAAGCTTGCTAGTTATGCTGCTTCAGGCGAGCTTAATGCCAAGCTTATAAAGGTTGAGAGCGAACACTCTGCTATGGCTTCTATATATGGTGCCGCACTAGCTGGGGCAAGGGTGTTTACCGCAACATCATCGCAAGGCTTACTATATATGACAGAAGTAATTTATTGGGCTGGTGGGCAAAGAGTGCCGATCGTTGCTGGCATAGCAACAAGGGCTGTTGGTTCGCCTTGGTCAATATGGGATGACCACCAGGATTTTGTGAGCAAGAGAGATGCAATATGGATCCAGATGATGGCAGAAAATGTGCAAGATGCTTACGACATGACTTTGCAAGCTTTTAAGATTTCAGAGGACAAGCGCGTAATACTGCCTGTGATGATGGGCTTTGATGGATTTGTACTAACGCACACGATGGAAAGGCTTAGCACCTTAGACGATGCGGTTGTAGACTCTTTTATACCAGAGCGTGATTTTAACATTATAGACTTTGATAAGCCAATAGGTATAGGTGCGATAGCAACACAGGATAATTACATAAAATATAGATATAAGGCAATGCAGGCGATGGAGCGTTCAAAAGAGGTTATAGAAGAGGTCTCTAAAGAGTATTCTAAGCTTAGTGGCAGGGAGCAGCATGGGCTTGTAGAATTCTACAAGTGTGATGATGCAGAATATGTAATAGTGGCGATGGGTGCATGGGCTGGCGATGCAAGAGTGGCTGTAGATGAGCTAAGGAGCAAGGGTATTAGTATAGGGCTCGCAAAGCTCAGGGTTGTAAGACCTTTCCCAAAAGAAAAGCTTATGCAGGTTAAAGATAGGAAGGCGCTTATTGTGCTTGATAGAGCATATTCTTATGGATTTGGCGGCGTATTAGCGACGGAGGTGAAGGCCTCTCTGTATAATACCAATATACCTGTATATAGTGTTATAGGAGGCATAGGTGGTAAGGAGTTTGGAAAAAATGAGATTATAGGGGTTGTTGAAAAGCTCCTTAGCGGTAAGCTTGAGAATGAGGTGTGGGTTTTATGAACTTTCTTAAAGGAAACGCAGCATGTCCTGGTTGTCCGATACCAAAAGAGTTAGATGCAATACTTGAGGTTTATGGAAAGAAGACAGTGGTTGTAGTTCCCGCCTCATGCTCGACAGTAATAATGGGTGATACTGTTCTAGGTATGCCTTCGCCGGTTACTGTTGTTCATAGCCCTTTTGCGGCAGCTGCTTCTATTGCATCTGGCTTATCTGCCGCAATGAAGTTTAGAAAAGATGATGCAAACATATTGGTCTGGGCTGGTGATGGCTCAACAAGTGACATAGGTTTTGCAACAGTAAGCGGAGCAGCAGAAAGGAATGAAGACATGACCTATGTTTGCTATGACAATGAAGCATATATGAATACTGGTATACAGAGATCTAGCTTAACTCCATATGGTGCTTGGACTACAACTACTCCATCGCACAAACACGAATTTAAGAAACCTCTGCCTTTCATAATCGCTATGCATAATGTGCCTTATGTTGCGACAGCATCGATATCTTATCTTGCAGATTTCAAGGCAAAATTCGCTAAAGCTAAGAGTATGAAAGGCTTTAGGTATATACACCTTCTTTCTCCATGTCCTCCTGGATGGAAGTTTGATGCAAGCTTAACAATGAATATAGGCAAGCTTGCTGTTGAAACAGGCGTATGGCCATTATATGAAATAGAAAACGGTGTATTCAAGCTTTCTAGCATAAGCAAGCCTTATATTGAGAAGACAAAGCGCAAGCCTTTGGAAGAATACCTAAAGCTTCAGGAGAGGTTTAGCGGGTTAAGCAACGAAGAACTTGCAAATATGCAAGCGTATATTGATGAGATGTGGAACTATATAGCAAAGGTTAATAATACAAAGCTTATTCCTTAGTAAAGCTCGCATAGCCCTCTTTCTCTATTTTCTCAGCGAGCTCTTTGCCGCCACTCTCAACAATCCTTCCCTTGCTTAGTATATGCACGCTTCCATTCTTAAATTCGAGAGAGCTTAATATCCTTGTATAATGTGTTATAACTATACACCCCATGCCATTGCTTACACTCTTGCTAATGGCTTTTCCAATAATTCTTACAGCATCTACATCTAGCCCCGAGTCTGGCTCATCAAGAATAGCAATCTTTGGCTTAAGCACAAGCATCTGCAGAATTTCGCTTTTCTTCTTTTCGCCGCCTGAGAAGCCCAAATTTACAGGCCTTTTTATTACCTCTTCGCTCATCGCTAATTCACTTATACCTTCTTTTACGCTTTGCATAAGCTCTTTTATATCGCTTCCACCTAGTGCTGATTTTGCGTTATTAAGGAATGAAAGAAATGAAACACCATCTATCTCTACAGGGTTTTGATACTGCAAGAAGATGCCGAGCCTTGCGCGCTCATCCGTTCTCAGCCCGAGTATGCTCTTGCCATCAACAAGTATATCTCCTTTTTTAATTTTTATACCTGAGAGCCCCATTATAGCCTTTGCAAGAGTTGTTTTGCCGCTTCCATTTGGGCCCATTATTACATGAAGCTCTCCGCTCTTTACACTTAAATTTATCCCATTTAGGATCTCTTTTCCTTCTATCTCCGCATAAAGATCTTTTACCTCAAGAAGCATTTAAAACACCCAAAAGCTCATTAAGCATCAAATCTATTTTATTTTTTAAATATTCATTTGATGAAAACTTCATAATATGCTTATCGAGCATGCCCATTAGAATAAGCTTCTTTGAATCACTTTTGCTAATGCCCCTACTCATAAGATATTCTATTGCCTCTGTGCTTATAGGCGATACAGCAGCCGCATGTGAAGCTTTTACGTCATTTTCTTCTGTGCCCATTGAAGGTATTGCCTCTATTTTTGAATCATCCAAGTTAATACCCTTTGTTGATATTACTGATTCGCTGCGATAAGCTCCTTTTTCTATGCTTGAGTTCTCTTTTATTGATATCGTAGAGCCATAAGAGCCTATTGCATTAACCTCAATAAAACTCTTTGTTTCAGGACCTTTGCTATTTACTAAATCTGCTATATCTACAATGCTATTTTTTCCCATGATAATATTATTTATCATAACCTTGCTGCCCGCATAGCCTATCACTTTGTTCCTCGACTTTGCTTCTCTGTTGGAGGTAAAGTTGTTTACATTAAGCTCTGAGCCTTCGCTGAGGTTAGCATTGTAGAAGTTAAGAGACCTTTTGTTGCTTAGCTGTATAATATCAAGTCCCACCTTAGAGCGTTTTTCAGCATTGATCTCATTTATAATACTATTGTCGCCATATAGGAATTCTTCTAAGCTAAGCTCAGCATCTTCATATGCTTTAGCGATGACCAGCAGCCCTTCACCGCCCATAAGAAGCCTTAAGCGTGCCTTATTTTTTCTTTCCACGCTTAAGAGTAGAAATTTTTCCACATTACCCATTGTAAAACCAATGTATCTGCTTTCTGCCTTTGTTTTAAATTCATAGGTCAATTCATCTTCTATACCATGAACCTCTATATTGGCATTGCTTACTCTATTTACTATAAATTCGGAACCGTTTGTAATAATATCAAATGCCAATCTATTTTCTTTTGCAAAGTTCTGCATTTCATCTATGCTGGGCCTAGCACTTTTTCTAAGCTCTATCCTCATGCTATTCCTTACATAGAGTGGATTTGGCTCTTCAGGAAGTTCTTTATCAAGCCCTTTTACTATATCTAAGTATCTCATTTGTATCCTCTTTTAACTCTTCTACTAGTGCGATATCTAAGATATAATTTATTTTTGCTTTCATTTATGCTAGTTTGCATATAAAATATGTTTAGAAAAATATAAATATAACTCGGTTATTGAAAAAGGGTGGAGAAAAAGAGAAATAAAAGTAACAAAAAATAGCGTGTGCCACTCTCGTGACACACCTTTGCACACATTACTCTTTGAGTGCTTCTAGGAATTCTATTGTCTCAAGTTCGAGCAGCATTTTCTTAATTACTGCTCCTTCTGGGCCATCTTCTTCTTTTATATATCTCTCCATTGCCTCTATTACCGCCGGTCTTATCTCCTCTTTTTGTGCTGCTTCATCTGCTATTATGGGTGCATATCCTTTGCTTTGCTTGAGCTTCTGTAGTATCTGATCTGCACTCACACTACCTAACTCTAACCTCCCTTTTTTTATTTCCATATATCTTCCCCACCCCCATTCGATTACTATTGATAATCAAAGTCATATTTAAATTTAACCCCATCTTTTATTCCACTATTCATGCGTTTATCAAATGCTAAGCTTTTTCTGGCCCCCACTCTTCTCTGCTGCAAGTTTTGCCTTTATACTATTAATGATAGATAGCATCTTCCTTTCTCTCTGCCTTGAAACGAAGAAATATACCTCATCTTTAGTGGCCTTTGTAACAAGTATATAAATTTCGCCTGCTCTAAACCTACCCGTCCTACCTCGCCTCTGTATATTTCTTATCTCATTTGGTATTGGCTCATAGAACACTACAACATCTACGCTTGGTATATCTAAGCCTTCTTCGCCTATTGAGCTTGCAACAAGTATATTGAATTTACCGCTTCTAAAATCTTCTATTATCTGCTTCTGCTGCATCTGCGTTATTCCTTCTTTTTTACCTACAAAAGGTCTTGCATTATAGCCACGCTTGTTCAGTTGGTCTACAAGCATCTTTATGGTAGACCTATATTGTGCAAATACAATAATGCTTTTATCTCTGTATCCTGCCAATATGCCAAGTAGGGCCTCGACTTTCGGATGCTCATAGCCTAGCCTTATACCTTCATCGCATATCTGTTTTGCTATAACAATATTCTTGTTGTTAAGAAGGCTTAGTATAGCTCTGCTCTTCTTCTCCCTTTTTGCGAGGCTCTCGATATAGCTTGAGAATGCATATAGCCCTTCTGTCTCTACAAGATCATACATATGAAGCAGGTTTAAGAGCTTTATATAGCTATACATCGCCCCGAATCTATAGTTTGTTGCGGTTATCTTGCTTATTTCATTTCCTAGCTCTATGAGCTTGCCTTTTGGTATATGCTCAAACTTTTTGAAGCCTATAAGCTCCATCTTATTTAATGATTCAAGGCTCTCTTCTATTAGCGGCCTTAAGTAGCTCGTTATGAGCTTTATTCTATCGGATTTCTCAACATATATTACATGAAGATATTTCGGCATTACATATTTTGCAACATCTTCATCTGTTGATATTCTTACCTCTATGTTTTCTATCTTTAATGTATCGATAAGCTCCTTTATCTTCTCTGGCTTACC
Organism: Microcaldota archaeon; assembly: GCA_046536795.1. Taxonomy (GTDB): domain Archaea; phylum Micrarchaeota; class Micrarchaeia; order Micrarchaeales; family CABMGC01; genus JAGDYD01. The sequence goes on along the minus strand of JAWDMB010000003.1, from coordinate 42,446 downwards.
ACCAGGCGATGCTGTCAAGCCAACAATCTGTACACCTTTCTGCTCTGCTTCGTTTGCTATATAGGTATATGCATATTTGCCCACAGCCCTGTGGCACTCATCAAAAACGATAACACCGAAATCGTTTAGGCTAAGAAGTGCGTGCTTTAAATCATTTGCTATTGTTTGCGGTGTTGCAACAATAACTTTTGCTTCATTCTCAAGCATCATTCTCTTCTTCTTGCCGACCGCGCCTGTGAGTAAAAGTATTTCATTTGGCTCTAATCTGAGAAGCTCAAGAAGCGTATTGTAGTGCTGCTCGCATAGAGGCTTTGTTGGTGCTAGGAACATTGCTTTCTTCCCTTTATATAGTGCATCTGCTATCGCAAATATTCCTATGAGTGTTTTTCCAAGCCCTGTTGGCAATATAACAAGCGTGTTTTTGCCCTGGAGTATGCTCTTTGTTATGTTGAACTGATATTCTCTAAATGCTAAGCCTTCTAGCTTTACAAGACTTGTTGCGGGGCCGAGCTCATACCATCTTTTGTCAGCACCTATTTCGCTATCCATCTACAATAAATAGATTTTGCATTATTATAAATCTTTATAATGAAGCAGTGATCATATGAACAAAAAGAATGATCCGTTCTGCGATAAAAAAAGCATTGAGACACAGATTTACTATGAAACAAAGTATATGAACGTACTTTATAATTTGTATCCGGTGGTAAGGGGCCACACACTAATAGTGCCAAAGAGGCATGTAAAGAGTTTGAACGAACTTAGCGAAAAGGAGGCAGTAGATTTGATAAAGACAATAAGATATGTTACTCCAAAGCTTCTAAAGGTATATAATGCTGACAGCTCATATAATCTTGTGGCACAGGTGGGTCCTTATTCAGGCAGATCTATAGAACATTTGCATATTCATATAATACCGAGAAACAAGTATGATATGTACAGCGACTATACTGACAGGCTGTATGCCGATTTAAGGAAGTTTGAACTTGAGAAGCTTGCAAAGCACAAGGTAGAGCCTGAAGTAGAGAAGCTAAGAAAAGTCTTTAATTATAAGCCAGTGCAAAGTAAAAACAAGCCATAAAAGAGATATATTTAAAAGTTTAATGAGATAATATATTTAAAAATTAACGAGTTCTTATCTTGTTTTTAACGGAGGTGTTTTTCTGATTATAGTAACAAATGATGATGGTATATATAGCAAAGGTATAAAAACGCTTTATAGCGCCGCAGTAGAAGTTTTTGGAGAGAAAAACGTTACTGTTGTTGCGCCATCTGGTCCAAGAAGCGCAAGCGGTATGAGTCTGACCTTTCATAAGCCTCTTAGAATAGAAAAGGTAATGATGCCAGGTATAAAAGGTTTTTCTGTATCAGGCACACCCGCCGATTGTGTTTTTGTTTCAATATATCACATTTTAAAAAACAAGAAGATTGATCTTGTGCTTTCAGGTGTTAATAATGGTTCAAACGCAAGCCTCCAAGCAGTAGAGTCTAGTGGCACTGTATCTGCTGTTAAGTTCGGTGCAATATACGGCATAAAAGGTATTGCCTTCTCTCTTGCTACAGAAATGGGTTTACAAAAAAAGACTTTTAGCAATGTTAAAACGCAAATTGTAAAGATACTAAATTCTATAAAGAAAAAAGGTTTTCCGAGCGATATAGACATGCTAAACATAAATCTTCCAACAGCTTTAAATAGTTCTACAAAGGTGAAAATCTGCGATCTCGAAGACACCTTGTTCGATAATTTCGTAAATGAGAGAATAGATCCATCAAACAAGCTATACTATTGGCTAGGTGGCACATTGAAGAAGAGGTTTAAGAAGGGTACTGATTGCTATGAGCTCTTTATTAAAAAGTCAATAACGGTTAGCCCTATGGAACTCGCAAGCATAAATCCTGATTTAAAGAAGGAAATTGCACAAGTACTCGATGCAAGCATAGCTTAGAAAAATATTCAATTTGCTAACTTAATTTTAAAAATAAATGCCGCAGGTCGGATTTGAACCGACGACATTCCGGTTTCCATATTTGACTTCAGCCGGACGCTCTCCCGGACTGAGCTACTGCGGCGCGCAAAACACTAGAATTTGCTAATTAATATTTATATTATTTACTTCTTTTTTATTCTTCTCCCTTATTTCCTTTTTTTGCAAAAAATATAATAATCTTAAATCTGAAGATTTTTTGGGTTTTTATGTATATTTTCTACGATAAAGTTATGCCTTATGATACTGACTATCAAGGTATTGCACACTATGCATCTTACTACCGTTTTGTGACCGATGCACTTTCATCGTTTGCCGAGAAAAAACTTAGCAAGATAATGGCAAAATATAGCAATCTCTGGTTTGTTATTGTAGAATCTCATGCAGCATATAAAAAACCCTTATATTTGGGAAATAAAATAAAAATTGTGATAGAACCTGAGGTAAAAGAAAGAAAGATAATCACAAACTTCAAAATATTTAGAGGAAAAGAGCTTACAACAACCGGCTATTTAGCGCAAAAAATTATAGACAGAAATGTATGGCACTCTGTAGAGATACCCGATGATATCAAAAATATACTCGTTGGCAGATAATAATATGAAGAAACTTATATTTGCTTTAATTTTTGTTATTTTACTTTTACTCGCTTTAGCTTATCTTTTGCTTGCTCTAGCTTCAAAGCAGAGTGGCGCATACTTTAATGGCCATACCTATTTGTTGCTCAATGCATCTTTTCCAGGCAACTTTACCTTTTTTGCTTGGGTATATTACAAAAGCTTTAACGGCATTGGTGTTATTGCTTCGCAGGGAATAAGCGAAGGCACTCACTCAACATGGTATGTGGGTGCCGGGGGCGAGATATCAAATGTGACAGCATGCGGTGTATTCAGTGATGAACGAGTGGAAGGCAACTATACAGCAGGCTGGAGGTTTGCTACAGCACCATTTATAGGCACCGGCTCATGGCATATGATCGCTTGTACATACAACAAATCTTACATAAGTATCTATATTGATGGAAAGCTTGTAAATAAAACAGCTACGCCTTACAAGGTGTTTGGAGCTAAAGTTATAGAAATAGGAAAGAGAACATCAACATTTTACATAAACGGTAAAATACCAACTTTTGCATACTTCAATGGCTATCTTAATGATGTACAATTCTACAATACCTCATTAAATAGTAGCGAGATATACACTCTTTATATGCGCGGTTTGGGTGGTTCACCATTAAGCAATGTTGCAATTTATCTGCCATTCAGAAACAATAACTTTACAAACGGTTGCATAGAATATGGTAAACCATGCAATTTAAGCGTGATATCTACCTAAACCAATTAGTGCTAATCTTAGATTTATCTAAAGCGGGGAGTCCGTGATTTGAACACGGGTCGCCAGGTCCCAAACCTGGAAGCCTACCAAGCTAGCCTAACTCCCCCAAAAAAGAAAAAGTCAAGCCTTTGGCTTTCTGCCAAGTGGCTTAGGTATCTTTAGCTGTGGGTAAACCTTTGCAAGCATCTCCTGGTTTACATCAAAGTCAAAGCCAAGGTTTTGCACAACCTTTCTTAGAAGGTATGCATTCGCAACCTCTTGCAACTCTTCCTTTCCATTGCATGCCTTTGCAACAATATCCCTAGCTTCTTGGCTGCCAAGGCTTGCTATAGCTTCTGCAAGTGCTTTATAGCTCTTCCTAGCTCCACTTGTTATCTTGTTTGCAAGATCATCTAGCTGTTTGGTGTCGATGCCAAGTATTTCAAAGGCTTTTTTGTCTATTGTCTGCCTTATTGAAGCTAGATGAAACGCTATCTCCTCTGGCTTTGTATCAGCGTCTATGCTCATCTTCTTTATAGCTATCCAATCCTTGTACTTTGCTAGGAAGTCTATAGAGTCTCTTTCCTCACTACTCCCCATATTAAAAACCTTATACCGATATCTGCTGTGTAAGATAGTAGCCTGCAGCCTTTTCTCTAGCAACTCTTTTTACTATATTTTTCTGCGCCAACTGCACCAATGTGTTTGTAACAAGGCTCTTTGGCCTGTTGCACTTCTTTGCTATGTCGTCTGCTGTCTTGAGTGAATCTTCCTTTGTTGCTCCAAGCTCCTGCATCGCCTTTATAACAAGTTTTTCATTTGGTGTTAGGTCTACCATACTATCAACCACTTTAAAAGCATAATTACTTCTTCACTCTAACTTCTCTTCTCTTTGGTCTAAGCGCTTTATAGCCGCATTTTCTACATTTTGTTGCTCCCGCCGGATTTCTTGCCTTGCATCTTTTACAGATCCATATCTTTGCTAGTTTTTCGTCAGCTATAGGTATTCTTCCCATCTTAAACACCAACAAATAGTTAGTATTATTCAGAAGTAAACATATATAAATTTTTAGAGTTTGCTATGCTGGGCTTTTTGCTATGCTAGCTTTTTATACATTGAATATAAGTAATAAATAGTTTTCTTACAATAAACTTTAAAGTGAATTTTATGATTAATTTTGAAGAAATAGAAAGCAAGTGGAATAAAGCTTGGGAAGATGCAAAGATATTCGAAGCTGAGCCCAATGATAAAGAGCCGTATATGGTAACTGTTGCTTTTCCATATGTTAATAGCCCATTGCATATAGGGCACCTTAAGACATATGGCGATGGCGATATATTAGCAAGGTATAAGCGCATGCGTGGCTACAACGTGCTTTTCCCTATGGGCTTCCACGCAACGGGAACACCGGTTCTCGCTTTTGCAAAGAGGATAAAGAACAACGATCCAGAGATTATAAAAGAGCTTAAGAACGTCGGAGTTCCTGATGAAGAAATAAAGAAGATGGTTGATCCTCTATATATTGCAAACTACTTTATAAAGTCGATAGAGAATGATATGCGCACATCTGGCTTGAGCATAGACTGGCGCAGAAAGTTTGTAAGCATAGATCCTATATTCAGCAAGTTTGTAGAGTGGCAGTTTGGTATTTTAAATGCAAACCATCTGCTTGTTCAAGGCAAACATCCTGTTGGGTGGTGCCCTAATGAAGGCAATCCTGTCGGCATGCATGATACAAAAGGTGATGTTCAACCAGATATAGAAAAAGAAGTTGCAATAAAGTTCAAAGTTGTTGGTGAAGAAGCATATATGCTATGTGCTACATATAGGCCAGAAACAATATTTGGTGTTACAAACATATTTGTTAATGAAAATGCTTTTTATGTTAAATGCAGGATAGGCAATGAAATATACTATATAGCAAAAGAAGCGGCAGAGATTCTTTCTTATCAATTAAAGATCGATATTATAGAAGTTGTAAACGGCAGTTCGCTGCTAAGTAAGAAATGCATAAATCCGATTAATAATGAAGAACTTCCAGTGCTTCCTGGATTTTTTGTAAAGCCTGATGTTGGCACGGGCGTTGTTATGAGTGTGCCTTCTCATGCTCCTTTTGATTATGCTGCTATAGAAAGGCTTCGGGCAAGTGGCTATCCTATGCCAGAGATTAAGCCAAAGAAGCTCATAGATGTAGAGATAGGCAGATCGCTTGTTGATGTTGGTGTTGGTGAAGTGAAGCCCATACATATAGATATACCTGCGCTTGCATATCTTGAAATACTTCATACAAACGTAAATGCAATAGACGATATGCTTGAGTTTGCTACAAAGCTAGAGTATAGAGAAGAATCACATTGGGGCAAGATGCTTGTTCCTGGCTATGAAGGCATGAGCGAGCCTGAAGCGAGAGAAAAGGTGAAGAATGAGCTCATTTCAAAAGGAAATGCATTTGAATTATATATTCTTGCAAACGCTCCTGTCTACTGCAGATGCGGTGCAAAGATTGTTGTCAAGGTTGTTGAAGACCAGTGGTTCCTCAATTATGGCGATGAGCACTGGAAGGCACTTGCAAAAGAGGCTTTCTCAAAAATAAATATTGTTCCTGATAGGGCTAGAACCGCTTTTGAATCTGCTATTGACTGGATCGATCTAAGGGCTGTTGCGAGAGCACAAGGACTTGGTACAAGACTGCCATTAGATAACAGGTTCATAATAGAATCATTATCTGATTCAACAATATACACTGCATTCTATACAATATCACACATAATAAAGGAAAGGGGAATAAAGCCAGAGCAGCTAAAGCCTGAGTTCTTCGATTATGTGTATCGTGGTATCGGCTCATTAGAAGAGGTTTCTAAGAATACAGGAATAGATTCGGAGATCATAAAGAAGTGCAGAGATTCGTTTACATATTGGTATAGGTTTACATCTAGGCATTCTGGCTCTGATCTTATCTTCAATCACTTAACAATGTATATCTTCAATCATGCGATAATATTTGACAAAGCATACTGGCCAAAGCAGATTGTTGTAAACGGCATGGTCCTTTATGAAGGAGAAAAGATGAGCAAGAGCCTGGGCAACACTATATCCGTTATTTCTGGTGCAAAAAATTATGGAATAGATACAATAAGAATAGTTGTAAACGGTGGCTCTGATTTGCTAAGCGATTCAAACTTTACAGATAAAGACGCGAAAGGAATAATGGAGAGATTAGAATATCTATTCAATACAGTTCAGTCTCTTGATAAATATGAAGGAAGCGAGCTAAAGAAGATAGATTATTGGCTATATTCAAAGCTCAACAGGAAGATAAAAAATGCTACAGAGCATATGGAAAAGCTTGAACTTAGAGACGCTATAACCTCAATATTCTACGATTCAATAAAAGAGCTTAAGCGCTACTTTGAGCGTGGCGGAAGAAATGTGGTTGTATTGAGAGAATACCTTCAGAGTGTTGTGTTGATGTTGCAGCCTATAGCACCGCATATGGCAGAGGAGATGTGGCATATGCTTGGCAACAACACTTTTGCAGCCCTTGAGAAATGGCCTAGCTACGATGAATCAATGATAAATGAAAATATAGAACTGCTAGAAGAGGCGATTGACTCGCTAATAGATGATGCGAGAAATGCTAAGATGCTTGTTGAGAGAAAGGGCAAGCAGGCAAGCAAGATGAAGCTTATAATAGCGAGTGAGCAGAAAAGGGCTATACACAACATGCTTGTCGATACAAAAGATCCTAACAAGGTTATAAGCGAATCTAGCAACAAGGAGCTTGCTAGCAAGTATGTTGCAAAAGTGGTTAAGCAGTTAAATACACTTCAGCGCATAAATGTAAATGAAGAAGATGAGTTCGAGGCCTTCAACGAGGCGAGCGAATATATAAAGGACAAGACCGGCATAGATGTTGAGGTTGTTAAAGAAGAGCAGTCAAACTCAGCTAGAGCGGAGAAGGCAATGCCACTCAAGCCAAGCATAGATCTGAGCTGAGCATCAATAGAGAAGGTTTATAAAAATGTAATCTTCATTTTAAAGTATGTACCATACATACCTTACTATACTTATACCTTCGATTATATCTCTTATCATAACATACTTTGCAACAAAATTTGTAATAAGCTACTTTTATGAAGCAGGCATTATAGCCGAGGACCACAACAAGGAAAAGCCTGTTCTCTTGCCTAGCAGTGGTGGCATAGCTGTTGCTTTTGGCTTGATTGCTGGCATACTAACATATACTTTCGGCGGGAGCTTCATCTATGCACCTATTCTTGACATAGATAAGCTTCTAGCAACAGCATTGTCAATAGCGCTTATAGTCTTTGTTGGCTTTTTGGATGATATAAATGTAAAGGCAAAGCCTGTTAAGGCTACAGGCATGCAGGATATTAAAAAAGGCCTTAAGCAGTGGCAGAAGCCATTGCTTACCATACTAGGTGCTTTTCCGCTCATGGCTATAAATGCTGGTGTATCTGCCATACACATTCCTTTCTTTGGTATAGTTAACTTTGGCATTATATACCCGCTTATAATAATACCTCTAGCGGTTATTTTTGTATCAAACGCTTTCAATCTTCTCGGTGGCTTCGATGGCTTGCAAACAGGCATGGGTGTTGTTGCAAGCCTGGCTCTTCTCATATATTCATTGCTCTACGGCACAAATATGGGTATTTTGCTATCAGCTCTTCTTTTCTCATCCCTTATAATATTCTATCCATTCAACATGTATAGGGCAAAGATTATACCTGGCGATAGCTTTACCTACGGAGTTGGCGCTGCGCTTGTAGCAATAATGATAATGGGCGATGCAGAGGCATTTGGCATTATAATCTTTATTCCATGGATTATAGAATTCTTCCTCCACCTTAGGGGCAGGTTTGATACAACAGATGTTGGTATAAGGCAGAAGGACGGAACATTTAAGGCACCGTATGGAAAGAAGATCTATAGCTTAACTCATTTCGTCATGAACCTAAGGCCGATGAAAGAATACGAGGTATCTGCATACCTTATTCTTATAGAGGTTATTTTTGTGATCCTTGCCTTCGGCTTAAAGTTCCTTCACCTACTATAGTGGTTTTATGGCTAAGGAAAATTTTTTGGTAACACCTTGGGAGATAAAAGGGAAGGTTGATTATGATAAGCTGATAGAGCAGTTTGGCACATCTAAAATTAGCAACGAAATTTTGGAGAGGCTTAAGAAGTTCACCAAAGAGCTTGATGTATTTTTTAGACGTGGAATCGCCTTTTCACACAGGGATTTGGATAAGGTCTTAGATGAGTATGAGAGAGGCAATAAGTTCTTTTTGTATACTGGCCGTGGTCCCTCTGGAAAGATGCATATAGGCCATCTTATGCCATTCCTCTTTACAAAATGGCTTCAGGACAAATTTGATGCAAATCTATACATACAGATAACAGATGATGAAAAATTCTATATAAAGGAAAAAAGGTTTGATGAGATAGAAGAGATAGCACATGACAACATGCTTGATATCGCCGCAATAGGTTTCAATCCTGAAAAAACATTTATCTTCAAGGACAGCGAGTATATAAGAAACATGTATGGTATAGTTATGCAGATTGCAAAGAAGGTAAACTTATCAACAGTAAAAGCAGTTTTCGGCTTTGACAATACAACAAATATAGGTATGATCCATTTTCCAGCGCTAGAAGTTGCACCAACAATGTTCGAAAAAGCACCATGCTTGATACCTGCATCAATAGACCAGGATCCATATTGGAGGATGCAGCGCGATATAGCAGAGCAGCTTGGCTACTTTAAGGCCGCAGCTATTCACCTTAAGCTTCTCCCGCCGCTAACAGGTGTTAGTGGTAAGATGAGCTCTTCAGAGCCAGATACAGCTATATTCTTAGATGATGATGAAGATACAATAAAGAAGAAGATAATGAAGTATGCATTCTCAGGCGGTCAGGCAACAACAGAGCTTCATAGGAAGCTTGGTGGCAATCCGGATATTGATGTTTCATTCCAGTGGCTATACTACTTTTTGGAAGAAGACGACAATAAAATTGAGGAGATAAGGCAAGCCTATAGCTCTGGAAAGCTTCTTACCGGCGAGCTCAAGCAGATTACTATAGAGAAGGTAAGCAAGTTTATTAAAGCACACCGTGAAAAAAAGGAAAGGGCAGAGCCAGACTTGAAGAAGATGATGTATACAGGAAAACTTGCAAAGGAGATGTGGAATAGAATATATTAGCAATAACTTGGGCAGAAGTAAGAAATGTTAAACGATTTGAAATCTGTTTAGTTAGGTGTTTATATTGCTGCAAGCAGTGATAAAAGCGCGTAAATATATTTAAGGCAAATTGCTAATCTTCTACATAAATATTTTAAATTGTAAACTTATTTTTTATATATATTTTATGAGAGAAAAAAAGAATGAAGTAGAAAAGAAAGCAGGCTTAATACTAATTGCTATAGTTTTTGTAGGACTTGCTATCAGTACTTTCTTTTTTTATGGGCCGAGCATGATAGATGGGATGGACAACTACATTTATACTGATTCAGCGCATAGCCTTTTGTCTGGTCATTTTAAAGCTATGGGTGTATTGCCTGAGCGGTATATATTAATAGGTGGAATAGCCTTTTTCTTCCTACTATTTGGCTACACGGAAGCATCGGCAGCCATGTTTGGAGTGCTTTGTTTTATACTTACCATAGTAGCAATCTACCTAATAGGAAAGGACCTATATTCAACTAATGCGGGCCTTATCGCAGCGTTCCTCTATTCTATATTTCCAATGGCTGCGATATACGCACCAAACGTTAGTGACAGTATACCTATGACTTTCTTTGCAACTATTTCTGTACTATTTGCGATCAGGGCAACAAAGAGGAGAGAAAGGCGTTTCAAAATTTATTCTGCGCTTGCAGGATTCTTTATGGTTTCATCATATTTAGTGACTCCAGAAACAGTGGTAATAATACCAGTGGTATTTTTTGTATTCATAATGAATTATAGGAGTGCAAGGAAGGTTATGAAGCTAAGCATAGCATTCCTTCTCATTGGCATTCTGCTTGCGGGTTTGTTAATAGCAATGCTAGGCATAGAAACAAATGGTAATCCGCTAAGCTTGATAACTACTGTAACAAATTTTTATACTCAATCTTATTCTGGTCTGCAGAGCCCATTTTACATGAATATTAAGACACTTTTTCCATATAGTATATTAAGTATCATGTATAATGGTAATGCATCAGCTGCCCTTGAAGAACTTTTTTCAAGTATCTTTTCTGACTATGGTTTTTATTATACATTCGGCATATTTGGCTATGTAGCTACATTTTTTGCTATAATTCTTTTTTTGCCACCCAGACGCAGAGCAGCGATTCCTCTATTTTGGTATATTTTTGTTCTACTCTACCTAAGCTTTGGCACAGCAAGCCTGACAAAATATGTGTTCATGCCTCAATTGCCAAGATACCTGCTGCTTCTTGCACCAGCCGCAGTACTTATTATCTCGTTTGGTTTTCTCACTTTAGTAGAAGAATTGAGGAAGCATAACACTGCAAAAATGCTTGTAGAATTAATTTTTGTTATTCTTGTATTAATGCTCTTAGCAAATTCTATTGTTATTGTAAAAGGCATGGCCTATTCCCAATTCAAATATGTCTATCCTTTGATAAATGTGGGCAATTTCTTAATCTCACAATACGAAGCTGATCCAAATATAACAGTATATGGTGATGCAAGCTTTCCTTTAGGTATATATACAAAATACAAGATATTAATAATGGGAATACCTTCTGAATGTTCCCAGATTAATCCTAACTCGCTAATCATTGTTGCTAATGATTCAAAAATAATTAGCAAATGCCACCTTACCTTGATATATAAGCCACCCGTAGCACCCTCTTGGCTTGATAAATATAATGTACTTGATAGCACTGGCAATGGCTTTGGTGGTTATGTAATGGGGGTTTATAAGGATAAGGCAAACAGCTAGCGCAAAATAATAAAGCAAAGTGAATAACTAGGCATTAGTAGAAAGAGTTCTAATCTTTTATAAAAGCACAATCCGATTAAATATTATTTATTGCTTATTAGCGAGCGCATAATGAGCGACACATGCCCTCTTTCACGCATGCGCCTATAAGCATAATCTATCCACTTGGGGCCAAACGGTATATATATTGCCACTCTTTCACCACGCTCTGAAAGAGATTTGGCATACTCATTTCTTATACCGTTAAGCATGGCATAAATGACTTCTTTTTTATACTTTTTATTAAGCCTTAAGCCCTTCTCTATCATATTGCTGTCATGCGTAGCTAGTGTAAAAGCTCTTGCGTTCTTGAACAGATATAGCATAAGCCTCTCGTAATTTTTGTTTATTTCTTCTTTTCTTTGAAAAGCGATTTCTCTTTTTTCGCTATACGCTCCTTTAACGAGCCTTACAACGCCATTTCTCTTGACAAGTTCTTTAATATCATTTGCACTTCTTCTTAGATAAGCTTGTATCGCTATGCCCACATCCCCTTTATCTACTTGCCTCTCGTAAGCGTTTATTGTTTCGTCTACAGTATCGCTTGCTTCCATATCAAGCCATAAGAATACATTGTTTTTGCGTGCATATTCTGCTAGCTTGTTATAATTTTTATTTGCCAAATCTTTTCCTATCCTTAAGCCAAGCTGTGTTATTTTAACAGAAATAGAAGAGTTTAAGCCATTACTCTTTATCTCATTTATAAGCGATAAATATTTTTCAACAGCATCATCTACATCTTTTTCTGAAGTTAACTCTTCACCAAGATAATTTATTATTGTATGCATGCCAAGTTTGTTGAAATGCTCTGCTCTTTTCAAAGCATCGTTTATGCTTGGTCCGGCGATCCATTTTCCGGCTATAATCTTTTCAAGTAAGCTAGACAGCATAATAAGAGTATGCAAAATAAGTATATAAAATAATCATCGTTACAAAAAGTTTTTGCAGTAAATATTTTAAATTCATAAACTTGTTTTTTATTGCCTAATGGGAAAAGAAAGAATAAAATAGAAAATTTAGGCACGTTGTTTAAAAGAATACTCAAAGGACACTATAGTTGGAGAGTGTATATTTTCTTTGTCGGAGAAAAACTTTGATTAATTGGGTTAATAAATTGACTGACCGGTAAGTTTATATATTATTAGTGCTATAATATTACTAGGTGATAAAATGCCAAGAGGAATGCCAGGATTTGGTTGGAAGTTTAGGGAGGGTTATTACTACACAGATAAATCTGTACCAGCTTCCGAAGTTGAAGAGAAGCTAAAAGAAGCTCTATCCAAAGCCACAAAAGGACATACATGGACGGATGGAAGAGGTGTGAAGCACATAGAAATATTAGTTGACAACGAAATAGTCGGAAACCTATGGGAAGACGTTGACCTAGCATCTCTAAAACTAGGAAGCTATTGGATCACTCCAATGGGAATAAAAGCAGAGCTCGAAACCAACGATAAAGTAGTAGGAATGACTTGGCTACAGGTATAGAAAGCAGGTATTTCCTTTTTCTTTTTTTAATTTTTTTGAGACTCTTTGAAAATTTTTCACCTATAGAAAAATACCTTTTTAGCAATAATTTTAGCAGGAGGACAGAGAATTTGAATCTTTAAAAAGATTAATTTCTTTTAAGAAGAGAGTTAACTTTCCCGTACTCTTTTCCTTCTTCCTTTCTAAAGTCTCAAAGGAAGTTATCTCATTTTGTTCCAATTGTTAAGGAACAGAGATTGCTATTTTTCTAATATCTGCATTTATATTCTGCAGTTTCACGATTTCCTTTTTGGTAAACCAACCTATGTCCAGGCTCTCTCTGTTTTTAGCAATTTTTCCTTTGACGATGGTGCCCACGTAATGCACACATGAAATCACAGTGTTGTGCCCGCTATCGTAAAGGCTTATTCTTATCGGCAGTAGAAGCTCTCCAACTTCATTTTTAGACCTACTGATAGGTCCGTAGTTGACAAGTCTTACCGAGTAACCTGTTTCTTCCTTTACTTCCCTGATTGCAGTCTTATGCAGCATCTCTCATTCTTCTACTCTTCCACCTGGGAAAAGCCACTTGTTGGCCTTCGCGTGCAGGACAAGAAGAACCTTACCATCTTTTACAACGCACGCCCTTGCTTTCATAGGTGATTTGGAAAATTTCATTGACGCACCTAGATCATAGGAACTGGTAAATTAATATGCATTTTGCTAAAATTATAAATGTAGAAGTAGATGAGACTTAAGTAGCCATGTCGGGGAAGCCTGTATGGAGCATAGTCCCTTTTACGACGTATTTTTGAGTTATTTTTACCAGCAATTTTACAACAGAGTTGAACAGAGATCCCTGATTTTTCTGCTAAAATGCATTGATTTACTCTTGCTATATCAATGGTCTAACTGGAAACCCTTTTGATTTTCTTTATTCTGATAAATATTGTGTCTTTTATTTTTATTTTTGCAGAGATCTATGGTATTTATAGTTATAGTATCTGGGCTTTATGCTGGCTATGCTAAAAAGGAAAAGGGAAAAGAAATTAGAAATGAAAACAGAGTTTAAAATTTAAAAAATTAAAAAGTTGAAGAAGTAATTTTCTTTTTAAATCAGAAGATTTTTAACTTTTTGGTGTTTGTTCAACGAACTTTGAAAGGAAATCTTCAACTATCTTATTTGCTATTTTTGTAACATCTTCTTCGCTAAAATCCAAAGATGGTATTTTGTTAATTCCTTCTTTTGCAACAACTATTTCATATGTAGTTTTTATTCCTTTTTGCTTAAGAACGTTTGAAGCACACATTAGTTGGCAACCGTTGATAGCGATTACTGCTTTTGCATTTTCAAAGATATTTTGATAAAGTTGGTTTCCTGAAGCAAGAGCAGATAAACAGCACATCCTAACCATATTTGGAAATTTCTTTGTTAGTCTTCTTGCAACTTCATTACCTATCTGACCAGTGCTAGAAGCGCCATCGCATGTAGCAACTATAATTAAATCCTTAGCATATTGGCTGCAAGCAGGAAGAAGTTGATATTTATTTGATTCTAAATCACTCATCTTCTCGCCTAATTATTATTACTCTTAATTATACCATTACTAATATAAACTTACTGATTAGTCAACTCAATTGCTCTTGAAAGGTGTTGCTTAATAGTTACGCTACAAAAAGTTTAATCATTAGCACTTTTTGTTATTTTATTGGAATAGATAAATGATATAAGTTGGTCTATATATTCCTTGTCATTAATGTTTGTTGGTTTTTGAAGGGCAAAGCAAAGCAATGCACCAAAGAATGCTCTTATCTTTATTATATTTTCTTTGCTTGTCTCTCCAAAGGTCTTCAGTGTAAGCTTTTTAAGCAGTTCACTGCAGGTATTTTTCATCATATTCTGGATAGGTTGATAATTTGTAGAAGCCGACATAGAGTGAAGCAACAAATTTCTCATTTTTGTATCAGAATACTTGAAAATATAGGATTCAGCGACGCATCTCAAAAGCTCAGTGCCTGTTAAATCTTTTTCCAAACATTTGTTTATTACTTCTCCTGGAAGTGCATTCGATGCGACTTCAAGAATTAAATCATCCTTTCCTTTAAAGTACCAAAATATTAAACCTTTAGATACGCCAGCACGCATCGCAATTAACTGTGTTGGAGCTCTAAAGAAACCAAACTCAGCAAAAATATCCATTGCAGCTTCAATGATTCTTCTTCTTTGATCTTCTACGTCTGTCATGATAACCTATTATCATCGCAGATTTATAAATTTGACTATTTGGTTAATAAACCGACTCCACGAATAGTAACTTCTTCTGAGATTTACTGACCAGTTAGTCAAAACATTTAAATATTTATTGGTACTATATATTTAGTTCGTGATAATATGATAAACGAGCAGAAGGAGTTAAGAAAAGTCGGCTTGGATTTCGGCCTTATAAGTGGGGCTGAATGGTTGATAATTATTGCTGCATTCCTTGGAAGATACCTACTCCAGTTCTACCAGACATCTATAGGATCACTGGGGCTAGCATTCGGAATGAATTCGTTCGAAGTAGGAATAGGATTCGCCCTGTTCACAGTTGCGTTTGCATTTTCTGCTTTTGCAATGAGAAAGTTCAAGCCCAGTCAACTCAAAAGTGTTGAAATAATTTCATTATTACTTCTTGGCTTAACGATGCCACTTTACATTTTTGTAAGTGGATTCGCTGAGGTATATACGTTAATGATAATCGATGGATTCATAACCGGCCTCGTAATGGATTCATTTATGACAATGGCAGGAATGGCATCTAAGGACCCAGCTAAGAGGCAGGTAGAACAGGCTGCGTTTTCATTCTGGGTCGCGCTGGCTTTGATTGTGGCACCTTTCACTACGGGTTATCTGCTCCATTTGGGGATTAAGGAGATATTCCTCATATTTGCTCTGATGGCATTTGTCGCAATACCATTTGTAGCTGCTCTTAGGGGTAAATACGCTCTTCAATACATGGAAGCGAAGGAGTATAAAGGCACAACAAGCATAGCTTCTCTCTTCAAGAACACGCAGTTCAATTGGGCTGTTATCGCAGCATTTGCCTACACCATACCTTTCTATATAATATTATCATATGGCGTAATATACGGTGGGGTCTTAGGACTTTCGGCCACAACAATATTCTACCTATTTGCTGCCATGTTCGTTAGTGATGTGGTAACAAGATTCATAATCAGACTTAAGTCGCCAATACAAAACAGGAGACCTTACATGATTTTTGCAGTAACCATAGCACTGTTTTCTGCTGTATTCTTGGCTCTCAGCTCTGTGTCTATTGTTTTCTTTGTTCTAGCATTCCTGATTGCTGCAATACCAGATGGAATTGCATGGACTCTTGGCTTACAGATAGCAAATACAACATTCAAGCCTGAGGAAATTGGAACCTCTACTTCATTCTTCAGCTCGAGCATGATGATAATGTCTGTCCTGATGCCTGTGGTTGGATACATGGCTTCTTTGAAATACATCGGATTCACTACAACACTGTGGATATTCGCTGCTGTCACCGCTGTTTTCTTCGTAATTGAGCTACTGCTTAGACCAGCAAAAAACGAGAATGCACTTAATGCAACTGTGGGTAAATAAGGTGAATTTATGGTGAATATACTTCTTCTGATTGTAAGCAGGGAAAAAGAAAAAATAGCACTGCCCCTCAACTTTGCAAAAACCCAAATTAAGGCAGGAAACAAGATAAGGGTGGTGTTCTGGGGGCCAAGCCAAGAAACCCTCAGCGACAACAATGAACTTAGAAAAGAATATGCATCTGCCCTTAATGAAAAGCCAAAAGGTTGTATAAACTACGCAAAGAAGCACAATATTGAAACAAAGCTCTCAGACGACATAGAATTGGTTCCGGTGGGTGATTATTTAGCCAAAGCGGTCGAGGAAGGATACGAGATAATTACTTTTTAAATTTTTTGTGAACACGAAAAAGTAAAGAGAATTCAGAATATATGATATTAAAATTTGACTGATGTATGGGTACTTTCATTATCAGGTATTGTCCAATAAATATTGACTTTTCCTTTGTTCCGTATACTGGAATATGCAAAAAGATTGAACCAAACAAGATTGTAGTCTAAATCCTAAGCTTTACAAGCCTTATATCTTTTTTACTTATTACCTTGCCATTGTCTCTTATAACCACATAACCTAAAGACTCATTTTTGTCATAAAGAAGTTTTTCCTTGCTAAATGTGCCACAGAAGTATACAGAATCTACATTCCCAAGGTAGTGGATGTGACCTGCAAATATGAATGTGCCATTCTTTGCCCTAAGCTTAAGCTTTAATGCCTTTGAAACAACCTTCGGCACGATCCATTTGTTAATATAAGTTAGTATCTTTGCAATAATAAAGTAGGCTTTCTCTTCTTTATAAGATGATTCAATATTTCCATGAATAAATACCAAGTTCTTATACCGCCATTCGAAGAAATTGCTGTTAAGCTTTGGCATAAAAGATAGATATAAGATTACTTCCTTGTTTGGCCTGTAGCGATTGTCTAGGCCATCGTTGTCACCAAGAATAAAAACAGTCCTATTAAGTGGAAAGACCTTTTTGTATATACTTATAAACTTTTCATACGTTCTGACAAGGCTTTGCTTGCTAAAGGGACTTACATTATCTCCTAGCAGCACAACCAAATCTGGCTTTTCTTTTCTTATTACCTTTTCAAAGTGTCTGCTATATGGATGTGGAAAGTGTATATCACTTAGCACAAGAATCTTTTTCATATTTTTCACGCACAATTATCTCAAAGCGTTATCGGCACTCAAGGCTTTTTCTATTGCTTCAAGGTCAAAGAGAAATACATGCTCCCTTTTTGCAATCTCCTTCATTTCCTCTGTGAAGCCAGACTTAGAGAATAAGGCAAAGTGCTCGTGCCTATCATTATTATGCCACTGCACAAAGCTGGCCTTCCTCTTTAAGTCATAGTAAACCTCTTTACCTATTTTGCTGTTACTCCATTTGCATTCTCCAAACAAAATATCTTTTGTATCTTCATTTAATGCCACAACATCTATCTCTTCCTGGTTGCCAGAGCTCTTCTTCTCAGGATTAAATCCCCACCATCTACCTATCTTTGTGAAAGTAAAGCCCAGCTTTCTGGTAATGCTCATAAACGCTAGAAAATCTTTTGCGAAGCGCTCGAACATTATGCTAGCAAAAGAATCAAACTCCTTTTGCACAGAAGAAGCTACGCTCTTCGAACCTTCTAAAGAGAGCTTTTCGACATTCCTTTTAATGTATCTTGACCAGAAAAGTGCATAGTTGTCTTTAATCTCGTATACTCCACCTTTTGACTTTCTCTCTACCTTTTTTGTTACAGGCAGAGATTTTTCTACAATGCCTATTCTAAGAAGTATATTTAAATACCTTATTACCTCGCTTGCTGGTATTGCTAGCTTTGATGCGATCTCGCTTGGCCTATTTACACCGTTTGCTATAAAATCTATTATATCTAAATAAACGCCAGTATTCTTCGCTTCTTCTGAAAGTATAATGCTTATTTCATCTTCAAATATACTGGTTTGTTTGAATATAGTTTCTAGCACTTCATCAAAATTCTTACACTCCTCTGTATACACATAATATGCAGGGACACCCCCAAAGATAAAATATGTCTTTAAAGCATCAATAAACTTTGGGCTGCTTGCCATTCTTATTGCATAGTCGACTCTCAGAGGTTTAAGCTTGATTATCGCGGTGTTTCTTTGATATAGTGGCGATGCTTGGTTCAATACCTCTTTTTGCATTATGCTTATGCTCGAACCGCTTAAGATAAGCATTACATTTCTATCCTTGAGATAAAGCTCCCATCCCTTCTGGAATATAGAAGGTATGGCCTTATCTGCTCTCACAAGGTGAGGAAACTCGTCTATTGCTATAACGAGTCTTTCCTTTAGTTCAGTATTGGCTATGCGCATAAACAAGGATTCCCAGTCAACAGTACCGAAGCGGGCAAGATCTTCAATTCCGAGCCTTATGCCTATAAGGCTTGAAAGGCTCTTTAATTGTTTTGTAATGTCTTCATCGGTAGCAAGGAAGTAGACCCCGTTTCTGCCTTTCAGGAACTGCTTTATAAGCTCGGTTTTGCCAAGCCTTCTTCGACCATAAATTATTATAAAAGAGGCCTTCTTAGAGGCATAGCCTTCTTCAAGCGCCTTTAGCTCTTCTTCTCTATCTATAAATTCCATATTATCATTTTATCATTATCAGTAAATGTTAATGATATTTTGATAATAAATATATAAAAACCTAAGCCGTTATTTTTACCTAGTAACTTTTATTTCTTTCATCTCTTCTAACAGATTTTTGCCGGGGCCTTCAAGAAAATACTTTCTTGCAGGTTCAAGAAGATCTATTAGAGCATTGCTTACGCTAGACTTTAAATCAGCAGGAAATATTTTTCCTTCAACATAATCTTTTTCTAACTCAGGATATGTTTTGTATACCTTTCTTTCTTGTGTTTTTGCATTTACTATAGCAAATTCCTTTTCCTCCCCTCTAAATAGTATATACCTTGCAAGCTCCAATATAGGGTTTAATTCTACTTCTTTAGGTGGACAGTAAGCTTTCATTAATTTTCTTTCGATCTCCTCTGGCGAATCGTGAATAAATATCGCACTTTCTGGTTTCGACTTCGACATCTTAATATCTATTATACCTTCTTCAAAAAGCTCCCTATTCCCTTCTCTTTTAGCTTTCAGAATCTTTTGTCTAATATCTTCTGTTATATGCATGCCAATTAATAAATGATGGTGAAGGGCAAGCGGTTTATACTTTCCAATCTTTTCACCAACCTCCAATGCGATAATATGTGCTTTTCTTTGATCCATGCCACCATGGGCTAAGTTTACCCCAAGGCCAAATATATCTGCTACCTGCATTGCTGGATATATTAACTGAGCAAAATCAATAATATCGCCTTCTTTTCTTCCCATAATAGTTATAGATCTTCTTATTCTAGAAAGCGAGGTGTTCATTGATACATTTAGAAGGGTTTCAAAGTATTCTAAGCCTTTCTTTTCATATAATTCAGAGCCCAACACGAAATTTAATTTGTCAGGGTCCCCACCAACCAATTTCAGTGATTGTTTTAAAGCTTCTTTAAAGTAGCCGCCAGCCACCTTTCTTATAACCGATAGGTCACCACCCAATTTCTTGTTTATCCAGGAATGGTAATCTGCCAGAAAAAGAGTAACATCAATTCCTGCTTTTTGCAAATCTGCGACCTTTGTCATGGTAAGTAAGCCAGTACCAAGGTGAACAAAGCCAGAAATCTCAAAGCCGATGTAGTGTTTTAAGGCTATGCGGTTGCTTATATACTCTTCTAGCCTTTCTTTTGTCAATACCTCTTCGGTTGGTTCCTTAAAAATTAATTTTTCCACAAGTTCTTCTCTATTGCTTTTCATTTTCTCCATTATTGCACTCATATATATTCAAGACTTATAGAGTTAACTCAAAAAAAATTTAAAACTTTTTGTTCAGATGACACATGGTATATTAAGTTAGCTCTGCATCTCTATGTGGTTGCATCTATATCTTTAATCTCGACAAATCCTAGATTCTTATAACTGTTATTACTTGTAGTTATTTTGCATTTTTCTTTGGACCGTGGCTTTAGTTGCTTCTATTATCTTTATAACAGTAACAACAAGCCAAATTAGCATTGCTATGGTGATAAGTAAAACAAATGATAAAGGATAATAGTTAGCGTTTATAAGAAGAGTCTTAATGGTGCCAGCAAAACCAACTAAAGTTGCTATTATCGCACACCAGAGCGAATAAAGTGTTTTAGTTTCTGAATTCACTAAATAAGATATCCCAACAAAAACCCACGCAACTGTAATTCCTATTAAGAGTACGAAACCATAAGAATTGAAAAAGGTTTTCCAAAACGAGGTTTGCAGCTGGTATTTGCTTTGAGATACTTGAGAAGGTGTTGCATTTTGATTTATCAGTAATGCAGCATGCGAAGATACACCTACAACAAAAGATAGGAGTACTGTAAAAATGTCAATGTAGTTTCTAAAGATTTACGAATATTTTCTAAAATATCTGCTTTTTCCATTCTTATGCACACCATTTGCAGTGATATAAATATATTAGGTGTATAAAAGTTTATGTTGGCTTTTTAAATGTCTAATTGTTCTTTTTAGGGTTCTCCCAAAGAGAAATGGGTGTTAAATATATTCACATTATAACGAAGGCAAAATTAGATTTAGATATCTAGATAGCTAACCAAAAAGAAAAAGCGCAGATAACTCTTTCTAAATATCTTTTATCTCTTAATTACAAATTTGTGAATCCGAATTGAATTTTATCTATCTTATTTATTCTGTGCTAGAACTAGAAAGTGAATTTTTTAAAGCATAGATAACCTGTTCGCTCACTTCATTATAATCTTGGAGGGTGTGCTGTACAAATGGTGCAAGGGAATCCCACGTTTGCTTTATATCATGTATGGCTAAAACTATAGCATTTACATCTAATTTTTTGCCTACTTCAGCAAATTTAGTTTCTAGTATGTCCTTTCTAATCTTTGCACCCTTCCCAAGAAAATAGTAAATATCATACAGGTCTCTTTCTTTATGCCTTCTCCCTTCACTTGCAAGAGCTCTTATCTTTTCAGCTATTATCTCATCTTGCTGCATTACCAATGCGACATAGCTACGTGCATCAGCATATATTGGGTTTCTTGCCATTGCCTGTGGTTTTAGAAGCAGGCTATGCCCTGTTGAGATCTCAAATCGTAGCTGCTGCACCGAGCTTGCTTTGCCGTTATATCTAGGCCCTTTTATTAATACAACTGCGCTTATCGTATGGTATTCATTCTCATTAGGCTTTTCTTTAAATTCGTGCTCATATTCAAGCTCACCTAGTGCTTTATCTATAACCTTGCTTACATACGCCAGCTCGCCGCCATTTTTCTGCAATGTGAAATCAAGGTCTTCTGAAAATCTATCAGAAAAGTAAAATTTGGAAAAAGCTGTGCCTCCTTTAAGTACAAACTCCTGGGTACTCTCTCTATATATGCTGTAGAGTATGAGGTCTTGCAGGTAATCTTTTTCCACCTGGTAAGGGTCTTTGAAGGTTCTATATCCTTCTAAAACCTCTTTGTCTATCATGCTATCAGCGTGTTTTGCTCTTTTACTTTTGATGCTTCTAAAGTAACTTTTCTGACAGTTTTTATTATCTTCTTGCTCCCAGAAAGCTCTGCATATTTAGCAAGCTTTTCATGGTTCAACTTGCCACTTTCGATTGCTTCTAACGCATATTCCTCAAACCTTCCAAGATAGAGCATATCTACAACAGCCTTCTCTGGATCCGCTACAAAAGTATCATCTACTTTCGCATAACCGTACATAAGCGATGGCTTTATCTTTAGAAACTCTATTCTAGTGCCAGTTACCTCTATTCCCTTATGCTGCTTTTTAGAGATAACATATACAGTATTAGGTATCTGTTCAGTCAGGTTGTAGAACCTTAAGGCTGAGATAAGGCTAACATACGATGGGCTTATTATACTGGTTGCTATCCCATATATGCTTGCCTCTGGCGTATAGTAAATGCCTCTAATAGCCTTTTTTATCCACTTATCCCTTGCTAAAAATATGGCAGAATAGTGCTTATCTTTTGCTAGTATTCTTGCAGCATCATCTAAAGTAAAGACATGAATATTATTCTTAAGAAGAAAACTATTGAAGTCATATGTTTTCATGTATACCACTTTATAACGTCTATAGCAGCCATATAATTTAAGTTTAAAATTTAAAGGTATTTATACCTTTGCTTTAATATTAAATAAGTAATCAAATTTGATTACTTTTTACATACACTGCTAATATGCCAAGGACTTTATTGAATATGCTTGTGCCTTCGATCATTTTTTAATAGGCCTTGTTATTCTCATGGGTATTATTCTCGCAGACATTATTCCTACAATAATAATTACCATGGGAATAATAAAAGGATCCTCTCACAAGCAAGTCTTCTATATAAGCAAGCACTTTTCAATTTTTTGAAAAACAAGAAATCATTTTCATTTCTTCATTGCCTTGTATTTTTCAATTATAAGCCTTATTGTAAAGTCAATGCCCTTAGCCTTGCCATCATACTTCTTGCTAAGCATATCTACATTCTCAGGCTTGTCAAGCCCAAGGTACTTAATAACGCCCTCTCTGTTTAGTATTTTTGATATTTCAAAGAGATCTTTGCGGGTTAAGCGATAAGCCTTAGCAAGCTTAGCGCGTTCATCTTCTAGGTAAGCAAGGTATTGCTTTTGGCCTTTCCATATAGCAGCAAGGCTTCCAAGCCGCCTCTGCCTAAAGGAATAAGCTAGGGTTCTAAGGAAGTAGAAGAAGAGGTAGTCGCGAGGAGCAAGCTCCTGATCTTTTTTCTTAAGCAGCACAAGCTCGTAAGAATTAAGCACGAGCGAGGCGAAGCCGAGCAGTAGCTTAGCCTTGAGTGTGCGCGTGTCAAGAGCAAAGAACTTGCGAACGTAGTCAAGAACGATGGCGTTGTAGTCAGCATAGGAAAGCATCTCGAAGACAAGCATCTTGTTGTAGTTGTTTGCAGCATGGTGCATAAGGTCAGTGCGGTGCTCAATATAGTAAGCATCGCCGAGTGTGCATAGCCTGCCATGAACAGTGGGCTGCTCATGTATAACGCCTTTGAAAGAAACTTTGCTTTTCCTGAAGAGCCTCATCTGCCAGGTAAAGAATGCTGTATGGCCATTAGGACTTGCTTCTTCGTAGCGTTTTATAGCAAAGGCGTCGCACTTTGCATTAGAGATTATCTCGTTTATTGATTTTGCAAACTCTTCATTCAGCCTTTCATCTGTGTCAAGATAGAGAATCCATTCATTCTTGCACTTTGAAAGACCATAGTAGCGCAATGGGTCAGCATAACCCAGAGGAATTGCGTAATAAACACTAACACCCCTTTTCTTTGCTTCTTTGGCAAGTATTTCATGTTCTGCCTTGTCGCTTGAGTCTATAATAACAATTTCATTAGCAATGTCATGCAAAGAATTGGCTAAGTCGATTGCGTTCTTTGTGTCGTTGCGTGAAAAGATCAAAAGAGTAAACAAATTATCACTTTATTCAAGCAACTTATATTTGTTATAGCATAAATGTATTAAAATACTGAGCCCAATGAAAAGGCAAAGCCCTTTAGAAGCACAAACTATTCTCAGCATGTGCAAGGTGCTGCACAATAAATGGATGATATAAAGCAAGGCATGAAACACAACTTATCTTGCTTTGCTAATAATTTTAAAGATGTACACTAAATATTAATTAGAGAGCTGATAAAGGATGTTTTATGAAAGGAGAAAGCAAGGATGTTCTTGTAATTGGCGGTGCGGGCTTTATGGGGAGCGACCTAGTTGAGTTGCTCGTAAGTAAAGGCTATGATGTTACAGTAATGGATAATCTCTCAACAAAAGAAGGGGATAGATTCATAAGGCACCTTATCGATAATAAGGAGATTAAGTTCGTAAAAGGTGATATAACAAAGACGGAGGACCTTAAGGTATTTGAGGGCAATGACATGGTTGTGCATCTTGCCGCGAATTCTGATGTCAGGCATGGATTTGAAAATCCAGAAGTTGATTACAGGAATAATATACTTGGCACATTTAATATACTTGAAGCTATGAGAAAATATGATGTAAAGGAATTGCTATTCTCTTCAAGCTCCACAGTCTATGGTGAGGCAAAGCAATTGCCTACACCAGAAGAATATGAGCCTTTGCTTCCAATCTCTTCCTACGGTGCTTCGAAGCTTGCAGGCGAAGCAATGATAAGTGCGTATGCACATTACTATGGTATAAGGAGCAGCATATTCAGATTTGCAAATGTGGTTGGGAGGAATTCCACGCACGGCATTATATGTGACTTTATAAATAAACTGAAGAAAAATAATAGAAGGCTCGAAATACTTGGCGACGGCACGCAGAGGAAGTCATATATACATGTTTCAGATTGCATAGGTGCCATGCTCTTTGCTCATGAGAAGACAAAGATAGTTGATATTTATAATCTGGGCAACGAAGGCACAATTTCTGTCATGGAGATTGCAGACATAATAATAGAGAAGATGCACTTGAGCAATGTAGAGAAGGTTTTAGTAAATACGGAAGACGAAAAAGGTGGCGGATGGAAGGGTGATGTAAAGATAGCAGAGCTCTCAATAAAGAAGATGCTTTCATTGGGATGGAAGAACAAATATTCAAGCAGGGAAGCTGTAGAAAAAGCTGTAGACGAAACGCTTCTCCAAATGGGTAGGATATGAAGATATTGTTCCTTTACTATGATCCGCATTATGCGCATGCAGAGATGGCAAAGGCACTGCATGCTGATTTTTACCCTGCACCTAAGCTCAGATCGGAAAGCAGCAACATGCTGCTGGGCGGGTTACGCATACTTAAAGCAGCATTTACTTTGCCCAAGGACTACGATGTATACTTCTGCGAAGGCACTTATATAATTCCGGCGTTGGCAAGAAAGCTTGGCTTATTGCACAAAAAGGCAAAGATAGTAAATATTTTAGCAAGCCCTTTGCTTTATTATATTAAAGTAGGCAAGATAAAAGGGATAAGAAAGCAGTTTGCTTTATGGCTTTTGAAGGAAGTTGACTTATTTGTATCTATTGGAAGAATGGAAGATGAAATATTAAAAGAAATTTTGCCAAATGCAAAAAGCATTGTAACATATCCAAAACCCAAAAAAGAGGTAGCAATTGCTTTGCTAAAAGATAAAAGAATGCCAGATTTAAATTCACACAAAATACTAACAATAGGGACGAATAGCGCTTATTATAAGGGGATTGACATAGTATATAATGCTTTCAAAACAGTGAAAAAAGAGTTTCCCGATACTGAACTGTTTATTGTCGGGAGAATCCCAGATTTGAAAAATTATATAGATTGCCATGATGAAGGGGTACACTGTTTGGGCTATGTGGAAGATCTTGGCATGGCTATTAAGAATTCAGCGCTCTATGTGCATATGGGTCGCGGTGAGGCATTTTCAGTAAGTTGTATTGAGGCTATGCTGGGAAGCTTGCCTGCAATTGTTTCTGAATGGACAGGAGCAAAAGAAGTGGTAAGTAAAGTAAACGATAACTTGGTGGCACGGCTTAATCCACAAGATGTGGCAAAAAAGATATTGTGGTATTTTAACTTAAGCTATAAGACTAAGGCGAAATTATCAATAAGATCACGAAACAAAGCAAAAAAATTTATTGAGAAAAATTATCTAAAGGAATTTAAAGATAAGATGAAGATGGATTTATATGGATAAACCATTAGTGAGTGTAATTATACCTACATATAATAGAGTTGAAAAGCTTTTAAACTGCTTAGACAGCGTTGTTAATAATAATTATAAAAATATTGAAATTATAGTAATAAACGACTATCCCGCATTGGATTTGTCTGCTAAATTAAAAAAATATAAAGGCATAAAATTAATTCAACATAAAAAAGAGTCTCGATGGGTTGCAACCAGAAATGAAGGAGCAGAGATATCAAAAGGTAGATTGCTTTTTTTCTTGGATGATGATAATATATTATATAATGATACCATAGAAAAGATGGCAAAAAAATACCTTCAAATTAAAGATGTTGGTTTGTTAGGTCCTGTCATGTATAATAAAGATGGTTCTTTATGGTTTTACGGTGCCAAAGCAAATTGGATATCGCCATATCCAAAGGCTGTGGACAAAAGCTGTTTGAATCACGAGCTAATAGAAACTGACACCATACCTAATGCTTATATGATAGATAAAGAACTATTTAATAAAGTAGGAAAAGAGGATGAAAGGCTTCTACACCACGAAGATACAGACTTGGCCCAGAGACTTATTAGACTTGGCTTCAAAAATTATATATATACTAAAGCAAAGGTAATACATGACCACGGCGGAATATTAGGTCATATAACTCCTTTTAGATTGTATACCATTATGAAATCCCACATTATAATCGAAAAAAAGTATGCCCCAAAAGGTAGATATTATTTGTTTTTATTGATATTCTTGCCTGTGAATACTATTTATTATTTTTTTTACAAGATACCTTTTTTGTTAAAAAGTAGCAAAACAGAGCTCTATAAGGCCTATATAAGAGGTATGCTAGATGGTTTTAGAACAAAAGCATAGAAAAGATAGACTAAAAGTTGCTTTTCTGCTTTACAAGCCGCTACCTCATGTTATGGGCGGTGGAGACATAGCAGTTTGGACTTTAATAGATATCTTAAAAAGAATACCAGAGGTAGGTAAAATAGAAATATTTGCGATATCTGATAGGGATTATGAAGAGAAGATTTTAAGCAACGTTATTCAAAGACATATTAAAGGATATGGCTATCCAGAAAGAGGATTTAGCAGGTTTTTAGATTTACTGTGCCTTTTTATCTTTGGATTTAGGCCTTCTTTAACCTTGATTGGCAAGAATAGAAATGTCGTAGATGCGCTTGTCGAATACAACCCAGATCTTTTAATATCTCTTTCTTTTCAAGTTAATCCGATAATTAGCAAATTTAAATCGATAAACAAGAATGCAAAAATTATAGCCTATACAGATTCTCCAGAGGTGCTCTCTGCGGTTTTCGATTATCTAGAAGCAACAAGATTACCAAACATCTTGAAGAAGTTCGTGCGCGTACTATTCTACAAAAGATACATAAAATTCCATCAAAAAGTTGCTGTAGATTTCATAAAAAATTCAGACACAGTGGTAACGCCAACAGAATTCGACAAAGAAGAAATACTGCAATTATCCGACATTAATAAAAAAGATATATCTGTGATTCCACCAATAAGTTATAAAGAAAACGAAGTTAGAAAATTAAAACCCACCACACAGATAAGAAAGGTTGTTTTTGTTGGTGCATGCAATTTTTGGCCGAATTTGCAAGCAATTGAAATAATAAGACAAAAAATAGCACCCAAACTTAAGGATATAAAATTTATAGTTGTCGGTAAATATTGTAAACCTCAAAAGGAAGGCAATGTCAATATAATGGGTGAAGTAAAAGACTTGGACCCTATATTAAGAGAGGCAGACGCATTTATAGCACCAATAGTTTCTGGTAGGGGCATAAAAACAAAGATTTTGACATACTTTTTGTATAGAAAGCCAGTAATAGGTACAAGTTTGGCATTTCGGGGCTATAAAGTTAAAAATAATTATAATGCAATTGTAGAAGATAATATAGACAATATATGGAGAAGGATTTACGAGCTCAATAGAAGCAAGAAAGATATATTAAGAATTCAGAAAAACAGTATAAAGGCATTAGAAGATTTCAAAATCTCAAAATTAAAGCAAAAATGGATAAAGGTGCTTAGGCACGAAAAATAGCGAGATAAAGGTATTAATGGTTGGACGTAAAGGCTATTTTGATACGAGCAACGAATATGGAAGTGGAATTCCAAGATATGCTAACGAATTATACAAGAATCTTAAAAGATATATAAACATTGATTATATTGAATTTGCTTCTCCGAGTATTATATTTCCTGGTTTTGGTGTGCTGAGCGACTTACTGCAAAATGAAAAGTTTTTTAGTATTCATAAAAGTAATCTAGAATATAACATTATCCACAATCCAGATCCACGCATTAGATTAAGTTATAAAAAGAAAAATAATTTGGTATATATTACTACCGCACACGATCTTATTCCAATTTTAGAACCAGAGGTTGTGAATAATATCCCCAGATACGGTATTCTTAAAAGTAAAATTGTAAATTCACTATTATACCACATAAATGAAATCTCGGTTACTTTAGGCAATAATACCATTAAAGAAAATATATCAAATTCTGATTATTTGATCTGTAACTCTACTCAGACAAAAAAGGAGTTGATTAATTTTGGAATCGAGAGTGGTAAAATAAGTGTAATAAATCTAGGCATCGATAAGCGATTTTTTAAACCGATAGAGCAAGATAAAAAGAGTAATAAGTTTATAGTCGGTTATATAGGTGGCTTAGTTTACAGAAAAAATCTGAGATTTGCAATAGATGCAATTATGCAAATCCACGACAAAAACATACTCTTTGAAATATATGGAAACATATCAAAATATGCTTTAATGTTAAAAGAAACAAAGCCAGATGAACGAATAAAATTTATGGGTTTTGCTCCAGAAGAAAAAATAGTAGAAATTTATGATAGTTTTGATGTTTTTGTATTTCCAAGCCTATATGAAGGTTTTGGCCTGCCGATTCTAGAAGCTCAGGCTAGAGGTCTTCCAGTAATAACTTATAAATACGCAAAGATTCCAGAAGAGGTAAGAAAGTACTGCTTTGAGGCAGAAAGTCCGGAGCATATGGCACAGATAATAGAGCAGCTTAAGGAAAACGGCTACAACGAAAAGGAAAGGAAGAAGGCAATGGACTATGCAAGAAGCTTTACTTGGGAAAAGACTGCTAAGGAAACTTTAGAAGTTTATAGGAAGGTTTTAGAATGGAAATAAAAAGAAAATTTAAAAATATAATTGGGTTTGCTTTGAACGAATTAAATAGCAAAGTTGAGCAGTATAAAGTGAATTTTGGGGTCGGCTATTCATTATACAAAAAGGACAAATTCTTTTATAATGAGTGGCTTATTGAACTACCTTTTCTGTTTAGCAATATAAGAAAACCACCCGCACAGGTTTTAGATATGGGCTGCACAGATAGTATTACACCAATACAACTCTCAATGATAGGATATAAAGTATCTATGCCGTGATTACTATTAGCGCCTTTAAGGTTTGATGTAATAACGTGATAAAATGCGAGTAAAACGTGTAGCAATAATTCACCAGGCTCCTGTTTACAACGATTTTAGTGGTGGTGGAAATCTAATAAAATTTATTTATGAAAGTTTGTCAAAGCTTAAATATAAAGTTGTAGTATTCTCTATCGGGCCAGGCGATAAAATTTTTAAAAGTAAAAATTTTTTTGAGGAAGTTACGGCAGGTTTAAGTGGTATAGATCAAGGAAAATTAAAGTATAGGCTATACGATGCCCTATATTTGCTACTTTTTGGTAGACCCAAAACTACAGAAATTATGTCAAACAATTATCAATTAATCAATAAAGTTGCAAATTTCGAACCAGAATTTGTATTTTTTTCTACATATGCATTAAGCCCTTTAATAAGTAAAATCAAGTATATTATGCCTAAAACAAAATTTGTTGCATTTACAGATTCATATAAACAAATAGAGTTAGCGTTTGATGCATTTCTAAATACCAAATTGGGTAGTTTGTTCAAGTTTTTCAAATTAGAGAAGTTTATAAAAATAAAATATTTAGATAGCAAATTATACCTTTATCAAAAGATGTTGGAGGTCGCAGATACAGTGATATTTACAACACCTATTGACGAAAATGATACCTTAAAGGCGTATAAAAACATCTTAAAAAATAAAAAAACCATTTCCATTCCTGTTGTTCCATCAAACATAAACCAAATTGATGCTAAGAATATTCCATCAAAACACCACAACCTTTTTACCATTGGTTTTATCGGAAGCTATGATTATCTGCCGAATAAAGAAGCAATAGATCTAATCTTAAATATAATAGCACCAAAATGTCTAACCAATAAATTTTTGATTATCGGACAAGGAGTACCAAGGAAGCATCTTGCAAACGTAGAGTTTCTAGGTTTTGTTAACGATATTGCCACTATAGCAAAAGATGTAGATCTATGGCTTGCACCACTAAGAAAGGGCGTTGGTATCAAAACAAAGATCCATACATATATAGAGTATAATAGGCCAATTATAGGGACTAGTATTGCGTTTGCAGGATACAATGCCAAAAACAATGTAAATTGTATTATTAGCAACGAAATAAAGGACTACCCTACTATAATTAAAAACTTAGAATCTAACCGCACTCTATATAATAAGCTGTTAAAGAATACTCATACTTTAATGAATTTCTCCGAAAAAGAAATCTTAACAAAGTTTAAAAATATATTAGTGTAACTATTGACCTTTTAAGTTAAGAATAATGTAGTGAGATTTATGCAAAAAATCAGAAAATGAGTACAAATCTATAAAAATGATCTAATAAATAAATTTGGGCTAATTTATACACAAAACTCTGTTTTCTGCGTATATTAAGCCAACATATATATTATTGTCTTCTGCTTCTATGTTGTTAGAATGTTTAGGCAAACTATACTTAACTTTAAATCCTGCTTGCCTTAATCTCTTTACGAGATTTCTATAACCGTAGTGATATTCCATAATAATCTGATCAAATGCTTGTAACGCTTCATCGGTCGCATTTAATATCAAAGCATACTCGCAGCCTTCGCAGTCTACTTTCAGTGTTGCGTGTTTTAAGTTAAATCTTTTTACAATTTCATCTAGACTTACTATTCTTATTTTCTTGCCTTCTTTGAAGTTTTTAAGGTCTGTGCTACCCGTATTTTCATAATCCTCTTTTATAGTTACAAATCCACTTCTGCCACAACCTTCATTGAGCAGAGTAATCTTATTTTCAAGGTGGTTTAACTCAATGTTCTTTTTTGCAATATTGTATGAGTAAGGATGCGGCTCAAATGCATAAACGTGCTTCGCACCTTTAAGTGCAAAGTATATTGCAGTATCACCTAATGCTGCACCAACATCAACAACATCTTTGTTTGAGACATCTAATATTTTATATTGCTCGTATACCAAATTTTCTGAGATCAATCCTCCTATATTGCGCGCATCTTTGATAGTTTTAAATCCAAAAACCGCCTTTTTAAAACTTTATTTATCTCAAACTCTGTTATTATTAAGTGCTTTTTTTATCTATTTTAATATTTTTGTTAAGTAATAGTTGCCCAAGTTCCCAAAAGTAGTTGTAGTCATCATAATTGTTTACTCTAAATTTACTCCCGTTCTTTAATACTATGTCAATTTTTCTCTTTAGCCCTAGTCTAAATAATATTATTTCATACCAATCCCTGGTAACCTTAATTATGTGTTTTATATCACTTATTCTTAATTTTGAATAAAATTTATCAAAAGCAGACATATTCTTTCTTGGATCGAAATCTAGTTTCAATTTAACACCATTTATATTGCATTTTTGCGTTAGCAATTAGAAGTTGTATTCTTAAATACCTTTGCTTGACCAATAGATTGGTGGGTTGGGTTCTCTTTTATTTTCTCTTTATAGTAGTAGCCCATAAGTAGATGCTCCCTGATCCGGCACATGGCTAGTGCACAATTTACTTTGCCAAGAGCCCAATCGAAGGAAATAACTGAGATAAGAAACAAAATACCAAGGGTTATTGCATACGCAAACCTCAACTATTTTATTGGTAGTTATCATATCATTGATATCGTATTGCCCTACTCTATGCAAGGACTTACCGTTTAAAGAGAGAGAAAGTAACGCCCGCCGTAGTGATTAAATTTTCATTCGAAAAGAAAGTATTTTAAAATTTAAGAGGCTATTGCTTATATCTAAAAAATATTCTGTGATCTTATGATGGTTATTGGATTTAATTGGCCTGTATATCACGATAATACAGTGGCATTAATTTTGGATGGGGAGCTTGTTTTCGCTACAGAGGAAGAAAGATATACCAGACATAAGCATTCACCTGGCGAGCTTCCATTTGGCTCTTTCAATAAACTCTTTAATTTTATGCATAAGAATAGCCTTAAACCTTCAGATGTAGATGCATTCGCATTAAACTTTAATCACAAAAAATTTCCTCTCATAATAAAATTTAGATATGCTTGGGTTGATATCTTACTTAGGGCTTCGCTTTCTGGAGTTCCGATATTAAAAGGATTGCCCTTTTGGGATTTGAATTCGCTGGCTGAATCTTTTATAAAGCATGTATATATAAAAAACAATGAAAAGGTACCAGATAAAATAAAAATAATTTCTGTTGAGCATCATCTTGCCCATGCTGCTTCTGCTTATTATTTTTCTGGTTTTAGATCTTGTGCTGGTTTGGTTTTAGATGGAACTGGCGAGAGGGATGCAACTTCGTTTTACCAAATTAAAAACGGAAATTTTGAAAGGGTTCTTTCGATTCCTGCCACATACGGATCTATAGGTCTAATGTATGAGGCATCAAGCTATAAGTTGGGTTATGAAGCTCTTGAAGGACCAGGAAAGTTAATGGGATTAGCGCCTTATGGTAATAAAAGCCAATATTATAATAAACTTGAAAGATTTTTAAAAATAAACACAGATGGGTTGCCATTCTACTTTGATATAGATAAAAAGTACAGAAAATCAGCTAGTTATGAAGAACCTTACGAAAAAATATTTGATTATATTACTCCAAAGATAAATTGGGATAGACACGGACCAATTAATAAAAATTCTGCAGATTTTGCATGGGCGGTTCAGAAGGTAGCAGAAGAAGCGGTTTTAGCTGCAGGAGAATATGTCAAAGAAACTACAGGAGAGAAAAGGCTTGTAATGGCTGGGGGGGTTGCACTTAATGCAAAGGCAAACATGGAGCTATATTATGCAAATCTCTTTAACGACATGTTCATATTTCCTGCTGCAAACGATGCAGGAACAACGATAGGGGCAGCAGCCTATGTATATGAGCACGAATTAGGAGGCAAAATGAAGAATAAAAGACTGGAAACCGTTTATTTAGGTCCTGAATATAGCGATGACGAGATAAAGAATGTGGTGGAAGCATCTAAGTTTAAATATGAATATGTTGGGGACGATGTTGGTGTAGTTGCTGATCTAGTTAAAAAAGGCAATATAGTAACATGGTATCAAGGCAGGGCAGAGCTTGGCCCAAGGGCTTTGGGTAATAGAAGTATTATAGCTAATCCTACATTGCCAGATACATGGAAAACCGTTAATAAGATAAAAGGTAGGGAATGGTGGAGGCCACTTGCACCTTCTCTTCTTAGCGAGCATAAGAACGATTACTTTATTAATCCTGTAGATCATGAATTTATGATATTGATGTTTAAATTTAAGGATGGAATGAAAGAAAGGGTGCCTGCAGTATATCATGTAGATGGTACTGCGAGACCTCAAACAGTAAGCTATAAGCAAAACAAAAACTGGTATAATATGATAAAAGCGTTTGGCGAAGAAACGGGCGAGTATTTGGTGGTAAACACCAGCTTTAACTTGGCAGGAGAGCCACTTGTAGAAACTCCAAAAGACGCACTAAGGAGCTTTGGCTTAGGTGGCTTTGACACTATGTACATGCAAGGCTGGTTAATCTATAAGCATTAAAAGCGATTATTTGAAAAACGATAGAATCTTTATATACGATGTAAATGGCGTTAAAGTATTTTATACACCGGAGTTAGACGGGGCACTTCTTTTGGTTAAATGATTAATCCGCTTCGTATACTCATAGGCTTATCTAATTCATGCTCTGCCATCACCTATTTTTATAAACTCTCTCTTCTTAATAATGATTCTATGTCTGAAAAGCAGAAACAAAAGCAGGGGAATGATTTTACCTACATAGCAATATACTTCCTTACCTTCATTACAGGAATAATCTTCTATATTATCAGACTCCTAAAAAACGAATTTGTGCTTAAATGCTGAGCATCTTAATAACTTCGCTAGAATCGGTTATTGCCATAATTTTGTCAAGGTTTTTAAGAGATCTTTCGTGTGCATCCTTGTCTGATGATGATACACAATCCTTTATTATGATAGGCAAGTAGCCTCTGTTTAACGCATCCCTTGCACTCGATTCAACCCCTATCTCTGTTGCTATGCCTGTGAATAAAATATTCTTTATCCCTGCATTATTGAGCATTAGCTCGAAAGGCGTGCCTATGAATATGCTTGCAGTGTGCTTGTTGAATACTATTTCTCCGCTTGCAGGCTCAAAGTACAACTCAAAATCTTCTTTCTTAGCATTAGAGAAACCGCCCCTGAAAGAGATCTTCCTTGCCTGCGATTCAAATCTCTCGGGCAACGGTGTTATTTTTGTAAAGAAGATCGGTATTCCTGCTTTCCTTGCTGCATCTATAACCGCCTTAAGCTTCTGCACAAATTCATCTTTGTTGAATATATTATTAACAAGAATCTTCTGCACGTCCCAGACTACTAATGCGGTGTTTTTAGGCTCTACTACCTTTTTCAGATCATCTGCCTTCATCTCCATATTATCACCAAATATAATATCTATGAAAAATCTATTATGCCTTTTCTAGTTTTTTGTAATTTGATTTAAGATAAAATATTAATTACTACAATACAAAATTGCGGATTCGAAGTAAACAAAATAGATAAAATAAGGGCAGAAGGCCTTATTCTTTTACAACAGTCAAAAAATTTTTATTTTAGTAAATAATTTTTATTGCCATACAGATTTTATTGGAAAACATTTTTATAAATAGTTTTCTCCTTAAAGTTGTGGTTTCTGGGGGTGCAATGGGCACAGATAAAAAGAGCAGTGGGGTTAAGGTTTTTGCAAGGCAGGCTACTGGCCTTGTGAAAAATGTCTCTTTTCTCGATGCGATAAGTCTTAATATAGGAGATATGTCTGCAGGCGCAGCACTTGCAACAATCGGCTTTACAACAGTGCTTCTTGCTTCGATGTCTGGAGTGAATCTGGTATATGCATCGCTTCTTGCTTTCGTGCTTTCAATACCGCAGATCATTGTATATACGATAATGAATAGAAAAGTTCCTAGAACTGGTGGAGACTATATTTGGACTTCAAGGATCTTTGGTGGTTTACTAGGTGGCTCCATCGCATTTATGGGCTATACTCTTGAGACGCTTGCCTATCTTGCCCTTATCGCTTTATCAACAGTATTTGCTATAGGCTCTGTAGGAGTTGCACTTGGCAATATGAGCTTTTTAGGCCTTGCACTTCCAGGCAACATGCCTGGCGCAGCTGTCGGATTGCAGTTTTTGATTGCCGCAATAATCTTCGCTTTGCTTATAGCAGTGAATATATTCAAGCCAAAATGGGGCTATAAAATAGTAACTATCTCAATACTGCTTGGAATAATAATTCTTCTTATTTCTATTGGCGTGCTTGTAGGTGCTGGAAGAAGCGGCGTAGAGAGTTATATAAACAGTTTAACAAGCCAGGGATTAAACGAAACATATAGCCAGATTGCACAATCATATAGTGGAAGTAATTTCAACCTTATGGCAACACTTTTCCTGCTTCCTTTCTTCGCAATTTTTGTATATCCTTGGATCAATGCTGCACCTGCAGTCTCATCTGAGATTAAGAGCAAAAAAGGAATAAAGTGGGCTGTGCCAGTTGCTTCTTTGCTTGTGTTGCTTCTTGTAACAGGTGGCTTTGCTGCAATGTACTATGCTGGTGGTTTCAATTTTACAAATGCGGCACTTTCCAATCCTAAGCTTGTATATGACTTTTCCTTTAATTTCTGGACTCTTTCAATGGGCGTATCACATTCATTCATTCTTAGCCTTATAATAGGATTGGGTTGGATTTTGTGGGACATAGGCATACTTGCCTACGGAATCATTGTGATCTCTAGGTATTTATTTGCGCAGTCTTTTGATAGATTCTTGCCAGAGCTTTTCTCAAATATAAGCAGATACGGCTCTCCTATATATGCACATCTGTTTGATCTAATTGCAACAATATTCCTTATAGCTGGTGCCGCCTTCCTATATGGACCATTCTCATCTCTCTACGGCGCAGTAGTTGCAGCTATGATATACTTTGTCTTTATCGGCGTTGCCGCAGCAGTATATGGAAAAAGATTTATGCGCGGTGGCGAAAAGTACACGCTTTTAATATCAGGAATACTTATGGCATTAGTATTTGCGTATATAACATACCAGTTCCTTGCATATCCTAGCATATGGGGAGGAAATACACTTGCATATGGCTATGTGGTTGCATCATTTATTGCTGGGTTAATACTATATGAAATTTCAAAGATAAGAAATGCAAAGAGGGGAATAGATATAAGCCTTGCTTTCAAAGAGATACCACCAGAGTGATGCAAATAGAAAATACAGAAAAGAAAACAGCAGATAAGCATAAATAAGGCAAATACTAAGGTATTGCCATGGTAAGGTTCTTCTTTAGCTCAGACCTGCATGGTTCGGAGGTAGTGTTCAACAAGCTTATCAATGCCGCTAGCTTCTACAATGTAAAGCATATTATTGTTGGCGGTGATCTCACAGGAAAGGTTCTTGTACCTATAGTAAAAGATAGCAATAATATATACAAGCTTAATATGTTTGGTGAGCAGAAGAAGGTTAAGGAAAAAGAACTAGAAGATGTAAAACATGAGCTAAGAGCAGCAGGCGAATACTATACAGTTATGGAAAAAGAAGAGTATGAAGCGGTTGCAGATAATAAGGAAAAGATGCAGAAATTGTTCTTAAAAGAGGTAATAAGCTCGCTTGCTCAGTTTATTGAAAAGGCATCCAATAAATTAAGGCCACTTGGTGCAAAAATATATATAATGCCTGGAAACGACGACTTCGAGCAGGTAGCGGATTTTCTAGAAAAGAATGCTAACGAAAGTGTGGTAAGTCTAGATGGTAAAATAGTGGATATAGAAGGTTATGAATTCTTAGGCTATGGTTATTCAAATCCAACACCATGGCATACGCCGAGAGAGAAAGAGGAAGACACAATCTACAAGGAGCTAAAAAGACTCGCTGAAAAGGTTGAGCAAGAAAAGAGCGTATTTGTAATACACTCACCACCTATAAATACAAAGATAGACAAGGCGCCAAAGCTTGATAGTGAGCTACGGCAGGAGATAAGCGCAGGCTACATGAATGTTGTATCTGCTGGAAGTGTATCTGTAAGAAGGATCATTGAGGAATATGCACCGATTGCAGGATTTCACGGCCATATACATGAATCGGCTGGCATTGATTACATTAAAGCAAAGAATGGCAGAATGGTTCCTGTATTAAACCCAGGCAGCGCTTACAGCAGTGGCATGCTTAACGGCATTATAGCGGAGATAGAGGATGGCAAGCTAACAAAATACAACTTCACACGTGGATAGTGCATAATATGGAGGAGAAAGAATTGCTAAGCAAGGCTATAGAGCTGATAACTAAGGCAAAACAGGAAGGGCTTGAGATCAGGCTTTTTGGTGGACTTGCAATAGCATACTTATCACCAAACGGAAGGGCTTTAGAGCCTTTTCATAGAGAATCTCATGATATAGACTTATTCTCGCTTCGCAGCTATGGTAAAAAGATAAGCTCGTTTCTAGAGGCAAACGGCCTAGAGCCTGACAAAAGATTCAACGCACTCTATGGTGCTGAAAGGCAGCAGTATTATTATAAAGGCGCAAAGGTAGACCTGCTTCTCGATGAATTTAGGATGAGCCACAGACTTTTGTTAAAGAACAGAATAGGCATAAGCGACATAACGTTGCCGCCATCTGATATATTACTTACAAAGCTCCAAATAGCAGAGATAAATGAGAAAGACATAAAGGATGTGCTTGCGCTCCTTTACGACTTAAAGATGGGTAATGCTGATACGCATACAATGATAGATGCTGGCTACATAGCGGATATACTTGCAAATGACTGGGGCTTTTACAAAACAGCGACAATAAACCTTGAAAAGATAAACAGGTATTTAGAGAGCCTTAACATAGAAAAGGAAATAAAAAAGAGTATAAGCAATGAAATAGAATATCTTAAAAGTGCAATAGAGCTAAGGCCGAAGAGTATAAATTGGAAGCTCAGGGCAAAGATAGGAGAGAGAGTAAGGTGGTATGAACTGCCAGAGGAGATTGAGGCAAGGCCTATTCCTCTTACAGAATTAGCTGAAAGGCCTTATGAATGGATAAGCTTCGACGAAATGAAGAAAATATCCAGCAAGATGGCAAACGAGATAATGAGCAAATACGGCAAGCCGATCGCTATACTTTATATCGAGCGCGGAGGTATGGTAATAGCGAAGATGCTTGCAGATAAGCTAGGTGTTGAAGAGCTGCACGGCGTGCAGATTGTAGCATATACTGGTATAAACGAGCGCACAGGTACATATGTGCTACCCCACTATATAGCATTGGAAGATAATGATAAAGGTTACATACTGCTTGTAGATGATATTGCAGATTCTGGAAAGACAATCAAAGTGGCATTAGATCTTTTTAGCAAGAAGTTTAGAAGAATAGTTACCGCTACACTTGCATACAAACCTCATTCAATAGTTAAGCCCGATATAGTGGGAAAGACTGTACCGAGCAATACATGGGTCATATTCGACTACGAGAAGAACGAATCTTTGAGAGATCTTAGCCAGAAAAACGACAAGGAAGGAATAAAACTTATTGAGAAAACAAGCAAGGTAAAGCAGAAAGGGTATGACGAGCTAAAGGAAGAAGCAAGGAAGCTTTCGGAATTAATTCAAAGCGGTGCTGGCACGCCTTCAGCAATACTTTACATGAACCATTCTGGCCTTATTCTTGCAAGACTTCTTAGCGATTTTCTGAATGTAAGAAGAGTAAGCAGTGTAATGCCAAACAACATGGATAATAATTACATAAAGCATGTTGTAGATATATGCAAAGACTCACTTAAGAACAGCAGGAGTGGCTTTATACTATTGGTCGATGAAAAGCCAGAAGATATAGCAAAGCTCAAGAAATTACTTAATAAGCAAAATCCTGAAATAAAAATCTATACTGCTGCGCTTTCTAAAGGTGATGTAGACTTCTTCCCTGACAAGCATTGAATATAAATGCTCTATTCTTGTAAGGGCTCTAAACTAGCAAGGTCGCTTGCCTCTTCTGTTTTATGTGTTGTGAAGTTCACCCTTTATGCTTTTTGGTTTATTAGATTTTTTATGAACAAAACTAAAGAAAAAAATTTATATAATTTAACATATAAGTCTATTCGTGGTAAAATGGTTGAAAAAGAATTAGGAGATGCCTCGATGGAGATGGGAAAAGTTTTCTTTTGGGTCCTAAGAGATAAGGTAGGTGATGTAGAAGGGCCTCTACCTTCTAAGGTTTTACCTGCTGAGAGTTGTGAGGGTATAAATAAGTTAATAGATGAAGACATAAAAGAAGATTTACCAGAAGAATCTGTCGAAAGCGTTGTTTTCCACGAAGCAGGTTGTGAGGATATAGAGCCTATACCTCCTAAGGAAATTCTTTTGCCTACTGAGAGTTCCAACTTCTTTTAATGTATTTCATAACTAAAGAAATAAGTACCTTTCAAAAATATTTAAATCTTACAAACTTTGCATAAGGTAAGGAGACCACTATTTAGGCTATTTTTAGTTCTTATCATTTTCTTTGAAAAGAAGCTTATAGCTTATGCCGCTTGCAAACTGGAATATACCCCCTACTAATAATGGTAGTGGAAGTGCATAATCCATCAAATAGCCGCTTGCACCTGAGCTAAGCTGCGCCACTCTAGATGCAACACCCTGCAAACTGGTTGCAGTACCATAATCTTCCGCATCTACTCCTCTCACATTTACGGTTGTCCTGCTCGGGCTTCCAAAACCCGCCGTTACGGCCCTTAACACATATATAATACCTGCGATTATTAATACAGGTGAAACCGCCATTGCAAGGAGCAGCAAACCGCTAAGTACTCTTGTATATGAAGCTATGCTCAGCGGATTAAACTTGTGCGCAAACCTTGATGAGAGATAAGATCCAAATGCGGTGAATATATACGCGGCGCTAAATATAATTCCAATCTCAAGAGGCTCAGCACCATATGAAAGCTTGAACCAGAGCGGGAGCAGCGGCATGAAAACGCCTAAGCCTATTCCACCAAGCGAGTTTGCAGTGATCACCTTAAGTGAATACTTCGCACTGCTTGCCTTCATTACTCTGGTAGTTTTCACAGGTTTTTGGGCATCTACAAGCAACATTAGAAACAAAATAGAGAGACCAAGCAATGCAGATGAGAACATAAAAATATATCTATATGCATTTAGCAAACCCACATATGAGCTTAATGGGGTAACAATACTAAACAGTAAGCTGCCACCTATTGCAGATAATGATGCAACCATAGTAACAAGAGAATATCTCTTCACTCTTTCCTTCTCATCTCTATAATTGTTAGCTATGAAAGCGTTTGTGCCTGGCGAGAATGCCCCACGCATGCCTCCCGCTCCACCACTAAGCCCTGCTATAATCATTCCTATTATTATGTATGTAACACTAGTAGATATTGCAATTATCAGCGCACCTATAAACGCAAATAGCTCTGCGATTACCAGCTCTGTTTTATACCCCTTCCTATCGCCTATTGCCCCAAGCAGCAAAGTGAGGAAGATCATGAAGAGCATTGTAGCAGCCGCAACAAGCCCAATATTTATTATGCTAACATGCAGAGCTACAAGATAGAGCGAGAAT
This sequence comes from Microcaldota archaeon, assembly GCA_046536795.1. GTDB lineage: Archaea > Micrarchaeota > Micrarchaeia > Micrarchaeales > CABMGC01 > JAGDYD01. The sequence goes on along the minus strand of JAWDMB010000003.1, from coordinate 1,290 downwards.
GCAAGGCTCATGTATATTAATGCTATGCTTCTCAATGCCCTAGAATATAGCAAGTATTTAAATCTGCTATCTATCTTTTCGATTTCAGTTTCAGCTGACATAAAAATAATTAATGCAACAAATTTTATAATTATAGTATGGGTTCATTCTAGTTTAGATATATGTTGCCCATCAGAAGTGATGCACTAAAAATAATTTTTCAGTGCGAATAAGCTTATAGGCAAGCTATCCAAGCTTATTCTTGCATGTATTTTGTGGATTTAAGAAAACAACACTATCATTCTCTCTCAGCTAATACCAAGTCTGATATATCTCTGTATTCTTTGTATATTGCCCTTAAACGTCCAATTATATTTTTTATTTCATTATTAATGTCTTGCTCACTTCTTTCTGATTCCTTTAAATAGCCTTCTATTATAGGTATTGCTTCTTTCTCAAAAGCATCGAAATCACCGTAGACATGAGTTATTATTTTTGCTATGTCGATGTAATCCTTTTCCCTGTTAGCATTATACTTCATTAGTACCAGCAGCACTGGATTTACAACTTTAACATGCGCCTTTTTTATTTCAACCTCCTTTGCAAATTTTATTATATCTTCTTTTGGAATCCCAGATACAGGCCACTCTGCTCTTTCTTCTCCATCGTGTAAAATATAAAGATCTACTTTTACGCCAGTCGACCGGTCTATATATTTTGTAAAATGCTCAGATAATTTTTTGCCATACTCAGGTACAAAACCGTTTTCCAAAAGCCTCTTATTTATCTCTTCAAAATCCAAATTAGTACGCACAACCACATCTATGTCTTCTGTATACCTATAGTCCTTAGAGCACAGTATATTTACAGCACGCCCTCCTATTATTACTACGTTTCCCTCACCAAAAACTTCTTCTAGGCCTTTATATATTTGAATCAATGTAGGTGCTGTAATATTATACTTTTGAGCTCTCATAATAAAAATTGTGCCTAACTTCATATTTAAATATTTCCCTATATCCATGCGTATTACCTCTTCCCTACCATATCCAGAGGTTTTACGTCGAAAGAAAGAAAGTGATCCCTGCTGTAGGGATTAAATTTGCATTCGAAAAGAAGGTTTTTAAAATTTCAACACGCTACTTAGTTTGAATTAAAAACTTCTGAAAAATAAGAAATATAATTATTCGAAATATAACTGCTTTCTGTTCCTGCTAGCAATTGCTTCTACAGACTGACTAGCTATCTGTAAATTGCAGCTATTGTGTGTTGAACACCACGCCTGGCACTTTTCGGCAAGCTCCTTGGAGG
>JAWDMB010000002.1:0-255106 GCA_046536795.1 Microcaldota archaeon | reverse complement strand
TTATACCGCAATTGTTATGAACGAGAAAGAAATACTTGCAGAGAAGACTGTTGCTTTGCTCTACAGACAAAATCTCAAGGCCAGAGATCTATACGACATTTATTTTTTGCTATCGAAAGGTACAGAAATTGATGTGGCACTTTTAGATAGAAAGATGAAGATGTATGGACGCGCTTTCAATCCTAGGGTGTTCGAATTGAGAATAAATAAAATTGCATTGATATGGAGCAAAGAGCTAGAAAGGCTTCTTCCAAAAAATAGCTTTATCAGCTATGCAGTTGCTAAAGAAAAGGTCAGCAAACTTTTTGAAGATGCGGGCTTAATTTAACCTATCGCCAAAAAATCAAAAGTGGGGAAGAATGAGTTGAGAGCAGCATGGTGGGGAAGATTATAAACATGCAAGCCCTCGAAATAATATATAATCTAACAGGTATTTAAATGATTCTAAAATGCCACATTTATTTGAAAAACTTTGTCATTTTGTCTCTACCAAATTCCAGTTGTACCTTCTATACTCTGTATTTATGTCAAGGTTTCTGAATGGGTAGCTTCCTTTCAGAACGCTTATAATCCTAGCCTTTCTTATACTTGCATTTTCCTTCTCAAAAATTTGTTGATGTGCTTTTATTGCATGCTCCATAGCATCTTTCTCATCATCAAATAAGCCAACAGCAAGGAACCTGTAGCTGCCGCTCATTGGTACAAGAAGCTGGAAAGTATTGAGCATTGGTAGCTGCTCGTCATAGGTTTTATAATAATTCATCATCCTTGTAGATCTGACTGGTGTGTCTATGGTAAAGGTATAATTTGCTAAGAAAACAAGGATATAAGGCTTATGCGGCTTTCCTACAGAGATTGTGAACCTTTTAATTATGCCCCGCTTCTTAAGCATGTATATCCTATAAGCCAATGTTGTCCTTCCCATGTTTAGCTTTTTTGCCATGCTAGTTATACTCTGCCTACTATTGTTTAAGAGTTCAGCAAGTATAAGCTTATCTTTCTCATTAAGCTTGGCCATGCTTATCTGCTCAGGATTCAATGGAAAATAACCAAACTGGGTAAACATAACATCACTTGGATACATCTTCGGCTCAAACTCGGCAAGCTTAGCCGGAAACCTGCTTTCCCACATTATATAATGCATAGGCTCGTTTGATGTTGCATATATAATAAGGTCAAAGTCGCCCTCACATAAATAGGCATCGCTTATATAATTATCGCTTGCAAAAAGGTTGCGCAAAAATTCTTCACTGGGTTTTTCCTTGAGCTTTATAATTAGCAAATGCTTTTCTGTTATGCCAAGCTTATCTTCGTCAAGCTCAACAGTATACTTTATCTTATATTTTTCTTCAAGGGCCGAGAGTATTTTGTATACTGTGGTGCGTGAGCACTTAGCAGCGCTTGCAAGCTCCTCTATAGAAGTGGTTGCATCTTCGCTTAGCTTTCTTAATATTATCTTTTCTTTAAAGCTATATTCCACAAAACAATCTTGAATCAGCATATTTAAATAAGTTAGCAAAATGACAAGTTTCTTAAAATATTTTTGAACAAAGCGCTATTCTTTTTATTCATTTCAAGAGATAATACTTTTAGAGAAGATGAAGATGAAAACAAGGGGCTATTTACTGATAGCCCTTGCAGTAACTGAGCTCTCACTCCTTCCAGTACTTTTGGGCTTAGCAGTAGTAAATATAGCCCCACTCGAGCTTCTTTTCTACACTTTTCTTGTAGGTACAGCAACCTCTTTTGCTACTCTTATATTTGCTAAGAAGCTTAAGCATCTCTTTTATATACTTGTCAATCCAAAGACCTTTTCAATACTTGCAATAGCGGGTGTTTTTAACTACGCTTTTGCACAACTTTTCTTGACAATTGCTATAAAAGGCACAAACCCTATAGTTGCTAGCTTAATAAGCAAGCTATGGCCTCTATTTCTTGCTATAATGCTACCATTTACAGTAAGGATAAAGATAAGCAGAATGCAGCTCATAGCACTCTTTATAGGCTTTGTGGGTGTTTATTTTCTTGCAACGCACGGTAGCTTATTGCCAAAGCTTTATGGTATAGGCTTTATAGGTATAGCTCTACTCTCGACACTTTCTACAGCGGGCTCAAATGCAATAATAAAGGGGCAGAACCAAGATATATTTAGTCAGGTATTCATATTCAACGCCTCATCGCTTCTCCTTACCGCACTTCTTATAACGCTTTTTAACATTAATTTTACTCCAATGAATGAATATACTTTATTCTCGGTTCTCTTCCTAGGCATGATCTCCTATTCGCTCGGTGCTTTAATGTTCTTCTATGCATTCAAATTATTCGATCCACTTATTATCTCAACCGCAACCTACTTGACACCTATATTAACAATATTCTTCTCATACCTTATCCTTGGTACAAAGCTGTATCCTTATTATCTTGTTTCATTCGCTTTCATAATAGCTGCTCTTCTTATACAGCAACGCTATGCCAATAAAGCCCCAACATACAAGGCAAGCTACAATAAGCATGTTATGCAATTGCCTATGTTTGACTTAAGTGGTGCATTCATAAACACAAAGAACAATGAAATTATAAATGTTATAGGGAGAAGCGGAAGAGCTTTAGGAGTTAAGCTAAGCTCAGAATTAGCTACCTTAAAGCCAGAGTTGCTAGACGCAAGCAAATACGGCTGCATAGTTTTCACAACAAAGGAGCATAAAGGCTATGCAAGTGCTGATGAGCTTGAGTTTATAAGAGAAATAACAGGTGCAAAAGAAGGCGATGATGTGCTTGTTTGCATAGGCAAGCCAGAGATGGCTGAGAAAGCGATAAATGAGTATATAGAAAAGTTAAACATGCATGAGCCAAGTATGCACGAGCTGGGCTCTTTTGCAGAATAAAAGGTTTATTGTAATGTTGAATAAACATCTAAGTTGAGCTTTTATCGGCCTACTCGATAATATGCGATTGCGTCAGGGTTGCCGCATGATCCACCACTTATTTTTGCTGTACACCAATTTGTAGTCTCATTGTTGAAACATTTCTTGCCGTATGCGCCTACTATTTACACGATATATATCCTGATGATCCACTTCTTGCAAATATATTAATCATACAGCCATTCCAGCTACATGCACCTGATGTTCTCGCCAAACGGAGCATAAGTTGCAGCAGAAACCTAATAGAATAGAGTTGAAAGTACCCAAAGGGCAGCTATAACGAATAGTACGCCAATCGCCATGTTAAGCATTGTGCGCTTGCTCATGCCTTTTTTGACATTCTGTGCTGCACCAGCATACACAGCCATTATGCCGCTGCCTTGATCAGGTACCATCACTTTGGCTGGTTTGCCATCTATGCTTTTACTTATGTCAGCCACACCGCTTAAGCACGTGTAATCTGAATTGACAGGGATATACTGCTCCACCAGAAAGAGTCCAAAATTCTGTAGCGGCTTCAGATGTATATCATATGCAACCTTCTTCTTGAGATCTCTGGTCTTGTTTTTGAAACGAAAATCGAATTTGTAGCCAGATATCTGTGACAAGTCTACAGTGCTATTACTTTTTGCAGCTTCTTCAATCTTTGGCAAGATTTCAGCGGCAGCCTTTTTGCCCTGCTCAATGAATGCAAGTGTACCTGAGACTTCCCGTAGAACAAAGGCACCAAACCCTGCCTTGTTCAATTCAAGTGCACTTGATGTTACTTGTACATTGGGTGCCTTCACCAAGTCAACAGCAAGATACCCGCTACCATCTGTGAACAGTGTTGTCACTCCTTTTTCAACCCCTCCTATAGGTAATACAACAAATTGCCTGTTTCTCCCAGCGTTCTGATAAAATGCTGCGTATAGCCCTACAGAATAATAAACGCATTCAGCACCGCTGATTGGTGCTTTAAGTGGTCCTGCATTATAAGGTATAAACTTCCCCTGCATTTTGTTGAGATTGTATGTTGCTGCATCTACTTTTACAACAGGAATTGGCTGCAAAAACTGGCCAAGTGAAAAATCTTTGAAGAATAAGTAAAGAAGTATTGCCCCTGAAATTAAAAACTCTGCAAAAAGAGTAATCGGGACCAGTAATGAAGGTATTTTTGGTACTTTTCGATATATTACTACGACTACTGTTACTGGCACTATAAGCATTAAGATAATAAGTGCATACCATAACGCGTAGCTCAGTGTTTTTGCTTTTATATTTGTTGCATAGCTCGGAACGTATTTTAAGAACTCTGTGGCAGTTGCATAAAGGCCGGTTGGCTGTGTGCCAATTAAATCTACATCGTATGTAAAAGAATTTTGCCTGAATACACCGCCAGCGCCAATATTTGATGTTGCTGCCCCATGATTTTGCTGAGCTTGCTGATTGTTTTCTTTATTGTTTGAAAAATTTTCTGATGCAGTACCGACAGGAACTTTGTCCATCTCATTCGCCAATTATACTAAAATGCATTTAAAACTTCTTATTATTTACGTAGCCTGATAATATTACAGTTGCATTAGGTTGGCATCTTCCGCCACCACCACCAGAGGTTACGTAAACCACGTACTTTTGTGCAGGCAGATAAACGCTGCCTATATTTCCAGGGCACCAATTTACAGTTCCCTTGTTGAAGTATTCCTTGCCGTCTGCACCTATATTTGCACAGATATATACCCTGATAATCCTCCTCCTGCACTTACATTAATTGTGCCTCCATTCCAGATACACACCTGATGTTTCACTGCTAAATGCTGGCTCTGATAAGGTGAAGTTGCCACACGAACCACTTGGCATGCTAGATGGACTTGGTGGAGGCAGCACCGTTGTAGAAGCACTGATGCAGTAATCGAAGTACTCTGAGTTAAGTTTGGAATCCTTGGGATTGCTATGGAACAATAGTTGTAACTATCGAAGTCGTAACACTTGTTGTTATCTTTGCTGCAGATGCAGCCGAAGCTCTACTAGAATAAGGCTGAAAGTATCCCAAGTGCAACTATAACGAAGAGCACGCCAACTACCATGTTAAGCAATGTTTGCTTGCCTATTCTTTTTCTGGCATTCTGTGTTGTGCCAGCGTACACAGCCATTATGCCACTGCCTTCATCCGGTACCAACAATTTGACTGGTTTGCCATCTATGCTTTTATCCGTATCTGCCACGCCACCTAAGCATGTATAGTCCGAATTGGCAGGAATATACTGTTCAATTAGGAAGAGTCTAAACTTAAACGTCGATATATAATCCACATCATATTCTGTAATATCCTCCTTGAGATCTCTAATCTTGTTTTTTACAATAAGATTAAATTTGTAGCTGGATATCTGCGACAAGTCTACAGTGCTGTTGTTGTTTGCAGCTTCTTCAATATGTGACATGATTTCGGTAGCAGCCTCATTGATCTCTAATACGTTTAATCCAAATGCATTTAGTATTACCTGTAGGTTGGGTGCCTTCACCAAGTCAACAGCAAGATACCCGCTACCATCTGTGAACAGGGTTGGTGCCCCCTTTCCAATTCCTCTTAAACATCGCATATAATTTTCGTTCTGCTCCTGGGCTTCTATATATAAACCTACAGAATAATATACACATTCAGCACCGCTGATTGGTGCTTTTAGTGCCGCTGCGTTATAAGGTATAAACCTCCCCTGCATTTTGTTTAGGCCATACGTTGCTGCATCTATTTTGACAACGGGAATCGACGCTGCAAACTGCTCAAGCGAAAAGCTTTTGAAGCCTAAGTAAATAAGTATTGCTCCTGAAACCAGAAACTCTGCAGAAAAAGTAATCAGAAATATTGAAACTTGCTGTTCATGGGTTACACCGACTACCCATAGTGGTATTATGAGCACTAAACCAATAAGTGCATACCATAACTTATAGTTCAGTGTTTTTGCTTTTATATTTGTTGCATAGCTTGGAGCATATTTTAAGAATTCTGTAGCAGTTTCCGCGAGATTAATAGTTTCATCTTTAAGGTTGAAACCCGATTCTGTAATACGAAATCTAGAAGTTGTTTTTCCTATTGGCTCCTCAGCCATATCATACGCCGAGGTTTATCTTGACATCTGCTTTTTCCTCTGGTGGTACCTGGAAGAGAGGCAGTGCCTTGTAGCCTAATGCTCCTGCAAAGAAGTTGTAAGGTATTTGGTTAATTCTTATGTTGAAACGCGTAACACTATCGTTGTAGAACTCTCTCGCATCTGCGATCTGAGACTCAAGTTCCATTATGCTCTGCTGCAACTGTATGAAGCTGTTGTTTGCCTTCAAATCAGGATAATTCTCAGCTACAGCAAAAACAGACTTAAGTGCGCTTGAAATCTGGTTTGAGGTATTAATCTTTGACTGAATATCGTTTTGAGGTATATTCATCCACTGATCCCTTAGTTGTGTTATCTGGGTCAGCACCCCTTTTTCATACTTCATGTATGAGCTCACCGTATCTATTAGCTTTGTAAGTGCATCATGCCTCTTCTGCAGCAAAACATCAATATTCGCCCATGCTTTGTCAACATTCTTTTTCAGTGATACCAGTGTGTTGTATATTATTACAAAGGCTATTACCACAATCAGTACGATTAGCCCTATGGTCCCTTCGACCAGTATATTCATAAAACCACAGATATTATTTCTGATTGGTTGTATTTAAATATATATCTTTGTGCACTGTTGAACAATTTATATCTTTGTGCACTGTTGAACAATTTTTGAGCTTTACTCAGAATATTTAAATTTGTAATTCATATTATTTTTGATGGTTGAACAAAAAAATAAGCGGAGCTCTTTGGTTACATTGTTAATCTTATTAAATGTAGCATCAATAATCCTTCTCTTTTCAGCTGTTTTCACTATTCAGCTGCTTTCAATAGCATATGGCACAGCAGCAGGGGCTCTTATACAAAGCAGGCAAGATAATATGAATGTAACCCCTTTGCTAGCGCCAAGTGTAGCAAAGCTGAGCAGCATATACTGGAGCATAAATGAATCATACCTATTGTTTATAATTGCACTGATCATTGAAGGCATAGCGTTCCTGCTCTTATTTAAAGAAGGAGCACGGAGTAGAAGCAGGTATATTCTTATGCATGCATCTCTTTCTTTCATCTTTATTGCTCTTTACTACATAATAATAGCAAGCCTTTCAGTTGCAAATATTGAACTTTATCTTTTCATAGTTGCTATTGGTATAGTGCTAGTGCTTGCATCTGATTTTTATTTATTGTATTTATTGGAATCAATGCCAAGAAAGCAAGGAAGAAGGATTATGATAAATATAAATCCTTCAACACCATTTGGCAATGCTCTTGAGCTGCAGGAGAAGATCTTTTCCCAGCTTAGCGGCAATTTAAGAATTGTAGATAAGCACTTTAATTCTTCAAGCCTAGAAAATCTATACAGGCTGATAAGCCCATACCTTAAGAACATAAGTGCAATAAGGATAATAACCTCTAAGGAGATGCTTGATAAAAGTTTTGCTACAAACTATAATGACCTTAAGGCCGAGCTTGCAAAGAATAATGTTGAGATAGAGCTTAGGATAATGAATGATGATGTGGCAAGGGAGCAGCATGAACGTTTTATGTTTGATTCAAGCAATGCTTACAAGATACCCCCATTCAACATTATAACAAGGAAGAGCGAACATATAGTAAAAATATCCCTCTCTGATGCTAAGAAAAGATATGATGAGTTATACAACTCCTCTACAAAGATTGAGAATTACTATTCTATAGCAGGATCTAAATCTAGCTAGTCTGCAAGCCTTTGTGATCGTCGAAATAAAAGGATAACTTTATCTTTTTTTCTAAAGTTATATAATTGAACCCGGTACCGAGGCGAATGTATGGTTGGAAAAAGAAAGGCGACCAATAGTGGGAAAAGGTCAAATAAGTTGAAAAGAGTAAAAAGTAAAAGAGTGAAAAAGGCCAAGAAGAAAGCAGCGCTTGTTAAAAAAGTATTTAACAAAGAGGAGAAAAAAGAATTACCAAGAAGCTTCCAAGAGCTCTTGGAAGAGAGGATTGCTAATAACAAGATTGCTTTTGTAAATGCACCAGCTATACAAGATATACTATACAATGCTACTCCTACACTCAGGCAGCTTGCATACAATTCTGGCTTCTCATTCGGAAAAGCTCTTTATGAGAAGTCAGACAAGAGTATAGGCAAGCTTGTTGATGTGCTACAAGCTGCCGGATTCAAGAATGTACTTTATTATCCTTTCGAAGATAAGGCGATAATAAAAGTAAAGCCAGAGAGCAGCTATAATATAGGTAAAGAGGTGCACATCTTCGAGTCAGGCATAATAGCTGGTTATATGAGCGCTGCATCAGGCAAGATAATATATGTAAATGAAAGGAGATGCGCATTTAATGGTGCCGATGTGTGTGAGTTTGTCGCAGAGCCTATGCCGAGCGTGAAGATAGAGGAAGATTATGATGAGAATGTTGTTGAGAATCTTGCACATGTGCTATCAAAGAGTGATTCAAAGCTTTCTCAAGAATACATGCTCTTTTCACTTCTTCCGTTAATGAAGGAACCAGTAAAGAGTGAAATCTCAAAGCTTTTCTACGCTGCAGGCTCTTTTCTTGGTAAGTCAAACCCAAACATAGATAAAATAGCAGAGAAATTTGGCGTTATTGCACGCAAAAAAGGAAAAGGAATATTGCTCAGCTACGCTCCAACCAATTCTATGAAGGGGTTTGTTGATCTCTCTGCGGCATTCTTTGCTGGATTGGCAAAGAGTTTGTATAACAAAGGTGTTGAAATAAAGGAAAGCCTTTCAGGAAATGAATATAAGGTTTATATAAAGCCGCAGGCATAAAATTTAGTTAACAATAGTGCAGAGTCCTAATATCTTTCTAATAGACAAAGGAAAGCTTATAAAATAAATTGTTTTAATATAGAAATACTTAATCGTGAGTCTTTATGCTGGAGAAGCTAGATCCAATACTTAAATTTATTCCTTCTATTAAGAAGCCAGATGGTCCTCTCGGCTTCAAAGAAAAGCTTAAGTGGACTGCGTTGATAATGACAGTATATTTCTTGATGTTTAGCATACCAGCTTATGGTGTTAATTTAGTAACAGTGACAAGCGGTATATACCAGCTTATAAGCATAATCTTTGCGGCTAGGATTGGCAGCCTTGTAACAGTAGGTATAGGACCAATAGTTCTTGCGAGCATATTGCTCCAGCTTCTTATGGGTGCTGGCCTAATAAATCTTGACATAAATAATCCTGAGCAGAAAGGCAGGTTTCAAGGTATACAGAAGCTTACAGCAATAATAATAGCGATCATAGAAGCATGGATCTTCGCAGCTACAGGTTATGTGCCTCTAATAAATAGCTCATTCTTTGGTATTGTTGTTTTGCAGCTTGCTCTTGGTGCAATCTTTGTAATATTTCTTGACGAGATGATGACAAAATACGGTATAACCTCTGGCATTAACCTCTTCATAGCGGGTGGCGTTGCATACGCTATAATAGCTACAACAATCTCAATAATAATACCTGAAGCAGCGAGTGCAATATCAAGCGGTGGCGCGGCAGCGATACCAAATGCTATAATGGCTTTTGGCCCGTTATTCTTTGCAATAATTGTATTCTTAATTAGCGTATATATTTATGATATAAAGGTTGAGCTCCCACTTGCCTTTAGTCAGTTTAGGGGTGTTGGTGGCAGACTACCTATACCTCTTCTTTATGTAAGTGTTCTGCCTGTTATACTTGCAACATCCTTCGTGATGAGCCTTGATGTATGGTTCAGATTTCTTGCGGGCGTTAGTGGTAGTTTAGCAAATCTTGCAAAATTCATTGCATTATATACTCCTTCAAACACAGGTAGTGCTCAACTTACTGGCGGACTTATCTACCTGATCTCGCCTATATTTCCACTTCCTTATGCAACCCAAGGTGGGGTAGGCAACTATGCAACATACTTTACACTACTGCTCAGCCAGTCATCACCACTATATCTTCCATGGGGTGGAAAGCCTATTCCTGTGCCTGAGTGGATGCATGTAATTATATATACTGTAGTACTTGTGCTTCTATGTATAGTATTCGGCAAATTCTGGGTGGAGATGACAGGCCAGAGCCCTAAGAGCGTTGCTGAGCAGCTTCAAGAGGTTGGTTGGCAGATACCTGGTTTTAGAAGAGACCCAAGAATAATAGAAAGTATACTAAACAAATATATCCCCACCATAACTGTTATAGGTAGTGTAATTGTAGGCCTTCTTGCTGCACTCGCAACTCTTACAGGTGCTGTTGGTACAGGCATGGGGATTTTGCTTACAGTGGGTATAATGTATATGACATATCAGCAGATCGAGCAGGAGCATTTGCTAGAAGGCTACCCTGCATTGGAGAAGTTGCTCTCCTAATGTGCTTGTGCTATCTCTACAGCTAGTTCCTTTGCTTCGCTAAAAGGCATTGCTTCGTAGCCAAGCCTCTTCAGATTACTTGCCATTAGCTTTGGGTTGCTTCCGTATGTATATACAACCTTTGCCCCCACTAAATCAATGTAGTTTGCAGCCTGGTATATATCCGCATGGTCGCTGAGTGGGAATTGAACATCAGTATTAAATCTGAAGAGTTTTGCAAATCCTGTAGCTACGCCTGTAAAAACTTTTTTACTATAAGCGATGCTCATCTTTTCAGCAAGTTCTCTTAAATCTTTTAAACTTACTACTCCAACAAAGTTGTGTTTTACTATATTGTTGAATGCTTCTTCGTCGTCATATATCGATGCATATTCAAGGCTGATGCCAAAATCGCTGTAAACCTTATTTATTCCGCTTATTTTTTTATCAACTACAGGGATTATGCCAGCACTATTCAATATTTTTATAAGCTCCTGTGCCTTGCCAAGAGCATAAGCTCCAAGCAATACAATACCTTTTTCTAGCTTCATTAATACATACTTCTTTATTGCATCTTCTACTTCGCTTCTTTCATCAAATTTTACATTTAGATAAGGATATGTTGAATCTATTATTAGTATATCTGCTTCTTTAGCTTCTATCTTTTTTGCAACGCATGATTCTTGCAGCTGGTAATCACCTGTATAAAGAATGGAGTAGCCAAGTGAGGATTCTATGAAAAGTTGCTTTGAGCCAAGTATATGCCCAGCATCGAGAAGTTTGAAGTTATTTGGAATTGATTTAATGTTAAGCTCTATACCATTCCTAACCTTTATTAAATTATGTGTTTCGTCGCTCGCTATAACATAAGCATTTTTCTTTGCGCCTCTTATGTGATCTGCGTGTGCATGTGAGATAAAATTTAGGTCAGCACTCTTATCACTTGTATCTAAAGCTATCTTTCCCTCCGGAAGGTTCAAGTACATACGGTCGCCTAACCTTATTTAGAGAATTGGTTTTTAAATATCTTTACTGCAAGCAACAAGCAAAAGAGTAAAACAGTCTAATCACATTGTTAAAATAGCATAAGCTTCATCGAGATTATCTACAACAACATCTGCCTTTACATCTCTGCCTTCATATATACTATCTCTGTCTACAAGTATTGTAAATGCGCCAATAAGCATGCCGGGCTCAGTGTCTGTTTCCCTATCTCCTATAACAACCCCATCTTTTGGTTCTACTCCAGCTAACTTAAATGCTTCGACGAATATATCTGGTGCGGGCTTAGGGTTTTTCACCTTTTCACCGCTGATGTATGCGTCTATATATTTATCCAAGGAGCATTTTGTTATTGCAAATTTTACCCAAGCTTCTTCTGCAGAGCTCGCAATAATCAACTTTATACCTTTAGACTTTAACTTTTCCAACATTGATATTGCATCTGGAAAAGCCTTAAGTGTTTCTGCCTTTTTCCATAAGAGTTCATTTTTTATTTTATTTAATCTCTCTTCCAAATTTTTATCCTCTCTACCAACCACGTTTTTTATTATAGATTTGAGCGGAATGCCTATGTAATATATTGCCTGCTCCTTTGTCAAATTGATACCTTCTTTATTAAAAGCCTCACTCCATATCTCCGCCCACATCTCTACACTATCAACAATCGTACCATCAAGATCAATAACCGCCGCCTTTATATGATCTATTGTTGCCATGTATGCCACTTTTTCAAAAGGTAATTATTTATAACTAAGCTATATAAATAAATCATTGGTGATCTATTTGGAAGATTTAATAATAATTGGTTCAGGTCCGGCTGGCCTTAGCGCAGCCATTTATGCGGGAAGAGACGATATTAAAACTCTGGTGATAACAGGGACAACAGCGGGTGGGCAGCTTCTTCTTACAACAACAGTCGAGAACTTTCCAGGATTTCCAGATGGCGTTGAGGGCGCTGAGCTTATAGATCTAATGAGAAAACAAGCAGAGAAGTTTGGAGCAAGGTTTGTAGATGGTGATGTAACTAAAGTTGATTTTTCATCTAGGCCTTTTAAAGTATGGGTTGGAAGCGAAGAATATGAAGCTAATTCAATAATAATAGCAACAGGCGCTTCTGCAAAATGGCTCGGCTTAGAATCTGAGAAGAAGTTTATTGGCAGAGGCGTTTCAAGCTGTGCAACATGCGATGGTGCTTTCTTCAAGGGAAAGAACGTAATAGTGGTTGGTGGCGGAGATACAGCTCTTGAGGATGCTCTATTCCTTACAAGGTTTGCAAACAGTGTTACAGTAGTTCACAGAAGGGATCAGCTTAGGGCTAGCAAGATAATGCAAGAAAGGGCATTCTCTAATCCAAAGATTAAGTTCATATGGAATACTGTTGTTGAAGAGATTAAGGGCGATGCAAAGGTAAACGGGGTAAAGTTAAGAAATGTGGTAACAAACGAAATAACGGAGATGCCTATAGATGGTGTGTTTATAGCGATAGGAAACCAGCCAAACACAAAGCCCTTCGAGGGCCAGATACAGTTGGATGAACGCGGCTATATTGTAACGCACGATGTTGTCTTTACAAATGTTGAAGGAGTATTTGCAGCTGGCGATGTTGCAGATCCTTTCTATCAGCAGGCGATAACAGCAGCGGGCACAGGCGTTATGGCCGCATTAAGGGTAAGGGAATACCTTAATAAGATAAAATATGAAGCTTCAAAAAGCTAGAAATATTCATTTATCTTCTTTTGCCCTTTTCCTTTTATCAGATTTGAGACCCTTAAGCCTATCTTTCTTACCTTCTCACCAGTGCTGTTTCGCTCGAAAAGCATTATTGCTACTTTTTTAAGTTTGTCTACATCTTGCGTATAATAGCCTAAGCTATCTGTATGCAGATGTTCATCAAAGCCCTCGTACCTTATCTTCAATGTAACGGTTTTAAAGTAAAAGCCCGCCTTATTTACCTCGCTTGCAACCTCATCAGCTAAGTTTAGTATCTCATTTTTTATTCTTTCGCCCTCATCTGTATCATGTTCAAAAGTGTGCTCCCTTCCTATTGATTTAATCTCTGTAGCTTCAAAAACCTCTTCGTTATCGATCCCATTTGCATGCTCATAAATCTCTAAGCCAACCGAGCCAAACTCATTTATGAGAAGTTGCTTGTTTGCCTTTGCAATATCACCAATCGTTTTGAAGCCAAGCTGCTTGAGCCTTTCAGCACTTTTCTTGCCCACGCCATAAAGCTTTTCCAATTGCAAAGGTTCAAGAAACTCTTTTGCTTCTTCTTCGCGTACAATTTTTATTCCATTGGGCTTTGCAGCTTCACAAGCCATCTTAGCTATGAGCTTGTTTGGACCTATGCCTATCGAGCATGGTAAGCTAAAGTTTGCATAAATAGAATCTTTTATCTTTTTAGCATATTCATAAGCTTCTTCATAGCTCTTTATCCTATTCGATATATCGAGAAAAGCTTCATCGATGCTCACCTGCTCGAATTTATCTGCAAAACTCCTGAGCAATGCCATTATCTTTGCTGATACACTTTCATAATAAGGCTCATCCACGCGCAAAAAGACCGCATCGCTCTTTAGCTTATAAGCAATAGATATGGGCATGCCACTCCTTATGCCATAACTCCTCGCTATATAGTTGCATGTGCTTACAACGCCCCTGCCGTAACCATTCTTTGGGTCTGCCCCGACAACTACAGGCTTATCTTTTAGGCTTGGGTTTCTAACCTCTTCGCAAGCGGCAAAGAAATAGTCCATATCCACGAGGAGGATAATCCTCATCTTATCTCTCCATTTTTATCTCGACAACCCTTCCGTTTGGTTCCTCCTCTCTAAATACCTGTGTTTGGAATTTATAAAGGGTTATATCGCTTCTTTTCCACATATCTGGGTGAAGCCCCGCCTTAATGCACACATTTTCAAGAAATTCCTCAACATTCCATTTCTCCTCTACCGCAACTATTGGAAGAAGAAGCCCACTGTAATAACCATATTCTATTATAAGCCCATCCCTCCCTATCTTTATTTCCTTCTTAATTTCTTCAGGGGTCCCTTTTATCTGTTGCGGCTCACTAAGTATACTTACCTCTATTATAACCTCATTGAGCTCTCCTATACTAAGTGGCATAAATCTTGGGTCTTCTGTTGCCGCGGCTATAGCCGCATCTATAAGTAGCTTCTTTAATGGCCCAATTGCTCTTGGATAACCTATACAGCCCCGCAAAGACATTGTTGGATAATGATCTATTGTTACAAAGACGCCTACCTTTTCGTTGAATTCTGAAATAGTCTTTTCTATCATGCTTTTTTCAAACCTTGGCGATCTTATATAAAGCTCTATAGTATTTCTCGCAGCCTTTACAAGCTTCTCCCCTTCTTTTAACGTATAAGTTTTCAAATTCTCACCTAATATAATGTTTGTTAGTTACATCTGGCTTAATAGCTATATTTATCTTAGTTCCACATTTTGGGCATCTAAGGTCATCTGTAATATTATATTCAAGTATATCAAAAATAAATCTCTTTATCAACAGCGTGCCACACTTTGGACAGTATGTATTCTCATATTTATGTCCTGGCACATTGCCTAAATAAACATATTTCATGCCAAGCTCTTTTGCAAGCTTATAATGCCTTTCAAGCGTTTCAACAGGCGTTTCCGGAAAATTCATCATTTTATAATCTGGATGAAATCTAAGGAAATGTATGGGTGTTTCATCACCTAAATTGTCTCTTATCCATTCAATAAGTTTTTTTGCATCATCTAGCGAGTCTCCAACCTTTGGAACAACAAGATCTGTTATCTCTATGAATACTTTCTTTTCTTTTAATATCTTGAGCGTTTCAAAAATCGGATCATCCGAAAATATAGTAATATATTTTCTTGCAAATTCTGTATTTGCATTGCCTTTGAAATCAACAGTCATCGCATCTATATAATTTGATGCAAGCTCAGCAGCCTCCGGGGTCATATAGCCATTTGTGACAAACGTATTTAAGAGCTTGTGCTTTCTTGCTTCTTTTGCGACATCGATCGCATATTCCATAAATATTGTTGGCTCGTTGTAAGTATATGTTACACCATCAACTCCATATTTTAAGCCCAGCTCTACAAGCTTATCAGGCATTATCTCTTCGCCAAAATGTTCACGTGTATGGCTCAAGTCCCAATTTTGGCAATAAAGGCAGTTGAAATTGCAGCCCACTGTGCCTATACTTAGCATGCTAGCTCCCGGCTTAAAGTGAAAGAGGGGCTTTTTCTCTATCGGATCTATATTAAGTGCTGCAATCTTGCCATAAATAGTTGAGTATACCTTTCCTCCAATGTTCTTTCTTACCCCGCAAAAGCCTATGCCCCCTTCAGGAATGTTGCACCTCCTTGCACAGAGATTGCATACAGCTCTTCCATTTGGAAGAGTAGTATAAAGTAAACCCTCTTTTTCCATCAATAATTAATATGCAATATAAGATATTTAAAACAGAGCAAAATGGAAAAAGAAAAAAAGAATTAAAATCAGAGATACTTCTCTAGCACTTCATTAGCGAATTCCCAATTAGCAACGTTCCACCATGCATCTATGTATGCATTTCTGTTGTTCTTGTATTGCAGATAATATGCATGCTCAAATTCGTCTACGATCTGCACAATGGGTAGTTCAGCGATGTGGTTTATAAAATGATTCTCTATGGTGGAGATCTCAAGCCTGTTTGTCTCTTTGTCAAAAAGGAGAACAGTCCAGCCTGTGCCAGTAAGTGATTTCATTGAATCTGTAAATAACTGCTTAAATACCTCAAAGCTTCCATACTGCTTGTTTATTAGATCTTCTAACACTCCACCCGGCTTGCCACCTCCTTTGCCATTGGGCGCCATCGCTTTCCAGAATAGGCTGTGCAACTTGTGCCCGTTTACGTTGAAGACTAAATTTCTTACCACGCCCGCAAGGTCATAGCCTTTAACATCCCCTTTTATGATCTGATTTATCTTATCTATAGTCGCATTTGCCCCATTCACATATGCTTTGTGGTGGCCGTTATAGTGCACATCCATAATATCTTTGCTTATATATGGCTCAAGTGCATCCAAATTATATGGCAAACTAGGCAACTCATATTTCTTTAATTCGTAGCCCTTTTCCATGATATCACATTTATAACTTTATAACAAAGTTATAAAAATTTATTTGAAAAATCCGTGCAAAAGGATTAATATTTGTGGACTCGGCGGGAATCGCACCCGCGACCTCCCGCTTGCGAAGCGGGCGCTCTGCTACTGAGCCACGAGCCCGAATATGCTATTCATTTTTAAGCTTTATAATTTTATAAGCTATTAGTGCTTACATGGAGCAAGAGAAAAGGAAGAAGCTTGAGAAGATTTTCGAACACATACTTAAGGAGGTTAAGCCTGATGAGCTTGAGGTAAAGAGCATAATAGCACATGCTAATGAGATAATAGAGAGGCTTAAGTCTATTGTACCACACGATGTAGAGCTAAGAATTGTTGGCTCTATCGCAAGGAGTACAAACCTGGCGGGCGATGCTGATATCGACATATTCATGCTATTTGATAAAAAATACAGCGAGCAAGAACTAGAAAGGCTGGGACTTGATTATGCAAAGAGGATTGTAAAAAAGGATAAGAACGAGAGCTATGAAGTAAAGTATGCTGAGCACCCTTATACAAGGCTTCACCTAAATGATATGGGCATAGATGTTGATCTTGTTCCAGCTTACAAGATAACAAGCGCAGAAGAGCTCGGCACAACTGTTGACAGAAGCCCTTTGCACACAGAGTTCCTTAATGCGCATCTTACAGATGAGCAGAGAGACCAGATAAGGATATTAAAATTCTTCTTGAAGATGCACCATATATATGGTGCAGAAGTTAAGGTGAAGGGTTTTTCAGGCTATTTGTCTGAACTTCTTGTTTATACCTTTGGCTCGCTTATCGATCTTTTTGAAAATGCTTCAAAATTCAAGCTTCCTTTGGTAATAATACCTGCAGAAAAGAAAGTTGTGAATGATGAAAGCATAGCAAAAAGGTTTAACTCGCAGTTTGTTGTAATAGATCCTGTTGATAAGAATAGAAATGTTGCCGCGGGAACATCAATAGAGTCTTTGGCGAAGTTTGTTCTCTTGTCTAGGCAGGTTATAAGCAAGCCAAGCTTAAAGCTCTTCTATGGAAAAAGCTTTTCGAGTACAGAAGCCCCAAAGTTGCTCAAGAAATTTGAAAATGATTCAGGGCTTAAGCCCCTGCTTATTTACCTTAAAGTTCCTGACAAAAGCGACGATATAATATGGCCGCAGCTTAACAAGGCAGGCAGAATATTGCTCGATCTTCTCGCCAAGGAAGAATTTAAGGCATGCATCTTTAATTCATGGATTGAAAAGGGCAATGGCTTTTTGTTATATTTCTTTCCAAACGACTTGTCGAAGGCTAAGCTCTTTAAGGGGCCAGATGTATTTCTCGGCGAATACTCAAACAGTTTTGTCGAAGCGCATAAGAATGCTTTTGGAATAATAGTGAACAATACCCAACTTTTTGCGTTAGAGAAGAGAGAAAAGCTTGAAGAATTAATAAAAAAGCTTTTGAAGAAGAAAGAGCTAAACGGGAGTGCAGATATAAAAATGAAGAGTGCAAAGGTGCTAAATAGAATACCAAAGCGCTTTGCTGAAAGTGCATATCTCGCTCTTATTGAGAAGATTTCGTTATGAATGGTATTAGCTCCTCAAGCAATTCTATATTCTCTTTCTTTACTTTTTTGCCATTCAATATATCAATAACCTTCTCCATGAGCTTTTTATCACTTGAAAAGAACTCATAAACTTCTCTATAATTTTTTTCGGCATTTATGCCAGAATAATCCAAGGCCTCACTCTCAATATTTTCAAGTATCTTTTCATCTGGGTAGCCCCTTGCCCTAAGTCTTTTGTATATTTTTTGAAGGTGCTCTCTCAATACTATAGCTATTGCTCCTTTAATTTTTATATCAGCAAGTATGTGGCCCTCTATTATTACATTGCCATCTTTTGCTAGTTTGTTTAGCATTCTCTCAAGTTCTTTCATCTTTACTATCTTTGTACCAAACTTGTCAAAGCCAGAGTAAAGCTTATGCTCTTTGATTACCTTATTTGCCTCTATAAGCCTTGCTCCGGTCTTTTTGCTAAGCTTTTTTGCAAATGTTGTTTTGCCAACGCCAGGTGTGCCAAGTATTACAAGAATCTTATTTATCTTTTTCATACTATCTATATTTTGATATTTTTGAAGCAAAGATAAATATAGCTGGTGTTTTTATGGAGATAGAAGAAAGAATAAAGCTTGACATAGAAAAGTTTAACGATTCGGTTAAGAAATTTGATAAAAGCAGAATAAATAATATATCAGAAGCGGATTTAATCAATGTATTTGAGCTAGCTAAAATGTATGCTAGCGATTCAAAGAGCTGGCTTGAAAAGAAAGATTACTATACTGCTTTTGCAAGTATATCATATGCACACGGCTTGCTAGATGCTTTATTGAAAATTCTCCACATCGGGTAAGTAGATGAAAGAGGGTAAGGCAGAGATAGAAGTATTTGATGGGGTATTCTTCAATCCGAAGATGGTCGGGCTTAGAGATATCTCTGTTTCTTATGTTAATGCACTTTCAAAGAATGCTAGCGTGTTAGATGCAACAAGTGCTACAGGAATAAGAGGTATTAGATATGCGCTTGAGGCAAGCGCATCACCAACCTTCCTCGAAATAAACAAAAGGGCGTATGAAAACACTGTATATAATATAAATCTAAACAAGATCGATGCATTAGCATTTAACAAAAGCATACAGGAATTTGCAAGTAGCTATAATGGCGCTTTTGACTTTATAGATCTTGACCCATTCGGCTCTTCCGCACCTTATATATATGACCTGCTCAAGGTTTCAAAAGATGGAACAAGGCTTATGGTTACAGGCACCGATACCGCTGTTCTTTGTGGTGCACATGCTAATGCTTGTGTAAAAGAATATTTCTCCATACCGATGCACAATGAGCTCTGTCATGAGTCTGGGCTTCGCATTCTGCTATACTTTATCGCCAGAACAGCAGCGCAATTCAACTTTGGAATAGAACCCGAGCTATCTATAGCGAATATGCATTACATGCGCGTATTTGTTAGGCTTAAGAGGGGCGCGAATGAAGCAATAGATTCTGTAAAGAAATGTGGCTATGTGTTGCACTGCAGCAACTGCAGGAACTTTAAGCAATTTGACATGCACGAATTTAGCAGGAAGTGTGATTATTGCGGTAACGAAATGCAGGTTTATGGGCCTATGTGGCTAGGTAAACTTAAGGATAATGCAATTGTAGAAAAAGTGATAAGTGCATTTAGCAGTGAGTATAGCAAAGAGGCTCTAAGCTTGTTGAGAAGCATATATGAAGAGCCTGATGATATATTCTTCTTTTCAATACCAAAGCTCACCAAATATCTTCACATAGGCTCCGTGAGCAGGGATAATGTGGCGAATGAGCTTAAGGAGAATGGTTTTAGAGTGGGTAAGAGCCATACTGATAGAAACAGTTTAAAGGGTAATTTTAAGATAAGCGATGTTATAAATGCAATAAGGCAAGTATCTACTTAGTTATTACAGTGCAGTTTTTGAGCTTTACTACATCTAATGCCTTGTTTATATTGCCTATAGCGGCTATACCACCACTTTCCTTTACAAAATTTATGCAAGCTTCTACCTTCGGCTTCATGCTCCCTTCGCCGAAATAGCCTTTCTTTAAGTATTGCTCCATCTCCTCTACGCTTGCTTTCTGTATAAGCTCCTCGTCCTCTTTTTCATAGTTAAGATATGCACCATCAACATTTGTAAGTATAAACATCTTTCTTGCCCCAAGTTCCTTGGCGATGAGTGCGGTTGTATAATCTTTATCTATAACGGCTTCTACAAATTCAAGTTTTTTGTTTATTTTTGCAAAAGGTATGCCACCCCCACCGCCTGCGATAACAATGCCTCTACCTGCAAGCAATTTCAATGTATCTAAGTTGAGTATCTTAATTGGCTTTGGGCTTGGCACAACTCTTCTAAAGCCTTTCTCAAACCGCTTAAATCTGAGCCCCTTCTTCAGAAGGGCTTCTATCTCCTTTTCGTTATAATATCTACCAATGGGCTTTGTTGGATTGTTAAAAGCATTATCCTTTTTACTTACCAATATATCTGTAAGAAATACATTTGATTCAAGCCCAAGAGAATTTTTAAGCTCCTTCTTTATTGCATAGCCTATCTCAGCCTCTGTTTGCGCGGTAAGAAGAGAGAGTGAGAGATGTTCTACCTCTGCTAGCTCTCCAACCTGTGGTCCATTTCCATGTGTTATAACAACGTTTCCGTGCTCATGCAGCATCTTAATAGCAGGAAGAGTACTTTTAACATTCTTCATCTCTTCGTCGAGGGCGTTTCCACCTATTGATACAACAGAGAGCATATTCACAATATTATTGAAACCGAAATTAATATATATGAGTTTAGTATAAATTAAATCAGAGCTAAAAAGCTCGGGTGGGGAAGATGGAAAGAGAAGTTGGGGGAGTCGATAAAAGTGGGTGTAGTGGTAAGATCGCAGAGGCGATCGCTAGTAAAAGATGCGTTGCAGATGACAAAATATACGACACAAAAAGTGCAGAAGAAAAAGACCTAGCGTATATAGCAGAAAACACATGCATGGTCTGTGGAAGAAGATTCAGACCTGGTGAGCTAAAAATAGTGCCTCCGCAGAGTGTGCAAGAAGAAGACATATATGTAATGCATGGCATAGTACCAAGAAGATATATTTGCACAAACTGCTATGAAGACATGACTTCTAATACAAGAGAGAAGATAAAGAGCGAATATATTACTAGAACTGATGAGACAGAAAATAAACTAATAAGAACATTAGTAAGAGGAATGCTTAAGCCAAAAGCACTAAAACTCTAAGAGTGCACGCCTTTATATATCTAGGCACTAACTATAACTCTAGCCTCTTTCCTTTCTTTCCCTTTTTAGATTATTCTTTTCCTAATTTTGATTTATCAAAGTTTTTGGTATCAACAACTATCATTGTATGATTGTTATCGTAGCCTATTGCTTGTTTGAAAACTTCTGGATCTATTGTTATTGTGCTGTCAGAATAAGGATCATTTATATAAAATCCGTCTTTATCATAACCCTTAACAACAACCCAATGTGGTGAGGATTCAAGATACGGATTAATTATCTTTCCATCTATAAGTACAATAGGTATATGCTTTGCAGAGAGTGCTTTCTTTATCATATTCAGACTGACAGGCGCAAACTCTTCATCTATATTCATGCTTCTTGCCTTTTCCCTTATCTCGTTGAATGATGCAGCAAGTGTATCAAGATTAATATTCTCATCTACAGCAAGCTTTCTCTCATAGCCCTCATCTCTCATGTTGCTTATAATGCCAACTTTTGCGCCACGCTTAGCAAGTGCATAAGCAAGGCCGTATCTTGAGCCATGCCATACGCTTCCATTAACTGCTTCTTGCCATATATCATATTCGTGTTCTCTTCTTAGCTTAAAATCAGGGTTTATATACTTAAGCACCATCATTGCACTTGCTGCTGAGCTTGTAAATTCTTCTGTCTGTGGGTAGTGTGGCAGATCAAACATTACACTCTCCTTTATCTTAGCTTTTTTTATCTTCTCTATAACGCTTCCTCTTCTATTCTTTGAAGCCTTTGCATCTCTCTTCTTAGCAACGCTTTTCTCTTTTGCGTTTTTACTCTTTTTACTCTTATCATTTTTCTTAGAATTCGAAACCTTAACCATATGATCACCTTTTAATGTGCAGGGGAGGAGATTTATTCACGAAGATTGAACTCCTGCAGGCCTAAGCCAGTAGATCTTGAGTCTACCGCGTTTGACCAGACTCCGCCACCCCTGCGCATTATTAATTATTAAGTATTTATATAAAAATCTTCAAGTTTCTCATATTTATTTGTTTGCCTCCAAATAATAAATTAAATGGAAATCGCAAATAAACCTAATTTAAATCAGTTTTTAATTAGTTTTCCTTATTTATATTATTTTCTTTAGTTTTGTTTATAAAGGTGGTGATTTGGCTGATGTCGAATTAAAAAAGATAAGCGATGTAAAGTTTGTAATAGAGAAAGACGAGAGCCGTGGCATGAATACAAATGTGGTGCTCTATTCTAAAGACGAGATGCTCAATACAGTAAAGAAAGACAAGACAATACAGCAGGCTTTAAATGCAGCTACTCTGCCGGGCATTGTGGGCAATGTAATGCTAATGCCTGATATGCACGAAGGATACGGCTTTCCTGTAGGTGGCGTGGTTGCGTTTGATGCAGACAATGGTATTATCTCGCCAGGTGCGATAGGCTTTGACATAAATTGTGGTGTTAGACTTATAAAGACAAACCTTACAGAGAAAGAGGTAAGACCTAAGCTTAAGCAGCTTATGGACAAGCTTTTTGTTAATGTGCCGAGTGGGGTGGGAAGTAAAATAAATCTAGGTTTTTCAAACGCCGATCTTAAAAGGGTAGCTGAAGAGGGTGCAGAGTATGTGATAAGCAAGGGATTCGGTTTTAAGGATGATTTAGATTCTATAGAGGAAAACGGGCATATGCAAAGAGCAGATCTATCAAAAGTAAGCAACATGGCCAAATCAAGAGGTATAAACGAGCTCGGCACGCTAGGCGCTGGGAATCATTTCTTAGAGGTGCAGAAGGTAGAAAAGATATTTGATGAAGAGAGAGCAAATAAATACGGCCTATTTGAAGGTCAGATAGTGGTTATGGTGCACACAGGTTCTAGAGGATTTGGGCATCAAATATGTAGCGATTATCTAAAGGTGCTTGTTGAATATCAGAGAAAAAATAACATAAAGATAGTTGATCCAGAGCTAAGCTATGCAAAGATAGGAAGCAAAGAGGCTGATGATTACTTAGACGCTATGGGCTGCGCTGTTAACTATGCATTTGCGAACAGGCAGATAATAACCAATTCTATAAGAAAGAGCTTTGAAGAAATATTTAATAAGAGCGCCGATGCTCTCGGCATGGAAATTCTTTATGATGTAGCGCATAATATTGCAAAGCTTGAGGAGCATACATTTGAGAATAAGAAAGTAAAGGTGTATGTGCATAGGAAGGGTGCCA
Source organism: Microcaldota archaeon (assembly GCA_046536795.1). Classification (GTDB taxonomy): domain Archaea; phylum Micrarchaeota; class Micrarchaeia; order Micrarchaeales; family CABMGC01; genus JAGDYD01. The sequence continues at coordinate 231,614 of JAWDMB010000002.1, read as the reverse complement.
CTAGGGCATTCGCTAAGGGCAGAGAAGAAATACCAAAGAAGTATAGATCTATTGGACAGCCTGTGCTTATTCCTGGAAGCATGGGTACTGCTAGCTACGTTCTTGCAGGCCTTGATGGCGCGATGAATGAAACCTTTGGCTCTACATGCCATGGTTCAGGCAGGGTAATGTCAAGGCACCAAGCTGTAAGAGAGATACCAGCATCGAAAACATTCAGCTCGCTAGAGAGCAAGAATATAGAGGTAAGAGTAAGAACAAAGAAGCTTATAAGTGAAGAAGCTGAATGGGCATATAAGAATGTAGATTCGGTTGTAGAGGTCGTTGAAAGGGCCGGGCTTTCAAAAATAGTGGCTAGGAATGTTCCTATAGGGGTAGCTAAAGGTTGAGAAGCTCATTTACCTTGTCGAGCAGGAACTTTGAGCTTGGCATGCTTATCGAGTTGCTTGCAAGGGGCTGAAGTACCTTTTTTGCTTCTTTTAGTTTGCCGTTTCTAGCATAAAATTCAGCGAGCTCAAAGCTAATTGCAGATTCACCGCTGTTGATGAGCTTATTTGCAAGTTCAATAGCATTTTTGCTGTTTGTCTTTAGCGCATAGAGTGCCTCAGCATATTCAATAATATGCTGGTTCTTTTCGTTTTTACGTAGCTCCTCTAGGGCTTTGTAAGCATAGTAAATTCTATTCAAATTTATTTCTGAGAGAAACTCTATATAATAAAGCTCAGGATTAACAGATTCATTTTTCTTGCATGCAAAGATTACATCATACAATAGTGCTTTTGCCTTTGCATAGAGTGCGTGCGATATCTCTTCATTTTTTGAATTATCTTCCATAAATCCTCCAAGCGAATAGTTTTTATCCCCATGCTTAATATCTGAGTTTCTCATATAAAGGACTGCAAGCGCATATATATAAGCAGGATCTCCCTTTGCAATTACATTGTTTTCTATACTACTCAGATCATAGTACTTAATTTGCGCTATATTGCTATTTGCAGTGTTTAACTGCTTGAAGAGTGGATCATCTGCAAGCTCATTCTCACTTTTGTCTGTATATAGTTTGCAGAATGGGCATATCGAGCCGTTTTGAAGATAAGAATAAAATATATTTCCGCAATAGGGGCATGCGTATTTAGAAGCTTGTTGTGCTGTTTGGTTTTGCATGATTAATAATTCCAGATTATAAATTTATAAAACGTGAGGAAAACCGATTTTAACTCTGCTCGCGAGAAGCTCCCTTTTCTAAAGATAGGGACGAGAGCGAGCAAGTATTCTATATTGGGATACAGAGGCTAATATCTTAGGCACGAATCTCAGTGCCGAGACAGCAATTTGTGCCAATTATATCAACCAATTCTAATTCTTAGTTTAAGGGGGGGTGGTTTTTTTCCTTAGGCCTAAGGTAACAGATACCCTACCAAACTCTAAAAATGTTATTTCAAGATTTTGCTTTTCAAGATATCTTTTCATTTCTTCTACTATTGAACTCTTTTCTTCCTTTGGAAGCATTTTTTGTTTTATATTATTATATTCTTGAATCGAAAGCGGTCCACCTTTTATTATATATGCTGGTAAAAATACATCAAAGAGCAAAAGCATCGTATAATGATCTGTTGTTCCATTCCCCCTAAGTATGAATCCTAGTAGATACTCTTTCTCATCGTGATCGGCACGATCTTTCAAATATAGTTTGTATTCTTCCTTTCCCTTCTCTATATTTACCTCATAATTTAAGAATTTGCCAATCGCTTCGGCGATCTGTTTTACATCGTTTTCTTCTATATTTCCTACACTTACCTTTACTTTTTCAGGCATTTTTCCACCAATTAAAAGTTTGATTTTTCTTATTTATATCATTTTCTTTAGTTTTGTTTATAAAAGTGGTGATATTTATTTTTTGCTTCGCTTTAAAAAACATTTCTATTTTACACACTTTAGTGGTGGGATTTCACATCTTTTCAAAAACAGCGAAAAGATGCTTTTTGTGAAAAGGTTCAAGCTTTATCTTTTCTATAAGTTTGAATTCGCTGCTAACCTTATCTATAAATTCTTCGTAAACCTCGCTTGGCTTCTTTGCACTGCTTATGCTTTGCGATTTTATTGCCACATATGCAAATCCGCCTTTCTTAAGTGCAATTCCATTTGCTAAAAGTATCTCAGCCTGATCTCTCGATGAAACATCCTCATATATTATATCAACCTTTCCAACCTCTTGTGCATAGGTATCTACATTCCTGGCATCACTAAGTATTGGAAGCATATTGCTTCTTTTCTCGCACACCTTTATCAGGTCGCGCATACTTCTTTCTGATATCTCAACACAAAAGACAGCACCATTATCTCCTATAATATCACTTACATGGCTGCATGTTGTGCCGTTTGCAGCACCAAGGTAGAGAACATGCGAGCCCTTTTTAATATGCATCTCTTTTAAGCCGTTAAGTATAGCTGCCGCAAGCTTGCTTCTATAAGGGTTCCACATTCTATACTCTTTTTCATTAACCTTAACAAGCTCTTCCCCATATACTCTATCTCCCGGTACTAAGTTGAGCGTAGCTAGTCTAGAATCTAATTTGTACACGTTTTCAAATATCTCTTTGACTTCCATACAATCCGCTCTGTAGTAAAATTATAAATAATGTTAAGAATATATTATTATTCTAGGCTGATTTGATGCTTGATAATCTTGCAGTCCTTAAATTTTTATTCGATACAGTAGAACTTGGCAAGAAATGGCCCGAACAAAAAGAGCTTACAGAGAAATTTTTAGAGAATGTAAAGCAAATTTTTGGATTTGATGAAGTATTGATAAAAGAAATAAGCCCAAATAGAGAAGGTCTAGAGCCTTCTGAAGAGTATGTGATAAACACTGGGAAGGTTTATATAGATAATAGGCTAAGCAGCTATTCAGCATTTCCAGAGCTAATAAATCTATATAACTCTGGCTACAAAAGCGTTGCAATATTTCCCATAACTGCCGATAGCAAGCCTGTCGGTGTATTAAAAATGCTCTCTAAAAGCGAGGAGAGGTTCAGCCAAGATATTTTGGATGCGCTCTCGCTCGGTGTTTACATTTTTTCACATCAAATAATAAGCAGGTCAGAAAGAGAAAGAGCTAGAAGCCTAGCCAAATATTTTGATGCTTCTTTTGAGGCTATGGTGCCGCAAGCGCTTGTAGAGACGAGTGGGAAGATAGTAAAGGTAAACAAAAGTATGCTTAATCTATTTTCGAAGAGTTCACCAGAATTTATTGGTAGAAGCATAAGCGAATTCTTTAATATCGATGGCAACATGCTTGCATCGCTTGGTAGAGGAATAACTGCAGAGGTAAATTCATCAAATGGGAAGTTGTTTCTTGTTTCTGTAAATATGATAAGCAATAGGCTTATGCATGTAGCCTTCTTAGACATTACCGAAAAGAAGAAGCTTGCAGAAAGGTTAAATGTAATAAACACTAGCTCCCTAGAATTTATCTTTGAACTTGATAAGGATACTAAGGTTGTATGGCTCAGCGAGAATGCAGAAAAAGTTCTTCCACAAGCGGGGCTTATGCTAGGTCAAAAGTTAATAAACTTAGTAAACGAAAAAGATAAGCTAAATGCGCAGCTTCAGAAAGACTCTTTTACAGACAAATTTACGCTTAATCTTGGAAACAACGCATCTAATGAGGTGAAGCTTAGCTTAATCGCTACTGAGAAAGGCTATCTCGGTTTGGTCTCTGACAATAAACTAGAAAGATATGTGCAGAGCCTGAGCTCAAACTTCAACGAGCTTCTACAAAACACAAGCGACATGATAATAGTAACAAACGAGTTGGGCTATATAAAAGAGGTAAACAAAAGCGCAGAGCAGCTTCTTGGTTATAAGCTAGAGGATCTTGTTGGCAAAGATCTATCATTAATTTATGGCAACGAAGGTAAGGATAGCATAAGAAAGGCTATGGAGATTGCACGTGGAGAAGGTGTAGCAAGAAGCATATTTGCTAATCTTGTTTCAAAAACTGGCGAAGAAGTGCCAGCATATCAAACCATAAGCAGGATCGTAGATGAAAGAGGAAATATTTCCGGCTATATTATAATGGGAAAGGAGCTCCTCACAAAAAGAAGGATAGAAATGTTAGAAGAGGCGCTCGCAGATTCAAAAAGAAATGAAGAGAGATTTAAGAGTGAAAGCGATCTTAAGACACAGTTTATTTACAACATATCACATGATCTCAAAACTCCGATAACAAACATAAAAGGCTTTTCCTCTCTGCTTGAAAATGGTGAGTTTGGAGAGCTTAACAATGAGCAAAAAGAATATGTTAAAATTATACTTGACGAGAGCGAAAGGCTCATGCAGCTTATACAGCAAATACTAGATGTTGCAAAGCTCTCATCTGGTAAGATAAAGCTCGATCTGCAAGAGGTGAATTTGGCAAAATTAGAAGAAAATCCGAGCATAAAGGCTCTAGAGGAGGTTGCAGCAAACAAAGGCCTTATCTTCTCATGGAATGTAGATTATAATGTGCCTGCAGTAATAGCAGACCCAAATAGGCTTATTCAAGTATTTGTTAATTTGATAAGCAATGCGATAAAGTTTACAGAGCATGGAAGCATTACTGTAAAGATATATAGAAAAGGAAAGAATGTTAGGGTAGAGGTGAGTGATACTGGCATAGGTATAAGCAAAGAAGACCAGAGGAAGCTTTTCAGAAAGTTTTATCAAGTGCCCAGAAAAGGTCTTACAAAGCAAGAAGGGGCGGGCACAGGGCTAGGCCTATCAATAGCAAAGGAAATAATATCACTACATAAAGGCAGGATAGGTGTTAATTCAGAGTTAGGAAAAGGCAGTACCTTCTGGTTTACAATTCCTATAGATTTAAGAAAAAAGAAGGAAAGCACCCAAGCTAAGGAGGAAGCATAAAGCTATGGTATATAAGGCATATAAGCTCCGCAGAAGTTTTGTATGCTGCTTTGGAATGTATATATCTTTGTTACCTGAGTAAGGTTCATGTTTTTGAAAGGTCCTTCAAAAGAGACATTAAGAAGAGTGGGCGTAGGAGTTAAGCTAACCTTCAAATTTAGTAAAGCGCTTGTATAGATTTTTGAAGGCGTAACACCTATATAGGTTACAAGGTATGTATTGCTTGCTATTTTTGTTACATTTATATTAATGCTTCTTGGAACAGAAGGGCTTACATTATAAAATGAATTTGGACCTTCTGCCTTCATATTCTCTAATGTTTGGAAAGTAGCATTGTAAACACTTGCATTGCATACCCTGTCTTTCTGATAAAGTGCTGCGAAGCTGTTCATTAACATACCAGGTGCTGTTGTGTTTACAAAGCTCATAATCTGCTGCATTGGTATTATGGAAGACTGATTTATTGTTGTGGTTGTAATACTTGTTGATGTTGTAGTTGATGTTGTAGATATTATACTAACGTTTCCGGTATAAAGCATCCTTTCAATAAACGATGTTGGCTGCAATACTGTGCTTAGTCCACTTGGCTTTAAGCCGAGACTGGGATCTATAGGGGTAAGTTCAAGCTCAGCTCCTTTGTAATTTGATGATAATAGCAAGATGTGCATGTCTGCGACTTTTGATTCCTCACTGCTTATATTAGCAGAGCCGCCTTTGATTAGGTATATTGCAAGCACAGGATAAGCTAAGACAGGGGTTCTTGTTATATATAATGTAGCAGAGTTGTTTGTTGAATTTTTAAGGTAAAGTACAAAAGTATCAGTAGATGATGGTAGCTTATAAAGTATGCTACTATTCAAAGCCAAATCTAAGCTTGTTGGTGCATTAATGTAATATACATGTGGTTGCGTGTATATTGTTGCAAATATAATCAGCGCAACTAAAATTATTATAACAGCAATTGCTATTGACAGTTTGTTGCTCCTTTTCTTTCCCTTTTTGTAGGTCGAGTTCATACAATCAAATATTATTAAATTGAATATAGATTTAAATTTATCCATTTATGCTTTTTTGTTTATCTTTAACTACTCTTAATTTTGAATTAAAATATGCGAAACAAAGCAAAAGAATAATATATTTTTATACTTTACATAGAATAAAGGCGATCATATGGACATTAATGAGCTTAAGTCAGATCTTATCTCTATTATAAACGAGAGGCAACAAATAGCCTATAATGATCTTTCAAATATAGCAAGCTCCAAAGGTGCTACAGAAGAAGAGCTCAACAAGGCGCTTAAAGAGCTTGAAAATATTAATGCAATTGCATCAAGGAAGAGTGGCGGCATACTTACCTATTATATACTCCAAGAAGAACCACCGCTTAGGAAGATACTAATTGTAGAAGATGATAAGAACATAAATAGGCTTATGACTCTCTCTGTTGGTAAAGGGTTTGAAATAAGAAATGCTTACGATGGCAACGAAGCAATGGAGATGATAAGGAATGACAAGCCCGATCTTGTAATTCTAGATCTTATGCTTCCAGGCATGGATGGCTTGGAAATATGCAAAACAATAAAAAGGGATCCTGCTTTGAAGGATATAGTTGTTATAATTGTAAGTGCAATGGATGCAACAAGTAATAGGTTCAAAGGAATAAAGTATGGTGCAGATTATTATATAAAGAAGCCTTTTGATCCTGAGGAGCTTAGAAGTTTGGTTACTATATTTTTAAGAAAAAAGGGCAAAAGATTTGATCCCCTTATAGATCTGCCTAATGAAGACAAAATATCAGAAGCTGTTGAAAAGGCGTTGCAGAGCGATTATGAGATAGGAAGGATCAAGGTAAATGGTCTTGCTGGTTTTGCGATTACATTTGGTGCAAACGCAGGAATAACAATACTAAGGCTTGTTTCTCAATTGCTGCAAGATAAAGTAAAAGAGGTTAATGGTGAAGCTTTTGTTGGCTTCCTTGACAGCGATGACTTTATAATTGCAGGAAGGAGCGATGCAGTGAAAAAGATTGTTGAAGGATTAAAGGATGAGTTTGAAGCAGTACTGCCTTTTGTATATCAAAGTGAGGGCTACAAACCTATAGAGCTTGGAATAGAAGATATATACGATGCAGAGAAACCTAGCCTTTCTATAGTATACACAACAATAGAGAGAAAGGCAATTATGGAAAAGAGGGCTGAGATCCTTAAGAACAAAGGCAAAACGCAGGAAATAGGCAAAGACATAGGTTCATATACTTATGAAGAGCTCAGAAGAATGCTTGGAAGCGATAACTTAGATATAACAATTACTAGAGATCCAAATGGTGGCGTTAAACTCTCTATTGGTAAATCTCCTGATCTTGAAAGAAAGGATGAAAAGAACGACAAAGATAAGGAGAAGGGAGATGATAAAATAGACTCTATATAATTTTTATTCAACAACGTTTTCTAGTAGCTCCAAATATGGTGGTTCAGATGAGATGCTCATCTTTGCATTGAGCGGAATAAGCATCTGTTCATCACCATGCCCGAATGGCATTCCATAAAGTCCAGGCTTATTTGAAAGAGTAACGTGGTATTGAACGATCTCTTCTATCATTGGCGTTGCGTCTTCTGTTTTTGGAATGTCTGTAAAATCGCCAAAAACAAAGCCTTCAAAATCTTGTAATAGGCCCGCTAAGTTAAGTGTCGTAAAGTAGCGATCTATATCCCATGCTGTTGTGTTAACATCTTCTAAGAAAAGTATCTTACCTTTTGCTTCCTTGAAGTATTTTGTGCCAACGAGTGATGCTATTAGAGAAAAGTTTGTGCCCATACTAACTCCTGTTGTTTTGCCACTTATTATATATTTTATAATCCTTTCTGGAGGCGGATTTATGTCATTGCTCTCTCCTTTTAATATACTTATAAACTCTTTAAAGCTCGGTTTCTTTATCTCTTCAAAATCAGCTCCAGGCATCGGACCATGAAATGTTATAAGATGTGCAAAATTGTTTATTGCTACATGAAGCGCGGTAATATCGCTATAACCAACAAAAATCTTCGGGTGCTCTTTAATAACATCAAAATCTAGATAAGGCAAAATCCTCATTGACCCATAACCTCCACTTCCGCAGAATATAGCATCTACACTATCATCTTTGAAAGCTTCTATTAGTTCGCTTGCGCGATCTTTGTCTGGCGCTGAAAGATAAGATATTTGTGCAAGCCTCTTTATATTTTTTCCAAGGCTAATCTTAAAACCCATCTGCCTAAGAACATCTATGCCTTTTGAAAGGTTTTTAATATCGGGTGCCCATGCTGGTGCTACAATCCTTATTGTGCTACCTTCCTTTAACTTTTGGGGTTTTATTGTGGTGTACATAAAAATGGATTAGCCTTCAAGCTATTTATCTCTTTCTAAAAATGCTCAAGCTCGAGAATTACTTCGCTCCCTTTTTCTTTGACTTTTTTACTTTTGTTGCTCTTTTTATTTTTCTTTCATTTTCACTGATATATGATTCGTTTAAGCTTACATTGCTACTTCTATTTATTAAATCATAAGCGTGGCTTGCCTCAGCCGGCCTATCCTCGCCCGCACTCTCTATCAACGCCTGTGATTCTATATTTCCTTCCTTTAAAATCTTGTTTATATCCTGTGTTTTCTTGAATTGTTCGAGCCTTTTCTTAATATCTTTTGCTGCCATGCTCCTACCACTAGGATTATATATTTAATTGGCATAATTTATATAGTTTTGCTGTCTAATTTTGCGAAGAATGGTTGTATGATACAATATGCTCAGCGTTTTAGCGAAGAAGAGAGCCTTGAAGCGCTAAATCCTAAAATAAGGAAGTGGTTTAAAGAGCATTTTAAGGAGCTTACACCACCTCAATATTACTCTTTCAAGCTTATAAGGCTAGGTAAGAATGTGCTTATAACAGCACCAACAGGCAGCGGAAAGACTTTTTCTGCATTCATGGCCATATTAAGCGAACTTATGGATCTTGCAGAGAGCGGCAAGCTTGAAGAGAAGGTATATTGCATATACGTTTCTCCACTTAGGGCGCTTAATAATGATATATACAGGAACTTAAGCAAGCCACTCGAAGAAATATATAGTGAATTCAATGTCGATAGAAAGATAACAATAGGTATCAGGACAGGCGACACTGAGCAGAAAGAAAGGCAGATGCAACTAAAGCATCCGCCAAACATTCTTGTTACCACGCCAGAGAGCCTTGCGATATTGTTAAATGCAAGCAAATTCTCAGAGAGCCTTAAGGACCTTAAATACATAGTAATTGATGAGCTACATGAACTTGCAAACAACAAGAGAGGCGTTCATCTCTCTCTTTCTATAGAAAGACTTGTCGATCTTTGTGGGCATGATTTTGTAAGAATAGGTTTAGGTGCAACCATTTATCCTTTGGAGGAAGCGGCTAGATTTCTTGTTGGCTATAATAATGATGTTGAAAGAGAATGTTACATTGTTGATGCAACATGGGACAAGAAGATGGAGTTTACAACAATATGTCCAGTAAAAGATATAATCAATACTAGCGATGAGAAGATAGAGAGCGCAATATACAAGATCCTAGATAACATTATAAAGAAAAATAAAACGACGCTTGTATTTACAAACACAAGAAGTGGCACAGAGCGTGTAGTGTTCAATCTAATGAAGAGGTTCAAATACACCGAGCAAGAGCTTGCGGCACACCACGGTTCACTTTCAAGAGAGATAAGGCTTGGCGTAGAAGATATGTTAAAGAAAGGTTCGCTGAAATGCGTGGTCTCTTCGACAAGCCTTGAACTTGGTATAGATATAGGTTACATTGACAATGTAGTACAGCTAGGCTCGCCAAAAAGTATAACAAGAGCCATACAAAGGATTGGCAGAAGTGGGCACAAATTTTATGATGTTGCAAGAGGAGAGATAATTGTAGTTAATAGAGATGATCTTGTTGAATGCTCTGTAATGCTATATAGTGCAAATAAAAAACTTCTTGACAAATTCTCAACGCCTATGAATGCACTTGATGTACTAGCACAACATATTGTTGGTATGTCCCTGACAAAGAAATGGAAGGTTGATGATGCATATAAACTTGTAAGGAATGCTTATCCTTACCACAATCTGCAGAAGAGTGACTTTATTGCATTACTTGAATATCTTTCTGGAAGCTACGTTGGCTTAGAAAGTAGAAGAGTTTATGGAAAGATATGGTATGATGAAAAGGAAGGTACTTTTGGAAGGCGCGGCAAATATACAAAGATAATATATTATCTTAATCTGGGCACAATACCTGACGAGGTTGCTGTAGATGTTTATGAAGGCAAGAGATGGATAGGAAGCATAGAAGAAGAATTCCTTGCAAGGCTCAAGCCTAACGACATTTTTGTTCTTGGAGGCAGACTATATAGATTTGAGTATGCGCGAGGAATGAAGTGTTTTGTTAGCAGGGCAGAGAGTAAATATCCAACAATACCACCATGGTTCTCCGAGCAGCTTCCTTTAAGCTACGAACTTGCGATTGAGATAGGCAAGTTCAGGGAGAGACTTGCAAATGCGATAGAGAGGGCTTTGCCGCGTAAGAAGACACTGGCGCTGAAAGGCTTAAAATCAGATGAAGTAAACAAAATACTTGACGAATTACCCGCTGACGAAAATGCCAAAAAATCTATATTGCAGTATTTTGTCGAGCAGATATTATATGCAAAGTATGTACCTAATGACAGGTTTATACTTATAGAGATAACACGTGATACAAAAACCAAATTAAACTATATAATCTTCAATGCATTGTACGGCAGACGCGTTAACGATGCACTTTCAAGAATATTTGCCATATTGCTTGGCGAATATTATGGTGAAGACATTGGCGTAATGATTAGCGATAACGGCTTTGTGCTCTCATTGCAAGCTGAGGTAGAAGAAAATTCAATTATTGAGATCTTCTCAAAAATTGTTAAGCTTGATGTAACAAGATTACTAAAGGAAAACATAAGAAGAACTGAAATGATGAAAAGGAGATTCAGGCATTGCGCAGCAAGAAGCTTTATGGTACTTAGAAATTACAAGGGTCAGAAAATAAGTGTTAATAAGCAGCAGTTTAATGCTCAGTCCCTTCTTACCGCAGTAGAGGAAATGAATCCAAACTTTCCTATATTAAAAGAGACATATAGGGAGATACTCGAAGATGTTATGGATTTACCAAGGGCTAAAGAGATATTAAAAGAGATCGAGAATGGTACAATAAAGTACAAGATAATAAAAACGCGCGTACCCTCTCCATTCTCGCACCTTATGCTTACATTTGGCGAGGCAGATATAGTAATGATGAAAGATAGAAGAAAGCGCATAAAGGAGTTGCATAATCAAGTCCTTAAACTGATAAATCGGGGTTAAAATGGATCTTGGCGAGATTGAGATTATCGACGGAACGCCTATCATATACATAAAAAATTTATCAGCTATCGTGTGTTCTGACCTGCATCTTGGCTACGAAGGCGTGATGGCTGAAAACGGAATATTCTTGCCTAAGATAAACTTAAAAAAGATAAAGGAGCTGATCGCCAATGCGGTTAACGAAAGAAAGCCCGCTAGAATAATAGTGGACGGTGATATTAAAAACGAATTCTCAAAGGTTCATGTTGAAGAATTTAATGAACTTTATGAGTTTGTTAATTTTCTAAGGGAATTGGGTATAAAGGAAATTATCTTGATAAAAGGCAATCATGATAACTTTGTAGATAGGCTAAAGGGCGCCCTAGATATAAAGATATACAAGCAAGAGGCTCTTATAGGTGATTATCTCTTCTTTCACGGTGAACAATTGCCAAGAACAGAAGGTGGCAAATGGCTTATAATGGGTCATTTGCATCCCGCAATCACATTATATACTGAAGTGGGCGCGAAAGAGAAGCTAAAGTGCTACTTAATTGGTGATTATGGGCAGAGAAAAATACTAATATTGCCTGCGATGAATTATTTTGCAGAAGGGGTATCTGTTAATCTAGAAAATGTATCAGAAATAGCCCCTATTTTTACAAAACTTGACATAGATTCGATGCGTGCACTATGCATAGCAGAAGGAGAAACTCTTGATTTTGGCAGGGTAGCAGATTTAAAAAAGATAGTTCCATGAATATGTGGTTAGAATAGTTAGCTAACCTTTACTATTATCTGGCCTGTCACTATATGTGGGAACCCTGTAGTTGTAGAGGTATAATTTATTATTAGATAGCCGTTATATAAACTTCCAGGCTTTCCTGTATATATAATACCATTGCCACTGTAGCAGTATAGTGTAAAAGTGTAGTTTGAACCTATTGGCATGTAAATTTGATTTGATGGTGGATTATAAGGTGTTTGCATATTTGCTGTTGTTTGATTCGATGTGCAACCTATTGCTGTTACATTTATGGGCGATTGTGTTACCTGAAGTAGATTTAATGTAAGAAGACCGTTAGGTGCAAGGTTAAAGTTTGTGCAGCTTAGCCCTGCCGGTAACAAGCATTCTTGGCCTGCAAATGTACCTGGGTTAAATAGGCCGAGAGAATACAGTGCAACAAGAATAACTGCCATTACCAATATCGCCCAGCTGTATGTGGTAAGGTATTCTATAGCGCTCTGTGCTTTTGCACTCATATTCTCAATCTTTATTTTGATAAGAAAGATTTTATAATAGCATGTTTTTAATCTTATAGATTGAATGGATATTTACATTTATACAGATGGTGCATCAAGAGGAAACCCTGGCAAAAGCGCTTCGGGTTATTTAATTCTAGATAGCTCAAATAAGCCTCTTTTAAAAGAAGTGTTCTACAATGGCAGAAAAACAAATAATTTCGCAGAATACATGGCGATAATAGCCGCATTAGAAAAGGTGGCAAAGCTTTACGGCTATGAAAACAACATAACGCTTACTTCAGACAGCGAAGTGGCTGTAAAGCAGATAAACGGCTTATACAAGGTTAAGGAGAAGCATCTAAAGGAACTTAATAAAAGGGTAATCGAGTTGGCGGGGAAATTCAAAAGCTGTAAATTTCAAAATGCAAAAAGAGAGAATAGATACATAGCAATGGTAGACAGAGAACTAAATAGATTTTTAGATGAAATGGAAGATAATATAATAAAGAATAAGGGTAATAATAAACAGTCTAAGCTCAGCCTGTGATAGAAATGGACGAATATGAAAATAGCAGTGGAAAAAATGAAAACAAAGAGAGTGGCGGTAGAAAAGGAAAAGAAGTAAACCCGCTTGCAAAAGAGCTTTACCAAAAGGCGAACGAGCAGTTCGAAGCAAACAAGTTTGAGGAAGCAATAGATCTTTACACACAGGCGATAAAGATCGATCCAAGTTATTCAAGCGCTTATTTTAACAGGGCGCTCAGCTATGCAATACTAAATAGGTATGACGAAGCAATACGTGATATCGACTATGTTTTAAAGATGGAGCCAGATAGCTATGATGCTCCTTATGTGCTTGGTATAATAAGTGAGTATCAGCATGATTACGAAGGTGCAAAAGAGTGGTATGAAAAAGCGCTTTCAAAGAATCCAAACTACGAGCCAGCAAGAATGAGGCTCGAGCAGCTCAAGCAGAAGATGGCAGGCCCTATACCAAAGTTAGCTGAGGAAACAATAGAGGGGGCAAAGACGAGTGAAAAGAAAGAGGAGGAAGGTGGAGAAACGATAATACAAGAGGGCCAGATAAAGCAGACAAAGTGGCACAAGTCAAAGATGACATTCAAAGACGTAGCAGATATGGAAAAGGTAAAGGAGCTTATTTATGAGAATATTATACTTGCGATTAAGAAACCAGAGCTGCTTAGGGCTTATGGAAAGAAGCTTGGCTTGGGCGTATTATTCTATGGCCCACCAGGAAATGGAAAGACCTACCTTATAAATGCAATAGCTGGAGAGACAAATGCAAATGTAATAATAGCAAGAATAAATGAAATAGTAGATATGTATGCTGGAAATACAGAAAAAAATATGCATGCAATCTTCGAACAAGCCAGAAAGAATACACCTTGCATTATATTCTTCGATGAGCTCGATGCACTTGGAATGAAAAGAGAAGGTGGTGGCGAGACGCAAAGCTATATGCGTATGGCTGTAAATCAGTTTTTGCAGGAGATGGATGGTGTAGAGAAAAACCCAGAGGGTATATTCGTTATAGGTGCAACTAACGCACCTTGGGATATAGATCCAGCACTAAAGAGGAGTGGAAGGTTTGGAGAAGCAATATATATACCACCACCAGACTATAGGGCAAGGAAGGCCGCATTTATCTACAATACAAGGAATATGCCTATAGGGCGTATTAATTTTGGTAGGCTTGCAAGGGCAACAATGGGCTTCTCACAAGCGGACATCGCCGCTATATGCGATAAGGCTGCCCTCATACCTGCTGTTGAAGAAGATAGAACAGGTAGAAGAAGAAAGATAAAGATGAAGGATTTCCTGCGCATGATAAAGGCTCACGGTAGCACTTTAGATGAATGGTATGCAATGGTAAGAAAAGATATAGTAAGCAAGACAGAAACACAGATAGTTGATGGTAAAAAGACAGAGATAGTTAAAGAGGGCAAGCTTACAGCAGAAGAAAAAGTGAAGTACAAGCCATTGGTAAAAGATGTTAAAAGAAAGAGCAGTGCTTGGTATAGATTTATAGTTAAGCTGATGAGATTTTTTGCACTTTATATATTCTAAACGTTTCCACCGCTTATTATTGCAACACTTCTTCCTTTTAGCTTAAGCTTTTTGTAAGCCGCAAGTGATGCAACCCCTGCTAGCTCAGCTATTATACCATAATTTTTGTATAGAAACGCTTGCTCAGCCATCATTTCCTTGTCGCTCACTATTGCTAAGCTACCATTAAATTTCTTAAGCAATTCAATAGCCTGCATACCAAATGTTGGATAGCCAACCGCTATTGCATCAGCTTTTGTTCTGGGTTTTTCATAAACAAGCTTGCCTGTTTTGAACGCATCGTATAAAGGCTTGCAAAGAGAAGATTCTACACCGATAACCTTCGGTATTTTTTTGAGCATCTTAGCAGTATGCATTTCATTTATCGCTTTTAAAATTCCACTTAAAAGCGTTGCATTCCCTACAGGAACTATAATATTCTCTGGCCTATATTCATAAAGCTCATAGGCTATAGTCCTCTGCCCTTCTTTTCTATAGCAATAATCTCCAGTTAAGAATGCATTCCTTCTCTTTGCATACTCCTCTGCATGCTTCTGAGCTAATGTAAAATCACCATTTACCTTTGTAACATCAGCATCGTGGGTTTTCCTTATATACTCCATCTTGTCTTTGCTTACATTTTTGCTTACAAAGATCTTTGCCTTTATATTATATGTCTTTGCATAATAAGCTAATGAATAAGCCATATTGCCCGTAGAGGCGCATACTATTTCATCGTAGCCATATTCATGGGCTTTTGCAACCTCTACAACAGAGCCCCTATCCTTAAAAGAGTGTGTTGGATTATCGATCTCAAGCTTTAAGTAAAGGTCATTGCTTATTCTGATTGTTCTGGTTAAGCCAACCTCAAAATGTTTGTATTTGCCCTTTGGCAAAAAGGGCTCAAAATCCCAGAAGGAGCTTATCTTTCTTAATTTTGGAAGCTTGCCTTCATATATAACTTCTAGCAGACCGCCACATTTAGGGCATTCTTGGTAAGGTTCTTTGCTATCATAAATTTCTCCACATTTAGTGCACTTCAAGTGATATTCCATAATATTTAAATTGAACTCACTTTTCTTATTTCTTTCTAAAATGGCCTCACGCACCGCTTTTTACTTTTTACCTGCGGCCCAGCGTAATATTTATAGTTTTAGTATTAGGAAGTATATCATGCCAAAGTACGATGTTGTGGTTGTGGGCGGAGGTCCTGCGGGAATTGGTGCTGCGTTCTCTTCTGCTGAGCTTGGCATGAAAACCGCAATTATAGAGCGCCATGGAATGCTTGGAGGCAACTGGACTAATGCATACGTTCTTTCAATACTCGGAGTGTACACCTATTCAGGCAAGACAAAGATCGTTGGCGGAATTGCAGATAAAATAATCAGCAGACTTAAAAAAGCAGGTGGCACCATAGGTCATAGTGGCAACTTTGTGCCATTTAGGCCTGCGGAAATGTCAACCGTGCTAGGCACGATGGCAAAAGAATTAGGTATCGACTGTTATTTTAGTTCGCTTGTTATTGGAGTTAACATGCGTGGTAAAAGAATTAATTCTGTAAAGGTTTCAGGCAAAAACGGTTTAAAGTCTATAGAAGGCAGGATGTTTGTAGATGCAAGCGGAGATGCAGACATTGCACACCTTATTAACCTTAGCACCATGTCAGGCAAAGAAGGCGCTGGCTATCATCAGGAGACGACTCTGCCGTTTAGAATTGGAGGTGTATCTGAAAGAGAATATATAGCGTATGCGAATAAGCATAAAACACTTGTAGACGCTGTACTGCGCAGCGATGGGTCTATAGACCGCATTCACATCTTGAAACCACTAATCAGCGCAGCCAAGAAGGCTGGTAGGCTGTATCTCCCTCATTCAGATACCATCTTTTTATTCAATACTTCACGTAAAGGAGAGTTCGTGTGCAATGCAACGCATGCTCCAATTATAAACTTTGAAGATGGGAAGGAGATATCTACAATTCTAGAAGATCTGCGTAGGCAGGCTATTTCTGTATTTCACTTCATGAAAAATAATATACCTGGGTTTGAAGATTCCTATCTAATGGACATAGCTCCATATGTCGGGTTTAGGGAAACGCGTCGTGCTGTTGGGGAGTATGTGCTTACAAAAGAGGACGTACTAGGAAATAAGCGCTTTGAAGATGCAATTGCGCGTTGTGGTCACCCAATAGAGATACATGATCCTAAATTGGGGGTATATTACATACACTTGAATGGTGGGGATGATTCTTGGTACCATATACCTTACAGGTCGATAGTGGTAAAAGGTGTAGACAATCTTTTTGCTGTTGGAAGGTGCTTTAGTGCAGAATTTGAAGCACAGGCAAGTGCAAGAGTAAGCGGAACCGCTCTTGCAATGGGCCAGGCTGCGGCAACAGCCTCTTATATCTCACTTTCATCTAGAAAGCCTGCCAGATCGATAAACATAAAGGAACTTCAATCATTGCTTAAGAAGAATGGTGCCATAATATAAAAACCCAAAAGCAAAGAACTTGAATGGTTTAAACAGCTTAAAATGAGGCAATGCAAGAAAGTGTGTCATAAAATCTATAGCTCTCTAGCAAAGTGTTTGCATCACTATCTAAACAAGCAAAAAAGAATCGGAGAAATAAAAACAAAATAAATACTGCTCTTTATCCTTTATGTCTAACCATTCTTGCATCAGCCGCTTTTGGTTTTACAAGCAGCGTAGGTGCCAGAATCATCGCTATTGCTTCTATCAACAGCACTACACTTACTCCTATAAATATTGTAGTCATGCTACCGAATTCGGCACCCACAAACACAGGAATTATTGCTACTCCGAGGTTTGTGACTACACTGTACATCGAAGTGGCAAATCCAGCCTTTGCAGGATCATCGACATAATTAGTCGTAGACGTCATGGCCATTGACCAGTATGCATTTCCGAAGAACCCGAACAGGAAGTATGCTAATGCTATCACTGCAAGAAGACTTGTATACGAAAGCGTCAGGGCCATTGTAGCAACGGATACGAAGCTCAGCACGCCCGTAGTAACAAGTCCGGCCCTTATTGCATTATACCTTTCAAATATGGGTGGTAGTATTATAGCACCCAATGCGGAGCCTAGGAACGCAAGTCCTCCAAACAAACCTCCATAGCTTAGTGCAGTCTCGAGTGGAAGGTTGTGGAGAAGCAGCACAGTAGAAGCAATGCTTCCGAACATTACCGACATTGAGGCTATTGCAAACCCCACGTACCAGTTCTTTATCATGCCTAGCTTGAATGAGCCATGAAGGGATTTGCCTTTATAGAAAGTTGGATAGTTCTTAACTTTAAATGGAAGCCATATTGCTGCAAGCACTGCTAGTATCACTGTAAGCCACATCGTTCCAGAAAGTCCGAATCCCTCAAATATATAAGGACCTAGCAATGCTCCAACAGCCATGCCCAGAAACAGCATTCCAACACTTATCCCTATGATTGTATGTGATCTCTCCTTGTATATTGAATCAGCAACACTGCCAACAGGAGCCATTGCAAGCGGATATGCAATTGCTGCTATAATTCCGAACAGCAGGAACGAGATGTAGTTAGGTGAAACTGCTCTACCTATAAGGCCTACTATTGATATAATCATCGCTGAATACAGTGCACTTTTGACAGTAAATCTTGCAGCTATATATCCAGCAAGCAGCCCAAGCACCACCATTGTGTACCCATAAGAGGATATTATCAGCAATACACTGCCAAGACCTACCGAAAGCGCCTTCGAGAGCGCCGGAAGTAGCGGCGCAAGTATAAACCATCCGAACCCTATCGTAAAAAGCAAGAACCAATACGGTGCAAGATCTCCCCATTTTGACATGATATCACACGAGGTTATAAAATTTTAAAGTTTATAAACTTTTCTTATATTTGGCCTTTCTAAATGGCTTTGACTACTTTAAACTTTCAAGATTTGCACAATTTTTATTTCTATAACTTGGCATTTTGTTATGGGTTTTGTAGAATTTAATAAATCAAAGGAAGAGAATCCGCTTAAGGCGCTAAGGCCTTGGCCGGGAGTCGGACCCGGTCCTAAAGGTCCACAGCCTTTCATGCAGCCGTTACACCACCAAGGCCATAAACCCTATTTTATTATTGGGTAAGCTTATTTTTATCTTTATCTATTACTACTCGTGCCCTCTAACATAATATATGAATTACCATAATAAACGGTGCTGTTAATGCATTGCAAGCCATCAAGCAATGCGGCATAACAAGCATAACTTTGATTTTGGTACTGGGCCATTTCGCCGATCGATTCTAAAGTAATTGCATATCCAAGCCTACTATATTCTAATGAGACTAGATTATAATAATTAACGAGCCTAACAACTAGGCCTAGAAAAAGCACTGAAAAAAGTATAGCTATGCCAAATAGTAGGCCATAATAAATGCAATCACCCCAAATATATACAAAGAATTCTATCATTATAAGGAAAGCAACGTTTTAAGGCCCCTTCTGTAATGTTGCCGATTTCGTATGTTTTGTTTGCTGAAAGTAATATACCATTTAAATGGTATGTTTCTTTATATAAGGAAAGATAATCGATTATGCAGGAACTGTTTGATAATGTTTGGTTTATGCAGTTTCCAAACGAGGAGTTTGTATACACCTCATTTATAAAATCAAACGCTGCAATGTTCTCTAGACTAAACATTCTTCCAACAAGGGCTTCATGGTAAGCTTCATTAAGCATATTTATCCCTATGCCGGCTATGCTAGAAATTAGCAAAAGTGCGGCAAGTGCTTCTATGCTTGCAAGCTGTATCCTCATCTATTTACCCCTTAAATTCAATATGCTCCCTTGAAAGTAAAGGGTTGTATTTACTATGCTTTCATTTAATGTTGCATTTATTACATAAGCTAACGGATAAACAGGCTTGCATATAACATAGCTGGATCCAATATAGCAGTTGCTTTCGTTTTCAAAGCCATATTCTTCCAAATCCGAAGCAATTTTGCTGTAATAATTTATAGCACTATTTATCTGCGATTGCTCCGAGCTAGTGATCGAAGAGCCGTTAAAAAAGTCTAGGGTGCTGTAAAGATTATTCCTTGCTTGAGAATAAGATTGGTATAAGGTTTGATTTGCAATTCCACTTTTAGTTCCATTTGAAATTAGTGAAGCATAATTAAGCGGGCCTATGCCACTTATATTTGATATGCATGCTGTGCCAATTTCTGCATTGCCTTGAAATACCTTTGTGCACTCTGTATTATTAAATATAGCGCTCATCCGAAGTCCTTGATAATCTATTTCTATAGTGAAATTATATAGGAAGGTGTGGTCATAGCTATTGATCGTGCTTAGGTTATATGCTGTTTGTGTTGGATAAATGCATGTGGTGGAATCAACGCCTTTATCTTCTGTATAGCAATAACCATTAAACATAAAGTAATCCCATGCGTTTGAAGTACCACATTGGGCAAAAATACCCATAGAGTATGGTATGCCGTGCCATAGTGAGCAATGCGACCACGTTGTTATAGCAAATATATTCTCTACTCCCGAATAGTTATACCTGATAAATTCATTTCTTTTGGTGATAGAGAACGAACCTGCGACTGCACTCCTATTTTCAAAAGACAAGTATGTTGCATATGTTGGTAGTAGTAAAGTGCCATTGTATTTTGCGCCATTGCATAAGGCTTTATAGCTTAGTATAAGATTTTCAGTGCCAGATTGCTCTGGTACAAAATAAACATAGCCGGCAAAGATATTGTCTATGCTCTTGTTTATTTTATCTTTTGAAAGCAGAATGTTCGGGGCATATATACTTATATTTGCATAGCCCTGGGGGCATAAGATTACATAGTCAAGAGAATACTGTGAACCAACATAAGTCTGTAGCGGTACATATGCGGATATATTAAAAAGGTTTTGCATATACGAAGCATTCTCTCTAGGCATTGTTAGATTTAAACCGAGAATTGTTTTTGCCTGGCTTATTTTGTTTGAATAAACTGATACAACGCTAAGCACTAATAGTGAAACAGCACCCAAAATAAGTATAAATTCTAAGCTTGTTTGTATTTTCAATTTATCACCATCTTATACACTTTTTGTTTATATGTAATTATCCTGCATTCGTTGCAGCTAGCATTTAATGGCATAATATTGCTTGCTCTAATGTTGAATTCTTCGTTAATCTGCGATCTGGCATATGCATAGAGTTCATGAGAAAAGAGTGAGATATAACTGCTGTTTAAGTTGATTATATATGTAAGAGAAACCAGTAGAACTATTAGCAACATTACAAGCGGGAGCGAAACAAGCAAGTCCATTGATATTATGAAAAGCCTTAGCATTTCTCAACACCCTGGATATAGCCATTCGCAAGACCAAGCTGTATTGTATTTTGTGCCTCGCATATGCTGAAATTCTGGTTTAGATATCTTAGATATGAGGTATAAGCATATGAGAAAAGCAAAGAAAACAGAATAAATGAAAGAGACATAGAAAAAAGCATCTCTAAACTAATTTGTGCTTGCATACTCTCTAACCACGTAGATATAGCCTCCTTCATCTCTCATATAGAGTGTTGCATATTCATTGTCTGGGCAGAAATCGTTTGGCGCTAAGCTTAATGCTGGGTTAAAATAGAAAGACCCAAATCTTGTGAGCAGCATATCGCCTTCTATGCTCGCATTGCATAAGCCTTGTGGTATAAACAAGTATATGCTTGCGTTGCTATAATAATATGAAGCTGTATCTAATTTTGCTAACATAAGCCATATTGTATATTCTTCTAGATCGCTTTTTATTCTTGGCATATAGTGAAGTAGCAAACTAGAGATCGCTAAAAGGCTTATACTAGAGATAGAAAGGTATATCAGTAGCTCAAGCGAGATCTGGGCCTTCATGCTTGCACTTCACACGCTATTTGCTGCAATCGCTGAGAGCTCGTGCGAGATAGCAGATGATATGCTTGTGTTTGTTCCGTTGACAGCTACGCTTGTTACTACAGCCTGCTTCATCTTTACTATCATCGCTAGTGCTAATACTATAACAATGCTTGCAGCGGCAAGCATCATTATGTACTCTAGCGATCCTTGACCTTTTGCGCTTTTTGTGAGAGTCAGGAATGCTTTTATCTCTTCTTTCATTCTACCACCTTTTTCATAGAATTGCAAATATATGCGAAGAAGCCTTTAACACAAGAAATGCGATCGAAAAAGGGAATATAGAGTCAAGCAAAGCATACCAAAAACTCTTCTCTATGTTATAGAACGCGTTGCTTATCAGCATTGATTCAAAGATATAAGCCAAAACAGCAGTGCTAAAGAAATTGGCAATACTGCTGCTATTGCTTGCATTTGCAAGAATGCTGCTTCCTGCGATTATGCTTAAGCCTACTCCAGAAAAGAATGGAAAGAAGAAAGAGAGGCCAAGCCATGTGAGCACATACATTCCTTTTGCCTTAGCTGTGGCATAGCTCTTGTACTCTTTTATTCTTTCTTCGCCTTTGGCAAGCCTTAAAGCTGTGGATGCGCTCTCCCCGCTAATCGCACTATTTGCTAGAATAAGCCCAGCTTTTGTTCCATTAGGTCTGTTTTCTATGCCGCCTAACCAATAGCGTTTAAACTCCTTTTCCATTTGCTTAAATTCTTTAGCGAGCTTGCCTAGTGTTATAGTAGCTGAGCCGTTCTTTGAATAGAGTTCTTCAGCAGCTTCAATTATATTCTCATGCATATTCTTTCTTATCCTCAGATGTATGATTACGCATATTGCTATTAGCAGTGCAGCTAGCGCTATCTTGTTGATGCCCAGAAGAAATATGCCTGCCAAACCTAATATATATTCAATTTGCGAAAGCATCTATTAGACGCCTTTGGGAGAGCGTGAGACCAAACGCATATAATACAGGCAGGGCGATGAGCATAATAAAGAACATAATTGGATTAAATTTGCCTGAAGCGATAAGATTGCCTATAAATCCAAGAATAATAAACGATGGTGCTATCGTTGAGATAAACATATTAAATGTTGCATTTCTCTGCATACTCGATTCGATTTCCGATACAGTAAACTTAAGCTCTGCCTCATTCTTTTCGATTAAGGAGCCTATCTTATTATAGTTAATCTCGCCTGATTCTGTCTTAAATGCTTCTTTTATCCTTTTCAATAAAGTGCCCTTTATAAGATCGCTTATAATTTCTCTTCTTAAAATACCCTTCAGCCTTTCATCTTTTGTGTTCTTCATTACAATTTCAAGTCCTTTTGCGATGGGCTTTTCACCCGCATACTCAATAGCAAGATAGAGCGATTCTATAAAATCTTTTTTGAGTTTTGCTTCATCATAAAATCTTTTGAGCCTTATATAAAGAAGTGCTACAAGTAAGAATGAGGAAATAGAAACCATTAATAAGGCGTGATATTCATTCAATGCCAATGCCATAGCGATCTACCATCTCACTTAGTTCATTTTGCTTTAGAGTATGAACATTTTCTAGGAGCTTTACTCTTTTTCTGAGTTCTTCTAAAACCTTCTTGCTGCTTAATCCTCTTACCTTCGCAAATGAATCCAATACCTTTGATTTCTTTATCATTTCATAATCCAATAAACCATTTTTTACAACCTCATTTATCTCTACCCTGTCTACATTACCAACGTCTATACCGCCATCGCTTATCTCGCCCCTACTAAGCCATCTATACTCATATATACTTTCTACAACCCTTTTGCTCAAATCAACCTGTTTCATGTATACAGCTAGATCAAGCATGCCAAGCGCACTTGGCTCTACGCTCATTGGTTTAACAAGTAGCTTTTTCAATATAGAAAGCCCGCCATCGTTGCTATGCATAGTTGTCATGAATGGAATGCCCAGGTTAGAACCCGAGAACATTTCTCTCGCTTCTTCTCCCCTTATCTCACCAATAATAAGTCTATCTGGCCTCATTCTAAGCGTATTTATAACCTGTTGCTGTAGGTTAATTCCTTTCTTTGTGCTATATATTGATACATAGTTTGCTGCAAATTCTCCAAGTTCATTTGCTTCTTCTTCTACAACTACGACTTTGTTATATCTTGGTATAAGGGTTAGAAGAGAAGAAAGCAATGTTGTTTTGCCGCTTGCGGGAGCGCCAGAAATTATTATATTAAGCTTGGCGTCCAATGCGAGCCATAGATACGCTAGCACCTCCGGATTGGTAGTACCGTTTGCTATTAGCTTGTCTATTCCAAGTTGCTTTTTACCACCAATCCTTATCGATGCGAATGCTCCAGCATGTGCATAAGGCCTTACTTGTGCATGCACCCTTATATTTTCAAGCTCAGCATCAACAACTGGATTATTTACATTAACCTCCTTTTCAGCAAGATAAAGCAGCTTATTTATGCTTCTTCTAAACTCAAGCTCACTGTTATAGGCTAAATTGGTTTCGCATCTTCCGTATTTTGTTGTATATACATTTATCGGCGAGGTTGGTGCATTGATCTCTATTTCTTCTATATTGTTTTTGTCTTCTAGAAGCAAGCCTATAGCTCCGTAGCCAACTGTATCAATAGCGGCTATATAAGCTATATAATATGCGCGCTCCTCTGTGATATTCTGCTTCAAGTAACTAAAAGCTATTTCCCTTGCTTTTTCGAATGCTGTTGGGCTAAAAATATCTGCTTCATTGTTATCGCTTAGGAAAAATTCCAAGATCTTTCCTTTGGCTATAGAAGCCAAATTTAGCTCCTGCCTTAAGATGGGCTTTTGATCGCTGCCGAGCACATATAGATACCTACCGTTTAGCTTTACTATGCTCCTTCTTATAGGTAGTTCTATTACCTCTTGAACATCGCCTTCATTCTTTGCCTCTATTGAGAAGGTTAATGGAACAGGCTCTGTTTCTTCTTTTTGTTTTCTTTTAAATAGGAGCACAAAACCACTCTTTTTACTTTAATCCAATTAAGTATACTTTAGTAAACATAATTTTATTTATGTATAAATATATTTAAATACCTTTTGTTTGCAGAAAGAGTAAAGTTTTTGGAAAATTGGTATACATTTATAAAGTTTGTTATAAAAATATATTTTAGTATTGGGCTTGGGGCCTGTGGTTTTTATGAAGGAGAAGGATGAGATATGGCTTATAAGAGAGCTGCTTAGTAGGCCTAATTATGCGGTACTTAAACTACTTATGGAAAAGTCACCTAGGACTACAAAAGAAATCTACGCTATATTAGGAAAGAAGTTTACCAGAAAAACGCTTATAATAACTTTAAGGGAATTATCTATGAACCTCAACGTTTTGCAGCCAACCCATATAAGAACAGAAAGAGGCTATGGGCTTGGTTATAATATAAATCCCAAACTCAAGGAAATAATAAAAAGCATAGACAAGTTCGAAAAGACAGTAGAATCACTTACAAACCTAAAGTAAGCATTTTTAATATTTTTATTATCTAATTCTTATAAACCTCTTGGTGAATTTGTGATAATAAAGAAACCTTACTATATTAGTGAGATAATAAAAGAAACCCCAGATGTAACGATATTCAGGTTTAAAAGTGCTGATGGCAGCATTCTTGACTTTAGTCCTGGTATGTTTATAATGCTATACTATAAAGCAAATACGCCGGATGAGATAGGTAGGGCATATTCTATAGCCTCTGCTCCAGGAAGCGACACAATAGAACTTATTATAAGCATGATCCACGGCAGGCTTACCTCTAAGCTTGAAGAGGCAAAGGTTGGTGATATATACCATATTTCTGGGCCTTATGGGCAATTTAAGTTTGATCCAAGCAAGAACAAGAAGGTTCTTTTTATAGCCGGTGGCACAGGCTTAGCCCCTTTCCTTTCAATGTTGAGATATATAAAGCAGAAAAACCTTGGCATAGATGTAGCTTTAATGTATAGTGTAAGATATCCGAATGAGATCATAAGGCGTGCAGAGCTAGAAGAATTTGAAAAAAGCTTAAACATGAAACTTGTTATAACAGTTACAAGGCCCCAGCCTGGTGATAACTGGAGCGGCGAAACAGGCCATATAAACGAGGATATGATAAAAAGAAATGTACCTGATTTTATGGAAAGAGATCCTTATATCTGCGGCCCTCTTGCTTTTACAAATGCGATGAAGCAGGCGCTAGTCAATATTGGGGTGGATGTAGCAAAAATAAAAGCAGATGTGTGGGGTTAAATCTAAGCTTAGAAGCTCTTTTCAGATAAATAGAGAAGTATAGCCTTTTCCACAAGTAGTTTATTTTTTGCCTGCTGCCAAACAACGCTTTGTGGCCCATCTAAAACATCGCTTGTTATCTCCTCGCCACGATGTGCAGGCAGACAGTGCATTACTATCGCATCCTTCTTTGCATAGCTCACTAAAGTTTTATTCACTTGGTAAGGTGCAAACAATTTTTTTCTTTCCTCTGCCTCGGCTTCTTGACCCATGCTTACAAATGTATCAGTATATATAACATCTGCATCTGCTACCCCCTCTTTTATATTATTATATGTCTCAACCTTGCTATATTCTCTAGCTTTTGTAAAGTAGAATGTGTTTGGCATATAATTCTTTGGCCCAACAAGTGCTATCTCCATACCCATCTTTGCTCCCGCTAGCATAAGCGAGTTTGCTGTATTGGCAGCTATATCTCCTACGAAAGCAAGCTTTAAGCCTCTGAGCTTTTTCTTTACCTCTTGTATTGTATAAAGGTCACTTAGCGCTTGGCACGGATGCTCTAAGTCTGTAAGTGCGTTTATTACAGGCACAGTAGCATTATTAGCTAGTTCTACAATATCATCGTGTTTGTAAAGCCTTGCAATTATAAAATCCACATAGCCGCTCAGTACCTTTGCTGTATCTGCAATACTCTCTCCTCTAGAGAGCTGAGAAGTTCTTGAATCTATATAAATTGAATGCCCGCCAAGCTGTGCCATTGCAACTTCGAACGATACCCTTGTCCTTGTAGAAGGTTTTTCAAATATAAGCGCAGCGACAGCATCCTTTTTAAGCGCTATTCCAACCCTTTCATGTTTCAGGTCATCAGCTATATTAAAGATCTCAGTGATCCCTTCTTTTGATAAATCCGCCACACTTATAAAATTCATCTAAACTACCCGAATATTGAGCCGAAGCCTTCATCCGCCCTCTTTCTTTCATCATCAATAAACATTATAACCTTTGATTCTATATCTGGTTTTGCGCGTTCTAAACCCTCTATGCTCTTGAGTTTTTTCTCTGCTTTATCGAGGAAAGAATCTTGTGCATTCAAAAAGAGGTAGCATTTAGATGGATCCATGTTTATAGATGCGCCTTCCTTTATCACATAGTCTTGCCTTGCAAATATAATATTAGCCATTTCATCTTCTCTAAGTTTCTTCAAATCTTCTTCTTTTATCTTCGGATCAAGGTAAGGGTCATACTCAAGCATCTTCTTAAGCTCATTCTCTTTTTCTATCGGGCATACATAGACTCTTGCAGGCATCACTTCACCAGCTTTGCATTTATAAAGCCCTCTTTTCCAGGTCTATTTATAACAATTGCTCTGCCAAGCTCTGTGTCTATAACTGTACCCTTTGTTATTATGTTAAGCCTAGCGAAGTTTCTGTTATCTTTTGACTCTATAACACCCTTTATCTTGACTTTTTTGTAAGAACCGTCGACAAGCAAATTAGCATAGCCCGCATTTTTAAGCTTGTCCTTTTCTCTACCGCCTCTTGTTCTTACCTTCTTTATTACATTTGCTTCGCCTAATCTTGTTGCTATGAAATAGCCCCCTACTTCGTGCCTCTTCTTGTCTCTACTCTTAATCTTGAGTTTTCCGTTTCCAGAAGATTTCCTATTTGAGGGTCCATGATATTGCACGCCAAATTGACTCATAAAATCACAGGATTTGTAGTATTATATTAATTCTGAATTTTTAAATACTTATCCCTAAGGCATTTGATGTTGGGCCATAATGTGATAATTAGAACCTATACTATATAACTTTTGTCTAATCTTATATAGTACACTTATAACTTTTAACTTTGCTTTGCACATGCTAACGGCTAGTGTATAGTGATTCTCTTTGCATAATCTCAACGCTACTTAGACACTAATATTTAAATCTAAATTGCGTATTTTAACTGATGATTGAGTTTATCGAGCTTAAAAACTGGAAGACGCACGAGCATACAATACTTAACTTTGCTAAAGGTACAAATGTGCTTGTAGGGCAGATGGGTGCAGGCAAAAGCTCAGTTATGGATGCAATCTCTTACGCCCTCTTCGGTACATTCCCGGCTTTGCAGCATAGGCGCGTTGGCATAAATGATATAATAAAGAATGTGCCTGTGCAAGAAAGCTATGCCGAGGTAAGGCTCGGCCTAAGCTTAGATGGAAATGAATATATTATAGAGAGAAGGCTTGAGCTGGCAGGCGGGACAACAGCAAAAATATTAAAGAATGGCTCCATCATGCAGTCACAGCCCCAGCGTGTTAACGAATACATAGAGAGCCTTCTTAAGATGGACTATGACCTTTTTTCAAGGGCTATATACTCTGAGCAGAACAACCTTGATTATTTCCTAGAGCTAAGGAGCAGCGAGAGGAAAGATGTAATTGATGGGCTTCTTGGCCTTGACAAGTTTGCAATTGCAGAAGACAATGTTACAAGCCTTATAAACAGGATAAAAGATCTGGCCTCACAGCAAGAAGCTAATGCAGCCAATTTCGACATAAAGAAGCTTAATGAGCAGCTTAGCTCTGCAAAGGAAGAACTCGCCAAGCTCAAAAAAGACGGCGAGGAGCTTATCTCTAAAAGGCTAGAGCTTGTTGAAAAGCTCAAGAAGGTTGAGAAGGAGCTTAAAGAGCTTCAGGAGAAGAATGCAAAGAAGATAAGCTTAGAGAAGGAGCTTAAGGGCTTAGAATCGACGCTCAGCTTTGATGAAAGAGAGATAAAAAAGATAGAGGAGATGGGCTTAAAGTCAGATGAGCTTGAGCCAAAGATAAGCTTTGTATCTAACGAGCTAGAAAGGCTAAAGGCGGAGCTCAAGAATGCAGAGCAGCAAGAGCTTGAAGAGAGCAGGGCTGTTGCTAGGCTAGAAAATGAGCTAAGAAAACTTGACGAGCAGATAAAGGAGCGCGACTCGCTAATAGAAAAAATGAAATTAAAGGATATAGACAATTATGCTAAGGCGAAAGAAGAGAAAGAGGAACAGATCGAAAGGCTTGAGAAGGAGCTTGCATCAGCCAAGTCTAGAAAAGAGGAGATGGGCAAGTATATAGAGGATCTTTCAAAGCACATAAGCAAATGCCCTGTGTGCGAAAGAGAGCTGAGCGAGGAGCTTAGGATTAAGCTTCTAGAAAGCAAGAAAAAAATTTTAAGCGAGTCAGAGGATGAGATAAAGAGAATAAGCGCACTTATAGAAAACGAGCGAACAGCATTCAAGAAGCTTAGTGAAGAGTTCAATGCAATGCTCGTTGCGAATGAAAAGCTTAAAGGCTATGCTGGCATAGACGAAGCCTTTGCAAAGAACAAAGATGAGCTTGAACTAAGGAAAAAGAGTGAAAGAGAGGTGAGTGCAAATAAGGAAAAACTTAGCACAGAAGTAAATGAGCTTTCAGCAGAGCTGGTAAAGCTAAAAGAGAGCAGAAAAGAAGCAGAGAATCTAAGCAAATATAAGAGCGAGGCGCAAAAGCTTAGAGAAGAAATAAATGCTAAGAAGGCAGAGATTGATGAGCTTTCAAAAAGTGTAAACGACAAGCTTATAGAAGAAAAGCAAAAAGAGTATACAAGCATTAGCGCTATGCTAAGCTCTATAGATGCTAGCATTAAAGCTAACGAGAAGGCTGTAAATGAGAAGATCAAAGAAATAGATGAGAAGAGTGAGATGCTAGCACATGTCGAAGGAATAATAAGAGATGCAGAACAGAAGAAGCATACGGCTGAAGAATTAACGAGGTTCAAGAACGCGCTTTCAGAAACGCAAGGTGCATTAAGGTCTAGGCTAATTGATTCTATAAATCATATAATGAGTGAATTATGGCCAGAGCTATATCCATATGGTGATTATGTAGACATAAGGCTCAATGCGGGAAAAGATGACTATACTTTAGAGGTTAAGATAATAAAGAATGGTGTTCAAGAGTGGAGGCCTGTTGAGAGTATAGCCAGTGGTGGAGAAAGGAGCATAGCGTGCCTTGCAATGAGAGTTGCATTTGCGCTTGTGCTTGTTCCAAATCTTAAATGGCTAATCCTTGATGAGCCAACCCACAACATAGATGAGCAGGGAATAGCAAAGTTTATACACATCTTTAATGAGACGCTACCAAGAATAATAGATCAGATATTTCTTATAACGCATGATGAAGCCCTAAAGCAGGCTTCAAGCTCAAAAACATATGTGCTTAGCAGAGACAAGGCTGCACATGGCGGCACAATAGTAGAAGAGCTTTGAGCTAATCAACCTTTAACCGCAGAAAGTACATATTCTAAGAAATTCTCTTCTGGGAGTGCACCCTCAAAAGAAACATTATCATTTATTACTATTTTTGGAACAGCCATAACACTATATTGGTTTGCAAGGTCATAGAACTCCATAGCCTCTATCATAGCGCTCTTTATCTTATCATTCTCCATTGCGAACTGGTGCGCTGTCCTAACAGCTCTGGGGCAGTAAGGGCATGTTGGTGTTACAAACACCTTTATCTCTATAGGCTCCTTTATCGACTTTAACTTTTCTTTTGTTGCTTCTGAAAGCCTTGTTGCTCCATTTGAGGCGTCAACGATATCTTCTAGAAGGGCCGCAAACTCATGCCCTGCTGGTATGCCAAAATAATACATATTATAAATCTTCTTTCCACCTATAACAAGGCCTGGTGTCTTATCTACGCCTAGGAATTTAGCTTCTTTTTGATTTTTGTTTATATCATATACTGTGAGCTTTAGCTTTGGGTTAATATTTGCAAGCTCTGTAAGAAGCTGTACAGTATCATTGCAGTATTGGCACTTGTCTGGTGTATCTACGAAGAGTATAAGATTTACCTCTCCGGTTAGGTTCTTCTCGAACAAATCCTTTATATATTTTACATCTTTTTCCTTTAGGAAATTCATCAACATCACCAAAAGGAGACTAGATTTTATTTATATAAACATATTTATAAGCCTTTCTATAACTCTGTGATAATCCAATCAGAAAAATAAGTAAAATCAGATATATCCGAGGCCTAAGTCCTCGTTCTCATTTTCACTCTTTTTGCCAAATATGGAGGGGCTTTTAACGCCTGTGAAGATTGCTATCACCTCAACCCTTCCCTGGTATTCGTTGTCGAGTCTTGCACCCCACGTAACGTTTGCATTTGGTGATACTGATTCGGTTAACTTTGTTCCTATCTCATTTGCTTCTCCCAATGTCATGTCTGGTCCACCAGTTATATGGAGAAGAACGCCCGTAGCCCCTTCATAGTCAACATCAAGGAGCTTATTTTTGAGTGTATCTCTTACAACCTCATTTACTCTATCAGGTCCCTGTGCGCTGCCAACACTTATCATAGATACTCCACCACCGCTCATTATAGCTCTTACATCTGCAAAGTCCAGATTTATTAGGCTTGGCTGCGTTATTGTTTCTGTAATGCCTCGCACAGCCCTTGCTGTTATTTCATCAGCAAGCATAAAAGCTTGTTCTATAGCAAGATTTGGATACAGATTAACAAGCCTCTGGTTATCTATAACAATTAATGTATCAACATTCTGCCTTAACTTCTCTATTCCTTTTCTCGCAACCTCAAATCTTACTTTTTCTAGTGCAAACGGTAGTGTTACTATACCTATTACTATTGCGCCATTCTCCTTTGCTATCCTTGCCACAACAGGAGCAGCACCTGTTCCTGTGCCGCCACCCATCCCAGCGCATAAGAAAAGCAAGTTAGTGTCTTTAAGCAGTAAGCTAATCTCATCTCTGCTTATTTCTGCCGCTTTCTCACCAATCTCTGGAAAGCCTCCAGCGCCTAGACCATGGGTTAAAGAGTAGCCTATCGTAAGCTTCTTTATAGAAGGATTAAGCATATTCAAGTGCTTAGAATCAGTATTAAATGCATATAGGCTTGCACCTTTTATGTCAAGGGTACTAAGCCTGTTTACAGTGTTGTTTCCACCGCCGCCAACTCCAGCAACAGCAATTCTTGGCTTGAACAAGTCACTTTCATCAACACCCTGCATTGCAGCATTAAGCAGGTCATCCATGCAAACACCCTAGGGTAATACTATATCGATAAATAAAATAAAATACTTTTCTATTCGATGCATATCCGCATAGTCCATTATGAAATCTTTATCGCAATTCTTCCAAAGATTGTTTGTGGAAAGAGGGTAACATCATCTGTATAGTTTATAACTAAATATCCTGTGTAAAGCTGCCCAGGCGCTAAGCCTGATGCACCATTGCAGTTAACGCTAAATGTGTGGCTTCCTCCTATTGGTATGTAAATCTGGTTTGATGGTGGATTATAGGGTGTTTGCATATTAGTAATTGTCTTATTGGGTGAGCAACCTATTGCTGTTACATTTATTGGGTCTTGAAGGCTATTGCCTATTGATACTGAAAGTGTGCCGTTTGAATAAAGAAAGAATGAACCACATGTGAGTCCAGAAGGAAGTGTACATGTGCTCATAACATATTTGCTTGGATTAAAAAGCCCCATCTGGAACATTGCGGCGAGCGCAATCCCTATAATAAGAATAGCCCAGCCATAAGTCATTAAATATTCCATTGCACTCTGGGCCTTTCTACCTCCTATCCTGTTATTAATTTTCATTTTGCTCCTAATAAGCTATGCAAAACATAAATAATAACTTTTCTATTTTAGCTTTTTATGCCAAAGTTTGAGCAGCTTAGTTAAATATTTTAGTTTGTTAGTCTAATCGAAAAGCATGGGGAAGAGATAAAAATTGTTGAAATAAATTTCATAATTTAGTAGCTAAGTGGTTGTATGCGATTATGGTCAATAAAGTTTGAATACTTAGATTCAAAAGGTATTGTCGCTCTGTGGCGCGAAGCCCTTCTTGCAAAGAAGGTCCTTGAAGGCAAGACAGAAGGCTACAAGAACCACCCACAGCTTATCAGGTTTAAGGAGCAACCAGATCCACTCTCTGCAATAAACACTTATCTTTATTATATCTCCCTTAGCGCTAAAGAAAGGGGTTACAGCTTTGACACTAGGAAGATTGATAATTCAAAAATTAACACAAAATTAAAGATAAAGGTGGCAAGAGGGCAATTAGATTATGAACTTTCACTATTAAAACAGAAGCTCAAGAGAAGAAGTATAGCACAATATGAAAGGATAAAGAGCATAAGCAATGCAGAACCGAATCCTTTGTTTGAAGCAACAGACGGATCTGTCGAGGAATGGGAGAAAATAAAAAAGTTTGATGAATAAGTTTGCAAAAATTTCTGCGTGATTCTTTTTTAATATGTAAGGATCCTATGTGATAGATTTATCTAATTTTTTATAGAATCTAATAATGTGTACAACAAGCAAATAGCAGAGATTTTCAATGAAATAGCTGATATGCTTGAGCTCGAGGGCGAGGAGCGATCATTTGAGGTAAGGGCATACAGGAAGGCTGCATTGACAATAGGTACCTTGCAAGAGGATGTTGGAGATATACTAAAGAAAGAAGGCATTGAAGGGCTGCAGAAGCTGCCTGGAATAGGCAAAGGCCTTGCTGATAGAATAAGGGAGTTTGTAGAAACGGGTAAGATTACAAAATACGAGGAGCTGAAGAAAAAATATCCTATTGACTTTAAGACTCTTTCTAACATTCAAGGCCTCGGACCAAAGAAGATATACAAGCTCTACAAGGAGCTCGGCGTTAAAAATCTTGAAGATTTAAAAAAGGCAGTAGAAGAGCATAAAATAAGCAAGCTCGAGGGATTTGGCGAAAAAAGCGAGAGCGAGATAGCTAAAGGAATAGCGATGCTTGAAGAGGCAGGCAAGCGTATGCTTCTTGGCACAGCCCTCCCAGAGGCCGAAAGGATTATAGCCAAGCTTCTGGCTTCTGGACTCGTTTCTAAAGCGGTAATCGCTGGTTCAACGCGTAGGATGCGCGAAACTGTAGGTGATTTGGATATACTTGTAACCTCTGATAAGGCGCTTGAGGTAATGGATTTTGTAACAAAATTGCCAGAAGTTGAAAGTATAACCGTAAAAGGTCCAACAAAAACAACAGTCTGGCTAAAGATAGGTTTAAGTTGCGATGTAAGGGTTGTAGAGGATAAAAGTTTCGGTGCAGCACTTCAATACTTTACTGGCAGCAAAGAGCATGGAATTGAGGTAAGGAAGATAGCGGTGAAGAAAGGTTATAAGCTAAATGAGTATGGGCTCTTTGACTCAAAAGGTAGGATGATTGCCGGCAAAGAAGAAAGAGAAGTGTATGAAAAGCTCGGCATGCAGTATATAGAACCAGAGATGCGCGAGGCAAGGGGAGAAGTAAATCTTGCTCTTGAGCACAAGCTACCTAAGCTTATAGAGTTAAGCGATATTAAGGGTAATCTGCACACACATACAAAATTCAGTGATGGTGCAAACAGTGTAGAAGAGGTAGTTGAAGAAGCGATTAAGCATGGCTATAGCTATATTGGTTTCTCAGACCATACAAAGAGCGAACATGTTGCAAACGGCATGGATGATAAGGAGTTTTTGAAATACTTTGAGTATCTAGATAATGTCGCAAAGAAGTATCCTCAGATAAAGATATTAAAGAGCGGAGAGGTAGATATACTAAAAGATGGTTCACTCGACCTTAAAAAGGAAACACTCGAAAAGATGGACTATGTAATAGGTGCTGTCCACAATTATCTAAACATGGACAAGGAAAGTATGACTAAGCGTATTATAAAAGCGTTGGAATCTGGATATATTGACATATTAGCGCATCCAACAAATAGGATTATAGGTGAAAGAGACCCTATACAGTTTGATTTTGACAAGGTTTTTGAGGCGGCTAAGGCAAACAATGTGGTAATGGAAATAAACGCTTTTCCAAATAGACTTGATCTAAATGATGAAGGTATACTAAAGGCTAGAACCTATGGGCTTATGTATGAAATTGGCTTAGATGCTCATAGGCTATCGCATTTTGATTACATGCGCTATGGTGTAGGAACAGCAAGGCGTGGCTGGGTTAGAAAAGAAGAGGTTATAAACACAATGAGCATTGAAGATCTTTTAAAGTTCTTTAAGAAAAGAAGAAAATAGAAAATAAAAAATCTAATACCAACCTCTTGCTTTCATCGCCTTTGCAACTCTATCAACAGCTATTATGTATGCTGCTGTTCTTGGGCTTATCTTCACGCCTTTTTCGGCATAGCTCTTCTGTGTATTGATAGTATCGTAGAATGATTTTGTTATTATCTTGTCTAGCTTGCTGTATACCTCTTCTGCGCTCCAGTAATAGCCGTTTATATTCTGTACCCATTCGAAGTACGAACCTATTACGCCACCACTATTGACTAAGAAATCAGGCAGGTCAAGTATACCTTTTTCAAATAATATCTTATCTGCATCCGGGGTTACTGGTCCATTAGCAAGTTCAAGAACAATCTTTGCCTTTATCTTGTCTGCATTATCCGCTCTTATCTGGTTTTCTATAGCTGCAGGTATAAGAATGTCTACATCACTCTCAAGAAGTTCTTCGTTTGTTATCTTTTCACCACCTTCATAATTTACCACACTTCCTGTTTCTTGCTTTGTTTTTGTGAGCTTCTCTAGATCTAATCCATCTTCGCTGTAAATACCCCCTTTTGAATCGCTTACCGCAACAACATTTGCTCCAAACAGCTTCTTTGAGAGTGTGAATGCATACATACCAGCATTGCCAAAACCTTGTACAGCTATCTTTGCCTTTTTAAGATCTATACCAAGCATCTTTGCAGCCTCTCTCATAACATACATACCTCCCATAGCTGTTGAATCGTTTCTGCCTTCGCTGCCCCATACTTCCAATGGCTTTCCTGTTATAACTCCAAATTCATTATAGCCCTTTATCTTGCTATATTCGTCCATCATCCATGCCATTATCTGCGGTGTTGTATATACATCAGGTGCTGGTATATCAACATCTTTGCCTATGAAGTTCGCTATCGCCCTTATATAGCCACGTGAGAGGTTCTCAAGTTCCTGTTCGTTCATGCTCTTTGGATCGCATATTATACCTCCTTTTGCACCGCCATAGGGGAGGTTTGCAAGGGCTGTCTTCCAGGTCATCCAAGCTGCAAGCGCCTTAACAGTGCTAAGATTTTCCTCAGGATGATATCTTATACCACCCTTTCCAGGTCCTCTAGCATTGTTATAAAGTACTCTGAAGCCTGTGAAGCTCTTTGTGGTACCATCTCTCATCTTTACTGGTATATTAACTATTACAGTCTGCATAGGTTCTCTAAGAATTTCATGTGCTTGCTTGTCAAGGCCCATAACCTCAGCAGCGGTATCAAGCTGCTTCTGCGCTATAACAAAAGGATCTAATTCTTCAGCCACTCTACCACCAATTACAATTTTTCAGCTATTCAGCAAAAGATAACAATTCTTTATTTTCGCAAAGCAAGTTTATCTTATTTTCTATTTTTTCCTTTTCCTGTTTTTCAATTATACTTTTTACAATATCATCTATAAGTCCTTTCTCTTTTATGTAATCCTTGAGTTTTGCTATCTTGTTAGAGTATCTTTTATTAAGATACTTGCTAACCGCAACCTGTACAATACCCAATGAACTTGCGATTTCCTCCTGTGTATAATTATATTTGTGGCTAAGTTCTTCAGCAACAGCAGCCCTTATTGCAGGTAATATAAGCTTTGTTATCTTTTTGCAGCTAAGATCTATCTAATCACCTTTTTTGTCAATTATTCCAAGCGCATCCTTTATGTTTTCAAAGAAGCCTTTTTTATGCTTAGCTTCTTTTTCTTCACTAGCTACTTCTTCACCTTCGTTACTTGCCTTTTTATCTTCGCCCTCTGAAACCGCTTCAGTTTCCTCTTTTTTATTGCCTTCTTTGCTTAATTCTTCTTCTTTACCTTCTGTTGATTCATTTCCTTCAGCTTCTTCTTTTAATTTTTCAACTCTTCTTTTTCTAGGTCTATCTTCCTTTTTCTCGTTAATATCTTCTATAAGAGCAGATAATATCTCTTCTTTCCTTGATAGATCTTTTATTATTATTGCGTTTGCATTATTCTTCTTTGCTGCGAATACATCTTCTTTGCTGCTGCAAGGCACCGCGTTAACATTTTGAAGCTTATTTAAGTTTATATTTGCCCCTACAGGGTCATTAACAAGCAATGCAACATAGCCTTTGCCTACTGAATCAGCAACCTCCTTGCTTAGCTGCTCATTATTACTTACCTCTTTTGCTATAACACCTATATCAGCGTTTTTATTAGAAATTATCTCAACAGCATTGTCTATTTCATCAGCATTATCCCCTATTATATAGATCTTCAAAATATCACCAAATTTAAAGACTCAAAACAACTTTAATAACTTTTTGTTAATGCATGTGTAAGCTCTCTTTTAGGAAGGTATATAAACTTAAATAGGTAAATAAAGAGTAAGAAAGGTGTTTTATTGAGAGGAAAAGAACCGCTAGTTACTTGTGATAACTGTGGAAGAAAAATTCCAAGAAGTAAGGCAGTAGTATTTGAGAAGATAATAAGGTTTGACACCGAAACACATACAGGAAATGATGTTAAATTCTTCGAGAGAAGAAAGGTTTACTACTGCATCAGCTGTGCAAAGCACGCAAAGATATTCGAAAAGAAAAAGGAAATGCTAGAAAGAAAGAAGGGCATTTGAGGTGTAAAAGTGGTTGTTGACCCCAATGAGCTTCTTATCTTTAAGCTTAGGGGGATGACTACTACTGCTGCTTCTCCAAGCAAAAAGTTTGCACAGCCTCAGGTAAAGCCTCAGCCGCAAATAGGGCCTAGTATAGCACAGCAGCCTCAGCAACAAGTCTCGCAACCTCAGATTCATGCACAAACACAAGCTCCAAAACTTGAGGTGCCACAATCTCAGATTCAGACACAAGCTAAGCAGGCGCAGCCAAAGCCCGAGCAAACTTTTGCTCAGGTGAAGGTTGGAATAGCAAAGGAAGAGATTTTGAATGTTGCAAATATACCAACCCCCGAGGAAAAGGAAGAAATGAACTTTCCACTCTTAACCCCAACTATGCAACAAAAAGAGGTGCAAGAAAAAGCTACTAAAAAATATACAAAGGTAGAGAGGGAAAGTATTGAAGCCGCAAAAGATATGGTATGTGTGAATCATCCTTGGAGGCCTGCATATGCTATATGTAATTATTGTAAAAGGCCGTTCTGCTATGCTGATTTAGTAGAATACAACGGTGCTTTCTATTGCCTTGAAGACATAGATAAAGTAGCGGGCCAAGCACCTAATTTAAAGGAGGTAAACTTTAATTCGTTTGTAGCGATATCAAGCTTTTTCCTGCTTGCAAACGCAGCGATAATGGGCTATTTCATATATCCTCAAGCAAAGTTCCTTGTTAAGTATATAAGCAGTGTTGGATTTGCTGGGTTTCTAAATTCACTTACTTATAGCTATGGCCTTTCATTCGTGAATCTTTTAATTGTAATCTTTTCAGCACTTGCCGGCCTTATACTATTTGGAAAGAGCAATAGATGGTTTTATTTAAGCTGGGCGATAAACGCATTTATACTCGTTATAGTAAGCTATGAATACCTTACTATGAACTCAACTTACCTTCTAGCAGTTAGTTTGATAGCATTTCTTACTATAGGAACATTGTCATATAGCAGGCTTTCAAAAACTACAGAAGAAGTAAATACAATACATGAGGAGATAAACTGGCCTAGGGTAGAGACATTCTAGATTATTGAATTATACATCTTGTCATTGAACTCATACACATTCATCTCCTCGTTTTCTTCGTATACTCCCATCGCCTTTAATAGTTCTTCCCTATTCTTATATTCTTTAACACCTCTTTCAAGGTCAACAGCTATTATGCCATTGTTAAACTCGGAATAAACAACAAATTCTCTCTCATTATCTTCTACTTTTATAATAAGTTTCGTAGAAACGTTGCCAAGTGCTATAATTATGCTACAAAGGAGCGTAGCCTTATCAAAAATATCTCCCGCACCACATCTTATTACTTCTTCTGGCTTAAGCCAGAATTGTATAGGTAGATTTACGAGAAGAATATTATCTCTTACATAACTATAAGCAATTTTCACCGCATCTGGAAAATTCTCATTATAGTTATAGATAGGGAATTGACTCTTTATCTTGTTAGCCAAGCCCACAACACTCTCATTATCAGGTGTTATTAACTTTGGCAGTTCGGCAACATAAAGGTTCTCATTTTCTTCTATACACTCTTTGTAGCGCATTATTATCTCTAAATATAGTTGGTTATATCTCTTCAATGTTTCAATATCTTCATTGCTTTTTCTCTCCTTTGCATCGTCTGCCATATCATTTATAAATTAGAATGGAAAATTCTATTATTCTATGTTTTAGGTGAGGCAATGAGACTTGTGCTTTCATGCATGGATAGAAGGCTAAATGAATACCTTGATTCGCTAAATGATGGCAATACAATCTTTCTTAGAAACGCCGGAGCAAATCTCTATGCTGTAAAAAATACAGTAGATACATTGCTGAATAATGAGAATATTACTGAAATAAAGGTAATAACACATACAGACTGTGGTGCTATGAAGAGCGTTGCAGCAGCATTGAGCGGTAAGTTAAGACTTGATCTGGCTGGAGAGGTGCTTGTAGATAAATTTAAAGGAGAAAAATTTGCAACGGTAGAAGAGCTAGAAAAAATAAATACAGAACTGCAGAAAAAAGCTGTAGAGGAAATAGCAAAGAGGCGCGGAATAAAAGGAAGTGCAGAGCTGCTTGATCTTTCAAAGCTTAACATACCAAAAGAGAACAAGGAGCACAAGTTTGTATTGCTAGAGCCAAGCATTAAAAAGTACAGTGATATTATAGGTAGCGAAGAGATGTTCAATACCTATATCATACAGAGTGCAAGCTTAGAGGAGAAGCTTCCAGATCTAGAGATCGCTATAAAAGTTCTTGGCATAAAGCGTGGCGAGATAATAGCACTGAAAGAAAGCGAGTACAGAACAATACAGGCTGAGGCAAGCAGGCTAAGACTTAATCAGTTGTTAAAGGATGTGACTTTGAGCATAATGCGCTTATAATACTTTTGGATACGTGCTATTCTCGTAGAACGGGCCTAACAGCCTGTAACTTTAATTAAATTTTTAAAATACCTATGTGGGCCCGCGGAGAATCGGACTCCGGATCTCCTCTCTGTGAAAGAGGCGTCTTACCACTCGACTACAGGCCCATATCCAAATTTAGAGTGAAATAATATTTTAAATATTGATTAACTATTTTATATTGATTGCATGAAATTTTATACAGGCAATGGTGACAACGGCACAACAAATCTAATGAACTACGGTAATGTGCCAAAGGATGACTTGCTAGTTGAGGCTCTAGGCTCTGTAGACGAGCTTAATAGTAGCATTGGAATTGCACTATTCTATATACATGATGAGAAAGTTAGAAAAGAGCTTGATAACATACAGAATGATCTTTTCATTCTTGGTGCTGACCTTGCATCTACCCTAACAAAGAACAAAGTAAAAAGTTTTGGTCCGGAGCCTGTTAAGAGGCTCGAGGATAGTATAGAGGATCTTGCAGAAGTGGTTGGCGAACTTAGGAAATTTGTGCTTCCAAG
Source organism: Microcaldota archaeon (assembly GCA_046536795.1). GTDB lineage: Archaea > Micrarchaeota > Micrarchaeia > Micrarchaeales > CABMGC01 > JAGDYD01. The sequence continues at coordinate 191,283 of JAWDMB010000002.1, read as the reverse complement.
AGGTGCAGAGGGCGCCGCGTATTTACATCTTTCTAGGGCGATCGCAAGAAGGGCAGAGCGCAGTATAGTCCGCGCCGCAAGGAAGTATAGTGTAAACAGTGAAATAATAAGATACATCAATAGGCTTTCATCCTATCTCTTCGTCGCTGCACTCTATTTAAATAAGATTGAAGGTATTGAAGAAGCTCATCCAAGCTACTGAGAAGAAAACCTCAACTTTGAAGCTTGAAAGCTAGTGAACTACCCCCTTACGGATGGGCTTCTTGAGCACCATCCGCTTGTTTGGGGCTTCTCGCTTCACCTGCGATGCTTGCTTTCACATGTGGAATATATTTTAGATATTCCAGCATGCTAATTGTAGAGGCATCATCATCTGCGAGCGTCTCCCCTACGTTCCGTAGGGAAAGTCCTTCTACTGCCTTCGCTGCACTTACATCTCTGTCCTGCACATGCCCGCAGGAAGGACACTTGAACACGCGCTCAGACAGGTTCAAATGCAGCGAATAACCGCAGTACATGCATATGCCTGTTGTTTTTGCGAACATGCCCACTTCCAAAGGAGTGCTGACCTTTCTTTTCAAGGTATCGCGGAATCCTCCAATGGAAGTTTGGTAGATTCTTCTTCCAAAAAGCCCTTGCCATTCATTTATTGGGTCGTTTTGATAAGCAACAAATTCATAGTTCATAGCAACATAATGGGCAATCTTGTTGTTTATGTCTTTTTTCTGATTATTTTCACGTGCAAACTCCCTCTTTATCTTTACAAGTACTTTCTGCCCTCTTTTTGAACGCTCTTTTGTTTCCTTGTTGTATTGCGACCTTGAAAACACCTTGTATAGTTTTTTTACTCTCTTTGGCATTTCAACATTGTACTTTACCTTTATTCCGTTTGAAAATGTAATCTGATCTTTTATTCCAAGGTCTATGCCTATCGCCTTTCTGTTATGCACTTTCTCTTCTTTAGGCACATACACTGTTACATGCAAGAAATAGTCGGCGTTTCTCTCTATAAGGTTTGCTGTTGTTATGTCACATGCATTTGGTATTTGCTCTAAGCCAATAACCTTGAAGTCGCCAAGCCCCTGTATGTGCAGCGTTCTTTTCTTCATGTCTAATGTGTAGGTATTACCGTATTGCATTAGGAAAATGGAATGCAGTGATTTTATGTTTTTTATCTTTCCTACTTTCTTGCCTTTCTTGCCAAGTTCATGCAATGCCTTTACATTGTTCTGTAGCCTCTTTATAATGTATTGCTTCATCTGCGAAGACAATAATCTTAGTTCCCTCTCTTCAAATTTGTCCTTTACTTTTACATTTACTTTGTTTACCTTGTAATCCCTGTATGGCACTAAATCTGTTATGCCTTTAGATATAATATAATTGGTAAACCATTTGCCCTCAAGGAACAGCCTTTGCAGATTGCTCAATTTCTCTTTTGATATTTTACTTTTGTCAAATTTTATCTCAAAAGACTTTGCAGTCTGTGTTTTTCTTTTATTTCTGGTCTCACGGCCTTTATTTCTTATCCCTTCGTTCTTCTCTATAAGCATGTCGGTCAACAACACAATATCTTTATTGTGTTTGCTTTTATATTTATAACTGTTACTCGCTCTCACCCCCTATCTTGCGAAAGGGGACTTCCCGCGAGCAGAGTTAAAAGCAGAAAAATTCTATGCTGGTACTGCAAAATACTCCTTAAATTTTATTGTTGTATAGAGCTTTTTGCTTCTTCCGCTTCTTTTTGCTTCTATAAACTCCTTTGAGATGAGCTCCTTTACATATGCATAAACAGTGTCACCAAATATCTTTACAAGTTCGCTCTGCAGTACGCCGTTATTCTTGCTTATGTAAGCTAGTATCCTAAGAGCCCCTTTGCTTATCTCTGGACCACTTGCGAGCGAGCTTACTTTGCTTGCATAGGGTTCCTTAAGGGTTAGCATATACTTGCCTCCTATCTCCATTATCTCGAGTGCAGTATCCCTCTCGTTATATTCCTCTACAAGTGCTTTTAGTAATTCCTCCACCTTGCCTATGCTTGCTAATCCTATTATATTGCCTATCTCACCCGCGCTAAGTGCATTCTGTGACATAAATAGTGTGGCTTCTATGAGCTTCTTGTAATCTACTTCATCCATTCAATCGGCCCAGCACTATTATTATCTCACCGAAGAACTGCTCCTGTAAGAGTATAATCTTCTCCCTGTTTGCAAGATATAGAAGAGGTACAAAAAGGTCAACAAGTATGTCATTGCCTTTTGAGATCTTTGCCAAAGAAGAAAATGTTGTCATACCTTTCTCATCAACACTCATTTTTATTTCTTGCAAAACCCTGTTGAGCTCAAGCTCAATATCCTTATTCTCAAATTTTATAGGCAGAGTAAAGACCTCGTTTCTCTTCTGCTCCTTTACCTCCTTTATTTTCATTGCTTCATCAAGCGCCTGTATAAGTTCTGCAAGTGTTACCTTCCTTTTTGGTGGAAGCCTGAGCCTGAATGAAAGCTGAGGAATCTCTGGAATAATACGTTGAGTTGTTTCTTCAGCTTCTTCATCTTCTTGCTTGCCTTCGAGCTCAAGATAAAGTGCCTCGCTCTTGAAATGGAGCAAGATAGATGCGGCAAGTATAATATTGGCTGGGATTCTAAGATCAAGTACCTTAAGCTCCTTCACAGCCTCTATATATTTGTCGGCGATTTCTATAATATCAACATTCCATGGATCTAGCTCGTTCTTCCTTACAAGCTCTATAAGCAGATCCTTCCAAGTGCCTTCGCTTACAAAGTGCTCTAGGTCTATCTTTGAATCCTTGGTCTCTATCTGTATTTCTAGCAATTTTTGCATGGTCGCCACTGTAAAGATAAGCTCATGAAAATAATAAATAGTTTTTCTTTCCTTTTTAGCCGCGTTTCTTATCTATATGAATACTTCTCTGCAACCCTTATCGAACTTCTGAAGCTTGGGTGCATCCTGTAAACAACGCAATAAAATTTGTAAATAGAAATAAATTCTTTTAATTTCATATATATGTGGTGAGCTAATGCAGAAGTTTGAAAATGAGTTTACTTATAGAAGATTTGTTGAAGCTGGAAAAGAAGATGAATTTGATAGACTTTTCGATGAAGCCGTTGAAAGGGTAAGCAAGGAGGTGCTTGGCAAAAGGTTTCCAATGTATATAGGTGGTAAAGAGGTCTATGCGGATGAAGAGCTTGTTGAGTATTCTCCTATAGACAAGAGGCTTATAGGAAGGTTCCAGAAGGGCAAGAGAGAACATGCACAGCAAGCAATAGACGCTGCTCTTGCCGCATTTTCAGAATGGAGGGAAAAAAGCTATAAGGAAAGGGTTGCAATATTTAGAAAAGCTGCAGACATATTCGCTAGAGAAAAGTTCAATGTTGCAGCAATATTGAGCATAGAGAATGGAAAGACAAGATACGAATCAGTTGGCGAAGTAGATGAAGCAATAGACTTCTTAAGGTATTATGCACTTGAGATGGAGAAAAACAAAGGTTATATAAGGCGTGTGAAGCTTCCAGGAAGTTCCGCTAAAGTGCATGCAGGCTTTCAAGGTGCTCCGGGAAAAGAAGAGCATGTTACAATAGCAATGAAGCCATATGGTGTTTTTGGTGTTATAGCCCCATTCAACTTTCCAATATCTATATCAGTCGGCATGAGCACAGGTGCATTAATAACAGGCAATACTGTTGTATTCAAGCCTTCATCAACAGATAATATGTCAATGCTTACAGGCCTTAAAATCTATGAAATATTCAAAGAAGCTGGCGTGCCAGATGGGGTATTCAATTACGTAACAGGCCCTGGCTCAGAAGTTGGCGATGAGATCGTTATGAGTAAGAAAGTGAGTGGTATAGTCTTTACAGGTTCGAGAGCTACCGGCATGAGCATGATAGCAAAGAACTATAGCAATGGCTTGCAGAAGGTATTTATAGTAGAAATGGGTGGCAAAAATCCTGCTATCGTTTCAAAATATGCTGATCTTGATGAAGCAGCAACAGGCATAGCAAGTGCAGCATTTGGCTTTGACGGGCAGAAATGCAGTGCATGCTCGAGAGTTTATGTGCATGAGTCTGTTAAGGAAGCATTTATAAGCAAGCTTGTCGAGAAGATGAGGTCTTTCAAGATAGGAAACCCATTAGAAAAAGATGTATACATGGGTCCGCTTATAAGCGAGAAGGCACACCAGCGATTCGTCGAAGCGGTAGAGGAAGCAAAGAAAAACGGTACAATAATATATGGTGGCAATGATGTTAAGCTACCACTAAATGGCTATTATGTCGAGCCTACGCTTGTCGAGATAAGTCATGAAAACAGACTCTTCCACGAGGAACTTTTCTTGCCTTTCCTTGTTATTACAACATACAAGAAGTTAGATGATGCAATAAGGATGGCAAACGATGTAGAATACGGCCTTACAGCTGGCTTTTACAGCAAGAAGAAGAGCGAGATAAAAGAGTTTATAGACAAGATCGAAGCGGGAGTGCTTTATGTCAACAGGGAAATAAGTGCAACAACAGGCGCTATTGTTGGATTCCACACGTTTGTTGGCTGGAAGGGAAGCGGCCTAACAGGAAAAGGCACTGGAAGTAAATTTTATCTTCAGCAATTTATGAGAGAGCAGAGCGAAGCGGTAGTTAAATAAAATAAAAAGGAGAAGAGGTGAGAAAGCTGGAGTGGGGAAGTACCTTCTCTACCTCTTTGTTCCTTCTAGCATAAGTTCCTTAGGGTCAATCCCTTTCATTAATTCTTCATTTAGCAAATGCAGTTCAGCAATCTGCTGGTTTAATGCTCTTATCCTTGCAATATTCTTAACCTTTGAAATTGTATTTGAATTTATCATTGCAAGCTGCGTGTTCAGCTGGTCTATTTTCTTGTTGTTCTCCTTGACCATATCCCTTATATAACTCTTAATCACAGTGGGTGAATTAGCGTATTCCAATACCTTTACCCCTGTCATAACTGCAAGGTAATTGTCTTTTAGCTTCCTGCCTAGTCCAACGATAAGGTTCGTTATAGCATTAGCATAATCCATTAATTCATCGGTTGAGAAGGCTTTTTCAACAAGAAGCGGTATTATATGCACTTCGTAATCCCATGAATTGCCGAGCTTATCCCTTACGTTTAGTATGTTATCCATCAATATTGTTAGTTCGTTTATGCCTTCTACCTTGTTAATCCAACTTTGAAGCACAAGAACATTGTATGCTTCCTTCTTTCCCTCCCCAAACCTGCGCTTGTAGTCATTAAGCAGCATGTTTGCAATCCTTGCCTTTGCATTCTCTGCACTCTTGTCTGCATTCGCCTTTTCCTCTTCCATCAATGCATTGTAATGCATAACCAGGTCATTTACACTGTTTGATTCGCTTATAAGCTCATAAACTGCTTTTTCTGCAGCACTTATGCTACCAAGCCTTTTATTATAGCTAAGCATTAGCATACCAACTAGCTCAGCGTACTTTTTGTATTCACTCTTATTCTTCGACTTCTTCATAATGAGTTCAAATATACTGCTATGTGTTATAGCCTTTTCATTATCCTTAGCCATGTAATCAACTTCAAGCCCAACTCCAACATCAACATCTTCATTCATTTCCAACCCCCCTTACCTCTAAATATTGTGAGCAAACTATTTTTTAAATTTAACTTTTTTTAGTACTGCTTTAAATGAACAAATATAAAAAATAATAAACATTTTTTTAATTTTTTTCGTCAGCGTGAACGATCTGCCAAGCATTATGGCCTATTTCTATCATCTTTATAGGTCTATTCTCATTATTACTTGGTGCATTGGCAGATGCATGCTTAGGCTTATTAAAAGGCCACATAAAACTCACCTCTACCTCTTCGACATTATATAATGGCTCTCCACATACCTGCTCTTTAGAGCATTTTTCTTTATAAAATGCTCGATCGCATTGCTTCCTTCTTTTCTGGCAGCAACTATATAGCCAACAGATCCGCTTGTTATCTGCACCTCTTCTACGCCCTCTAAGCCGAGAAGCTCACTAGCAAAGCTCTTTGCATCTTTATTGGGCTGAGGCTCAATAAAATAAAATCCATACCTGCTTGTTTTTATACTCCAGTTTTTCTCTTTCATGTCCCCACCATGTGTAGCATGATAATGGTAATGGTGGGCATAGACACTGGTGTGGTTTGGGAGAGCAGAGAACAAGTTGCAAGTATTTACGTCTTCCACCATTACCACCGATAAATATTTTTATGCGAGGATATATAAATAATTAACTAAAAGATTTTTATACTTATTTAAAATAATCCTGAAATATAATAAAATATTTTGAGATTTTGAGATTTAGAATGCGGAAAGTAGAGCGGAAAATAGGCAAGGTTTATATTAATGCAATAGGAAATACCTTCATGGTTTCTAAGGAGAAGGAAGAATACATAAAGAACAAGCTGCCCTATGAGATATTAAAAAGGATCTATTTTAACTCACGTGTCTCGCTAAGGCAGTTTGGAAAGGAACTTGGCATATCGTACCATGTGGTAAAGTCTGTGCTCGAGAAGCTGGAGAAGGAGTATGCAATAAAATACACGCTTGAGCTAGATGAAGTAGCATTGGGCTTTGTACCTGGCAAGATTATACTAGTGAAATTTAGTGAGAGGCCGAGTATAGATATAATAAAAAGCGAGTTAGCAAATGACCCTTATGTGCAGAATGCATACCTAGCAGAAGGCGACTTTGACCTGCTTTTGCACGTAGTGGGCTTGTCGCAGCAAGAATTCGGGGCGTGGCAGTGGAAGTTTAGGCTAAAATTCAGCAAACAAGGCGCAACATTATATGTTGCAGATATTTCAAGATTAAGTATAGGGTTTCTTCCTTTAAGGAACGAGATAATAGAAAAGTCACCAGTCTTGTCAAAATCAGAGAAGCAAATCTTAATGCTTCTAAACAGCAACTCTAGAATGAAGCTAGTGGAGATTGCAAAAAAGCTCAAAGTAAAGGATCTTGATAGAATATTATACATTATCAGGAAGCTCAAAAGCATGGGCATAATTAAAAAATTCTCGGCTCTCACACAAAACCCAGATAAAAGATTACTTTATGCTTATACTGTTTATGTAAACCCAACAGAGGAGCATGGCAGGTTTGTAAGCGAATTTCTTAAGAGTATATCCAATAATCAAGAAGGTGGGATTGTTAATGAATATAATCTAATTTTAGATGCTCAAGGCTTTTTTGATGGTTTATTTATCTGTGTTTTTAAAGATGGCGAAGCATTAGCAAAAAGAGGCCCTGATTTATTAAAAGCTCTGTGGTCAAAGGAAAACCCTGTAATTAAAAAAGCAATCCTAACAGGAATAATTGTAGGTGAATGGCCTTTTCACTTGGAAGAAATAAAAATCTAAAATTCAGAAAATCTTAGACAGCAATTTCTTCGATACCTTTATACGTCCTTTGTAGTCATCTCTAATCTCATTAATTTCTTCATTTACTATTAATCTGGGGCAATTTTTTGGATCCGTCGCACCAGTAGCCACAATTATGGTTTTTCCTTTATTCTTCAAAATCTTCATGCTTTCACCTGTATGGGCTTAAGTATCAAATACTTAAAAATCTTTCTTATTTGAGCATTTACATTGCTAAAATAATGCATATCACAACGTCTTATAGAACTGAGCGAGAAAACCCACGACTCAATCGTGAGATGAAAGCAAACTGTAGAAATATATATAAAGTGAACTTAAGTATATGAATATAGATTTGACAAGGGTGTGCGTCTTTAGGATCTATTCAGATATGGAAAGGTAGAAATGGCTATACGAAAGGATATTACTTATCCAACGTTCTATAATATTAATTGGGAATGCTATGTGCTTTACAAAGCTTATGCGCAAGATGCTTAAATATAAGCATGCAAGCATTTATGTTGATAGCAAAGCTCTTGACGTGCTTGTTGCAGATTCTTTACCAAAGCTTATGCTTGGGCTTATGCACATGAATTCACTTGGCAAAAGCGATGGCATGCTTTTTGTATTTAGCAGAGAAGCCAGGCACGGTATATGGATGCGCAACATGCTCTTTCCGATAGACATTATATGGCTTAGCAAGCAGCTTGTTGTTGTTGATATAGTTGAAGATGCAAAGCCCTGCAGCTCTATATTCAGATGCAAAACCTATCTGCCAAGGGAAAAGGCTATGTACGTGCTCGAGCTAAGAGCTCATATGGCTAAAAAGCTTGGCATGCATAAGGGTGTTAAGCTCAAGCTAAGGCTATAAAATAAAATTGGTCTGCTAATTATTCTATCTTCTCTAACGCACACTTTCCAAATCTTTTAAGCTCTCTAAGCAGGTACTTTTTCATCGTAGCCGCGTGCCCACTGCCACATACGAACATAACAGAATCTGCTTTTTTCAAATGATTTATTATTCCATGCAACATAATGCTATCTCTTTTCGCTTGTAATAATTCAATTATTTTGCTAATTTCATAATTTGCAAAAGGGAATGGTGCTGTAAGATTTCCGTAAATTATCAGATCGTGGCTAAGCTTTTTTCCTGTGTACTTTCTAGTAGTCTCTTCAACTATCCTATCTATCGTGGCAATAAGGCCTATGTTTCTATATTCCTTTTCCTTAACTTTAATGAAGGCATTGTAAATTTGATCATCATCTATTATATCTCTTAATAAAAAGGATTCTGAGAGAATTTTATAATCCTCATTTTCTATCTTTCTTGTCTTATTATAGATATTAAAAATTGTCTTATAAGTTCCAGAAAAGAAGAACAAAATATAAAGCTTAATACCATCTTTCATCTGCATAAAAGATTCAAAATGTTCTTTATCAGAGATATCAATAAAATATAAATCTGCTTTGTTTCTAACAGCTAAATCGGCAGCTGCGTCAAACTCATTCCAAAATTTTTTGTCCTTATTTTTTACAAACTCTATAAATTGTTCAACTTTATGATCTTTTGGTTGTTCTAGCAAAACAACTTTTGGCTTGATTGCTTTAAACGCCTTTTCCATTAAATTGAATACTATCTTGTCGTTTGATCTGTGGCGCCCAGCTATCACAGCAAGCTTCTTTATTCCGCATCTAATTATGTAGCTATTTATGTAAGGATCGCCTATATTTCCAAAATCCTGTATTTTTGAATGCATTACCTCTTTGTATTCTTCTCGTGCAATTTTATCAAGCTTCATAAAACCAACGTAAATTCTTCAAATTCTAATGCAAGCCCCTGGCGAGAATTGAACTCGCGACCTACTGCTCTATAGATTTTTTACCATGCAGTCGCTCTACCACTGAGCTACAGGGGCATGCTTAGTAGCTTAGAATACCTTGTAAACCTTGTCGCCCTCCCTTACTTTTTGGTCTACCTTTAACCCTATAGATTCGCCGCTCCCAGCTTCTTCAACATTTATGTGCTCTATCTGTATACTTTCAACCTTCTGTGTAAAGTTTGTTGTTTTACCCTCTATCGCTATCGTATCCCCGACTTTCAGCTTGTCGCTCAGCTCAACTATCGCTACACCTATTTTGTCATAGTAATGTGTAATAGTGCCAACAGGCGTTTTGTTTTCCATGATTTAAAATAAGAAGTATAATTTAATAGGTTTTTCCTTTACCACTTTATCTCTTTATCTGCCTAGATTCATATTTAAATTTGGATAGCAAAAACGAGAGGACAATGGGCAAGCTGAAATTTGCAAATTTAAGCAAATATATAGAAGCCATTGTTATAAAATAATATAACTAAGTGGATATTGTGTTTCTACCAATTTCAAGTAAATGTCAGGATACTATTTTTTTATTTGAGAAATTTTTCATATACCTGCATTGCATAGTCTGCAGAATACCTCTCTAATACAATCTGCCTTGCTTTTTTTGCCTTCTCTTCATACTTTCTATAGTCTTTAAGCACTTCATTTATGCTCTTTCCAAGGCTATTTTCGTTTAGCGTTATGCAAAGCTTTTTTACATCGCTTGGGAGCGAGGTTGAGCCAACAATGAATACAGGAACTCCAAGCATCATGGCTTCTAGCGTTATAAGGGATAAGCCTTCCCTGGCTGAGAACATAAGCAGACCACGCGACTCCTTTATACTAGCAAACAACCTCTTTGGGCTTAGCCTTCTTATGAATTTAACTCTTTTCTCTATGCCAAGGTCCTTTGCAAGCGCCTTAAGGTTCTTCTCCTCTGGTCCAATGCCAACAATCTTTGCGCTTGCATCGCTCTCAGCAATAGCCCTTAAAACCATGTCCATGCGCTTCTCCGGAACAAGCCTGCCTATGGAGATGAACTGATTCTTCTTCTTTATACGCCTAGCATCAAACTCATAACTAGAAACAGCTGCAGGGAAGACCAAGCTTTTCTTTCCAAATTCTTCATAAAGCCTCTTTGCTGTTTCATTTGAGTTGGAGATAAAGTCTTTGGTTAGCTTGGAAGCAAGGTATTCTACAAAATAGCCTATAGCACCGCCGAGTTTGCCAAGATATCTTTGCCAGTACTCAAGGCTCCATACTTCATGCCATGTCACTATAAACTTTATGTGCTTCAGTTTTGCGATAAGACTTATTGTAAAGAGGTGAAGAAATGGGAAGGCGTCAGCATCTATAAGGTCAAAGTCGTCATACTTTATTAGCTTGAATGGTAATATAAGTGCATATTTTAGCGGCCACCTTATGTTGCGCCTTCCATGAACATACATCTTGCTGTTTGGTATTGCTACGCCACAGCAATGATACCTTATTCCCTTGTAGCTAAACTCTTTGCCAGGCATGCCCTCTCTTAGCATTGTAAAGCAATGCACCTCGTGGCCCGCATTGGCTAGCGCTTGCATAATAAGAAATCTTCTCTTTTCTATGCCCCCATTGAACCAAGGGTATGCACTGTCATATGCAAACGCAAGTTTAAGCTTCATGAATTCTATTAAGCATTAAGCATTTTTAAAATTGTGCTTAGCTTAGCCTTAACTATCGATAACTAGGTTATAAAGAAGCACGTCTATTTATTTTCGGCAAATGTCAAATAAATACCAAAGCATAAACGAATAGAGTAGTTAGATTTAAAAATTTAATTATTCTTTATTATAGCGTGATCGAAATGGCAAAAGAAACAACAAACTGGGGAGTTTTTGCCTTGGAGTTCATTGGAAGCCTTTTCTTCCTAGCAGTGGTCTTTACAACAAGCGGTACATATATGAATAACAGCTGGGGAGCAGCAGCGCTATGGCTACCATTGCTATATGCAGTAGGCGTTGTTGGATCAATAGCACTCTTCTTTGTGAGCTTCGGCAACCTAATACCAGGCATTGATGAAAAGGCGGTAGCAGCTGGTGCAATGAAGGCTACAGTATGTACAGGCATAGTGCTAGCGGCACTAACATACGGCAACATGGCTTACTTTGCAACAGTCTTGATAGGCTTCATAATAGCCTTCATAGGAAGCGGACTAGGATACAAGAAGTAATCCTAAACCTTTTTATTTTCTTTTTCTCTTCCTTTTTGTTGTAGTTGTAGTTAAGTTTTGTTTTGCTAAGTGTTGATATAAGAAGTATTGTTATAAGTGTTGTTGTAAATTATCTTGTAAATCCTTGTATCCGGATTCATAAAAACAAGCTCTAATTTTGCAACATTGTTGTTCCAAAGGCATTCGTAGTTGTTGCAGAAGTAAAGAAACTTTAGCATATTACTATTTGCTAATCCTGGTGAAAAGAGGAAGGCGCCCGTTATATTTATCGGCATTCTAGGGTTTGGTATAGGCGAATAGGTTATTAGAAGAAGATCGCCATTTGTCTTGTTAAACGCTGTTTGCTTTATTATTGCAAAACTCCCGTTATAAATGTTTGAAAAAGCAACATACTCTACGGGCGATATGCCATTTGGCATTATAAGATAGCTTGAGATCTTTTGGGTATTGTTTTGATTAACTATTATTGTTCTTTCCTGGAAGTTGTTGTTTGTGAAAGTAAAGATCTGTGAGCTTTTGTTAAGTTGTTCATTAAGCCCTGTAAAGGCCGTATAGCTATATAGCTGGCTTAGAGAAGCATTTATTCCAGATTCAATAAATATACCTTCTGTTTCAAGGAGCCATGAATACCTAACAAGCAGATAATCTGGCTTGCCGTTTATGTTGCTTAGCAGGAATTGGCCGTCAGGGCTTGAATTATATAACCAGAGTGCAAAAGGGTCTGCTTTCGATGCGTTTTGTGAGCCAACACTATCTGTTACGCTCGTTCTGTTTGCCCAACCCTCGATTACACTACCATCTGGCCATAGAGTAAGAAAAACCGAATTTGCAGGCGTGTTATTTCTTACCCAGTTTAGCGCACTAAGGAATGTTGGATTAATATCATCAGCCTGTACTAAGGCCTGCGAATAAGAATAGTCTACCATTATTGTATATAATATCAATGCGATAAGAATGCCGTAGCCTATATAGAGATAATTCCTGTTATACTTCTTGAAATATGCAATGAGCCAGTAGAGTGTATATGCTGATAATATAGCAAGCGGCACTGAGAGCAGAGAGTTAAACCTTACGGCATGCATCTGCAAATATGCAGTTATAGCATAGTAAGAGATGAGCGTAAGCATCATCTCGTTTGGTGCAAACTTTATATAAGCTTTTACACTCTTCATATCGTTGTCGTTTTCAACTTGCATGAAGAAATACGGCAGGAAGGTAATTAGCATTATAATCCAAAAGAGCCATTTCATATGTTTTACAAATGTTGATAGGTATATGACTATTGACATAGGTGTTGTAAACAGGAAAGCGCCGAAGCTTGCAAATAAGAAACCCGTGCTTGGCGGCTGAAGCTCTTCTATTGTTACAGAAAAATTGCTCGTTGTTATGAATCCATTTCCTACAAATATTTCATATACAAAGCTTGGCATCGCTATATCTATTATAATTGCTATGACAGCTAATGAGATGAGAGCAAACGCAAGCCTTCTCTTTGCTGTTCCGACAAGCTTATAATATTTGCTTATATTGCTAAGCATGTAGTATGCAGTATACCAGCCCAGAAGCATGAGAACGAGAAGTGGCAAGAAGTGAACGCCTGTAAACGTTTGTGAATATATAGATCCTGTAAATTTGTATATATTTACAAATATATACCAGATAAGCATGCTTAAAATAAGGTAGCCGCTCCTCTCGACTAACTTTTTATTGTGGAATGTGAAGCCATAGATAAGGAGAACAACAAAGGCAAAGATATATGTAGCGGTAGCAAATGGTGCACCATTCCAAACAAAGTTGCACACACTGAGGAAGAAGCCGGAGAGAATCGCATAGAGCAATCTCTTCTTTAACGCATCTTCCTTAAGTGTTTTAACAAGATAAAAGAGTGCGATTATTAAGAAGATTGTTACAAAGCCGTCTCCTCTGTATATGAGCGCGCTAGTTCTTGCAGCATCTCCTAAGCTTAATGCAACGAAGAGCATAACGAGTAGCAAAAATAGCCTGTTCTTGCTGAGGTACTTTGCGAGAAGGTAAGCACCTAACACATCAAATATACCAAATAAAACAGGTACAAGCCTCATTACAGTATAAGCCGTTATCTGTGAATCAATCGCATGCAGTATAGCATAAGGCAAGAGTGTAATCCAGTATAAGCCGTGGGGTTCGCTAACTATTGTATGCGCAGGCCATCCTGAAAGGCTTAGATATTTAGGTATAACAAAATTGTTGTTTATTGCCGCTCTTATTACTGCATAATGGTAAAAGCCATCTGGCTCGTAGAAGCCAGCATATTTGTAAAGGCCCATTCTAAAGTAGATAGTAAGAATTATGATTATCGCAATTGCTGTAAAGAAAAGTATATCGCCAGCATTCCTTCTTTCTTTTTTAACGTCAGCTTCACTCTTTTCTTCACTCATTTAAACACCAGATGGAGGCACAGGGAATCGAACCCCGGCCTGCAGAATGTCAATCTGCCATCCTACCACTAGACGATGCCTCCCTCTTAACTATTTTATCATTCTACCTTTTATTTTTTTCTCTCTATTTCAAAGGCAGAGCCGTCTTTTGCAACAACAACATTTTCAAAGAGGCTTTTTGCCTCTTTCCTTATTGGCATTATATTTCTATATCTTGCGCTTAAGTGCATTAAGACAAGAAGCTTAGCATTGGCCCTTTTTGCTATAAGTGCAGCCTCTTTTGCTGTAGAATGCTTTCTCTCCAATGCAAGCTTTTTCTCTTTTTCTGTAAATGTTGCTTCATGTATAAGCATGTCAGCATTGCGCGCAGCTCTTATAGTTGCGATGCATGGCCTTGTATCAGTTGCATAAACAACCTTTCTGCCATGCTGTATATATGTTACCTCTTTTATGCTTATCCTCTTTCCATCCTTTATTATAAAGCCTCTCTTTGACAAAATTGAATACTCCTTGCCTTTTATGCCAAGCTGATCACACTTTTCCTTTATGAAGCGCCTCTTGCTTTTCTCTGCAAAAGAATAGCCGTAGCACCTTATTGTATGATTTAGCGAAAAGGCTCTGGCCTCTACTTCATCATCTTCATAAACTTTTCCTGGTAGCGCACCATGTATTATTATAGGATATTTTATAATCGCTTTATCGAATGTTATAAGGTTTTTGAGATAGCCTTCGTAGCCTGCTGGCACATAAATGTTTAGTGGCTCAATCCTGTTGTTAAGTGCTAGTGTTCTTACAAGCCCTGCAAGCCCTATTACATGATCGCCATGTGTGTGGCTTATGAAAATAGCCTTTATCTTAGAAATATTAATATTGTTCTGCATCATCTTCATCTGTGTTCCTTCACCGCAGTCAAAAAGAAAGACATCGCCATTTCTTATAATAGCAACGCTAGGCATGCCTCTGCTTTTCGTTGGTGTTGAGCCCGATGTACCTAAAATAACAACCCGCATAAAACTCATATTATTCTTTTATTCTTACCTTTATCTTTTTGTTCTTTAAGTCTATGCCTACTATCTCAATAGAGTTCTCAAACTGCTTAAGCTCCTCTATGCTAAACCTCTTTTTGCTTTTTGCATAGCTCAGTATAAGGTTAAGCCTATCCATATGCTCTAGTATAAGCCTTGCTATTTCTGCATATCTTTTTTCTTCATCTTCAAGCTTTTTTATAAGCTCTTTTTGTTGCTCTATGCTTTTTGCTATTGCTTCTTTTCTCTTAGCCTCTTCGCTATTTTCTTCTTTGCCCCTCTCGCTAAGATAGAAATCATCAAGCAGCGAGCTTAATGTTGGATACTCTTTTATGTTCTCTGAGCTATTATTGTATTTTATTATATGCTCGAGTGCATAGTCATGCTCGTTAATATACATTATAGCCTTGCCATTCATGCAATTATTCTTCACGTTTGCTATCCTTTCTGCTAGCTCTTCAAGTTTATCATCGCTGATAGAGCCAAGCTTGTCGCTAGGATTTAGATTACACGCTATTATTGCATTTTCAATATACAAAGGGCCGTAATCAAAGCTCTTTGAGATTGAGATAAGCTTCTCATCCTTTTTCTCTAATACTAGCTTTTTCAAAATCTCAAGTGCTTCGCTTTTTTCAACAAAGCCCGCGCTGTTGCTTGCAGGAAACTTATATATTTCATTATAATCTATCTTTCTATCCTTAAACTCTAGTCTTTTATATGGTGCAATTATCCTAAATGAATTGTCTACAAGAATAAGGTTTCCCTTTCCAAACATCTCGAAGATTAGCATGAATTCTGAAAAATCAAAGATTAATATTCTATCGGTTCCATGCTGGTAGATCTTTTCAACAATCTTATTTTCAAGATACTTTCTTATCTGCATTGCAAACATGCTAGCCTCTTCATGCTCACTTGCATAGCTTGTAAGGTTTATTGTTTTGAGAAGCTTAGCATAAACAACATGCTGCTCTGCTTTGTAGAAATAAAGCTCAAACTCATCTTTGCCAAGCTCATAGAATTTTCTTAAGCGTGAACCTTCTATAGGCTTAAGCTCTTTTTCTAGCCTTGCAAGCTCTATAGAAGAAAGCTCTCTCATGGCTTCAGCTTTAACTTTTTATTTTTTTGAGCCCTTCTTCTTTTATTACCTTTGCAAAGAGCTCTGTCTTCCTTTTTGCATCTTCTGATTGCTCTATTGCGGTGCCTATCTGCACAATATCAGCTCCAGCCTTGAGAGTCTGCCTTAGCAAATCTTCATTTGTTATACCGCCAGCAACAATGTATGGCACACTTATCGTTTCTCTTACTGCTTTTATCATCTCCGGTGGTACAGGACCAGAGTGCTGAAGCGCTGGATTAGAGCCAACGTCTGTAACAATAAATCTATTTCCAAGCATCTCGCCAGCCTCTGCAAGTGCAGCCGCAATCTTCGGCTTCTCTCTCGGCACTAAATTTACATCGCCTACCCAGCCTACAGTGCCGCCGGGAGCTACAACAATATAGCCAACAGGCAGGGTTTCTAGCTTAAGGTATTTTATTATAGGTGCAGCTAGCATCTGTGCCTGTATAATCCAGTAAGGATTTCTTGCATTTAGTAATGACATAAAGTAGATAGCGTCTGCATACCTCGTTATTGTTGCTATATTGCCAGGGAATAATATGAGCGGCACATTAACATTTTCTTTTATTCCTTTAGCAACATAATCAAGAAGCTCGCCTTGTGCACCTATGCTGCCGCCAAGGAGAACAATGTCTGCTCCTCCCTCTATGCTTGCTACAGCTGTTTTTATAGCATCGTCTGGCGTTTTATAATCGACAGGATCTACTAGCATGAACATCATCGCTCCTTTTTCTTCAAGTCTTTCATAAATGTATTTTTCAGTCTTCCCAATTTTCAAGTAATCACCACGATTTGTGCGATCCTTTTAGATAAGCAGTAACAAGTTCGCCCATGCCGACACGCATCTCAACCATGGGCTTGAAGCCAAGTTCATTCTTTATCTTTGTTATATCTATAATCCTGTTGCTTGTTAGGAAGCGCAGCTCATCGCTGTCTAGTCCGCGGCTCTTTGCTACGAGTCTTACTATAAATTCGCTTAGATGCCTTGTTGGCCTAGGCACCTTAAGCAGATCCGCAGCCATATTAAAGAGAAACTCTTGCGTATAGTTATTGCCATCAGTTACATTATATACCTTATTTTTGCTTACCTCCTTATACACTCTTGGCAATATAAGTGCTTGCAAAGCGTCATAAATGTGAAGAAGCGCGAGATGGTTTTGTCCGTTTCCAACAAGGTATACCTTGCCTTCTTGCAAAGCCCTGAATACTTTGAAGTAAGGTGCTTCAAATGAAGGCCCATAAATAGTAGCAAGCCTAAGTATTGTATAAGGCAATGTGCTTGCATACTCTTTTACTATATTCTCAGCAAGCATCTTGCTATAGCCATATTTGTCGCTCGGCTTCAATGGTGATTCTTCAGTAAGCACCTCCCTCCTTTTTCTCCCATACACATCAACAGTGCTTGTAAAGATAAGGTGTTTTGCACCGCCCTTCTCAGCTGCGTCAAGCACATTTCTAGTTCCCTCGACATTTATACGTATAAGCTCCTCTGTTGTATATTTGTATTCGCTTACAGCCGCAGCAAGATGGTAAACATTGTCAACACCATTGCATGCATCATCTAATACTTTCTGATGCGTTATATCGCCGATATAAGGAACCACACCAGGAGGAAGATCTACAATATACTCTTTTGATTTAACAAGAGCTCTTACTACATCCCCCTTCTTGAGAAGTGTTTTTACAAGCTCCTTGCCGATCCTTCCATTCGCGCCTGTTACTAAGTCGATTTCTTTCTCTATATTCTGTTCACCTTCAACCTTTTCTTCTTTTTCTTCAGCCACCTCCACATTCTTTGCTTTTGGATCACTTTTTTTCATTTTCCTCACTCTTTTCAGCCAAGAGGTTCTTGGCTATTCTTTGCATGTAGCCTGAAGGCATATTGTTTATAATATAATTTATCCAGTCCCTTCCGAACGGTATAAAAACACTTATAGTAGCGCCGTTCTTGAGCCATTTGCTCATCTTCTTTTCGCTATAACCTAATTGAAATTCAAAGATTAAAGACTTTTTGTATCCATTGCCCTTGCTCTTTATAAGCTTTTCTGCAAGAGCTTCATTTTGTGCAAGTATAACAACCTTGGCCTTGCCACTGAGCTCTTTTATTATCTTTTCTTCTTTCTCTGCTTCCCCCTTCTTTCCCGAGCATATAACCTTTAGCACGCTAAGCTTTTCTTTCTTAAAATAGTTTAATGCACTCTCCGCATCTTTGAAGGCTATGCCAACCCCTTTTTCATGTGCAATCTTGTTTATTATGCCGAGCTCTTTCTCGCTGGCTTCAAACCATAAAAATATACCATATCTATTGCCGAACTCTATGAGCTTCTTTGCATTCCCAATAGCATTATTGCTTGATAAATTGCTTCCAAGCTGTTCTATCGGCACATGAACATTTGCCTTCAAGCCCAGCCTAGAAAGCTCCCTTATAAGCTGCAGGTATGTTGCTGTTATATAATTGCTTTTTGCAATATTTTTTGGTGCATCGCTGAGAAAGGTTATAGATGCAAGCAAGCCTTTTGCATTAAGCTGCTTAGCCTTCTTAAGCGCAGAACTCATCGTATTGCCAGCTATGTGCTTCTTTATTAGCCTATGTGCAATCTTTGCAACGAATGATTCCTCCAAAGCATCACTAAAGATTAATGTAAAATTATCATTTAAAATACTTTCTTAAGCTAAGCTACATTTTTGCGATAAGCATAAACATCGATGAATGGATTTGCAACCGCATAATTCTTCCTGCAAAGTTTGTAAACCTCATTTGCCAACTTTCTTTTGCTCTCATCTTGTATTACATCTATTCTATATACAATATCCTCTTGTGCATAGAAATGTGAATCAGTTAGCTCAAGACCTCTAAAAACGCTCTTCAATGCAGATAAAAGCTCTTCATTGATGTTGGGTGCACTTGTATTAACGCTCGGAACGTGCTTGCTTATCCTTTCAAGTAGCGCTCTCTTTTCCTTTTCTGAAGTTGCATTGAGCGATGCAGCAATCTCACGCAGCGATATCTCTTTTATCCCCAAATATTCATTTATAAAGAATCGGTGAGGCATTGCCTGGGCTTCAAAGCCTTTTTGATCAAGTGTTATAACAAGCTGTTGCAAATTAACATCAGCGGTTATCTGCACCTTGTTGTTTTCAATGCTATAAAGTGCTGAAGGCCCTAAATTATAGCCATAGATGCGCCTTAGGTTATCTGCAAAGCTTAGAGGTATATTAGCTCTTATAAAGTAGTCGTGAACGAAGATTCTGCCTTCAGGAGAGAGAAGCATGCTTATATTTTCTATTAGCTTATCAAGCACAGGAGAGTAGGTTATAGCATAGCCTTCCTCTAACTTGTCAGACTTAAGCCTGCTTTCATAATCAGCAAGCATATTTGCTTCTTCATCGCTGAGCTTTCTAAAGTCATTTCTTGTAAGCCTAATCCGCCCATAGCTTGGATCAAATATTGGTTTATATAAAATCTCATAGTAAGAATTGCCTTTTCTCGTTACAACCATTTGTGGCAGATCATCTATAAGCTCATTTAATACTACCATAAAATTATTGCTGCCAGCGCTGCTTAACTCTCTCTTGTTAAGTACATCTGCAACAACGAATCTTGTTGTAAAGAGGTTGGAGCTATCCTTCTTATACTGCTTGCTTGCTGCCTCTATAGCAACAGGAGAAATATCAACCACAACATATTCTATATTTTCTGCAACATTTGTATTGTTTGCTTTGTCTATATTTCTTAAATTTGAGTAAACCTCTTTTTCGAAATAAATCCCTCTAGCGCCTAGTTCAACAACCTTTATTGTACCGCCTCTGCTATTATCTATTTTATCTATTATTTCTATTATTAGATATAGGAAATGGGCAAATGCATTTGGGTACCTTTTGCCCCTAGCTTCTGTTAGAAAAGGTAGTTCAACATTCTCTTTGTAGTAAGCCTCATTTATCTGGGTAGCCATCGAGGAGTCTATCATATTTTATAAAATTTGCGACTTTATTTAAAAACATTCCTTTATCTTTGTTCACAAAGAATTAAAAGCTTAAACTTGGTATATGAAAAAGGATAAGCTAGAGAAAAGGAAGTGCTTAAGCAGGAAATGAAAATAAGAAACGAAAAGCAGCGAAAAAAGCAATAAAACTGCAAAAAATAGCATTTCGTCGAACCGATGCGTGGATAAAAGAAATCAAGTATAACGTTTGTCGAAATTTAAAATTTAATTTATAAAATAAAGATTAAACAAAACATAAGGTATTTAAATACTATATCTTAATGAATTATCACAAAAAATGTTTTAAGTGATAGTATGAAAAGCCTAAACGCAAAGAGAATAGCTGCTGTGGCAGCTAGTTTGCTGGTGGGTCTTGCCTTAGCAGGATCTGTCAGTTTTAGCAACATACCAATAATAAACAGCGCTGGCCAACCAGTAGTACAGATCGTTGTTGGTTCACAGGCAAAGCCAAGTGATGGTGTGGTTGCAGCAAACATCGCTGCAGTAATAGGAAACTTGGCATACACATCAACGCCTGTAACAGCAACAGTAAACGGCGCAGGTGCATTGACATGCAGCGTTACAACACCAACATGCACATTAACAAACAAGCAAGTATACCTTGGCGTACGCGGCTTGGTAGCACCATCAGGAAGCTATGAGATAAGTGCATTGATTGGTTCAGTGCTAAACGGTGGTGTATTTTCAACAGGCAATTTGCAAGCAACAAAGTCCCTTGATAACACAGGCACATATTCATTTGCAAAGTCTGGAACAGGATTAGCATATACAATTCCTTCAACATCAACACCAAGTCCTTATGAGGGTGTAAACAACTACATACCAATAACAGCTGTAACACCATCACAGAATGGCGGCGGAGTATCATTCTCTTCATTCACAACTTATGTGAGTGGTAACTACTACGATAACCTAGTTGGCATAACAAATGCATATGTCTCTGGCTTAATGAGTGCAAGCGGTCCATATTCAGCAACAGAAGAGTTATTCATAAGTGGCTTCCCAGTATATGACCAGGCAATAAACAACTTTGCATTGCTTGATGCAAACGGCGCATACCAGATAACATTTGGTTCACCAGTTCCAATGAATAAGAGCGGTACAATAAACCACGCACAGATAACATTCCTTGGCGAGAACTGGACAATATATAACTACAATACAGGTGGATTAACAACACCAGTAAGTTCAGGCCAATTCGTAGTTGGTGGCAAGTTGCAGCTTGCACAGTCAATGACACCATTAACTACGGTCTTCGTAGGACAGAACCTAACAAGTGGTCCATTCACAGTAAAGCTGCTTGACCTTTCATATCCTAACAGCAATGGCATAAGCCAAGCAGACGTTGCTGTATATAAGAATGGAATAATGTATAACCAAACAGCAGTATACCCACAAACAACAACAGAATTTAATGTAAGTGGCACACCAATATACCTATACGTTAGCCAGACATTCCCAGGTCTATACGCAAGCCAGAAGTGGGCTAAGATGCAGCTCTTCTCAAACATAATGAATCTAACAAGCGGTGATCAATTCAATTCCGCAAACCCAACATGGAATGTCGCCCTTAGGTGGACATCAAACCAGTCATCTCCTGTAAACCTGGCTACAACCGCAAACGCGATTTATGCAGAGCTTGAAGGCATTGTAATATACGGCAATACAACAACAGGAAAAGACTCTAACTACATGACATTAACACCTGGACAGAGCATGACATTCATAACAAACCCTGCAGTATGGAAAGTAACATTTGCAGGTGACTCACTTGGAACACCAAGCGCAGGCAATAGCAACTACGATGCATTAACCTTCTCAACAAGCTCAAGCTCAAGCTTCACATACCAGAACCCAGTATTATCACAGACCACAAGTTATGATCAGTGGAACGGAATCGGATTTAATGGGATCTATTCTGTACAAGCCGTACCAGCAGGAAATGTAACAGCAATAACAGAGCCAGCAAACCTATTCACAGTTACAAGCTCTATACCAACAGCATTTACCATACAAGGCAAATCAACAGCAACAAGCACATTGCTATACAACCTTGATACATATGAACTTTATCAAGAAGCAACAGTGGCAAACACACAAAAACTAAATCCATCAACATCAGGTGTGAATGTAATATTATATAACAATGGAGTAAACTCACTATATTATGGACATATGGCAAGCACAGGAACACCCCTCATAGTAACGATAAGTGGTTATGCA
This sequence comes from Microcaldota archaeon, assembly GCA_046536795.1. Classification (GTDB taxonomy): domain Archaea; phylum Micrarchaeota; class Micrarchaeia; order Micrarchaeales; family CABMGC01; genus JAGDYD01. The sequence goes on along the minus strand of JAWDMB010000002.1, from coordinate 169,049 downwards.
AATGGTGCTCCAGCGTCAACACAAGTACAGTTTACAAGCTTCCCAGCAGCTGGCAAATATGTATCTGCAACTTCATCACAGCTCTTTAACAACATAACAAATGTCGAGCTAAGCTATCCATTCCCAGCACCCGGAGTAAATGTGATAGTTTTTGATTCAGCAAATACAGCAACACCTGCTTTTGGAACAAGTCCAGATACAACAAACAATGTGGAGATAGCAGACCTACAGTATGCTGGGCCAACATTAACATACACAGCGCCTGGAGTAAGCTACAATAAAATATCTACATCGCTACAAGCAACATACAGTGGTGAAAGTGGTTTCTCAACGCCAATGACATTGGCACAATTAAAATCAGTAGCACCTACAGCACCAACGGCATACTTCAACTTCTACTTCCCAGAATATGACCTGCCAACATCCCAAGCGCTAAGTTCAAACATCATGTTGCAGTTAACAAACGCTTCAACAACAACGCCACCAAGCGTAGGTTCAGCACTCTACTACCTTAACTACACACCAACACTTGGCGTAAGCGGTGCAATCAACTACACAAGCTCATCTGGTAATGCGGTGAAGGCACCAGCCGGCTTCAGGACAGAGCGTGGCTCAATGGTTGCTTCAATAACACCAACACAAGTAACATATGACCTTGCAAAGAGCGTTGACATGCTGCAATTCGTAGTTGGTCCTGCAAACACAACAATAAGCACAGCTGAGCATGTTATTGGACCATTTGCAGTGGGCGCACAGGCATTGCCAAACGTAACAATTGCAAACGTAACAGCAAACTGCACATTCTCAACAACATCATGCACAGTCAATGGCATTAGCAACTTAACAGCAACACCAAGCGTAAGCGAGGCGATAACACCAGTAAAGCTCAACACAGCTGCAACACCACTTGCAGTTCTTGACACGAATGCAAACCAGGCATCAACATTGATAGTAATTGGCAGCAAATATGTAAACTCAATAGCAGCACAGATCTTCGCACAGAACCCAAGCCTCAACGCTTCATTCGGTCCAGGCTCGGTAATAGTACAGGCATTCGGAACAAACAGAATACTCGTAGCTGGCTACACTGCAAACGAGACAGTGCAGGCTGGAAACGAGTTCATAGAGGACTTGCTAACAGCAGCAGGCCAGTAATCTTTTAATTATTGGGCCAATTTGGCCCTCTATCTATTTTTATTTATTTTTTAACTTCTAGCTGCGCTTATCTCTTATCCTCGCTCCCTTTTCAAAACAAATATCTTTTTAAATTTTCTATTGAATAATAGTATGACCAGTTGATTGCATGAGAATGCCTATAATTTTATTGGCTTTCCTTCTCTTCGGCTTCGCTTTTGCAAGCGTGCCAACGCAAGTATATAATCTTCTTTCAAGCTATAATGTACCCAACTCAATAATAAACATGCTGACTGCTGTTAACATAACATATTCAAACAATACGTATACTGCACTTTATAGCAACAACAGGCTCCTCTTTCTTGTAAACGACACTAGCAATAATTTTGTGCTTAATGTAACGCAAATATACTTAATAATAAGGAATTATACGATTGCAAACAGCTACTATAGTATAAACAAAAACGTGCTTCTTAATGATATGCACGCATTTGAAAACTCTTCTTTGCCTAGCTTGAACTACTGCTTGTATGAAACAGGCTTGAACCAATATACGTGCAATGTAAGCAACTCATGCTATTCATGCCAGACTGTGCCTAGCTGCAATCTTGTAATGTATAAGACAGATGGTGTTACGGGGCCTTTTGCGCAAGACATTATGAAGCTTGAAAGCTCATATGGCCTTCTCAACTCCAGCTTTAATTCATTTTATTCTAGCATAGAAAATATGAATACAAAGAATGTAGCATATAATCTTGCAATCGCAAACTCTGCATTGGCAAATATAACAAATCTTACAAAAAGCCTTTATACAAACGGTCTATTTCAACCTACAAATGTAACAAATGCTATGCTTTCGCAATGTATATTTTATCCTAACCCAAGCACAGCACCTTGGTACTGCTTTGCATTTGGCTATTGCAATGCTCTAACATACAACTTTTCTATACTTAACAATATAACCAGCATGATGGAAAGGATAAATTCAATGCCTATACAAGAGCCTCAGCTATACCTTGTAGCTTATAATGCAAGCGTAACAGAGAGCAAGTATATTGCACCAATCCTTTATATGCGCAAGACAGCAGAGCTTAATAAGATATTAAATGTAACACTTGCAAACTACTCTAGCATTGTTAACAATTCGCAGCTTGTGCTTAGCCACATAAGCAATGCAAGCCTTGAAAATAATTTGAGCAAGCTTATCTCGCTTAGAAATTATACGATAAACAATTTTGTATCAATAAATCTAAGCGCGTATAACAAAACCCTCGCTTCATACTTTGCAAATACAACTCATCTTTATTCAAAGCTTAATGCTACCTATACAAGCATGCTCAGCCTTGCAAAAAGCAATACCGCTCTTCTTCTAAAGGAGCAGCTCAATTCTATGCTTCCAAACGCTAAAATTGCTAGCCTTTCATTGCAGGAGCTTGCCTTGAATAATATGCTTAACGGCAGGATAAACAATGTATCCCTAGCATTTGCCGAGCTAAATTCGATTAACAAAAAAGCAAGCGTGCTTTATTCTGCTCCGTTTGGGCTTGTGGAGATTGCAAGAGCTATAGATGGAGCGTTTGCAAGAAGCATGTCTATAATTATACCAATGCCTTATTCATCCAATGTTGCTATTGCACCAATATACGGTGCATTATTAAGCCTTCTTATAGGTATAATAGCCTTTGGCATACTGTTTATCTTCTACATGAATCTAAAGCTCAAAAGAAAAATAGTTATAAACAAACGCACACTGAGGAATTGGCATATGCTGTTTGGTATAGTATGGCTACTCATACTCTTGTATGTCGCTCTTACCTATCTTTATGCGAGTGAAGCTAATACATTTGCACCAATAAGTGCATTTGATTCAGCTGTAGCACAATCACATTATGTTGTTGTAGCACTCAATGGCACGCCAAGCCTAAGCCAGTATCAGTGCGCAAGCCTTGTAAGCAAGAACCTTATAGGCATGGGAAAGGAGCCTGTCTTAATATATATAAACAACAATACATGCACAGTTGGTAGCAATAGTGTTAGCCTGAGCACATGCATGAACTACTATGCAAGGTCAAGCATACCAATGGTTATACTTACAAACAGCAACTCTAGCATGATAAAGCCTTATTCATTCTACGGCTCTTATCTAGCATTCAATGGAAATGAGAGCATTATGAATGCGTGCTACGCTGCTCTATTACTAAAGTGAATTTATGGCAAGCAAAAAAGAAAAAGAAACAGTTAAAAAAGCTAAGGAAAATGCTGCTAGTGCTAGCAGTGCTAATGTGGCTAGCTCCGTGTCTAGCTCAGAAAAAGCTGCTGGCGAAAAGAAAAATAGGGGCAAAGGTTTAGAATATATATTTGTTGTATTGATAATTTTAGCAATAATAATCATTGCATATTTAGCCTTTTCAAACTTCCTTCTTACTCCTTTTTCAACGTTTGCATCTAATTTCCATGCTGCTCCACGGGTTGCACTTGTTGTTTTCTTCTCAAATGAGTCAGAGTATATATCAGAATATCAATGCTTTACAAAAATGATAGAATCTATTGCCTATACAAGGAATGCCACCACTATAGACTTTTTCATAATAAACGGAACAACATGCACATATCCGTCAACAGGTCTTGGCAAACCTATACAAATAGCGACAACAAATGCTTCTAAGTGCCTTAGTGTTGCCAAAGCAGAGCCAAGCATTTTTATGAACTACAGCAATATCAATAGAACGATAATAACCCCCTATCATCTCTATATCTATGGCAATAATGCATATATGTCTGCATGCCCTATTGCATCTGATCTTGTATAAGCTTATACCTTTTTATATATCTCAAGCCCATTTTCCGATAGGTAAAGTGTATAATTATTGCGCATGTATGCATATACATTGAATGCGCTAGAGTTCATTGGCGCATAGTCGCTAAGGTTTTTATCTATAATTATATACTCTGGCTTGAACCAGAATGTTGTATAATTTAGTTTTTCAAACCAGATGGGTTTTTCATCTGGCGGGTTTTCTACATAAAGCATATTGTAAAGATGCGGCGTTATGCTGCCTTGCGCCATTATGCTTGTATTAAGCGAATTAGCCACAATTTCTATGTTTGCTACTTTTGCATTGCTAAACGGGCTTGGAAAATGATAAAGAATGATGAATGAAATTAAAAACAATACTGCAAAGAAGTAAACATTTATCTCTATTAGTTTTGGATTAAGCCTCGTTGTTTGTGAACCAAGCAATGCGCCTGCCAAGCCCCCTATAGCATAGGCAAAATACTGCATATAAGGTGTTATAAAGAGGATGTTTCTAACTAAAAATATCTCTGCTAGCCAAGGCGCCAAAAAGAATATGCTGGGCAGCAGTGCAAATATACTCGTTATTCCAAAGGAGAAGAATCCCATCGCAAGCCAGAACAATGCTGCTATTCCGATTTCGTTTGCTGTGGGCTTAGCCAGTACATTTTGCTGTTCGCCAAAAAAGTTCATAACCTTGAGCTGTGGTGGCACATTTGCTTTTATACTCATTGAAAGGAGCCAATAGGCTGCTATGAACATTATTGCAATAAGCAAAGAAGCGAAAAGTGGCTTAAGCATTTTCTTATCGCTTTTTCTATTTAAGAGCTCATGTATTATTAAGCCTATAGCAAAGAAGAGAGCCAATGCAGATCCTGTATCTATTATGGAAAGAAGTACAATGAAGCTGATAACAAATAAGCTACTCCTTTTTAAATATAGATATAAGCTAAGCATGTAGAAGAATGGTAGTATTCCTTCAAGGTGTGCATCAAAAACGCCCAAGCCCCAAAGTGTAGGATTAATAAGATAAGCTATTGCGAATGCAAAGCCTATGCGCTTCTCCCTTAGGCTGCCTATCATGTAAATAATTGGTGCTGTAAAAGCCATGAAAAAGTTTTGAAGCCATATGAATGAGAAGGGATTGCCAACTAGCTTATAGAATGCAAACACAATAGGGAAGAAGAACGAGAGGTGGTTCATGAATACAAAAAACTGCAATGCGCTTACATGCTGGGTAGCATAATAATATAGGTTATAATCTGCAAGCCCTATATCAAAGTATGTTGAAACAAAGTTTGTATACCTAATGTAAGCGTATACATCCCAAAAGAGCATATAAATTATTGCTAATATTACTACTGATAAAAAGTCGCTTTTTTCTTTCGCAGAACCACCTTACTTGTATCTTAGCAAAGCCCCAATGCCTGTAAAGCCCATTAAGAATTCTTTGCCGTAAGAGCTTTCACTTGATACAAATATAGTTTCAACACCTTTCTTGTCTGCAAGGTCTATAAGCTCTTCTATAGCATCATCTACACTAACAACGCTAAGCACGCCACCGCAGCTATGCCTTTCTTCTCTATGCCCGTTTTGCTCAAGTTTCTCAAACTCTGCCCCGCAGCTATTGCACTTATATTTTACTCTTTCTAGCTCTATATCCTTGTTTATTATAAGTGTGCTTACTTGATTTGCTTCAAGGGCCTTTTTTGTATTCTCATAGCCGTATGTTGCCAAGCCGCCTCTCGAGATCTCTTGGATAAACCTTTCTATTACTCTTCTCTCTTGCGAAGCCTCTTGTTGTTCTAGCAAGTCCCTAGCCTTGTCTACAAGCTCTTCTAAGCCATATTCATCTGTGTAGCCTGTATCATAAATCCCGAGAATCTTTATCTGGTAATTCAAAACATTGCTCTTTGCAAAATTCTCCTTTGCAGGGCCAGGGCCGCCTATGATAAGGCCCTTTATCTTAAACTGATATTGCTCAAAAAGCTGATTAACAGCATCACCTACTCTCTTGTAGTAATCTTCTATACTCTCTTCTATTGCACGCTCATAACGCCTTGCCGATTGGCCACCTTTCCTTACTTTTGCGTGTGCTGTTGAATTTAACTTTTTAAAAACTTTTATGTGTGTGCCAGATAATGTTGCTATCGTAGCTTCCCTACCATCCATTACCAAAAGTGCAAAAGTATCTCTAGCTTCAACCATCTCTTCTATGGGGTCCAAAAGAAATGTCGAATCACATCGATAAATATTAACTTTTAGTGGTTGTGGTGGCTCCATCGAAAAGAGCTCTATATCTGTTTTTCCAGGATCCCTTGAGATATTTCCGCAAAACACAGCAAGCCCATTCTTAGGCGTTTCCTTGAATAGCTTGAGATACTGCATTATCTTTTCTATAGCGCTAAGCACATTAGTTCTTGTAGTCTTTGATTTAATGTTAGAGGATTGGCTATACTCTTCTCTTAGCCTTGCAACCTCTTCGCTTATCTGGAAGCCTGCAGGAATATAAACACTGATAAGCTCTGTACCAGAGCCTTTTATTGACTTTAGCCTCTTTATCTCTTTCATTATTTCGTATTCTTTCTTCATAAAAATACGCCTTAGCCTATCTTGCGCTTGCCCATGTAAGGAACTAGCACATCAGGCACGGTTATGGTTCCATCCTCATTTGCATAGTTTTCAATAATTGCAACTATAGCTCTTTCGGTTGCTATTGCTGTTGCGTTAAGCGTGTGTACATATTTTCTCTCGCCTTTTTCATCGTACTTTATATCTAGTCTTAAGCTCTGCCAGTCTGTGCAGTTTGAGCATGAGCACATCTCGCCGTATCTCTTCTGAACAGGCAAATATGCTTCTAGGTCATACTTCTTAGCTGCTACAATCCCTATATCGCCTGTGCATATATTTACCACTCTGTAAGGTATGCCAAGCGCCTTGAATAGCTCTTCTTCGTTAGCTGATAATTCTTCAAAATATTTCCATGAATCCTCTTGCCTGCTGAAAATGAATTGCTCAACCTTGTAGAATTGATGGACTCTAAATATACCTTTTGTATCCTTGCCGTGTGCGCCGGCTTCTCTTCTAAAGCACGGGCTCCAGCCAACATATTTTTTCGGCAATTCGTTTGCTGAAAATACATGATCAGCATGCATAGCAGCAATTGGATGCTCAGAAGTGCTAATCATAAAAAGTTCATCTTCTATATGCTCTATATTCTTATTCTGCATTGCCTCTCTCGACTCGCCAACTTTGTAGAGTGCGTCTTCAAAATCCGCAAGCGAGGTAACACCTTTGTAGTATTCTCTCTTCATCATAAGTGGCGGTGCAATTAGGGTATAGCCTTTCTTCACAAGTGTGTCGATTGCAAATCTTATCAAGGAAAGTTCAAGCAAGGCAATATCACTCTTTAGATAATAAAATCTAGCCCCTGCAACTTTAGCAGCATTTTCTAGATCTAGCATATCAAGCTTTCTTAATATCTCTTCGTGTCCTGGCAGGTTTCTCTCTTTTGGCTCTCCAAACCTCTTTATCTCAACATTATCGTTGCTATCTTTGCCATAAGGAACACTTTCATGCAATATATTGGGCATATTCCATAAGAGCTCGTTGAGCTCCTTTTCATATTCTTCAAGGCGTTTTGCATTCTCTTCTATTGCCTTTTTTATTGCCGCTAGCTCTTTTATTTTTTCTTCAGCATCTTTTGTCTTTCCGCTTTTTTTGAGCTCAGATACCTCTAAGCTATCCTTATTCCTTTTCGCTTCGAGCTTTTGAGTTTCTGTCTTTAAGGCACGCCATTCTTTGTCGAGCTCAAGGATCTTATCAATAGGATAATCCATCTGCCTTTTGGCAAGCGAAGCCTTTATTGCATCAAGATTATCCCTTACATATTTCGCTGTTATCATGCAAATACCTCTAAGATAAAGCTAAATAAATATACAAAAACGTATATATAAGTATTTTGTTTACTTTATTGTGCTGAGCAGGGGTGGCGGAGCCTGGTCAAACGCGACGGGTTTAGGGCCCGTTTCCTTTAGTGGATTCGAGAGTTCAAATCTCTCCCCCTGCAAGGTGGTACCATAGGCAAAAATGGGCTAAAAATTTATCTTGCTAGATTTACATGATAAAATTTATTGTTGACAAGCCGGCTCTTATTGTAGAGGATAATTTAGTAATCGGTGATCTGCACATAGGCTTAGAGGAGAAGCTCGCAGAGAGGGGAATAAATATAGAAGATTTATCAAGGCGCATGGGCGCAGAAGCAAGAAAGATCTTTGATGAGAGCAAAGCAAAGCGTATCATAATACTGGGAGATGTAAAAGATAGTATAACATACCCAACACGCATCGGTTACTCTAAACTAAGGGATTTTTTCGATGAGCTTAAAGGCATTGAAATTATAATATTAAAGGGTAACCACGATGCGCATATAAAAGAAGTTCTTAAAGTGCTTCACCTTGATTATAATGTTGAGAAAGAGCTCTTGCTTAAAGAAGCAGCGCTTCTTCATGGAAATAGCTATCCAAGCAAAGATGCCCTAAAGAAGAGATATCTTATTATGGCGCACGGGCATGCGGCTTATGGCCCGATAGGTGGCAGCATGGAAAAGGTATGGATTATAGCAGAGTCAAGAAAAAAACATAAGCTCATACTTGTGCCAGCTTTCAATCCAATTATAACAGGTAGCAATATAAGAAACTGGGATACCGATATTGGTATATTCAGAGCAGGCTCATTTAATATAAATACAGCAAAGGTCTTTAGCCTAGAGGGCGAGCTTCTTGGTCTGCTTGGTGAGCTTGCTGGCAAAGCCTAAAATTAGACAGGATTCGGCTTGAACCTAGATTTAACTTCAGAAATCTCCTTATGCACTTTCTCTTTCCATTCCATGAACTCTCTTGGGCTCTTCGGATAATTATTGTATAGCTCATTTAATTTTTTCATCTTTCCTACAACAAAGACAAGATTCTTAAAAGCATTAATATTTGCTAAGCCGCTTATAGCTTTCTTGAGCACACTTGAGAAAGAAATCTCAGGTGTTAAGCCATAGCTCATTTGTACAGCTTCTTCATCAGTTAAGAAGTGCTCCATGCCATAATCAATGAGCTCATTGTTGAGTGATTGCAGATAAACCCTAAATGCCTCAAGTGCTGCTGTTTTCTTGCCGTATTTCTCATTGAAAAGCAGATTATATTCCCACAAGCCATTAATGCTTGTATCGTTGTTTGCTGCCGCTTTTGCCGCTACCTTTCCTGCAAGTAGGCCAGCTATAATCGCAGGGCCTATACCGCCAGCGCTTATAGGATTTGGCATTGACATGCTGTCTCCAGCGCCCATATAACCATTATATACAAGGCTGTCCTGCTGTCTTCTCACAGATACAGACCAGTAGCCTTTGCCATTATTATCGGTATTCACAAGCCCTTTCTTCTTAATTGCTTTATTCCATTCAACATATTGGTCTATTAAACTGTGGAGAGTGTCTTTTTTGTTGAGCTTTTTATTTCTTAGCTCTATACTCTCTTTTTCAACACCTATACCTATATTAACTATGTTGCCCTCTTTCGGGAAAACCCAGCCATAGCCACCGGGAGCCATGATCTGGTTGAGATGTATAATTGCATTCTTTGGATCATAATAATAATTATTTTCCTCTATCTGCTCAAATTCCATTATATATCTGCCGGTAGACTCTATATCATGAATGTCTACTTCTCTTTCTATAAAATCATTCTTCGGCAACTTTCTTCTCAGCGTGCTTGCCATGCCAAGTGCGTCTATAACCACCTTTGCCCTAAGTTCAAAAGCTTTGCCACTTTCATCCTTTCCATATACTCCAACTACTCGATCACCTTCTAGTATTGGTCCCTCTACCTCGCTATTTGGCATGTAATCAATGCCTTTCTTCTTTGCTATGCTTAAAAGCTTCCTTGCAAATTCTGGCCTATTCAAGCTATAGCCTGCACCTTCAAACATAACCTTCTTTTTCATGTTCGGGCTTATAACATATACCCCATTAACCTTCAGGTTAAGCTCTGGTTTTCCGAACTTTTCACCTAGTTCGCTCTCCATAAATTTTATGTGATCTTCAGCAACAGCGTCGCCGCAAACCCAGCCCCAATTGGTTTTCTTGCCTACTTCTGCTTCGCTGTTTCTATCTATCAAAAGTGTTTTTGCTCCATTCTTTGCAGCTGATGCAGCGGCGATAGCACCCGCTACACCTCCGCCAGCAACTATAATATCATAATCCATATATCCACCAACTACTGCCTTTCTCTAATTACAACAATCGGAATTACTCCCTCATTGAACTCCAGTTCTGCAAGCTCAAGAGGATCATATACTCCTTTTGGAACCTTTATCAAAGGAGGAGCACCGAATGCAAGCTGAAGAGCCCTAGCCCCTATTATTCTTGCTTTTTCAAATTTAGTATATTCTTCCATCTAAACCACTTAGTAAATTAAATTATAAAAAGAAAAATATAAAAAAGAGACTTCAAGCCGCATTGAGCTTTAGACTATACCTGAAGAGTCACATTGTCACGTTTATCTCCCCGTTCAGCTTGCTTTAGTTGCTGTTGTCTGTTTTGCTTCTGCTGGTTTTGCGTTTTTAACAGATAATCTAATAATTCTTTTAATAAGTTTATATCATCCTTTGTTATCTCCCTGTTGCCATTGCTAAGTAATTCTCCTATCTCATTGTCGATTAGCGAAATTTTATCGCTATTACCTAACTGATTCTCTAATGCAACATAAAGGCTCACTAAGCCTATTACGCCTATCTTGTAGGTACTCCATCTGGCTTCTAAAATAAATTCGCGAAGGTGCTTAGTAAAAGTTGGCAAACTACCCTTAATGGCACCGAAAGGTGGGAGAAGTTCATCATACTTTTTTCTAAGCCCTTCATAAATTTTTTCGCTTATTTCATATATATGTTGCTCTATATCCGATTTCTTTATTTTTGCAGGAATTTCATACAATCGTGCATCTATGAATTCATCTGCATTGGTCAGAAACTTCTCTGCTTTCATTTCATATAAGACTTTGTCATAATAAGACCCTGCAGTAAGTAGCATTTCGGTTAAGGCGGTTAAATATGTATCCTCATCCGCCCCCTTCCATTTTAATACCTCTTTTATCTCTTCTAGGTTTGTCGTTCCGATTCCCTTATCTCTAACCCATTCCTTGAAAGCCTCACTCAGAAAAATTAGAAACAGACTTTTAAGCCCGAATCCATAGCTTGTAGGATCATCGTAATATTCACGCATTTCCTCTATTATATCTGTCTCAAGCAATCTCTCAAGGGTATCTAGCGCATTTAATTTCTTCAATTCATTAATAGCTTCTTCGCTAATATTTACCTTTCCTTCCTTTGACATTTGTTCTATTTTTGCCATTGCCTTTTTGAACAAATCAGAGTAAAATGTTGCAAGCTGCCCACTTTCTCCATCCTCTTCCTTCAGAAATTTTATTACTTCTTCAACCTCTTCTTTGTTAAACCCCTTCTTGTCTAAAATCCCTCCCTCCATAGTTACATCCCCTCCATGATTAAATTTACACTTCTATGGTTTAAATAACTTCCTTTATTTTATCTAGCATCACCTATGGTTTAAATAACTTTCTTTCTTTTTGTTTATAAATATTAAATAAGACTTTAAAAATTCGATTAATCTATTCATTTAACCTTTTCAAGATACTTATCATATATTAATGAGCATGCATATGCATGCACCATTACTTTGCTATGCTTATGAGTCTATTTTTGCAAGGCCAAACCTTCTTTAAGCCTTGAGAATAGCTTTGCAAAATCTTCCTGCCTTTACTTCGTTTTCTGTTCTGCAATTATTTCGAAAAGTTATTTTTACTACTCGCTATCAAATTTATATCGAAACGAGGGTTTTTAAAAAATTCAACGAGCCACAAATATAAAATTAAAAGTATAACCTATGTAGATAAATGAACTGGCGAATAAAGTGAACGGAGTAAAAGAAAAGAAAGACAATAACGTGCTTACTTATGAAGAGCTTGTGCATTTCCTGAAAAGCGAATCTCTAAACTCAGCTGAACCGATTACTATTGAAAGTACGCAGTTGTACATAAGGGTAAAAGAGCTTACTGAAATGGCAGTTCCTACGCAAGTAAATCAACGAGAGAGGAGATGAAACTACTTTTATGTTCCGCTAAAGTATCATGGAAGAAATGCTGTAATACCTATGAGCATTATGGAATATAACTCTAGCTACTACATATACTTTCCCTCCACCGAATCACTTAAGCCTTTGCGTGTAACCGAAGGTAATAGTGAATACTCTAGTGTTTATGATAAAGTGATATCAGGCGCTGCTGAATTTTTGTCAAACTTAGTAGATATAAAATCGCTTGAGGACTTAGTACCATATGAGTTCAGGGCTGGAAAGATAAAAGGTAAGTATGTATTTGGGAAAAGAGTGGCTAATTAAAGAGGAGGAAGCAGAGATGATTCTCAGCGAATACGAGGAGCACATTAAGCATATCGGCGAACTGCCTATGGCAGGCGCCAGCATATCTCTGAATGATTACCTTCGCGTAGTCTACATAGCTTATGAAGCGGTGTTTGAAGAAGTAAAAGAAATGACGCCAAAAGAGGCTTACGAGTATTTAGCTGATTTCAGGCACGGCGGAATGCTTAATATAAAAGATCCAAACAGCGCCGAGCAATTCAACAAATGGCTTAGCAATATACCTGCAGGCTCGCATCCGTTTGAGATAGTGGCAGGTTTAGGGCTTGTTGGCTTATCTCTAGTTCCGCCTATGCTTGCAGAGTATTTAAGCGGTGAAAAATACTTTGTTATTTCTGCTGGAAGTCCGGTGTATTATAAAACGTACTTGGCTATGCTCAAAGCACTTATGCATGAAAAAGTACCAGTTATAGCGCCCCAACTTGAAGAGATTCTGGAATATCTTACAGGAGAAAGTTACTTTTTAGTAAATAGATATGGTTCAGAAGGTGTCTCTTATAGAGATGTGCAGCCTGAGTATTTTGCATATATAGAATGGGACCCCTTAGAAGTAGTAAAGCCCAAAGCAGCATTCAGCACAAGTGAATAAAGTATTAAGCAAGCGGAGAAGGACTAGCTTATCTTTCTACAATGTCCATGTCTGAAAAATAATTTAAACATTAGCATTGTATTTATACTGATTTTATGGGTGCTAAAACTGGTGCTAGATACATTGGCTACGGGCTTGTATTGCTTGGTGTGCTGTTGCTTCTCTTTGTTTTCTATATGGCGTATTTACTTTATTCAAATGTTATCTCTGGATCTATAAGTTCAAGCCTATCTAGTTATAACTCAAACACGGTAGGTGCAGCAGTAGGTGCATTGGCAAGTCTTCTCCAGAGCCTCGGTGTAAATGGATTCCTTATGCTCCTTATAGCAATATTTGTGCTTCTAATTCTTGTAAGTATTGCAGGAAGAATAGTGAAGTATGGAATGGACATGCTTTCACTCTCGAGCGAAAAACTAGAGAAGGAGGAAATCAAAGAGAAAGGGCAAGCAAAAGAAAAAGAAAAATAAAACCCGAGAAAAAAGAATAGCCCGCCTGGAGATTGCATTCGAAAAAGTTTTTTAAAATCCGCATGCGATTTATCTTATTGGTTCATATTCTTCTTTTGGCTTTTTGAACAGGTTATACCTTATAATGTTTCCTACATGGAAATTGAAGAAACCACGTATGCCCCATGCAAAAATACGCCTTGCGCTTGTGTATACTACAGCATCGTCTATGTAAATAATCCTTCCATACTTCTTAAGCCTCTTTGAGAGGTCCCAGTCTTCGTATGTCATTAGATTGTTGTTAAATCCACCTACTTTTTCAAAAGCGCTTCTCATTACTGCAAAGTTTGAGCCGACTATCGTTGGCCTGCCTATCTTTATTGCGAGCTTAACAAATAATATTGATACAAATTTGTAGCCCCACGTTATGCTCTTTTTTGTTTTCTCCAAAGGTAATATTGGGCCAGTTGCAGCAATAACATCTCCTTTTAAGCCTTTTACATATGATTCTATAAGCCTTGGCGAGGGCTTTGTATCAGCATCTAAAAATATTAATATATCTCCTTTTGCCACCTTTGCACCAGCATTTCTGCCACGTGCAATGCCCTTTCTTCTTTCTATAACTACTTTTGCACCATATTTTCTGGCTATCTCTCTTGTTTTGTCTGTGCTTCCGCCATCTGCTACTATGACCTCAAAGTCCTTGAAGCTCTGCTTGCTCAGACCTTCGAAAGCGTAGCCAATGTACTTTTCTTCATTTAATGCAGGAATTACTACACTAACCTTCATAGGAACCATTAAGAAATTAAATGTGAGAATATAAATTGTTTTTTGTAGTTAAATAATAAGTGAGCTGATGAATTCTTCTCCAACGATAGGCAAGGTCTTTGGCATAGAGGTTGAGCTTCACTGGACGTTCATACTCTTGCTTATATTCACCCTGCTAATAAGCCTATATGTCTTCATTCTTATGGTTCTCCTCTTCATATGCGTGCTTTTGCACGAGCTTGCGCACTCTATAACTTCTATACGCAATGGCATAAAAGTTAGTAAGATAATTTTGCTTCCTATAGGTGGCATGTCTGTAATAGACGATGTTAAGATAAACCCGAGAGTTGAGTTTAATGTAGCAATAGCTGGCCCTATAATGAGCCTCTTTCTAGGTGGCTTATTTGGCATTATAACAACATTGCTGCCACCCGGAATATTGTTACAAACAATGCAGATAATGTTTTTGATGAATATACTGCTTGGCTTGTTTAATCTTTTGCCAGCATTTCCTATGGACGGCGGTCGCGTATTTAGAAGCTTTCTACAAAGGAAGAGAAGCTTTTATGATGCTACAATGCTTACAGTTAAGGTGAGCAAGTATCTAATGGGTATAATACTAATTGCAACCTTTATATTTCTAGTTACTGGCAGCTCTTCTCTATCATATAGGGAATTTATAGCGCTCTGGAATATTATCATAGTGATGTTCCTTTATAGTGGAGCACAAGCTGAAGCTGAAAGTGCAGAAATTAAAAAGAACACGAGTGGTCTGCATCTCGGCGATGCTGCTTCAAAGCACTTCTTGCTAGTAAAGCCAGAGATGAGTATGCAAGAATTGTATAGAGAGCTTCTTGAGAAGAAAGAGCATATTGTTATAACACGCCTCGGAAAAGTATATGCAATTGTTGAGCTTTACAGACGTGGGCGTGCAAGAAATGCTATATATGTAAAAGACGCCTCTATGCCAATACTCAGCATGAATGCAAGCATGCATCTAGCAGACGCTCTTTCAATTATGCAAAGCAGGGGCTCGAGCATTGTCGCTGTTGTTAAGAACAATAGGCTTATAGGTATAGCAACACCAAATAGCATAGAATCTATAATATCCTTGCATCTCCTTAGCAAGTCAAAGGAAGGCAAGCTATAAAAGGTTTTATTCTCAATAATTTATCGCGGCCGGTGTAGCGATGCTTTATTTGAAAGGTATGAGCATTAGGGGATTCAAATCCATTAAGAGTGCAGACCTTCTTTTTAGCAAAGGCTTTACTTGCATAGTAGGCCCTAACGGAAGCGGCAAAAGCAACATATGCGATGCACTCCTATTTGGCTTAGGAGAAAACGCTTTGCATAGGCTTAGAGTAGACAAAATAGAGAATCTAATAAACGATTCCTACAGGGCTAAGAAAGGAAGCACGCCAAAGGCTTATGTGAAGCTGCAGTTCGATGGAGATACAAGCATGGAGCTTATTAGGATAGCAAGTGCAGATGGCAAAAGTGCATTTAAGTTAAATGGCAAGCACATGACAAGGCAGGAAGTACTAGAGGTTCTGAGAAGCTACAAGATGGATGCAAATGAAACAAATACAATAACCCAAGGTGAAATAACAAAATTGCTTGAGCTTTCACCAAAGGAGAGGCGTGAGCTTATAGAGATTACTTCTGGCATAAAGGAATTCGAGGACAAGAAGAAGGAAGCTCTTAAGGAGTTGGATCAGGTAAATATGAAGATAGGTGAAGCAAAGATAATGCTTAATGAAAGAACAGGCTTCCTTGAGGAGCTTGCGAAAGAGAAAGAGGCTGCTGAGAAATATATAAGTATGAATGATAGGATAAAAGCGTTAAACTATAGCGTACTTGTTGGAAAGGAGAAAATTGTAAAGGATGAGATCGAAGAGCTTGACAAGAATATACTTTCTCTCGATTCGCAGAAGAAGAAGATAGAAGAAGAGATAAAGAACTATAACGAGAAAATATCAGAGCTCGGCATTGCTAGGCAGGATATGACTAAACAGCTAAGCGAAAGTACAGAAGCTATTGGTAGTATAAGCAGAAGGCTCGAGGCAACAAACAGCGAGATTGTAAAGATAAATGTCGAGGTTGAAGCTTTGGAAAAGGATAAGCAGAATGCAAGCAATTCTATAAGCTTATTGAGCAAAGAGGCGGATGAGATAAAGAATAAGTTGGCTATAAATGCAAAAAGTGTAGAAGATATGAGAGTTGAGCTTGCAAAGATAAAGATTCCGGATATGCCGAGCGGCGAAGAAGATACAAACATAGAAGAAAAGATTGCAGAGATAGAAAAAGAGATAGAAAGCAAGGAGAAAGAGTTGCAAGAAAAGAGTTCTGAGCTTGCAAAGATACAGGCAGATCTTTATGTTGAAAGTAGCAAATATGAATCGCTAAAATCTGAGCTTTCTGCAAAAAATATAGATTATTCCTCACTCGATGCGATAAAGAGCGAGATAGAGAAGCTTAATAAAGAGCTTGAAGAGCTTGCTAATGCAGAGCAGAAGGAAGAGGCTTTGCTTAGCGAGTTAAGGAGTAAAGCCGGCGAGATAGATGCTAAGCTAATAGAGCTAAAAGAGCAGCGTGCGATGAGCAGGCAGGGGAGCGATATAAGCAATATTCTCTCTTCAAAATTCAGCGAGAAGGATGGCTTCTTTGGCAAGGCTTCAAAGCTTTTATCTTATGAGAATGAATACGCATATGCTGTTGAAGCCGCAGCTGGCAACAGGCTTGAGTATTTTGTTGTCGATTCTATAGAAACAGCAAACAAGATTATAAAGTATCTACGCGAGAACAAGATAGGCAGGGCAACATTCATACCATTGAATGATATAACTATAAGTGGCAAAGAAAAGCCCAATGGGCTAAAGCCTGTAATAGAATTGGTAAAGTTTGAAAAGAAGTTTGAAAAAGCGTTCATGTATATCTTTTCAGATACTTATCTTATCGACGATATAAGCAAAGCAAAGAGCTTTGGCCTAGGCCATAGGTATGTAACGCTTGAAGGCGATCTGGTAGAGCAATCAGGTATAGTAACAGGTGGCATGCAGAAAAAGCTTAGTCTTACTCTGATTGAAAAAATGATAGAAAACCTTAACAATGAGAAAGAGAGCATATCAACTTCTATAAATAATCAACTTTCGAAGATAAATGAGCTTAGGAAGGCTCAGGCTACGGCAAAGATAAGGCTCGATGACAAGAAGCTTGAACTTGATAACGAAAGCAAAAGGCTTGAAGCAGCTAAGAATGAGCTCGATGCGAAGAGGCTTGAGCTTGAAAAAGCTAGCAAAAGTTTAGAAGCTATGCACTCAAAGCTAGATAGCTTGATAAGTAGCATAGAAAGTATTAAGAAAGATCTAAACGAGCTCAAAGGTGAAAGAAACAAGCTATATGAAGAATCGATGGCACTTGTTAAGAGTGCTGCTAAATCCTTAAGCAGAGAGGAGCGCAAGAAAATAGAGCAAGAGCGCAGCAGGGCAGAGGCTATTAAGATAAAGATAGCAGAGCTCATAAAAGAAAACGAGCTTCTAAGCAATAGGCTAGAAGAGATTAACAAAGAGATATTGAGCAAAAAGAATGAGCTCAAGCAGATAGAGCAACTCATTAGCGAGAAGAATGCAAGAATGAATGCATTATTAAACGAGAAGAAGGAGCTCGAGGAGAAGATAAAGAGCAGTGGAGAGGCTAATAAAGGAATATACGAAAAGCTTGAAAAGATAGAAAGCGAGATAGCAAAGCTCAGCAACGAGCAGGGCAAGCTTATTGGTGAATCAAACAATATAGATTCAAAGCTTCAGGAAATGAAGATGAGGAGGAGCCAGCTTGAGGTAAGACTCGGCGATTTGCGTGCAGAAATAAGCGTTTATGCAAACGAGAAAATAGAAATACTTAACGGAAAGATAGAAGAGATGGAAAGAGAAGCATCAGTGTTAAGCGAGAAGCTAAAGGAGCTAGGAAATGTTAACTTAAAGGCGCCAGAGATATACAAAGAAAAAGAGAAGGATGTTGCAGACGCAAAGTCAAAGGTCGAGATGCTTGAGAATGAAAGAGAAGCTATACTAAAGATGATAGAAGAGATAGACACAAAGAAGTATAATATATTCATGGAAACATTCAATGCTGTGAGCAAGAACTTTTCAAAGTTATATAGCTACATATCTGATGATAAAGCCGAGCTTGTTCTCAGCGATGAGAGAGATCCATTCAACAGTGAGCTTCTGATAAAGGTAAAAACGAAGAACAATGTAACAAAGCGCGCAGAGAGCATGTCTGGCGGCGAGCTCTCTATGCTTATGCTCACACTTGTGTTTGCAATACATATGTACAAGCCTTCATCTATCTATATATTTGATGAGATAGACGCTGCGCTTGACAAGGAAAATTCCAAAAAATTATCGCAATTGCTGAAGCAGCTAAGCGCAGATTCGCAATTCATTGTTGTTAGCCACAACGATACTTTAATATCTAATGCTGATGCTGCTATAGGAGTTGCAAAGGTCAATGGTGAATCAAAAATCTTTGGCTTGCAGGTTTCAAGCATTGTAAACAATATGAGTGTTGGAGATGAGAAGAAGCAGTAAAAGAAAGAAAGAAGCAAGGAATGAAAGCGGCAAGAGAAAGCAAAAAATGCCCATGTGGCCATTTTACCTCTTGCTCGCTATTCTCATAATAATATACGCATTGCACAACTCTTTTCTGCTAGGCGTTTTCATCTTCTTACTTATAATAGTTATACTAATCTTAGAGGCAAAGATAAGTATAGAGACAGAGGGAAAAGCTAAGAGCATAATAGATATAGGCATAGCTATATTTGCTGTGCTTCTTTTGTGGCTTGTGCTTATTGTTGTATTGAATACAAGCTCACCCATCGATACTGTCGCTAGCTGCAGCATGCTTCCAGCATTGCAAAGAGGTGATCTGGTTGTGTTGCATGGGATAGGCAATCCTGTGCTATTTGCAAAGGCCCATAATGTGCCTATAATAAACATAAGTGAGCCCGCTTTTGCCAATATGGAAAACAATATGAATAGAGAGTTTCTCGCTTACTATGCCTATTTCAATTCAAACAAATCAAAGATAAGCTCAATAATACCAATAGGTTCTAGCTACAATATAGGCTTATACAATACATACTGCATCTACAACTATATCTATCTTAGAAGAAGCGGCGAGATATACAGATGCTTTGTTAGCTCTCAGGATAATAATTTGATAAAATATAATTATGCGGTAGGCAATGTAATTGTGGGCGGCAGGCAGTATAATATAGTATATACCTCAAGCATAACAATAAATAATATAACAATAGCTCAAAACTTTAGCAATCCTATAATAGTATATAGAACTACACCACGCGATTATTTCTCTGGCGATATTATACACAGGCTTTATGCGATATTGAATGTAAGCGGCAATTATTATTTTCTTACAATGGGTGATAACAACCCCGGCTTAGATATAGAGTTTGCAAACTATATACCAAACGAGAGCAGCGTTGTGGGCTACGTTATTGCAAGGGTGCCCGTGCTTGGCTATCTAAAGCTTATAATAAGTGGTCAGTTCGGCCAAGTTGCTGGCTGTAATCAAACGATCATAAGAAACTAGCAAGTATTAAATATCTTTGTGTAAAAATATCTAATCAATTTTATCGTTATTATTTAAATCTTTTCAGTCTATTATTAAATGGCGCTTGTGGTTTTATGGCTGATCTAGCTGGAGATATAAGACTCGCAGTAGATACGGGCAAGGTGGCGATAGGCTACAGAGAGGTAGTTAAGAGTATAAGCAATTCAGAGGCTAAGGCAGTGGTTATTGCAACAAAAGGCAAAAAGGATATAATCGATGATATAGTGCACATGTGCAATATAGCAGGCATCAAGCTTATAAAATTCAATGAAAATTCGCTTGAGCTTGGTAC
The DNA here is from genome assembly GCA_046536795.1 of Microcaldota archaeon. Classification (GTDB taxonomy): domain Archaea; phylum Micrarchaeota; class Micrarchaeia; order Micrarchaeales; family CABMGC01; genus JAGDYD01. Next base: position 148,895 of record JAWDMB010000002.1, on the reverse strand, counting down.
TATATGCGGAAAGCCTTATTCTGTTAATGCGCTAGCTATTATAGATCAGGGCAATTCGAATATACTCAATGAAAACTATTAGGTGTTTATGTGCCAAGAGGAGAATTTGCAGCAAAAGAAATAATAAAAAAGAGGAAAAAGTATAGAATGCTTAAAAAATGGTGGAAAAGAAAGTTCTTCAAGCTCAAGGCAAAGTATGATCCTGTGGGTCCCGTGCCAATGGCGAAGGGAATTGTTCTTCAAAAGTTTATGCTTCAGCAGAAGCAGCCACACAGTGGTCTTATAAAATGTGTTAGAGTGCAGCTCATAAAGAACGGCAAAGTTGTTGGTGCTTATGTGCCTGAGGATGGTGCTATAAACTTCATAGATGAGCACGATGAGGTTACAATACAGGGTCTTGGTGGTTCTCAAAGAGGCCAAATGGGTAGCATACCTGGATTAAAGTATAGGGTTATTGCTATAAACGGCGTTGATTTGAGACAGATTGTAAAAGGTAAGAAAGAGAAGCCAAAGAGGTAATCTTATGGCAGATGCTAATATTATAAAAGAAGAAAAAGAAGAAGCTGTTGCTGATTATAAGAAGAGAAGACAGCTTAAAAAGAAAGCGAATGCAGAGGAGCAGGCAGCAGGCAAAGAAGAGCAGACGGCGCAAGAAAGCAAAGAGAAGGAGGAAAAAGAGGCGAAAGAGGGAGGCGAAGAAAGTAAGGAAGGAAAGGAGAAGAAGGTAAGAAAAATAGAAACAGCAGAGCAGCTTCTCTTCGGCAAGTACTCTTTTTCTGATATTGTGGTCTCAGACGCAAGCCTCGCTGATTATATAGTGCTTACTCCCATGAAATATCCTAATACATTTGGTAGAAGAAAGAACAAGAGCTATTACTTCTCTCACGTGAATGTTGTTGAAAGACTTATTAATAAGCTTATGCGCGGTGGAACAGGCAAAAAGATTGGTGGCAAGGTAATAAGGACAGAGGGTAGGCTACAGGGAAAGAAGATAAAAGTAATGCACATAGTTGAAGAAGCATTTGATATAGTCAATAAGCAGACAGGCAAGAATCCTATACAGGTTCTAGTCGATGCTATAGAGAATGCGGCACCAATAGAGGATACCACAAGGGTAAGGTATGGTGGAATAAACTATAATGTTGCTGTTGACGTTAGCTCGCTTAGAAGGCTTAATGTGGCGCTTAAGAACATTGCGCTCGCAGCAATAACAGGCAGCTTCAAGAACAGAAAAAGGCTTGCGGAGGCGCTAGCAAATGAGCTTATTCTTGCTTCTACAAAGAACCCAGAAAGCTACGCAATAAAGAAGCGTGTTGATGCTGAGCGTATGGCTAGAAGCGCGAGGTAGTTACTATGGTTAGAAAAGAGTTTGTTGCTGAGGAAGTAGCAAAGATCATGGATGAGCCAGAGAGGATAAGGAATGTTGCTATAGTCGCTCATGTTCACCACGGCAAGACAACACTCACCGATACTCTTCTCGCTAAAGCAGGTATAATTTCAAAGAGCGTGGCTGGTGAGGTTCTCTACACAAACTATGATGAGATAGAAAAAGAAAGAAGGATAACAATAAAGTCAGCAAACATATCTCTAGCATTTGACTACGGTGGAAAGGATTATATTATAAACCTTATCGACACTCCGGGCCATGTTGATTTTGGTGGCCACGTTACAAGATCAATGCGCGCTGTCGACGGCATAGTACTTGTTGTTGATCCTGTAGAGGGTGTAATGCCTCAGACAGAGACTGTAGTGAGGCAAGCGCTCAAAGAAAAGGCAAAGCCTGTGCTCTTTGTAAATAAGGTTGATAGGCTGCTTAATGAGCTAAGGCTAACTCCAGAGCAAACCTATGAGAGGCTACTCAATCTTATAAATGATATAAACAAGCTCATAAAGAGGTATGCGCCTGAAGAGTTTGCTGATAAATGGACTGTAAGTGTTGAAGCAGGAAGTGTCTGTTTTGGATCAGCGTACAAGAAATGGGCTATATCTAAGAGGATAATGGAAAAGTATAAAATAACGTTCAAAAACATCTTTGCCCTTACAGCAGCTGGCGAAGAGGAGAAGCTGCAAGAGATAGCACCAATAGATGAAGCTGTGCTTTCAATGATTATAGAGCATTTGCCAAATCCAAAAGAAGCACAGCCATATAGAATACCACACCTTTGGCATGGCGACCTTAACAGCGAGATAGGAAAGGCGATGGTTAATGTAGACAGAAATGCCAAAGTGGCAATGGTGATCTTTGGCATTACATACGATCAGCACAGCGGCGAGGTGGCTATTGGAAGAATATTTTCTGGCACAGTAAGAAAAGGAACAACGCTATATATTTCAGGCAAATCAGAACCACAGCGTGTTCAGCAAGTTGGCTTGTATATGGGTCCAGATAGAGTAGCTGTAGATGAGATACCAGCGGGCAACATAGCTGCACTTGTCGGCTTGAAAGATGTTTCAATAGGCGATACAGCAAGCGAGGTCGAGATGGAGCCTTTTGAACAGATAAGGCATTATTCGCAACCAGTTGTAACGAAGGCTGTAGAAGCAAAAGACCCAAGAGATACAACAAAGCTTATCGAAGCTCTTATGGAACTTTCAAAAGAGGATCCAACAATACAGGTTGAGCTAAATCAAGAAACAGGCGAGCACCTTGTAAAAGGTATGGGCGAGCTACATCTTGAGATTATAGAAACAAAGCTTAGGGATGAGTATAAAATACCGATAATAACAAGCGAGCCTATAGTGCTTTACAGAGAAACAATAGAGAGCAAGGTTGAGAATGTAGAAGGTAAATCACCAAACAAGCATTCAAGGTTTTATATTACAGTCGAGCCACTGGAGCAGAGTGTTGAAGAATTTATAGAAAATGGTGGCATAAGGGAGGGCAAGCCAAAAGGAAAGCAGTATATAGAAGATCTGGTAAAGGCTGGTATGCCAAGAGAAGATGCGAAGGGGGTTGTAGACGTTTCAAATAATAGCGTTCTCATAGATGCAACACACGGTGTTCAATACATGAACGAGGTGATGGAGCTTCTTATAGACGGATTTGAGGAAGCGATGAACGACGGGCCTTTGGCTAGAGAGAAATGCTCCGGGATAAAGGTTAAGATAACAGATGCAACAATACACGAGGATCCTGTGCACAGAGGTCCTGCCCAGATAATACCAGCAATTAGAAGGCCTATCTATGCTGGCATGCTAAAAGCGGGGGTTGTATTGTTAGAGCCTAAGCAGAAGTTTACTATAAACCTTCCGCAGGAATATTTATCAGACGTTATAACATTCCTTCAGGGAAAGAGGGGTCAAATACTGGAGATACAGCAAGAGAACGAGCAGGCAACAATAATAGCAAAGATGCCTGTTGCAGAGGTAATAAAAGGCTTTTCGAATGAGCTTAGAAGCTTAACACAAGGCAGAGCCATATGGTACTTCGAGTATGCTGGCTTTGAGAAGCTACCAAAGGAATTACAGGAAAAGGTTGTAAGAGAGATAAGAACAAGGAAGGGCCAGCCACCAGAGCCTCCAAAGCCTGAGCAGTTTATGGACTAACAAGGCATATGACTTTTCAACAAAAATTTTTAGTATATTTTTTGTTTTCCAAATTTCCTATTCATAAAAATCTCTAAAAGTTCTTTGTTAAGTTCTTTTGTAAATCTTCCAATATCTATCTCTCTACTTGGATTTAGATTTAAATAAATTACTCTGTTTTCAGCAAACGCTTTCTTTATATCTTCTGGAGGCTCACTCGTCAGTATAATAATTATTTCTATACCCTCTTCTTTCATTTTCTTTAGTTGTATCTTGGCCTTTTCAAGATTATCTGGTATACCATCCGTTAATATGAATAAAAGATAATTTCTGTCTGGGTTATAAGAGACCCTTCTTTTCATTTCGCGCTGCAATTCTTCAAGTGCATCCGCCAAAGGCGTTCCACCAGATACTGATAATGAATTTACTTCATCTGGTTTTATATCATATAAATATCCTCCAGCACTTGGAAAGCCAAAGATGCTGATATTAATAGATCTGGAGCCTTTTGTAGTTTCGACCAAAGTACTAAGCACACTTTTTACCCCTTTTAAATCTCTACTCATGCTCTCAGAAGTATCTGCTAATATGAATAGATCTGTACCCCTAACGCTACTTCTTCTTATCTCATAGAGATAAACATTAGGCCCAGCTAGCGGCTCTCTTCTTACTAAGCGATCTATGATTTCTCGTTCATTTAATCTGCCACCAAATAGAGATTTTTTAGTCTCTAAACTAGAGCCGCCGTAGTACTCTTCTAATGTTTTGCGTAGCTCATAAGAGTAATAACCATTTACCTGGCCCTTTTGAAGATCTGGCTGTGAGGACCTTAATCCGCTAAATCCTCTCTTCTCAAATTTCAGATTTTTATTAAGTCTTAAATTCTGCTCTCTTTTGGCTTCATTGAAAGCTTCTTCTATGTAATAAGGCAAGTTGCCGCTTGTGCTTATCCTACTCTTTACATAACCACCAAACAATTTAGGTAATTTTTCTAAATTGTCAAGTTCTGTTTCATTATAAATGCTTTTATCTTCTTTGGCATAGTCCTTAATCTTCTCAAGTATTTTCCTTGCTGCTGTCTCTGTAGAATCAAATCCTTTTCCTGTTGTTTCTTCTATGTTTTTAACAAATTCATAGTATAAATCTTTCATTTTTATAGGAATCATATGCTCAAAATCAGATGTTTTTTGGTGTTCTGTTGCGGTAGTCATCCTTGCCAGATATAATAGATGTAATACAGAATTAGGATTATACTTCCCTGCAAATTCATCTAATATAGCTGTGTATATATCAGAAAAGTTCCTTACGCTTCCAGGATATTCTCTTTTGAATAGATATTCTACTCTGTAATCCTCTACAAGGTTTACCACATACTCTATTATTCTAGGATGAATCTCTGGGAACTCTTGTGAAAGACGTTTAAACAACTTAAGTAAATCCTTTGGAGAAGACATAGGGGTGAACATATTATGTGCTTCTTCGTGTAAAATTACTCCCCTTATTTTGCTTTCATAATGTGGGCCATATTTTAATTCATTCCTGTCTAAGTTTAAAACGATGGTCCTTCTGCCATTTTCATCTACTTTTGTAAGGCCAAGGTAGTCTCCTTTGGAGTACTCTACACTAAAGTCTATATCTATATCCTTCCCTTCTCGCAAACACAAGTAACTAGTAAATAAACCTATCTCTTGCAAAATTCTGCTCAAGATATCCTTTAATAAATAATCCATTTTTACCATTCATTATTTTTTTTGTCCTCAGGGGGTAGTAACCCAACATCAACCGCTTTTTCTATTAAAGCTTTACGGAGTTGTTCATCGAAGTGATTTAATATACTTACTTCGAAAGCTTCCATCAGTGCATTCGGTATATTGCTTTTAGAGAACTTTTCGAATGCTGAAATAAATGCTATTAGCATAGGAGTTGATATTGGTGGTCCTTCCCATTTACCTCCATCTCTTGTGTGATTTGCTAATTTAATTGCTGCTTTGATTATGCTGCTTTCAGTATTTCCGCCAACCATTTTATCTATTATTTCAAACTCGTCCTCTGGGTTTGGATATGGTAGAATAAATGTATATTCAAATCTCCTTTCTAGGTCGAGATTTAACGGACTTATTCCATAGTAGCCGGACTGAAGTTCATTCATCGTGCCTATTACTATAAGTTTCTTTCCCTTATAGATTTTTGCTTCTATATCACCATATTTGACCATGCTTCTACCGTCAAGTAGTGGATTGACAAGCTTTTGAGCTTCTGGAGCCAAACCGTTTACCTCGTCTAGCAATAATATAGCAATGCCATATTCATTTGCAGCCTTAATTGCTTTTAATATAGGCCCATCGACAAATTGTGTAGTAAGTTTATCACCTTCGTATGCGATTTTCTGATACCCTAGAAGCTCATGATAGTCTTGGGCTTGATTGCATTGTGCGAGCTCAAATGGGACCCTCATATTTAGCTCTCTGCCGAGTTGTTCAGCCATATAAAATACAAGTGAAGTTTTTCCTACACCAGTAGGACCTTTTATGTTAATAGCCAGCACCTGCGTGTCGCTGGTAAGAAAATCCCTAATTATCAACATTGCTTGTTCAAATATTTTTTGGATTTCCCCAACCATTACTAGCTTGGTCATCTGGGTTATTTCTTCTGTATTCTTTTTTGGCCTTCTTGCCCTTTTCTCTACTTGCTCTTTCTGTCCTTCATCTTTGCGTAGTTGCTCTTTTAGTGCAGCATCTACATCCTCTTTAGAAGTTTTAGTGACCATAATGTCACTTTAGAAGTTTCAGTGAGCATATGTTAAAACGATTAGACTGCAAGATTTAAAAAATTTTTGTGCAATTTTTTTATTTGTCTATATATGCCGAATAATTCTAATATTTTTTAATAGGCATAATAAATTGGCCCTTAATAAATCCGGCTTTTCCTTTTCAGTATGGCAAGGCTTTTATATTTTAATATTAATATTTAATGCAGCTTGTTGTTACACCAATGTTAATGCAACTTATTGTTGCACCAATGAGATGAGGTGTCTATATGGCAAAATCTTATGTAAAATTCGAAGTTTCGAAAGAGGTAGCTGACAAAATAATAGAAGCGATAAGGTTAGCAAAGCAGAGCGGAGCTGTAAGAAAAGGAGCGAACGAAGTTACTAAGAGCATAGAGCGGGGCTTGGCCACTTTTGTGGTTATAGCAGAGGATGTTGAACCTGAAGAGGTGGTTATGCATATACCAACTCTATGTGAGCAGAAGAAGATCCCTTATGCTTATGTGCCTACAAAAGAGGCTCTAGGAAAGGCCGTTGGGCTTAATGTTCCATGCACCTCGGTAGCGATAGAGAAGGCAGGCCAAGCAGAGGGTGCGATAAAAGAGATTGTCTCTAGGATTACAGGCAAAGAAGTAAAAGAGCAGAAAGAGCCAAAAGAGCAAAAGGAACAAGTTGCTGAAAAGCCCAAAGAAAAGGGTTCTAAGAAGTGATTTTAATGGCTGAAACGAGTGAGGAGCAGAAGAAGGAATTTGAAGGCTTCTTGGGAGAGATAGTAGAAGTATCCAAAGCCAGAACCGGCATATTTGGTGAGGTAAAACAAGTGATGGTTAGAATACTGGAAGGCAACGACAAAGGAAGGGTAATAAGGCGCAACATGATCGGTTTTGTGAGGGTCGGAGATAAGGTAAGGATACCAGACACGACAAGAGAAGCAAAGCCTATAAAGGCAAGGTGAGCCTATGAAGTGCTCATACTGTTCTAAGGAAATAGAGAAAGGCAGGGGCATAATGTTTGTAAGGAAGAACGGTAGCATAAAGTACTATTGCTCAAATAGGTGCATGAAGTTTGATCTATTATATCATAAGAAGCCGAATCCTAAAGAAGTTAGACACGCTTAAATTTAAGAACATAGCAAAGGCATAAAAAAGTAAAGTTTAAGCAAGCATTAAGTTATTAGAAGGTTAGAGAAGTTATGCAAACGATGCCTATGCAGCAAAAACCAACAGATTTAATGAAATAACCAATAGCAATCATAGGACTTGCGAAAATAGCTATAACTTAATGCATCTAAAACCTATTCGGTGTTTGTTATCAAAAGATGAACCAAAGAATAAAATTAGCGATCTAAGAGCAAAGCTTTAAAGCACAAAACAGGATTATATTCAAAAAAAGCATTTGGGCTTATTTTTGATAAACAAAACTAAAGAAAAGTATTTATATAAAGGTTATATAAAAACTTTATCGAAGTAAAGATGGTTATGTGGTTTTTATGGAAAAGGTGAATAATAATGAGAATAAGGAAAAGGCAAATGATAATGGGAATACACAGATCAACTCAGAAACAAAAAAGCCCGAGCTATTAGCCTCTTTGCGCAACGCAGAGAAAGAAGAGGAAGAAGAATTTGACCAGATGATACAGCAACTGCGGGAGAAGAGGGAGGAGAAGCTCAAATATTATCGAAGTTATCTTACCTTAGGCAGAATTCTGTGGGATATTGGGGTGATATCTACTATATATGGTGCTTTCTCATCATATATTGCTGGTCTAACGGATGCTGTGCACCATCTTTCCCCTAGTCATAATTTATTTGAGGTGTGGTTTGCTATATGGATAGCTGGTTTAGTTATGGCGCTTTTGGGACGTATAATCAGAGAGAACGCGGATGATTGGCCATAAAGTGCTAGTGGAATTCCTAAGTAAGAGATTCTTGCAAAGCTGCCATTCCTTATGTTCTGGAGAACCTTCGATGTCCAAATTTCTAATATCCCTTTTATAAACAAAACTAAAAAAAGCTATTTATATGAGTTAAAATATAAATTTTATCAAAATAAAGAGGTTTTTATTATGGCTGTTAAACAAAAGACTCTAACTGAGTGGCTTTATCCTGAAGGTCAAGGGCAAGGTGCCGGAGTGAAGATGATATGCTATCCGTTGGAGGAGCAAGGCGCCGGAGGTAAAGAGAGAACAGAACCGAAGAAGAAACACAGAAATCGAGCTTCCTCAGAAACAAAACAGGAGAAAGAGCAAGGGCCTAAGATTACTTTAATGGATTTCATAAGAGGACCGAAGGGGCAAGGGCAAGGTACTGGGCCTCAAAATACTATTTCAGAAGGAGAACAGAAGAAGCGAGCTGAGACATTAGAAGCTATACACAGAACAACCGTGCTGCAGCCAGAGCAATCGGTAGTTAAGCAGCAGCAGTCAGTATCGAAAGAAGAGAAACAAAATGAAAAGTATCACAGTGCTCTGCGCGAAAACGGTAAGAAAATCGGGATTGTCGGCGCGGTGATAAGTGCTCTTGGTGCTGCCCTGTTTCTCGGGGGCTTTTATTATCTTCCTTTGGCGGCTTTTGGCCTAGTCGGTATGAGTTTGGCTATCCTCGGCGTCCCTCTACTTTTTGTTGGTGGGGTAACATGGGTAGCGGGAGTAATAAATGAAGCCGAACATAATGACCATATTTCAGAAGCGATAAAAGAACATCTTGTTCGCGCATTTACAAGGATAGCAGGGGAAATAGATGAGGGCATACATAAACTTGCTCACCGTGTTTCAAAAGCGTTAAATAAAGAAAAGAAAGAACAGAAAGAAGAATTCATCTTTACTCCTCTATTGAGCACACCAACCAGCCAGAAGAGGGAAACTGGCCAGACCCCTATTCCTACACCAGTTGTTGTAAACAAACAACAAAGACTGAATGGAACTCAACACTAGCAGCAAGTATGAAGAAAAAGCAGAGGTATGTTTAATAACAGCTACAAGGTCTATTTTTCTTTATTTATATTTAATTTTTTCTATATGACTTATCATAAGAGATAAATAGGCTTTTTTCCTATTTTTATTATGCAAGCGCAAGTAATATTAGTTCATTATGGCGAGCTGTGGCTACGCGGCAAAAATAAGCAAAGATACATAAATCAGCTTAAAGCAAACCTCAACTCGCTGCTCGAAGGGGAAGCTTATTCCATAGAGGAAGAACATGATAGGATTATACTTAGGCCAAGCAACGAGGCAAGCGCCAATAATATTTTAAAGAAGCTTGGCTATCTTTTCGGAATAAGCAGCTTTAATCTAGCATATGAGGCAGAGCCAAATATAGATTCAATAACCAGCGTTGCAAAGGAACTGCTTCTTTCAAGAGGCTATAAAAAGATTAAAATACTTGCGCACAGATCATACAAGGAGCTTAGCTTCAATTCTCTTGATATCATAAATGAGGTCTCTAAAGTTGCAAAGAGCATAGGCGTGGGGCCGTCTCTCCATGAATACGATGGCACTTTATTCATAAATGTAACGAAAAAGCATGCATATATTTATGATAAAAGCATAAAGGGGCTTGGTGGTCTTCCTGTTGGTACAAGCGGCAAGGGTGTTATTCTTCTTTCTGGTGGTATAGACTCGCCTGTATGTGCTTGGTTCGCTATGAAGAGGGGTGTTCTGCCAATATATCTACATGTGCACCAGTTTGCAGATCCAGAAATGCTAAAAGAGAGCAAAATACCTATGATTTTATCTAAGCTTAGCCTATATTCAAAAGGTCTTAAGCCTATAATATATTATATACCTGCTCATTACTTCACAGTTGCTGTAGCAAAAGCAGATAAGCAGGGCAGATACTCGCATGTATTGTTTAAAGCCTTTCTTTTCAAGCTTGCTGAGCTTGTAGCTAAAAAAGAAGGAGCAAAACTTATTTTTACAGGCGAGAGCCTTGGGCAGGTTTCTTCGCAAACACCTTCAAACATAGCAGCATCAGAAGCTAATGTAAATATGCCTATATTAAGGCCCCTTATAGGGTTTGATAAAGAAGAGATAATAAGTATTGCAAGAAAAATAGGAACATATGAGCTTTCTATAAAGCCCTATCCTGATGTATGTGTAATTAATGCTAGAAAGCCTTCAACAAATGCTGATATTAAAATTATAAAAGAGCTTCTTAAAGAGATGCATATAAACGAAATAGCAAGGAAATCCATTAGCGAGGCGCTTGTTTTGCCTGTTGAAGAAAGAGGTGAATGATAGAAAGTTTATTAAATCATTTTGTGGTAAAATAATTAATATTAATTTCAATATAAATCTCAAATTTGCAGTAAATGCTGAAACAAAAAGGTGAAACAATGGCCGAAGAAGAAAAGAAAGAATCAACAATTCCAGAAAATGTAATATATGTGGGCAAGAAGCCTGCAATGAACTACGTACTTGCTGTGGTAACGCAGTTCAACAATGGAGCAAAGAAAGTAACAATAAAGGCAAGAGGCAATACAATCTCTAGGGCGGTAGATGTAGCAGAGATAGCAAGGAACAGGTTTGTGTCAGATGTGAAAGTAAGCAACATCTCAATAAGCTCAGAAGAGCTTACAAATGAAGATGGCACAAAGTCAAAAGTGAGTGCAATACAGATAGAGCTATCAAAGTAATTTCTTTTTCTTTTTATTTTTATTAAATACCAATTTTTATTGCATTTGCCACATCGCTAGATGTAACGATGCCTAAGAAGATCAGCTCCTTTTCGTTATTTACTACAGGCACCCTAGTTATATGTCTTTTGAGCATTATTTTTGAAACCTGATCTATTTCATCGGTTGGTAGCACAAATATCGGCTTCTCCATAATATTGCTTACCTTCTCTTTTTTATCGCCTTTCCAGCTATCTAAATCCTTCTCCCTAACTATACCTACAAGCCTTTTATCTTTTAATACAGGCATGAGCGAGACCTTGTTTGCCTTCATGAGCTTAGCAGCGTTTGCAATACTCGTTTCTTCAGAAACAGCAACAGCATATCTCTGCATTATTGTTGAGACATTAGGCATAATATGAGTTTATAGCTCAAGTTTATATCTCTTTCTAACATGATGAATAAAATATATAACTTTGCTGATATATACTATTGGGTGTTTAATTGCTTAGAACGCACTACGTAAATGAGCTAGATCAAACGCTTGATGGCAAAGAAGTAACTCTTTGTGGCTGGGTGCACGAAATAAGAAATATAGGGAAGATAATATTTATGCTCCTTCGAGATAAAACAGGTATAGTTCAGGTAACAGCAAAAGAGGGCATAGTAAGCAAGGAATTAATGCGAAGTATGGATCTGCCTAAGGAAAGCGTCGTTATGGTAAAAGGTGTAGTTAGCAAAAATGCTGAGGCTAAGAAAGGTTTTGAAATCATTCCAAAAGAGGTAATAAATCTAAATCCGCTTTCCGGAAGGATTCCTTTTGAGGTTACAGGCAAGGTGCCTGCTGATCTTGATGTTAGGCTTGAATATAGATATATAGATTTAAGGCGTTTAGAAACTTCAGCAATATTTAAGATAGAGTCTACAATACTGCAAGCATTCCGCAATACACTGCTCAAAGAAGGCTTCACCGAAATAAGAACGCCCTCGATTGTTGCGGCCGCTACAGAAGGTGGCACAGACCTTTTTCCAGTAACATATTTCGAAAAGACAGTATATTTGTCACAATCTCCCCAACTTTACAAGCAGCTTGCCGTTATTGGCGGTTTTGATAAGGTATTCATGATCGTTCCTGTCTTCAGAGCCGAAAAGCATAATACAACAGAGCATTTGAATGAGATAACCCAGATGGATATAGAGATGGGTTTTGCAGACCACAATGATGCGATAAGAATGCTCAAGAAAGTAGGTTTAAGCATAATAAAAGAAGTTAAAAAGAGAAACGCAGAAGAGCTAGAAACGCTTGGTGTTTCATTAGATATTCCAAAGCCCGTAGAGGTAAAATACAAAGATGCCATAAAAAAGATAAATGAAAACGGTCTGCATATTGAGTTCGGCGAAGATCTTAAGAGAGAGCACGAGGCGCTTTTGGCAAAGCTTTATGGTGATTTTGTAATACTGAAAGAGTATCCAACAAAAGTGCGCGCCTTCTATACGATGCCTAACGAGAAGGATCCGGAAGTTTCAAACAGCTTTGACCTTATCTATAAAGGGCTTGAAATTTCAAGTGGCGCACAGCGAATACACATACCACAGCTCTTAGAGGAAGCGATAAGAAAGAGGGGAATGGATCCAAAGAATTTTGAATTTTACATAAATGCATTTAGGCACGGCGCACCGCCTCATGCGGGATGGAGCATCGGCTTGGAGAGATTTGCAATGAAGATAACAAATATGCCTAATATAAGGGAGTGTTCACTCTTCCCTAGGGATAGGACTAGGGTTACACCGTGATGCTATGGAAATTAATTCTATAAAAATAGAAAAGAATCCCGATGAACAGCTTATCATCGGGCATGCTGGTTTTATAAAAACGGCAGAAGATCTATATGAAGCAATGGTAAATTCAGTGCCCAATATTAAGTTTGGAGTAGCGTTTATAGAAGCAAGTGGTCCTTGCCTAGTAAGGAGCGAAGGCAATGATAAAGAGCTTATCGAAAAGGCGCAGAGAAATGCATTAAGCATAGGCGCTGGTCACACATTTGTCATCTTATTCAAAAATGCATACCCAATAAATGTTGTAAATGCAATAAAAGCGGTGCCTGAAGTTGTAAACTTATACTGCGCAACAGCAAACGATGTGGAAGTATTCATAGCAAACGGTATAAAGGGAAAAGCTATTGTTGGCATAGCAGATGGTGAGAGTGCAAAAGGTTTGGAAAGCGAAGAAGATAAAAGTAAAAGACGCAAATTTGTGCGTGATATTGGTTATAAACTAGGGTGATTTTATAGAGTTTAGGCTCCTTAGCAAAGATAAGGTAGATAAAGTAGTTGAAACACTCGAAAAGACTTACCCAAATGCAAAATATTACTTAAACTTTTCAACACCTATAGAATTACTTGTTGCCGCAATATTGTCAGCTCAAACGCATGACGAAGTGGTTAATGCGATAACGCCCGAGCTTTTTAAGAGGTATAAGACAGCACACGATTATGCGCAAGCTAAACCAGAAGAGCTTATAAAATACATAAAGCGGGTAAGCTATGCAGGAAACAAGGCAAAAAATATAATAGAGGCATGCAAGATAATAGAGCAAAAATACAATGGTAAAGTACCAGATACTATGGAGTCTCTTCTGGAGCTTCCCGGCGTAGGTAGAAAGACTGCAAATACAATATTAATCAATGCATACAACAAAGTAGAAGGTATACCAGTTGATACATGGGTCATAAAACTTTCATATAGAATAGGCCTTAGCAAGAACACAAAGCCAGAGCTTATAGAGCAAGACCTTATGAAGAGTATAGACAAAAAATACTGGCACAACATAGCATATGTGCTAAAGCAGCATGGGCATGCTGTTTGCAAGAGTGTGTTGCCTGAATGTTCAAAGTGCGTTATAAGCAATATATGTCCAAAAAATGGCGTTGAGAAGAGCAAATGATTTTCATGAAGTTATACTGCGACTTTCATATCCATAGCAAATATTCGAGGGCAACAAGCGAGGCTCTTGACCTTGACGGAATAGCGCAAGCCGCTAGAAACAAAGGTATTAATATTGTAGGTACGGGAGACTTTACCCACCCTCTTTGGTTTAACGAGCTCAAAGAAAAGTTGAAGCCAGCAGAAGAAGGTTTATATGAATATAAAGGTATGAAGTTTATTCTTACTGTAGAAGTATCTACAGTTTTTAGAAGAGAAAACAGCATCAAGAAAGTGCACCACGTTTTGCATGCACCATCTATTGATACAGCAGCGCAGATAAATGATACTCTTTCAAAGTACGGTGATCTTGCTGCAGATGGCAGGCCTGTGCTAAATGTTGATCCTGCTGAGCTTGTAGAAAAGATAATGTCGATAGATAAAAATATACTAATATACCCTGCTCACAATTGGACTCCTTTTTATGGTTGCATGGGAAGCGAAAATATGTTCAACTCACTTGAAGAGTGTTATCTTGAGCAAGAGAAAAATATTCATGCTCTAGAGACCGGTTTGTCATCAGACCCGAAGATGAACTGGCGATTATCAATACTTGACAAATATTCTCTTCTTTCAAGTAGCGATGCGCATTCAGCGCAAAATATTGGTAGAGAGATGACCGTTTTTGAACTAGAAGAACCTTCTTATAAAGCGATAAATGAGGCGATAATGAAGAAAGATAATAGAAAACTTAGTCTTACTGTAGAATATTATCCTGAAGAGGGCAAGTATCATTATGACGGCCATAGAAACTGTAATGTTTCAATGAGTCCCGAAGAGGCAAAGAAATATGGCAATAAATGTCCTGTTTGTGGTAAGCCTCTGGTAATAGGGGTTTTGCACAGGGTTCTTGAATTAGCAGACAGGCCGGATGGCTTCATGCCAGAAAATGCATCTAGATTCACATATGCTGTGCCACTCATAGAGGTGCTTTCATACATTACTAACAAAGGAAGGGGTACTCAATATGTTAAGTCTCTTTACTCTAGCTTATTAAAAAGGTTCGGAAGCGAGATAAATGTTCTACTCAATGAAGATATAGAAGCTATAAAAGAGGTAGACAAGACCCTTGCAGAAGCTATAGAAAATATAAGGACTTCAAAAGTTAATTTAATTCCTGGCTACGATGGCGTGTTTGGTATAGTTGATATGCTAAATAGGATTAAGAAGCCAACTAATAGCATTAAGCAGAAAAGGATATCTGATTTTGAAAATGCCAAGTAAAAGAATAAAAGAATAAAAGATAAATAAATCAATAAGCAGTGGTGGTCTTGTGAAAAATTATATTAGCTTGACTTTTGCTCTTATTGCAATGCTCTTACTCTCAACATCATACGCGAGCTTTGTGGGTAGTGCTTATATATATGCTCCAGCAGTTCTAACACAGTCAAACAAGGGTATACTCTCTTTGTTTTATCTAAATGTTACTACTGGAAATGGCGTGGTGACGATAAGCGGCCCTTCATCTGTTGGTGAGAGCACATTAAATTCTGCACAGACGGGGGTAGAGTATGCATGCAAATACCTTGGCCTAAATATGAGTGATTACAATTTCTCTTATATAATAGAGGATAAAAATGTAAGTGTATCTGGGCCAAGTGGCGGGCTTGCTTTTACACTTGATGCAATCTCTGCGCTTTCGCATAAACCATTACTACACGATTTTACACTTACAGGAACAATAAGCCCAGATGGCAGCGTTGGTGAGATAGGCGGTGTATATGATAAAGTGGCCGCAGCAAAAATGCACAATCTAAAGTTTGTGCTTGTTCCTTATGTTGAGAATGGAAGCTTTGAAAATCTTTTATATTATGTTGCTCAGCAGACTTTTGGAATACCATTAGTTGAGGTTAAGAATGCATCTCAAGCTTTTGCATATGCAACAGGCTTAATGGCACCACATCCTTTAACTTACAATATTTATACTAACTATCATGTTGATAAAATTCCTTATGCAAATCTATCTTGCTTATATTGTAACTTAAGCAGCTTTCAAAACCTCACAAGCTTTACATTTGGTTTTATAAATAAGTCGATTGCTGATATACCAAATAACTACTCCACTATAAAATCAGAGCTAACAAATGCAATGCAGGAATATGCTGCAATATCAAAGAAAGGCTATTTATATACAGCTGCCGATCTTGCTTTTCTAATCTATCCACAGGCATTTATGCTTGCTAACGCAAACAATGCAAATAAAACCGCAGCGGCAAACCTTATTTCTAATGTTTCTACGTTTTGCTCATCTCTTGTTCCATCGCAGATGACCAATTCAAACTATGAGTATGTAATAGGCGGTGAGCTAAGGCAGGAGCTTGGTACCATAACAGCAGGCAATGCAGCCACTATACTAAATAGTAGCGAAACGTCTGATGGTATTTTCGAAAGCTTATACACTGCAGGAGAAGCCTATGGCTGGTGTCTTGCGGCAAGCGAGATGTATAGTATTGCAAATAGCATAGGCGGCGTACCTGTGCAGTCATCACCTCTTCTAAAGAGTTATGCATCTAAGCTTATACAGAATGCAAGTGAGTTTGGAGGTAGCATTTATCTCCAAAGTGCAATAAATTTCTATAACAACGGAGATTATCCCGCAGCAATATATGCAGGTATTTATGCAAGCATATTAGATAAGCCCACAATAAACAACTATACTTCTTCGGAATATGTAAGCATAGAAAAAGGGCTAATAAACAATGCAACTTATGGTATATGGCCAAATCAATTTGCAAAATCGGTGATATTCTATATAAATGAATACAATATAACAGGAAATGAGAGTAATCTCGAGAGTGCCTATTCGCTTGCACTTCTTGCTTCGAAGCTCAGTAGCGCAAACAAGCTCATAAACAGTACATTTATTTTACAGCCAAATCAAACATACTCCTATAATAATATTTCAAGCGAGATAGAGCAAATTTATTCAATGCTTATTATGATTCTAATTGTGCTGTTTGCTATACTTATAGTTCTGATATTGTTGCTTTTGAGAAATCCTTGCAATGCACAAAGTGAAAAACTCAAAGAAGGTGCAAGTAATAAACAGATAATGCATGTTAAGGGCAGAAAGCGATAATAAAATTATTCATATCTCTATACTTAATAGAGGTGCAAGCAAAAGCGCCAATAGGGCGATGCCCATTGCAACAAGCGAAGCATTTCTCGCAAATGAGTAGAATTTCTCACTCCGTTCATAAACATATTTTATCCCCAAATATAGCAATATAATATCAGTTATTGCTATTGGTAAAATGTAAATAAGGTTTAACTTAAATGGTTCATAGTAGATAAAAAGGTATATACTAATTGAAATTGCTATTAAGTAAAATATGAGAGCAAGCACAGCAGCTCCATTTATACCCATAACTCTTGGCAATGTTTTTACGTTCCTTATCTTTATATCCCCTTTTAAGTCTCTTATAGTACCATGTATCTCTCTAGCCAGGCCACTAAAGAAGATCAAGAGCGTTATCAGTATAATACTTTGCTTAAGTGACATCGAAACAACATAATTGCCAAAGATGAATGGTATAGCCATAGAAAATGCTATATACGCATTACCCCAAAAAAGTGTTTCTTTTATCTTGTAAGCATATAATACTGCAAGTAATCCAAAAATAAGTGCTATTGCAAAGCAGTACAGATTTATGAACGCACTTGCCCCTATGCCAATCATAAGGGTTATAGCGGTCACATAAACTGCATCTGATGGCTTTAGGCTTCCATTTACAAGTGGCCTCTGCATCTTCTTGTTGAATTTGTCAACCTCTATATCAAAATAGTCATTTATCGCAAAAGAGGCCATGCTTATAAAAACAGGTGTTATTATACTCATTAGGAGCATAAATAGGTTTGGCAGACCTTTTACAATGAGCTCAGCTGCAAGAACAGCAATTACAAGCATTATGCTGTGTTCTATCCTTGTAAGCTTTAAAATCGCAATAGGTTTACTATACTTTTTCATGGAACCTATACTAATCAAAAGCTTAAAGAATATATTTCTAACTATATATCAATATCTCGTTTGATGTCATGGAACCATTAAATACTCTCCCAAAATATAATTTGTTCGGATTAGATGAGGTAGATTATGCGAATGCAAAGGTTGTGGTACTGCCTATACCATATGATTCAACAACCTCTTATCAATCTGGTGCAAGATACGGACCACACGCAATAATTACTGCAAGTAGAAATCTTGAACTATATAGTTATGAAGTTGGTGCTGATATCAGCAAGATAGGCATATATACAACAGATGAGCTTGCTCCAGATTTCAGCTCTCCTGAAAACATGATAAGTAGAATAGAAAAAGAGGTTGGGCTTATATTAAGCGATAAAAAGCTACCGATGCTTCTTGGTGGAGAGCATACAATTACACTAGGTGCGCTCAGAGCCTTCAAAAATGTGGGTGCCGATATTAGCATAGTGCAGCTTGATGCGCATACTGATTCTAGAGATAGCTTATTCGGGAGCAAATACATGCATGCGACAGTAATGGCAAGGGCGAAAGAGCTTTTCGAGAACATAGTGCATGTAGGCATAAGAAGCATCGATGAGGATTATGCTAAGCATGCAAACATGGAGCGTATCTTCTTTGTGGATTCACTGCACGAAGATATCGATAATGCAATTAATGCTATAAATGAACTCACAACAGAGAATATATATCTTACAATTGATCTAGATGTTCTAGATCCAAGCATTATGCCAAGTGTAGGTACACCAGAACCTAATGGGTTAAGCTTCGATGAAACTATAAAAATTATAAAGGGGCTAGCAGAAGAGAAGAAACTTGTAGGGCTAGATCTTGTGGAACTTAGCCCCATACCAAACCTTGAAGCGCCAAACTTCACGGCCGCTAAACTTGCTTATCTTACCCTTGGTTACTTTTTTTCGAAAGATTTAAAAGACCATATCTAAAAATGTAAAGAAATATAAACCTTTTCTAAGAAACTTTTTAAGCTTATTCTAAGAATTATTTCTTTGTAAAATTTAAAACGTTGATGAAAATGGAAAGTGACAAAGAAGATAACAAATATATATACGAGTTAAAGCAGGTGTTGAGGGGAGATGGAAGTACATACGAGTTCTACGAGCTAAAGCGCCATGATGAGATGAATGAAAATCCCAATCCTACAGTTATTGGAAAGCATGTTTATGGTGAACTCTATTTTGATGAGCCTAGCAAGCTGATGGACTTGGAGCTGATTAAAAAAATAGTGATAGAAGCGGCAAAGTTAGGAAATATGCATATAGTAGATATATCATCAATTAGATTTGAAGGAGCCAATGGTAAGAACGGCGGTGTTTCTGTTACAGCCATAATCTTAGAAAGCCACATCGCTATACACACATGGCCAGAAGAGAATTATGCAACTGTTGACATATATTCCTGTGGTGCTAACTCAGACCCGCACAAGGCTTTTGATTATATTGTAAGTGTGCTTAAACCTAGTGCTTATACAAAGAATTATGCTGATAGAAGTAAAAGATATAAAATTTAAGATTAATTAAAAACATGTGTTTTTATGTTAAAGTCTAACATCCTTATTTCTATATTTGCATTTTTAATATTCTTTAATTTGGTACACGCTGGCACGGTTACATTAACAGGCAGTTGCAATGCTACTCTTGTAAACAGCTCAATTGTATTTTCTCTCTCTAATTCTGGTAATGACTCTGCATACAATCTTATTATTTCTCCGATAGTTGAAGGTGCAACACCAATTAATACGTCATATGCTATAAGTGTGCTACCACCAGGTCAGGAAAAAACATTGTTCGTTAAGCTTACTAATTTTGGGCTTAATGGCTCGTATGTAGACGCTTTTTATGTAACATATCAGCAGGGATTTTCATTCTTTAGTGCTGTTTTTCCTTGCCTTGTTTTTATTAATAAGCCAACAGTCTCTCCGATATATGAAGTTGTTAGGACAACGCCATTAAAGAATATGATAATTGTTAATGTTTCATTGTTTAACGCAGCGAGAACACCCATAAATGGCACAATATTCCTTATTATTCCGCCTACCCTTCCATTCATATCAAATAAGAGCTATGGCTTCACTCTCCAGCCATATACAAACGAAACCTTCACGTTCAAACTAAAATCGCCTAACACCGGCGCGTCTTATTCTTCTGCCGCTGTTGCAAGCTTTAATATCAGTGATCTGCATTACTCAAGCATGGTAACATTCTCAATAACGCCATATGTTGCAAAGAGCTTGTTTTTATCTCCGTTGGAAATAATTGCAATAATTATCGCAATAATATTATTGATGGCCATATTCCTTTTAGTAAAGTCCATAAAGGACAAGAAAAGACATGAGCATATGCACGAAGAGCATGTACATGAGCAGGAACACAAATCTTAATTATCTCTAAGGTTTTTGAAAATAGTCTTTAATATCATATATCCATCTCTAAATGATCTTAACTTGCCTGTGCCAGCGTTTCTCTTTTTCTCAAAGCTTGGCACCTCCATGACCTTTAATCCAAGCTTTGCAGCTTTTATGCTTATCTCTGTTTCTATTCCAAACTTATCCTCTTTGAGGTTTAATTTCCTGAATGCATCTCTTCTGAAGCTTCTATATCCATAACAAAGATCCGTATAGTTTGTGCCGAAAAATAAATTTACTAATATAACAAATATCTTATTACCGATCTTTCTAAGTAGTGGCATATCCTCTGTGCCACCGCCCGCAATAAACCTTGAGCCCATACAGACATCATAGCCAATCTCTATGCCAGAGATTAGTAGCCTGAGCTCGTTAGGTTTGTTTGAAAGATCTGCATCCATAGAAATAAGAATATCGCCTTTTGCATACTTCATACCTTTTCTGAGTGCAGAGCCTTTGCCTACAGAATCAAAAATTACCTTTGCGCCGTGCTTTTTTGCAATCTCTACAGTCTTATCTTGAGAATAACCATCAACAACAATTATCTCATATTTATAGCCATATTTATCAAGTTCGCTCTTTACCTCATCTATGACCTTGCCTATGTTCTCTTCTTCATTCAATGTTGGTATAATCACTGATATAAGCTTTTTAGACATTTCATTACCTAAATTATAATTTAGTAGTGATTATTTATTAAGCTTAAAGCTTATAAGGTCTTTTTATAATATAGGCGATAATTTGGGTTTGCTTTCTTTATTGGGTAGGGGGTTGAAGTCAAATGTTATTAGGCCAAAGGAGCCTTATAAGCTTACCTTTGCTGTAACTCTTAACTGCAATTCTAGATGCAAGCACTGCAATATCTGGCAACTAAAGCCAAAGAACGAGCTTACTATAGATGAGATACGTGCTTTTGTGCGCGCTAATCCTGGCTTTGTTATAGTTGAACTTACGGGGGGCGAGCCTTTCTTGAGAAGCGATCTTGTAGATATAGCAAAAGCATTTGCAGATTATTCTAAGAAACTTTATGCGATAACGATTCCAACAAATTCCCTAGTTAATCATGATCTCATTGTAAATAAGATAAATGAGATGCTTAAGCTTAACAAAAAGATTGTTGTTACACTCTCACTCGATGGCTACAGAGAGCTTGAAGATGAAATTAGAGGGGTAAAAGGAAATTACGATAAGGTTATAGCACTCTACAAGCGGTTTGCTGAGATAAAAAAAGCAAACAAAAACTTCGATTTTAAGTTTGGATTTACGATGATTGGGCTAAATCAAGGCAAGTTCCTAGAGACTGTGAATAAGGTAAAAGAAGACCTTCCAGAGGTAAGGCTAATTGATTTTCATCTAAATCTTGGTGCTGTAAGTGAAGGCTACTACGGCAATAACTTATCGCTTCACGACAATATACTTGTTGATAGAGAAAAGGCGATAAAAGAGGTCGAAGAGATAATAAAGGCTTACAAGAAGGAGATGGGCTTTACATTAGACTTGGTTGTGCTTGGCGAATATATTTATCTAAAAGGTATGCTTGAATACCTTAAGACAGGCAAAAATCCTTTCAAGAGGCTTATAGGAGAAGCTTCAATATATATGGATAGCTTCGGTAATATATATCCTTCAATACTTGTAAACAAGAAGCTGGGAAGCATAAGGGAAGATGGCTACGAATTAAGAAAGATAATAGAAAAGAACATGAGCATAATAGAAGGAGATGATAGAAAGCACTACACCTTCTGTGATGAAGAGGCAAGCATAATTGGTGATATACCAAAGGATATTAAACTTTTGATAAGCTAAACTATAGATGGGGTTTTGCTATGTATATATTGGGTTTATGGGACGGCCATGATTCAGGAGCGGCGCTTCTTGAAGATAATAAGATAATCTTTGCTGCAAACGAAGAGAGGTTTACAAAAAGAAAGCTTGAGATAAAGTTTCCTTATAATTCGATAAACGCTGCACTTAAATACGTAGGCTTGAAGCCCAGTGATATAGAAGTTATTGCATTTCCTACAACCGAGCTTACAAAAACTTTGGAGAGAATATATCCTTATGCAAAAGAGTATCATTACTTGTACAGAAGAAGGAAGATACCTAAACCACCATTCGAACAGTTCAACAGGTGGCTTAGATATTTCTTTTTGCAATTTGGAATTTGGCCTCTTTGCGGCACTGTGAGCAAGGCGATAATTTCGAGGCAATTAAAGCATATGGGCTTCGAAAAATTCAAACTGTATGCTGTTGAGCATCATGTTTCACATGCCGCAACAGCAGCATTTTCAAGCGGCTTCAATAGAGCGCTTGTTGTCACACTAGATGGGCTCGGTGATGGGCTTAGCGGCTCTGTAAGCACATTTGAGAATGGAAAGCTCGAGAGGCATCAGACTATAAGCTCAAAGGATTCAATCGGTATTTTCTTCGAGCAGGTAACATATTTGCTTGGCATGCGCGAGCTTGAAGATGAAGGTAAAGTAATGGCGATGGCTGACTATTCATATCCTTTTGATTTCTCTGCTAATAAGATGAAGGATTTCTTCAAAGTAGAAGGAACAAACATAATAGCAAAATACCACTTCTACAAGCAGCTAAAGATGCTCGATAAAATATTGTGGAATACGCCTAGAGAGCAGTTTGCTTATATGGCTCAGCAGCTTCTTGAAAATATAATGGTGAAATTCTTCTCCAATCTATTAGATGAATACGGCATTGGCGACGTTGCTATGGCTGGTGGCACATTCTCTAACGTAAAAGCAAACATGAAGGTAAGGCAGCTCGAAAAGCTAAAGAGATGGTTTATATTTCCACACATGGGTGATGGTGGTATGGCGATGGGTGCAGCGATGTATACAAATTACCTTCTTAATGGTATCACCAGCTATAAATTTGATCACGTTTATCTTGGAAATGAATATAGTGAAGATGAAATACTAGCTGCATTGAAGAAAGAGAAGGATTTGGTATATGAATATGATAAAGACAAGAGCAGGCATGCCGCAGAGCTCATCGATGAAGATAATTATATTTTCTGGTTCCAGGGGAGAATGGAATACGGCCCAAGAGCTCTAGGAAACAGAAGTATACTTGCAAAGGCTAGCTCTGATGATGTTAAAGACAAGCTTAATCTATATGTTAAGCAGAGAGAATGGTTCCAGCCTTTTGCACCTTCTTTGCTCTTAAGCGAAGCAAAAAGGTTATTTGAAGATGTAAAAGGCTATGATAAATTCATGACAATGGCATATCTTGTAAAGCCAGAAGTGAGAGAGGCTATGAAATCTGTTGTACATGTAGATTATACAGCAAGGCCAAATATGGTTGGTGATGAAAACCCAGCATATAAGAAACTTATTCAGCATGTAAAAAAACTTGAAGGCTATGGCGTAATATTGAATACAAGCTTTAACATACATGGCATGCCGATAGTGATGAGCCCAGAAGATGCGATAGAAACAATGAAGAAGACAAGCACAAAATATATGTTCATTGGTGACTATTTTGTAGAGAATAAAAAGGGGAAGTAATTGAGCTATGACTTAATCCTTGGTTATTCATTCACCTTTGTTGTCACAGTAGCGCTTATTTTGTTAATCTCATCTATAATAATAGGTAGAAAAGAGATAATCGGTGAATTAAAAGGAATAAGCAAACGTTCACTTTTGGCGCTATTACTAATAATAATCTTTTTCCTTTTTATAGCACTTAGGTATGTTACAGCATTTGAAGAACTCTATTTTGATGAAAATATCTATCAAGGGATTGCACTTAACATACTCAAGCATGGTCTTATGCTTTGGTGTGAGATGGGTACCGGCTACTTAAACTCTTGTTACCATAGCGTTCTTTATCATGATCCTGTTGGTTGGTCATATTTTCTCGCCATAGCATTTGCACTTTTTGGAATAGGCACAGGCACTGCATATGGTGCAGAGCTTTTTGCTGGCACGCTAGGTGTTTTCGCCTTTTTCTTCTTTGCGTATATTCTAACAAGGAGGGAAGATATAGCAACTACATCAACTTTAATCTTTGCAATGATGCCTGAGTTTCTTATATGGTCTAGAACGCAAGCAGACCCTGACTTACCTTTCATGAGCTTCTCTATAATTACATTCTACTTCTTCACCTTGTTTATGCGCAGAAAAAAGATAAGCACACTAATAATGTTTCTCTCCTCGCTTTTAATAACCCTTTACATAAGAACAGAAGCTATACTTCTTCTAGGCATATTCTTCCTGCTTTTATTTGTGTTTGATTATGAAGGCATAGGCTCCATTAAAAAGAAGGCTAAAGATTTATACAATATCTTAAATACAAATCCAAAAATCACTTTTATTGCATTGGTTTTCTTTATATTAATGGTTCCGCAGCTTATCTATATAGGCATAGAGGCTTCAACGCAAAGCTATGGGCAGCCTTCAAACCAATCGGCTATTTCGCTTTCTTACTTTCCAAATAATTTTGTAACTAATTTAAACTATCTTCTAGGATCTTACAACTATGTAGCTTATTTTCCAGCAGTCTTTCCACCCTTTTCTTTCTTTTTTGCAATAATTGGAGCAATCCTTATCTTCTTTCAAAAGTGGAGCAAGAAGATGAAATTTGAGATCTTCTTTACTTTATTCCTTTGGTTTATAGCCTATTTCATATTCTATGCTTTATTCTATGCGGGTTCTGCGCTCTTTGGTGTTGATTCAAGGTTTATGCTTCAGATTACTCCTGAGATCTCGCTTCTTGCGGGGATTGGTGTTATCCTCGCTTCACTTTATTTCTCTAAGATAGTAGGATGGATTTCTTTGAAGCTTAAGCACAAAAAGCAGGTCAATGAAAACGAGCCTTATCAACTAGCAATAAACTCAAATCAAAATATAGAAAGCTCAAATAGGAAAAATTCAAAGAATAACATTATATTTTATTCTTCTGTAGCAATCCTTTTTGCAATATTCTTTGCATATCCATTTGTGAATCTGTTTAGTCTTATTACATTAAATGTAAACGAGATGCCTCAGCAAAGCGTTATCGCTCCAACAATTGAGTTTTTCTATCACAATTATCAGAAAGTGCCTGCAAACTGCCTCGTCTTTTCTTTTACTCCCGACATATGGTTTGAGGTTGGCAGGGCATCTATGCAGATAGGCTATCTTGGTTCAGGAAATAGTACAATTGCAAGCATTGAGAAAAACTTTAGTTGCTATGTATTAGATTATGGCTACTGGTGCATGGTAAACCCTTATAACACTACCCTTTGCCTATATGATAAGGATTCGTATAAGACTAAGGCTCTTGCTATCGGCTCAGTATCATTCTTCAATGGTGAGCATCCAGCATTTTATCTTCTTGAGAATTATTCGCCTTCATAAGCTAAGTTAAAAACATCTAAATTCGAACATAAAACTTGTAGAAATCAAAGAGTAAAGTATTTAAATCTATATAAATAAAATATACTTTGGTGCTCTTATGGTGGCGTGAGTTTGTAGAGGCAATGTACCGAGAGCGCTTCTTATGCTATGATCGTACATTTCTAAACTCACTATCCATAAGTTTATGATATCATGCTTTGCATGATTGATTTGAGGAGAAGCGAGCTTGTATATAAGCCACCTAGTGGATGGCTTGGCTCTAGTTGCGACGAAGGTCGTGGCAAGCTGCGATAAGCCTAGGGTAGGCGCAGGTCAGCCTTTGAACCTAGGATTACCGAATTGTGCACTATGAATAGTGGTGCACGCATACCCGGGGAATTGAAATATCTTAGTACCCGGAGGAAAAGAAAGCAAACGCGATGCCGTTAGTAATGCGAATGAAAGCGGCAGAGGGCGAACCGAATCCGCTGCGCAAGCAGTTAGGAGATGTGGTGCAGCTTAAGTCCAGAGCAGCGAGCCGAATGCTTTGGAAAAAGCAGCCATAGAGAGTGATAGCCTCGTAGGCGAAGTTGCTTTGGATGTGCTGCGAAAGAGTAGCTCGGCCTGAGTACGTCGAGCGAATATGGGGGCATTAAACTCCAACCCTAAATAATAACTAGAGACCGATAGCGAACAAGTAGCGCGAGCGAAAGCTGAAAAGAACCCACACGCGTGGGGCTGAAAAGATCTGAAACTAGGTGGTTACAAGAAGATATGGCATGAAAGGAATGAAGTGCCTGGAAGCGAAATGCTTAAGCACTAGCGACGGGCATGGACTAATGTCATGTCCTTCTTCTTGAAGCAAGAGCCAGGGAGTGCATTTGAGTGGCAAGCTTTCCGCGTAGTGAAAGCGAGAGCGCGCAGGCAACGAGGCGCTGGGCATGAAAATGCCTAAGTCACTCATTTGCGACCCGAAGCCATTGTGAGCTACGCGCGGGGAGGGCGAAGTCGAGTTTACGCTCGATGGAGGCCCGCAACCTGTCATGGTATATCCTGTTGGGTCACCCGCGGGTAGGGGCGATAGACCATTCGAACATGGCAATATCGGGTCCCCTCCGAAGTATCTTCAGGATAGCCTCGGGCGAGCTTGCACGTGCGGTAGAGCTACCGATCAGAAGGTAAGGAGTCGAAAGGCTCCACCTTCTTTTCAAACTCCGAATGTACGTGCTGCGTAGAACCCGGGAGTCGGCTGCATTGGGTAAGCTAGTGCAGCGAGACTGCAAAGATAGTAACTAAGGTTAAGGTCCCTAAATCCTAGTTGAGTGTGTTGAAGGAGGGCGCTTTCTTAGACAGTCGGGAGGTAGGCTCAGAAGCAGCCACCCTTTAAAAAACGCGTAATAGCGTACCGATCGAGAAAGTGCACTCTGAAGATGGACGGGGCTAAACTAGGTACCGATACCTTAGCGTGCGAAAGCACGGGTAGGAGGGCGTACTATATGGGTAGAAGCTCGGTCTTGAGATCGAGTGGACCGTATAGTAGTGAAAATCCTGGTGTTAGTAACAGCAATATACGGGTGAGAATCCCGTACACCGGAAGCACACGGGTTTCCTCGCCATGATCGTCAGCGGGGAGTTAGGCGGTCCTAAGCAGGGAGCTAATCACTACTCTGCAAAAGGGAAGCCTGTTAATATTCAGGCCCTCGGTATGTAGGTGTGGCGACACAAGGTGGATTTCTGACGCCTGGGGATAGGCCTGCAAAGAAGTGCAAATGGCTGTGGAGTCTCATTACGAGGAGAAGCAGCTAAATGAACTCTAAGATGGCTGAATTCCTGGGCCCGTGAAAAGGGAATCCACAACGATCATACCGAACCGTACCTAGAACCAGCACAGGTGCTGCTGGCTGAGAAGGCCAAGGTGTGGCGGAAGAACCCAGGTTAGGGAAATCGGCAAATTGGTGGCGTAAGTTCTCGAGAAGCCATGTCTGCGCTGGGTAAGCGCAGATTGCAATAACTAGGGGGGAGCGACTGTTTCTTTAAAACACAACTCACCGCAAAGTCGTAAGGCTTAGTACAGTGGGTGACGCCTGCTCACCGCTAGTATGCGAAACTCCCTTCCAACGGAGCGAAGCGCTAGCAAAGAGCGGGAGTAACTCTGACTCTCTTTAGGTAGCGTAATACCTCGTCACTTAATAGGTGACTTGCATGAAGGGCGTAACGACTCCCCCACTGTCCCAATCTGGGATCCGGTGAACTCACTGCGTGGTGAACATGCCACGTACTTCCAGTGGGAAATGAAGTCTCTATGAAGCTTGACTACAGCCTGTTGTTGTTGTGCTGTGGGTGCTGCAAAGCGTAAGTGGGAGCGTCGAAGCATGGGCTTCGGCTCATGTGGAGCGACCCTGTAACACCACTCTGTACCTGCCGCGCAACTTACCAGAAATGGGACAGCTGCAGGTGGGTAGTTAGACTGGGCGGTTGCTTTCGATAAGGAAACGAAAGTGACCAATGCTCTGCTTAGGTGGGTTGGAAACCCACTGTCAAGCACAAAGGCAAATGCAGGGCTGACTGTATCCCGAAAAGCGGGGGATGCAGACTGGAAACAGGGGCTTAACGAACGTTGGAAGCTCTTTTAATGGGGCTCCAAGCTGTCAAACAAGTTACTCTAGAGGTAACCGGTTCGTGGCTGGTGAGAGTACATATCGACCCAGCCGTTTGATACACCGATATGGGCTTAGGTCATCCTGGCGGTGCAGGAGCCGCCAAGGGCTGGACTGCTCGTCCATTAAAGACCTACATGAGCTGAGTTAAGTCCGCCGCGAGGCAGGACGGTAACATCTACTGGAAGTGTTAGTGTCAGAGGATAAGGTTTCCCTAGTACGAGAGGAACAGGAAACCGGCGCCTCTAGCTTACCGGTTGTCATTTGGCACTGCCGGGTAGCCACGCGCTAAGCGGATAAGCCCTGAAAGCATCTAAGGACGAAGCCGCATCCGAAACGAGACACTTAGGGTGGCCATAGTACATGGCTTTGATAGGGTGGGCGTGTAGACAGGGAGCTTCGGCGACTTGTGAGCGCACCACTACTAAATCCTAACTTACAAGCTCGCTTCTCAACTTATTTTTTTAAAATTAGATAGCTACGAGTTAAAAGGTATTATAGGCGAGCCGTGGTATACAGGAACACACATATTATGTATGCAAGAGCATGTTGTATAACCCGCCACTATAAACATAGGACACATTACAGGAACATGCTCTTTAAGCTTTTGATAATAATACATATACTCTTGGTAGTAACTGCTATTGATGCATGCAACTTGGTTTGGTAGATTATCTTGACAAAATGTAAGTGGAACAAGCGAGCAATCGCTGTTTGTATTGCATGAGAATATAGGTTCAGATGCACTTTTGTAAATTGATCTTATCCTTGTTAAAGTATAGTTTATCTCTATGCTCGCGTTTGCTGTTTGATTAGCGATGTTGCTTATATTATTTACAATATCTTCAATCTTATCGGCATTTATATACTCGTTAGAGTTGCATACTATAAATCTGCCTCTCACAATACAAGTTATATTGTTTTCAAGAACTGTAAGATTTTTGATAGAGTTATTTAAATTGCCCAGACTTCCTATGATAAGCTTACTTGGGGTTCTTACCAAAACTACCCCGTATGTGTTATTTATTACTCTTATCTTAGCTCCTCTCTTCGCAATCCAATAACCTATTCTGCTGTTTAGTACCATTGAACCATTTTCGTTCATTCCAAATATCTCTTTATTGCTAAACCTTGCATTATGTAGTATAAAGCCCCTAACCTCTAAAGGCCCGTGATAATAACTAAGCCCTATAACAGGAGTCATTATTATTTCACCATTGCCAGTAATGTGCAGCGAATCTTCTAAATCGAAGTCTAGGTTTATTGCATTTGTTGAGTTGTTTGTTATATTGAATGTGGTTATTATTCTAAGTTTTTTGCTTGGTATAAATACATTCTCAACTTCGCCATTAATTGTTGCATTCGCATTTGCTATATCTAATACAATCTCATTGTAAATGCCGTATGGCAGGTCTGCACCTACAATAACCTTTGATATATTTCTAAGCTCTATGAGGTTGAACGTTTTATCTACATTTATTTTATACCATTTTCCTGTTGTTGCGCTGTGCACCTCAATTTTACTTATATTTATGTCAAGCGACGTTATATTGTAAAATGTTGGTGCATCGGAAATAGAGAATATTGTTGCTCCAGCACTTATTGTTGAATTTGGCCCTATATTCAATGCAACAATGTTTTGAGGCATTGATGCAAATAAGTATGCTATTCCAAAGATTGCTAAAAGAAAGACCGCTATACCAACGCTCACCTTGCCTATCTTGCTTGAAGATATCGCTATACCCTTGTTCTCATTTATTTCATAGTAAATCCATTTTCTTGAGTGCTGGTCGTCACTCTTTTTAATTGCTCCAGCTTCTTCAAGCTCCTTGAGATGCTGTGCAATTGTTGATGGTGCTAGATTAAGCCTTTCACTTATCTCACTTAATGTCATATTCCTTTCATAAAGTAGCTCTAATATCCTCTTTTTAGTTTCGCCAAACTTGCTCATGTAAATCAATTTTTATATAGAAGAAGAGATTAAAAAGGGTTTAGAAAATTTTCGGTTTTTGTTTCGGTTTTTACATGCTTTGCTGCCTTTTCTGTTTTATCTCTGATATAGCGTTGAGTAGCTCCTTCTCTTCGTTGTTTAATAAGTCGCTGAATTTCTGCCTAAGGAGCCTCTCACTCTCATCATTTACATGTGTATAAAGTATATCCTCTTCTTTTACCTGCCTACCGAATGTAACCTCATCCATAGAGATTGCAACCTTGTCTCCTTTCTTTGCTTCCTGTAATGTCACACCGTTGTCTTGTATTTCTCTTATCTTGCCTACAATGTTCCCATTTTTATTCATCAACAGATAAGAAGGTCTTATCTTTCCTGCAAGCACTTCTACGCCGAAGATTGCGGGATGCGAAACTCTAAAGCACGTATTTGGTATAACCTTTATCATGCCTGGGAAGATAAGTGATCTTTCTGCATTCTCCCTCGCTTTCTTTTTCTCATTTTCAAGCCATTCTTTATACTCATCAATTATCTTGTATATTACGTTTTCATTTATTATGGTGATATCAGTTGCTTCTGCTTCGCGAAGTGCATCTTCATCTATTTTAACGCCGAAAGATAAAATGACAGCGCTATATGGATCTATAGCGCGCATAGCGTACGCATCAAGCACATCCCTTTTTGTAACATTTCCAAGTCCTTTTTTGCTTATGCTAACTCCTATCCCTGCAAGGAGCTTAGATATGGCCTCTATTGTACCTATGCTATCTGCTTTTAATATTATACCTTTGCGCTCTGTTGCAAACAGGTCTGCTATCTCCGCCTTTATCTCGTTCTCGTAATTTGGATAATCAGTTGATAAGACTAGTGAGCCAGGGAGTGCATCTTCCAAGCCTGTGCCGCTAATCTTAACACCACTAGCAGCACTTACGCTATCGACATAATAAAACTTGCTTGAGCTTTCTCTTAGCTCTTGCAAAGGCTTAGGCTTAAGCAAAGCCTTTATCTTTGATAAGCCTATACCTGTGCTTGTAGCAAAGGCAATTGTATCATTTACCTTAAGTGTGCCATCATATAATATTACATCAATGGTTGTACCAAGTCCCTTCTCTTCTTTCTTTTCTATAATGCTGCCTTTTCCAGGGCCGTTTACTTCTATGCTAATCCTTTTCTCTAGAAATCTCTGAGCGAGACCGGTAGCATATAAGAGCAGTTCAGGAATACCTTCGCCTGTCTTAGCGCTCACAGGAATTATTACCACCTCTCTTTGGAAATCTTTTACCCTGTCGAATCTTTCGCTGTTAAAGCCAAGTTCACTAAGCTTGCCTATTATTTCATATATTCTATTGTCAAGCTCGCTTACCACATTTGGTTGCTGCTTTGTTATAGTTTCTGCGAAGCTTTCATTATTATTTGGCCTCCAGCCTGTTATAAGATCTATTTTATTTGCTGCTACAATAAAAGGTGTTTTATACTGTCTTAGTATCTCTATTGCTTCATATGTCTGTGGTTCAAAATTTTTAGTTATGTCAACAACAAGTATAGCAAGGTCTGCAACACTGCCACCTCTTTTTCTTAGATTTGTAAAAGCTTCATGGCCTGGTGTGTCTATAAACAATAAGCCCGGTATTGTTATGTTTATCTTAAATGTTGAGAGTATACTTTTGCAGATCTTTTTAATAACATCAATAGGAACCTCGCTTGCACCTATATGCTGCGTTATCCCGCCAGCTTCTTTGTTTGCAATTGCTGTATTCCTTATCTTGTCTAAGAGCGAGGTTTTACCGTGGTCTACATGACCCATAACAACAATGATAGGCTGCCTTATCATGAGAAGCACCAGAAACGCATTATAAACTTTCTGTTCTATAACTATATAACTTTTACTTTTCTACTTTAAGTTGGTGATTAAATGGAGAGAACATTGGTTCTTGTAAAGCCTGATGGCGTATACAGAGCGCTTATAGGTGAAGTTATAAGTAAGTTTGAGCGTGCGGGGCTTAAAATAGTTGCAATTAAGATGCTAAGGCCTAGCAAAGAGCTTGTTGAAAAGCATTATTATGCGGATAAAGAATGGCTTGAATCAGTTGGTAAAAAGAGCATAGCTTCCGCAGAGAAAGAGGGCAAGCATGTTACTGAAACACCTCTTGAAATAGGCATGCGGGTAAGAGATACCTTAATAAAATACCTGACAGGTGAGCCTGTTGTTGCTATGGTTGTAGAGGGAAACGATGCAGTGTTCATAGTGAGAAAGCTCATAGGTTCTACAGAGCCAAAATCAGCAGAGCCATCGAGCATTAGGGGCGAATTTTCTAGTGATTCGTATGCTCTTGCAGATTCACAAGGCAGAGCAGTAAGAAATATAGTGCATGCCTCTGGCGAGAAGAAAGATGCGGAGAGGGAAATTCCAATCTGGTTCAGAGAAGATGAGATAATAGAATATGAGAGAGCAGACGAAAACATTATGTTCAAATAGCCTATACTCCAAGTTTTTGTCTTACCTCTTGGCTTATCATATCTGGGCTCCAAAGAGGTTCCCATACCAGCTCTATTTCGACTTTGCCAATATCTGGTATGCTTTCAAGCCTTAACTGTGCATCCGCTAGGATTATACTTGTTACTGGGCACATTGGGCTTGTCATTGTCATCTTTAATTTGATGTTGTTGTTTTCATCTATCTGCACGCCGTAGATAAGCCCAAGGTCAACTATATTAATTCCAACCTCTGGATCGGTGCATTCTTTAAGTTTATCTATTACCTCCTTTATAGTTATTCTGTGCATTAATCACTATTAGAAATCATAGATATAAAAACATAACTTGCTAACTTGGGGTGCAGAGTGGTGAGCTTGTCATCCAGTAGCAATCAAAATTGGATGAGCATACATTGTTGCCATAGTCCTTGTTTAAGCTTATAGAAGCATTTGTGGCAAGACCTGTGCATGCAATGCCATATCTGCTCATATTTGTAAAGATATTGCCCTGTAGTATGTTTGTAGTAGAGTTGATAATATACATTCCTATGCTGCCATGATTTGCCATATTTTTAGTTATCTGGTAGCCAAGCCCACCAGCAAGCTCTATCGATATGTTCGAATCGGCGATATAATTCTTTTGCAAAGTTCCATAATTTGTATTTACAAAGAGGATTCCATATGAAGAATTGAGTATAGTATTGTTTACTATCTTTGGATAAGAAGCGCTTGTTGTTGAAATAGCAATATCTGAATTCACAATTGTATTATTTAGCGCTTCTAGCCCTGTTTGCGAACCTCCTTTTATTGCGTTTGTAAAGTTTATAAGATAGCAATTCTCAATCTTTACATTGCTTGCATTCTCTATGTTTGCAAATGTGCCGCCATGGGTTGCTAGTATTGTATGGTAGTTGCAATTTATCAGTGTATTGTTTGCACTGCTCTGCTTTGTATTGTATATATTGTATAATATTTCACCATAAGGATAAAGTATATCCTGCGTTAGCACAAGCGTTGAAGAGCTGCTTATAGAAAGTGGCGTTTGTGAAAGGCTCTGGCTATTAAGCTCTACAAGCCAGTGGCAGTTTGCCTTTGTGGAGCCAAAATTTATGCCATTGAGCTCAGCATAAACTCCAGAGGATGAAGGTGAGCAATAATAATCGATTTTGTTTGAATAAGCGGTGTTGTTGAATACATTGTTGTTGTTTGAATTATATATCACGAAGCCGTATAGCTGGTTTTGAATTGCATTGTTGAAGCTTATTATATTTTTAGTAGAATTGCTTATTATAAAACCGCTTGAGTCGTTTACACCGTTTAGTGCGGTATCCCCGTTCACTATGCTTGAGTTTAGTCTGCTAAAATCGAACCCAGCATTGTAAAATCCTGTAGTGTTTACATTTATAATTTTGCTATATATAAGATTGCTTGCATATACGCCAAATCCAACTTTGCTTATGTTTACATTTTGTATTGTTATGTAGCTTGAATTAGTGATTGAAAATCCTGTTGCAAACTGGCTTATTCTGCAGTTTGATATAGCAACATTGCTTACATTATGCAATTCGAACGCGCTCCCTGAATAGCTTCCAGCTATATAATTATTCATGCAATTTATGCTTACATTGCTTGTTTTAATATTGAAGCAGTTTGGAGCTGCTTTTATGTTGCTATTTATCGAATAACTTCCAGGTATTGTTATTGTTGTACAATTGTTTAATGGATAAACGCTTATAGGTGGCAACGCATGCCTAGCGCATGATGTTCCCCAGTTGCAATCTGTAAGACCGCATGAAACACCTGTGAAGAGGCTAGGTGATACATTATATGAGCTTGCTGTGCAGTATATATCACCATATGTATTCTCTGTTGCTATTCCATTGTTGTAAATGTTGCTTCCACCAGTATTTACATATATACCATACTGATTCTTTGAAAAGTTGAAGTTGCTCAAGGTAAATGTATTTGTATTGTTGATAAATACACCATATTTATTTCCACTACCTTTTATGTAAAATGCAGAACCAGAATTCATATTATTGACATACAAGCCATATGTGTTGTTTGTTAGAGTCACATTTTCAAGACGAGGATAAAATGAACTGTTTAGGTATATACCATATGAACTATTTTCAATAAAGCAATTATTTATTGTATCATTGAAATTTCCTGATAGCCTTATGCCTATGCCACCATTTTTTATTGCATGGTTATTGCAATTCAGCATAACATCAGGTGAGCTAATAGTTATACATGCAACTGATTTCGAGCTAGGATTAGACATGTTGAAATAGTTGTTTACAAGTATATCGCTTGTAAGTGTATAGGTTCCTGGAGCATTTATATAGCCGCAACTACTTATATTATATGGAAGTATGATTTGACTTATATTTAGCTCAACATTTGATTGTGAGCACCAGGCAAAGTTGCAGTATAGATTGTTTTTGCATGAGGTATCGCTAAACAGATTAGAGTTTGAGAAGCCAGCTTCTTTATAGCAGAAAAAGTCCTGCGGGTTGTTGTTTAATACATCATTTATGAACTTGTTGTCTGTTGAGTTTACAACAAAGCCGTAATAAGCATTGCCATATATAGTATCATTCAAAAACGTATTATTTCCGCCGCCTAATATATTTATGCTACCAGATGTGCTAGATGAGAGAGAGGTTGCTGTATACTCTATATTATTAAATCGCGAGTTGTCCAGAAAGATATTTGAGATTGTGTTTTTGGTAATATTGCTGTTGCTTATTGTTGAATTATTTACATTTTGAAAATATATTCCGAATGAAAATTGTGTTATATTTATGCTGCTAATAGTTACATTACTTGCATTTCTTACAAGTATACCATATGTAAATGGTGGCACGCCAACAAAAGGCCCGTCTCCTTTTATCTTGTTAAAATTGCCTATTATTTGTACGTTGCTAGCATCTACAGAAATACACGCACCCTTTGCAAGGTTTGTGTATATACTTTTTGTTAGATAATATCTACCGGGCTTGCTTATAGTAGTGCAGTTTGTTATCTCTGCCATTACTGGTTGCTTTATAGTAGTTGTAAATATACTTGTAGTTGTTATCGCATGTTGGGTTGGTTTACTTACTAAAAATACAGCGGCCACAATTATTATCAAAATAATTGCTATGCCAGCATAAAGTGTTGTATGACTTTTCTTTTTTGCTACCCTTTGTTCGGCGTTACCTTGTTGTGGATTTACACCTTCGCCACTCTGACCTGGTATGAAGCTTTCTATTGGTGGTCTTTGTGCTTCATTTGTCTGGGCCTTCTGGCCCCGCTGATTCTGGTTTTGTAAATTTTGATTCTGTGGGTCTTGCGAATTCTGTGTTTGGCCGCTCACTGGGTCCATGCAATCATGCCTAAAACAAATGATAATTGAATAATATATATTTATATTTATCTCAACCGCATTTAATAATTGGCCGCCCCAGTAGCTCAGTGGTAGAGCGCCTGTCTCGTAAACTTCTTAAAAGAGGTTTAACCAAGAACAGGAAAACAGGAGGCCGAGGGTTCAATCCCCTCCTGGGGCTTGACTTCATAGCATAGTGATAAATGCGCTAGCTTTATACATTACTTTAGGTGAAGATGGAGACACAATCGATGTTTCAATGATGGTTATTTTTATGCAACTTTATATGCATGTGTATAAGCTTTATTTATGCCGTGCTTATATGCCGCATGTGTTATAAGATAGCCTATCAGTAGGGCTATAATTATTATTAAATATGCGTTGCCTCTATCGTCGCGATCTGACTTTATTATTTGCAATGTGCCCCTAAAGCTCTCTACATAGCTTGCAATGTCGAATACCTCAGCAAAAGTGTTCCATATAGCAACAGCTATACTTCCAAAGCTTCTCCTATTTGCAGCAACTATTATAGATTGGATTGTAATCATTAATCCAAAGCCGATTATCATTAAGCCGAATATAAGAAAGTCAAGCGCAAGCACATACTCTACTACGCCTATGCTAACATACTGAAAAGTATAAGCAATAAAGCTGAGCACCACAATCAATACATATGTTATACCAACAAAAGCCAAGCCCAAGCCAGAGTAAGCCGCAACCTTGGTGAAGCCGCCTTTTCCAGACTTTCTAAGCATGCCAATGTTATAACCGCTCGCATATGCATTCCATATAGAAACCACAAAGTCAAAAACCAGGATGAGTAGCGCTATAATTATTCCGATCATAAAATCGCAATAATTTTTACTTTTTAAATATTTTGTGGAAAGGGCTTTCTTTTTTTGGAATAAATAAAACAATAAAAGATTTTACGCAATTTTTTAACCAATTATATTTTTATTTGTTATCTGATCTTAATGCCTTAAAAGCTCTTCTAACCTCTTTTTTGCGGCCTTCAAAAGCTCTTCTAACCTCTTTTTTGCGGCCTCTCTTACAACGCTGACCTCATCTTCTGTTAACTCCTTAATAGTCCTTAGTAGTGTATTATGATTTGCTACAACAAACAGTCTTACAATCCACGCATCGTCTTTTGCTAATGCCTCGAGGGTCTGTGGTGCCGTATTGGGGTTTCCTGCAACTTCCATTCTCACAATAAATGAATTGTCTTTTGATAATACATCAAGAATTTTTGGTGACGTCTTGGGATCTCTTGCAAGTTCAAGCTTTTGTTCCTCAGTCAATTCTGTAAGCCAATCTATAACACCATCCTTTTCTGTAATAACCTTAGCCATTTTATCACCATAAAAAGTTATACAATTGTCTACATATATTATATAAAACAATAAAATTTAAAATAATAGCTTTTTGAACTACTTAAACCTACAACAAGCAAATCTCAATATATCTGAAAGGCAGATGTGAAGTAAGAATACACTGATATGGAGCTTAAATTTTGCAAACTTTTGTAAGGTATATGCAGTGCATAGCTGTTAGACGAATTGCATGTTAATGTTTAAGTATTTTTATTTGAATGTTGTTTTGTGTATTAAATGAAATTTAGAGATTTTATAAACAAACTAGATAGCGAAAAGAAAATAATACACATAACCAAAGAAGTAAGCACAAACAAAGAAGCGGCAGCATATCTTAAAAAATACGATGGCACGCCTCTTATTTTTGAAAACGTCAAAACAGAAAGAGGCAAGGGGATGCGGATTGTTGGCAATTTGCTAAGTAGCGTTGAGCTTATCGAAGAAGGCATGCAGATTAGCAAGGGCCAATTTATAAGCAAAATGATAGAAGCACTTGATAAGCCAGCAAGCTTCGAAAAGGTTAGCAATGCAGATTTTGAGTACTTTGAACCAGATCTCTCTCTTATTCCCATACTTCACCATTATCCGCTTGACCAAGGGCCTTATATAACATCTGCGGTTGTATTTGCGCATAGAAATGGTATTAGAAACATGTCTTATCATAGGCTTACACCGATAGGCAAGGATAGGCTTGTCGGAAGGCTTGTTGAGAAGAGAGATTTGCACACACTTTACGAAGATGCAAAGGCACACGGCGAAGATGTGGATGTTGCGATAACAATAGGAAATAGCGTTGGAGTTCTGATTGCTGGCGCAACTAGCATAGAGCAGGGCAAGTATGAGCTTGGCATTGCTTCTGCACTTGAAAACGGGCTAAAGGTTGTTGGTGCGAAGACAAACAGTGCAGAGTATCCTGTTGACAGTGAGATTGTGCTTGAAGGAAAGATACTGCATGATGAAACGGCAAAGGAAGGGCCATTTGTCGACCTAACCGCTACTTATGATATTGTAAGGGAGCAGCCCGTTTTTGCAATAGACAAAATTGCAATGAAAAAAGAGCCAATATATCAAGCCCTATTGCCTGCAGGCAATGAGCATAAGCTTCTTATGGGCTTGCCTAGAACACCCACAATCTACAAAGCGGTTAAAGAAGCAGGCATAGATGTTGTTGGCGTTTACTTAACACCTGGTGGCAGTGGGTGGCTTGATGCTGTAATATCAATAAGGAAGAAGAGCGATGATGAGCCAAAGAAGGCGATTGAAGCGGCGATAAAAGGTCATAGAAGCTTGAAGAGGATTACAATAGTAGACGACGACGTTGACATAACAAATCCTGATGAAGTAAGCTATGCGGTAACAATGTACTGGCGTGCCGGAAAGGAATATGTGTTTAATAATGTTAAGGGTTCTTCTCTTGATCCTATGGCTACACCTGATGGTATGGGTAGCAAGCTTGCAATAGATGCAACAAAACCGCTTGATGTGCCAAAAGAAAAGTTGTTAAAAATGAAGAAAGCAAATATGGATATAAAGCTTTGAGGTTTTTGATATGAATGAGCTTTTTACAAAACAAGAAATATCGTGGCTTGATGATGTAGATAAAGAAGGCAAGGTCATTAATCCTAAGCATGAGCTATATGGTAAAAGCATAGAAAATACTATTTTGCATATGCCCGCAGCTTCTGGCTCTACTGTTGGTGCAGACAAGCTTGTTTATCTATCGATTAACGGTCATGCACCAAAAAAGATAATTTTAGATAGACTAGACCCGATAACAATGTGGGGAGCAATAATGGGCAAGATAGATGTTGAGATAAAAGGAAAGGAGAAAAAGCCTATAGATATAAGCAAGATAGAGAAGCTTGGCGTTGATAAAGAGATAGCAGAGCTACTTGCTAAGGCGGGCGAACTCCTAGGCACAGATGAGTTTATACCAGCAGATTATGTTCAGATATCTGGTGTATCTTATAAAACAATACTTGATACAGGCTTGGAGCTTAGGCGCTATCTAGCTAGCAAATACAAGTTTAGAGCTAGCAACGTTACAATAAACCCTGCAGGAATAGATACAGAGGACTGGCAGAGTCTTGGTATAAAAGCGGATTTTGTGGAGAAGCAAAACGAGATAATAGATGCATACATTAAGATGGGTGCTTTACCCACAATTACCTGCACGCCTTATCTAGTTGGTTCTACGCCGCCACCATTTACAGATGCTTTCCTGTCAGAATCATCTGTTGTTGTTTTCGAGAATTCGATGCTTGCTGTAAGGACTAACAGAGAAGCAGGACTTAGCACACTTCTTTATGCTATCGCAGGTTATGGTCCAAGATATGGCTTGCATATTCAGAGCAATAGAAATCCAAAAATAAAGATAAAGGTAGAGACAAAACTAAGCGGTGTTTTGGATTTTGGCCTACTAGGCTATAAGATTGGTGAACTCGCAAAAGGGCGCATACCTTACATTACAGGAATAGATAGAATTCCAACCATAGAAGAAATTAAAGAGCTTGGGGCAGCAGGAGCAGCATCAGGCTCTATAGACCTTTTCCACATGGAAGGCGTAACACCAGAGGCTAGATATAAAATGATAAGCACCGATAGTGTAGAAGAGACTTTTGAAATAGACAGAAAGGAGCTCGATGCGCTTAAGGATACGCTTAATACAGGAAATGAAGATGAGATAGATCTTGTTGCGATAGGCTGTCCGCATGCTTCTATAAATGAGGTTAGAGAGGTTGCAATGCTTCTTAAGGGAAAACACATTAAGGAAGGAAAAGAACTTTGGATTACAACATCAAGGATTGTAAAAGATATTGCTAATAGACTAGGATACCTTAAAATCATAGAAGACGCTGGTGGCCATATTGTTGCAGACACCTGTGTAGTTGTTTCGCCAATAGAAGATATCGGCTTTTCGACGACAGCTACAAATTCGGGAAAAGCGGCAAAGTATCTGCCAAGATTCTCGAAGCAGAAAGTTGTATTTAATACTGTTGAGGAGCTTATCAATAAAATTGTAGCTTAAGCAAAAATTCATTTGTTAATATATTTACTTTTTCACTCGTATATCTTTTTTGGTGATGTAATGTTTTTATCTAGACTTAGTGCATATGCATCAAGTCCTATAAGAGAAGATGATATACTTGCTTCAAAGCTTGCGAAGGAAGGAAATAAAGTTATTAAGCTTAACAGTGGAGACCCAGCAAAATACATAAATACTCCTAAAAGAGTAATAAGAGCATATATCGAAGCACTCAAAAAGAATGAAAATTATTACTCCAATTCTCAAGGTATTGAACCGCTAAGAGAGGCGATAGCTGCAAGGCATAAAAAAGTTTATGGCTTAGATGCTGATCCAGAGAAGATTGTTGTAACGCAGGGCATAAGCGAAGGTCTTCAGTTTCTTAATACAGCGCTTATAGATAAGGGTGATAAGGCAATATTGATAAGGCCATATTATCCTTTGTATACCTCATATCTACAAATCGTTGGAGGCAAAGCAATATTTGCAGACGCAATGGAAGAAAACAATTGGGATATTGATCTTGACGCTCTTGCTAGGCGTGTCAAGGGTGAAAAAAGAATAAAGTATATGCTCATTACTAATCCAAACAATCCCGCAGGCTACATAATTTCAAGGAAAAAGCTCGAAGAAATTGTAGACTTTGCAAATGAGCATGATCTTTTTATAATAAGCGATGAAATATACGACGAGCTTGTGTATAAGGGTAGTTTTACAAGCATATCACAAGTAGCTGGCGATATGCCTTACATGATATTAAATGGTATGTCAAAGGGTTTTGTTGCCACAGGCTTTAGATTGGGCTACATGCTTATACCAAACGAAGATGAAAAGAGCAAAGCATTGCTTGCTAAGCTAATAGAGCTTGCGCAAATGAGGCTTTCTCCAAATACGCCAGCACAGTTTGCATATGCTGAAGGGCTTCGCAATCTAAGTGCGCATAATAGAGAGATTTCGAAGCTCAGAGCTATTTTAAAAGAAAGGCTATACTTTGCTACAAAGAAAGTAAATGAAAGCGATTATATGCATGCCTTGCCGCCAAGCAGCGCTTTCTATGTATTTCCAAAATTAGAAATGCAAAAGCTGAAGTTTAAAAGCGATAAAGAATTTGTCCGTTCGCTACTTATTGAAAAATATATTCAAGTTACCCGTGGCTCCGGTTTTGGTATGCCCGGCCACTTTAGAATAGTTGCACTTCCAAGCAAAGAGGTGCTTGAAGAAGCGATTGACAAGATAAACGAGTTTTGCAAGGAGCATTCGGTGATGAGATGAATCTTGATGCAATAAATGTGCTTAAATTCAATGAAGAGCTCTATAATAAAACAAAGGAATACATTGAGCTCATGCAACCCGATAGTATAGTTTTTCTGCATGGCACGCAGGAAGAATACAACAAGCTCATTAGTGAGATGCTTGAGAAAAAGGAGCTTATAAAGCTGGGCTTGCCTTATGAGAACTCTTATCTGTATAGAAGTGATAAAAACGATGTTGCAAGGACTGAGGAGTGCACATACATATGTACAAAAGACAAGGATGAGGTTGGCCCTACAAACAACTGGGCAGATGAAGATGAAATGCTTGCCAAGCTAAATAGCATGCTTAAAGGAGTCATGAAGGGAAGAACGGTTTATGTTGTACCATACCTGCTTGGGCCTAAAAATTCACCTTTCTCTAGCGCCGGGATTGAGCTTACAGATAGCAGATATGTGGCGCTTAGCGAGATGATAATAGCAAAGGTTGGCGACATCGCACTTGAGCACATGAAAGATGATTTTGTATTTGGAGTAAATGCCACAGCAAATCTAGATCCCGCAAATAGGTATATAGCTCACTTTCCAAGAAAGAGGCTTCTTATAACAATAAATTCAGCTTATGGCGGCAATGCACTGCTTAGCAAGAAAAATCATGCTCTTAGGATAGCAAGCTACCAAGCAAGAGATAAGGATATGCTTGTAGAGCACATGATGTGCATAGAAATCATCGCTCCAGATGGCAAAAGCTACGGCTTGGCCGGTGCATTTCCAAGTGCAAGCGGCAAGACAAACCTCGCTATGCTTAGACCGCCAGAAGCATATAAGGACTGGAAGATAAAGCTTATAAGCGACGATATAACATGGATGATTGTTAAAAATAAAGAGCTCAGAGGTGCAAATCCTGAATACGGTTTCTTTGGAGTGGCACCAGGCACAAATGAGCATACGAATTACAATGCGATGCTTACAATAAAAAAGAACACGATCTTCACAAATGTTGCTCTCAATAAAGATAACTTAACGCCATGGTGGGAAGGCCTTGGCGAAATGCCCAAAAATATAGAGAACTGGCAGGGTGAAACAAACTTTGTAGGACCTGCCGCTCATCCCAATGCGAGGTTTACTGCTCCTATAACTCAGTATCCTGAACTTTCAGATAAATATTTCTCTCCTGAAGGCTTGCCTGTAAACATATTCTTCTTTGGAGGTAGAAGAAAAGAGCTTATACCGCTTGTTTTTGAGGCATACAGTATTGAGCATGGCGTGCTGGTTGGCGCGATGCTAAGAGCCGAGAGCACGGCTGCAAGCATGGGCAAGGTTGGCGTTATTAAAAATGATCCTATGGCGATGAGGCCGTTCTGTGGCTACAATATGGCAGACTATTTTGATCATATGCGAAATATTCTTAGAAAACTAGAACGGCCAGTGAAGATATTCAATGTAAACTGGTTCAGAGTTGATGAAAACGGCAAGTTTATATGGCCTGGATTCGGCGAGAATATACGTGTAATAAAATGGGCTATTGATAGATTAAATGGTGATGTAGAAGGTATTGAAACGCCGATAGGTATTGTACCAAGTGTAGAAGAAATAGATGCGCGTGGCTTAAATATAGATAAGAATGCATTGCAAAAGATACTTTCTTTTGAAAAAGATGGCTGGCTAAACGAGTTAAATGCTGTAAAGCCTTTCTTAGAAAGCTTTGGCGAGCGATTGCCGAAATGGCTCTGGCAGGAATACTATAAGCTAAAGGAAAGGGTAGAAAGTTATTAATCACTTTTCTATCTC
The DNA here is from genome assembly GCA_046536795.1 of Microcaldota archaeon. GTDB lineage: Archaea > Micrarchaeota > Micrarchaeia > Micrarchaeales > CABMGC01 > JAGDYD01. The sequence goes on along the minus strand of JAWDMB010000002.1, from coordinate 105,381 downwards.
TTCTACAAATGCTGGATAAATCTTGTTGACACCTTCAATTTTTTTAATTCTTTCAAGCTCCTCTGCTAGCTCATCGCCTTTACCTATCATGTTTGCAATGAGCACATGGTCGCCTGATGTTCTATAAAGTTCATCGACGCTTTTGAGTGCTTTAAGCTTTTTTATTACCTCTAGTAAATTTTCTGGTTTGACATCAAGTCCAAGAATAATTTGTTGCATGCCGAGAAGCTTGTATCTTAGCCTGTATTTCTCGTCTACTATAATACCAGCATCTTCAAGCCTCTTTATATGGTTTCTTATAGTAGCAGTAGCTATCTTGTGCCTTTTGGCTATATCCTCTAGCTTATCTCCTTTTTCGAGCTCACTCAGTATTGCAATATCTTCATTTGTTTCCATGCTAGTCACGCAATCTTACATTTTTAATAAATTTTTTAACATTTTATTCAAATAAATTATTAAAAAAGAAAAATATTTAAGCATATATTATAAATAATAGAATGGTGATACAATGGAAATAGGAGCAAGAGTACCTGAATTTAGCGCAAGGACTTATTTTCCGAAGGAGGATAAGATAGAGAGTCTCCGAATACCAGTAGCAGGCAAGTGGAATATAATAACCTTCCATCCGGGAGACTTTACCTTCGTTTGTGCGACAGATATAGAGGCATTTGGTGCGATGCAGGAACAGTTTGAAAAGAACGGCGCGGTTGTTCTTGCTGTAAGCACCGATAGTATATTTGCCCACAGAGTTTGGCACCAAACCTCGCCTAGGGTTAGCAAAACAAACATACCTCTTGTAGAGGATGCAAGCAAAGCAATAACTTCAGCATATGGATTTCTAAGCAGCAATGGTGCTTCAGCAAGGAGGGGCGTAGTGATAATAGATCCAGAAGGGAATCTGCAGTACTATGCCGTATTTAATGATGCATTAGGCAAAGACGTTAAGCACATATACAATGCATTCCTTGGTCTAAAGAGCATACACGATGCTCCAAAGCAGGAGGGCAAGATGAGTGCAATACCAGCAAACTGGGAGCCTGGAAAGCCTATGCTAGTAGTAGATACAACAAAAGACATAGGCAAGCTTTAATCTCTTTTTACTTTTTATTCTCTTTTCCTTTTTCTATTCTTTCTAATTGCTTTTCTATGCCTATAAGGAGGTCTATTATAAAGCCCGCTATTATTGAGAGAATGCCTGTTATAAAGAGCATAAATGCTATAAGAGATCTCCCTATAAGGGTAAATGCCCCTGTTGTAAAGAAGTTATATAATACATATAAGCCAAGAGCCACGCCTGCTATTACGAATACCAACCCAATGCCTCCGAATATAAGAAGTGGGCTGTAGTCTCTTACAAATCTTATCATTTGGCCAACCACATTAACACCGTAAAAAAACTTTGATTTAGTAAGCTTAGATTCACCACTCTTTCTCGGATAATAATTAATTGGAACCTCAGCTATTTTATAACCTCTTTTTGCAAGCTCTATTGCAAATACTCCAGCTTGGCCCGCTCTGTATGGTTCTATATGCTTTACCGCCTCATACGCTTCTCTTCTCATTACAAAGAGTCCTACAAGAAAATCGTGAACGTCTGCTTTATAAATTTTTCTGAATATCCAGGATATTAATCTGTTTCCAAATTGAATGTATGGGCTCATTGCTCCTTCCTGTATATTATTCATTCTGTTGCCAAGTACAAGATCTGCTTTACCTTCTTCAATGAGCTTAATTCCTTCGAATATTCCGTTAATATCATGTGTTCCATCGCCATCGATACTCGCCAAGATAGAACCCTTTGCATATTTTAAGCCAAGCATAACTGCCTTTTCAACACCCCTATCTTTTTGTCTTATCACTTTTACCTTCTTTGCAAGAAGCCTTTTCTCATATTCATCGCTACTTTTATCTACAATAATTATCTCTACATCATCCTTTAACCTGCTCCTAAGCTTATCTATAATTTCAAATACCCCCTCCTCTTCTATCGTCGGTATTACAACACTTACCTTGGGCTTTTTCATGCAATCATTATTATTTTTTAAGCAAACTTTTAATTATATAAGCGAACTTAGCCTTTTTAGTGCTTCCTTCTTTTCATCATATTGAAGGTTTGCTTTGTCTAAGATAAAATCCATGCTCTCTATTATAGAATCATAATGCGCCTTGCTTATCCTGTATGGAATGCCGTCTTTGCCGCCGACGTTGTATGCATACATTGCAGGATCCCTTGTGGCTAGCTCTTTGTTGTAGATAAGGCTTGCTGTTATTGCAAGAGATTTTATTACTTTTCTTCCAAGTCCATTTACGAGAAGAAGTTCTTTATAATTTTTGGGATCTATCTCGCTTGCCCTTCTTAGTGCCTCTATCCCACGCTCACCAACATCTAGCTTAAGCTTTAATGCATGTCTCTCTGGGTAGCGTATCACATTGCTTTCTTCCAGTTCATGCAGTGCATCAACAAGGCCTTTTCTTGCCCACTCATTCTTGTGAAAGGTTAGGTCAAGGCTCTCCACATTTTTATTTGCCTCTATGCCTGAATGGGGTTCATTTGCAAAATCTTCTTCGTTAACAAGTTCTGAATTCCATTGAAATCTTATAGCCATATTGCCTTTATTCTCCATAGCCTGTTGCACGACACCCCACTTTTTGTTTTTTGTGAAGATGAATGAGTGATGATAAATTGCTATATTGTCATAGGTCATACTTCCATCAACCTTTGCTGAAAGCCTACTATATTCTATAAATTTTTCCTCACCATTTATCGAAAGCCTGTCAGCAAGCTCTGGTATCTCATTTGGTGTATTTGTGCCTGCTTTCCCTTTGCCTCCAGCTATAGCTATATCTTTGCTTTCTTTTAGTGCTTCCTTTAGCGCTGCCATAGTCACTGTTGTTGTACCACTGCTGTGCCAATCATAGCCAAGAGCACATGCCAGTGCCTGGAACCAGTTGGTATCGGTAAGCCTTGAAAGTAGCTCATCAGCGCCATATTCATCTATTATCGCATAGCTTATCCTTTCGCCTAGCCTAACCATTCTAGAAAATAGCCATCTAGGTGCTTTGCCATTATGCAATGGTAAATATGTTAGCCTGTGCACAATATTATCTAGTCAAATAAAAAGATAAGTTTAACTAAATTTCATGAAAACCAAATTTGCCATAAGCAGGTGCAAAAACAACAGCACCAAGCTCCTCAGTTTTATACTTTTTCTCGCTTTCTCTTGTTATCTTTACAAGTTGCTGCTCATCTTTTGAGCCTATTGGAGCGATAGCAATTCCATTTACCTTTAATTGGCCCAGCACAATTTTTGGAAACTCGGGCAGAGCAGCACTATATATAATCCTATCATATGGTGCCCTCCTTTCATAGCCTAAAGTGCCATCTGCTATTATAACTTCAACGTTTTTCGCCTTTATCTTATCTAGGTTTCTTTTTGCAAATTCGACAACAAACATATTGCCATCTAGAGATATAATAAGGCCGTTTTCACCTACACAATAGCTTAATAATCCTGTTAACCAGCCACTTCCTGTGCCAACCTCTAAAACTTTGTTCCCTTCTTCGAGCTCAAGCTCCTCGAGCATCTCCGCTACTACTGATGGTTGTGATACTGTAGTGCCTTCTATGATGGGAATAGGCACATCATCATATGCTTCATCTAAGTGCTCTTCTGTTACAAACAAATGCCTGGGCACAATCTCAAAAGCATTTATTACCTTTTCTGTTTTAAGTATACCTTCAGAAATAAGATAATTAATTAGCATCCTCCTTTTCTCCTCAAACGAATCGGATTCCATACCTATTCATCATGCATGTTTACCTTTTTATTCTTTAGTATAGTCATCGCAATAATATCTTCAAAGAAGTAGTGCTCTTTTAACTCACTTTTTATTCTATAGCCAAGCTCATCTATCTTTTTCCTTAGCGTATCAATATCGCTAAGTGAGCTCGCCAAAAGTATGATAGCACCGTTTTTCTTGAGGTGAGAAGATGCTTCATTGAGAAATCTTAAGGCTATTTCTATGCCAGTTGGTCCACCATTCCAAGCCCTTTCAATTACTGGGAGATGAGCATCTATGCTTCCTCTTAGATAGGGTGCGTTGAATATTATGAGATCATATTTACCTTTTATATTTTCAAAGAGATCACTTTTTAATATTGTAACATTTGTGCCGCTAAGTTTATCCTTGTTGAGTATATAGTTTCTTTCAGCAAGCGCGCAAGCCCTCTTACTTATGTCGCTCATAACAAGCTTTTTTGCATGAAAGTGCATAGCAGCATATAAGCCGAGTATTCCACTTCCTGTGCCGATGTCAAGAATATCTGGCTCACTAAGGTTATTTAATGCATTTATTGCCTTTATCGCAAGGAGCGAATCCTCTGCAGGCCTGTAAACAAGCGCCTCTTCTTTTATCTCTAGCCCTTCAAGCTCCATAATAATAACTTCTCAGTAAATAAAATCCGGTAAATAAAAAGAAAAAGAAAAAAGGCAAAGAAAACAAAGGTCTTAAGCGGTTATACATCCTTTATTGCGGCCTTTATCTTTGCCATCATTGCATCGTCGATTGTTTGCATATTGTGAGCTTTCTTAGCATGTTCGGCTATTTTCTTCAAAAGCTGCTCTTCGGTTTTTGCCTTTGCTACAAAGTCACAATCCATTCCTATGTCCCTGCATGCAAAGCTTTTCATAAAACCACCATTTCTAATTGGATTGGCTAAAATATAAAAAGTAATCTAAATTTTTAGCAAGATTTTAAGCCCTTCCCATTTTTGGAAAAGGCTATAAATATTCTTTCTTTGCTATATTATTGTGGTGGCATGCTATTCGAAGATGTTGCTAAATATTACGAAAAACTTGAATCCGTATCCTCAAGGCTTCAAATGATAGATATACTTACAGAGCTATTCAAAAAAGCAAAGAAAGACGAGCTAAAAAAGCTAGTTTATATGACTCAAGGTATTTTAAGCCCACCTTTTGAAGGCGTAGAAACAGGTATGGCTGAGAAGCTGGTAGAAACCGCTATTGCAACAGCGACCGGCTTTACAAAAGAAGAGGTTGAACAGGATTTCAAGAAGCGTGGCGACCTTGGAGAAACAGCAGAATATCTTATATCAAAAACAAAGCTAAAGAAGCTTGCATCAAGGAAATTTGAGGTTAGTGAAGTTTTTGATACAATGTATAAGATAGCAACAACAAGCGGAGAAGGCAGTCAAGAAGCTAAGATAAAGATGCTCGCAGAGCTTCTTGCAGCCTCATCACCGCTAGAAGCAAGGTATATAGTTCGTTTTGCGCTAGGAACGCTAAGGCTCGGCGTAGGGGATGCGACAATACTAGAAGCTCTTTCAAAGCTTGTTACAGGCGAAAGAACATTCAAGGAACAACTTGAGAATGCTTATAATATATGCAGTGATCTTGGCAAGGTTGCAGATGTTCTTGCAAAAGAAGGTATAAAAGGAATAGAAAATTTCAAGGTTCAGCTTTTCAGCCCAATAAGGCCTGCTCTTGCAGAAAGGCTACCAACTGCGGAAGAGATTCTTGAAAAGATGCATGGCAAGTGTGCTGTTGAAAGCAAGTACGATGGCTTGAGGGCGCAGGTGCATGTAGACAAGAAGAGCAAAAGAGTAGAGATCTTTTCTAGGAGGCTTGAGAGGCTAACGCCCATGTTTCCAGAAATAGCCAAGGCGGCGCTTGAGGAGCTTGATGCTGAGAGTGCAATAATAGAAGGTGAGGCGATAGCATATAATGAGGTTACTGGCGAATTCCATCCATTCCAAGAAACGATACAAAGGAAGAGGAAGCACGGTGTAGAGGAAATGAGCCAAGAATTGCCACTTCATTTATTTGCATTCGATATCATGTATCTTAATGGAGAAGGTTATTTGGATAAGCCTTATCATGAGAGGCGCTCAGCGCTTGAAAAGGTTGTAAAGAATAAAGGCACAATACTCCTTGCTGATAGAATTATTGCTACCTCACCAAAGGAGCTTGAGAGATACTTTGAAGAAGCTATAGAGAAAGGTTTAGAGGGTATAGTAGCTAAGGAGCTAAACTCAAAGTATATAGCGGGTGCTAGGAAGTTTAGCTGGATAAAGATGAAAAGGAGCTATAGAGGAGAGCTATCTGATACTGTTGATCTCGTAATTTTAGGTTATTATTTAGGAAAAGGCATAAGAGCTGAGTTTAAGTTTGGTGGTTTGCTTTGTGGAGTATATAATGATAAGAAAGATGTTTTTGAAACTATAACAAAGATAGGTACAGGCTTTACCGAAGAGCAGATGAAGGAATTTAAGGAAATACTTGACAAGATAAGAGTAAAATCAAAGCCCGCAAGAGTAATCTCTGATATAGAGCCAGATTTCTGGGTAGAACCAAAATATGTCGTTACAGTTAAGGCTGATGAGATAACGAGATCACCAACACACACTTGTGGTAGGGAAGGTGAAGAATCTGGTTATGCGCTAAGGTTCCCTAGAATTGTTGGAACAATAAGGAGCGATAAAAGTCCGGAAGATGCAACAACAACAAAAGAGATAATAGAGATGTTCAAGATGCAGAAAAAGGAAAAGCTTGAGGAGCAGCCATGAATAAAAGTGAAGTAAAAACTTTTACCTCTATAAATTTAAATGGCTTCTAATAAAAAATTTTTTACTTAAATAAACAATTCAAATGCGGTTGAAAACGTATTTCCACTATTCTTTTTTTCCACAAAAGATTTTTAAATTTATATTAAATATCTATTATCAGGCGATCAGTATGGTAGACTTTGCGAACGAATTTTTGGGTAAGAGTGGCAGTGAGCAGGATCTGGGAGCAACCCCTCAGATAAAGATTGTAACAATCGGTGTGGGTGGGGCGGGAAACAACACAGTAAATAGACTACTTAAGGTGGGTGTTAAGGGCACAGAGCTTGTTGCAATTAACACCGATGCACAACATTTCAAGATAATTGACGACAGGATAAAGAAGATACTAATCGGAAGGAGTATAACAAGAGGTCTTGGAGCCGGCGGCGATCCTCGAATCGGTGCAAAGGCGGCCGAGGTTGATAGACAGGCAATAGAAGATGTTGTAGCTGGTGCACAGCTAGTATTCTTGTGTGCAGGAATGGGTGGCGGCACAGGAACAGGAGCTATACCTGTTGTTGCACAAATAGCAAAGGAGCAGGGAGCTATTGTTGTTGCAATGGTTACCTATCCTTTCGACCTTGAAAGGGTAAGGAAGCTTAAGGCTGAAGAAGGTATACAGGAATTGAGAAAGTATGCAGACAGTGTAATAATACTTGATAACAACAGGCTTGTGAAGCTTGTTCCAAACCTACCAATGCCAGAGGCATTTGCAATGGCTGATGATATACTCGCAAAAGCCATCGGTGGATTGGTATGGACCATTACACAGCCAAGTCTAATAAATATCGATTTTGCTGATGTCAGAGCGATAATGGGAAGCGGAGATGTCGGTTTCATTTCTGTAGGAACTGGTAAGGGAAATGATAGAGTAACTGCTGCTGCTGAAGCAGTATTAAAGAACAAGCTGCTAGATGTTGACTTCGAGAATGCAAAAGGTGCACTAATACACATATCCGGTGCTTCTGACCTAACGCTCGGCGACGCTATAAAGGCCGGAGAGCTTATAACAGAACGCATGGATCCAAAGGCTAACGTAAAGTGGGGCGCAAGAATAATACCAGGCTATGAAGGCCAGATAGAAATTGTAGCAATAGTAACAGGCGTGAGAGGAGCTAGTATACTTGGAAAGGCTACAGAGGAAAAGAAAGAGAGCTACAGCGATCTTGAAATGATATAATTTATTTTATTATTTATGTTTTGGATATAAGGTGGAAAAATGGCCGAAGACTATGATGTGTTTACTCCGAGGATCGCTGTTGTAGGAATTGGTGGCCAAGGAAGCAACTTAGTTAACAGACTTTATACTAGCGGAATAAAAAGTGCTGATACAATTGCAATAAACACCGATCTTGCGCATCTCAATATAGTAAATGCACATAAGAAAATACTTATAGGCAAAGAGATAACAAATGGCCTTGGTGCTGGAGGCTTTCCAGAGATAGCTGAAAAGTGCGCTGATGCTAGCAGGGTTGAAATAGAAAGAGCATTAGAAGGATACGATCTAGTGTTTATAGCTGCAGGAATGGGTGGCGGCACAGGAACAGGAGCTGCTCCTGTTGTTGCAAAAATAGCGAAGGGGCTTGGTGCTACAGTTATCGCTACAGTAACATATCCATTCTCGCTTGAGAGAAGCAGGAAGCAAAAGGCAGAATGGGGAATCGAGAGATTAGTAAAGGAGGTTGACACAGCAATAGTGATTGAAAACGACAGGTTACTTTCATATGTGCCTAATCTGCCTATAGAAAAAGCTTTTGCACTTGTTGACAATATTACAGGCAACGCTGTGAAAGGTATTGCAGATACAATAACACTGCCTAGCCTTATAAACCTCGACTTTGCAGACCTAAGGAATGTGGTTATGAATACAGGCATGGCCGTTATAAACATAGGCTACGGCTCAGGCCCAGACAGAGTTGAAAGAGCGATAAAGTCGACATTAGAGCATCCTCTTCTTGATGTTGATATAGAGGGTGCAAAAGGTGCACTTATACATATTGCTGGAGGAAGCAACCTAACAATAAGTGAGGCAACAAGGATAGGAGAGGGTGTTACCGAAGGTCTTTCACCAAATGCAAACGTAATCTTTGGAGCAAGAATGCTACCTGAGTTTAATGACCAGATAAGGGTAATGTCTGTAATAACAGGCGTAAAGGCTAAGTTCGGAACAAAGCCAAAGGAGGAGGTAGCGCCTCTCAGAATGGAAGGTATAGAGCAAATATACTAAATTCTTATTTTTATTTTGTTAGTTTAATTTTCTATTTTGCTGAATCTGTAGTAGTAATGTATTTATAACTTTATAAACAAAAACGATTAGTACGTTTTTTGGTGAATTTATGGCAAGCGAAATAATGTATATACCGGTCAAAGATGTAAAAGAGGGTAGATTTATACTTATAGACAACGTGCCGTGTAAGGTTGTTGAGGTTGAAACATCAGCTCCAGGCAAACATGGATCGGCAAAGGTAAGAATAACAGCTATAGGTATATTTGACGGCCAGAAGAGAACATTGCTTAAGCCTAGCAGTGCGGATGTTGAAGCTCCTGTAATTGTAAAGAAACGTGCACAGGTTGTTTCAATAACTGGCAATACAGCACAGCTTATGGATCTTGAAAGCTATGAAACGTACGAGCTTCCAATACCGCAAGAGCTAATGCAGAGCATAAAGCCTGGCGCTGAGGTTGAAGTGATAGAGAGTATGGACCAGAGGGCGATTTCAAGGGTATTGGGTGGTGTTTGATGGACAAGATAGAGATAATAGTAAAGAAAGATACTGAAAATAAGCTTCTTGCTAGGCGTGAAATACTGTGCGATGCTGTATATAGCGAAAGCACACCTTCGAGGGAGAGAATAAAAGAAGAGGTAGTTAAAAAGTTAAATCTAGATCCAAAACTTACAGTGGTTGCAAAAATAAATCAGCTCTATGGCATTACAAAGAGCGAGGTAAGTGTATATTCTTACAAGAGTGAGGAAGCGATGAAGATAGAGCCGAAGTTTAGACTGGAGCGATTAAACAAGAAGAAAGCAGGTGAGCAGCAGGAGCAGGCAAAAGCCGAAGCCGCAAGCGAAGAGAAAAAGTGATGTTATGGCCGAAGAAAAAAAGAAGAAAGAGTTTAAGCCTTATAAGCCACCTAAGCTATGCCCAAAATGCGGTTCAAGGATGGCAGAGCATGAAGACAGATACACATGTGGCAAGTGCGGTTATACGGAATGGAAGAGGGCAAAAAAAGAGGCTGATTCTACTGGAAAGAATGACGAAGAAGAATAGAAAAATTAAAGGCAATAGCAGCAAGTTCAAAGCAATCTCTTATTCTCTTTTCTACATACTACTATTTTCTTTTATACTATTGCTTATACTTTACTTCTACTCATACATAACAATAAATGTAGCAGATATATCAACAACAGTTGCGTTCTCATTTCTTCTTCCAGCACTTGCGTTTGCATATCTAGCTCATTCTGGAAAGAGTTTAAATGAAGCTTTTGTTGATCTCGGAGTTACGCAAAGGCTAAAAACGATGCGTATTTTGGGTATAGGCATCTTGCTATTTCTAGCCATCTTTGTTATGGAGCTTATTATAACGGTAATGAGTGTAAATTTTAAATTAAACATAGAGACAAACGCATGCACCGTAGTAACGGGCATGCCATTGTGGTTTATTCTTTTTGTTGTACTTATTGGACCCATAAACGAGGAGCTATTCTTTAGGGGCTTTCTTGTGAAGAGAATCGGCATAATATCAAGTGCATTACTTTTTGCAATACTTCATGCGGGCTATGGCTCTACTTTCGGAATAGATATTATCGCAGCTTTTATCTTCGGCCTGATTGCAGGCTATATCTTTAAGAAAACAAATTCTATATATCCAACACTACTTGCACATGTACTGATTAATTTAATTGCTGTGCTTGGGTGTATTTGATGCTAAAGCTTGTCATTGTAAGCCCAAAATACCAAATGAATGTGGGCTATATTGCAAGAATAGCTAAGAATTTTGGGATAGAAAAATTGCATATAGTGAAGCCGAGGGCGAACATAGTTGGAAAAAAGGCAATAATGTTTTCGAAGCATGCGCATAATCTGCTTGAGAATGCGGCAATATACAATGACCTTACGAGTGCAATAAATGGCTGCGATGTAGTTATAGGCACAACGGGTCTTATCAAAAAAGCTAATCCTAGGCTTAGGAAAGTGTATTATGTTGACGAGTTAGCAGAGCGTTTCAAAAATTCAAAGATCTGTCTTATTATAGGTAGAGATGATATAGGACTAACGAGCGAGGAGCTTGAAATGTGTGATGCAATTGCTTATATACCTACAAACAAAGAATATCCTGTGCTAAATATATCTGCGGCAGTTGCTATACTGCTTTACTCTTTCCGCTCCCATCTTTTCAAAGAAAAGATCTTACATGACAAAGAGTATTATAGGGAGAAGGAAGCCCTTTTTGAAATAATAAGAAAGAGAATATATAACAAGAAAGAGATAAGAGAAAAAGAAGAAGTAATAAAAACATTCAAAAAAGTAATTAATAGAGCAGAACCCACTATGCATGAGCTTAGATCTCTGATAATTGCTCTTAAATAATTACTTATTCTCCTTCTTTCTCTTTATTATCTTTACCTTGGCAGGTGTAACAAGCACCCTAGTGGCATCGATTGCCGCAATATCCCCATTTATTTTCTCCACATACTTTTTAAGCTCAGCGAGTATGGCGTTTCTAGTATTTGGTCTTTTGTTTATCTCTTCCATGTTTAGAAGGATTATATTCTTCTTATCAAGCTCACCCTCTATGAGCTTCACATCATCTTCTCCTGTGATCGCTACTGGCTTCACGTACATGTCAGCAGGCTCATTAAGAATATCGACATCTTCCATCTCAGCTGAGCCCATGTATTCTTCTATGTTTATCTCCTTTGATGCTCCAAATGCTTGGCCAAGTTTATCAAAAATTCCCATTCATATCACCGGTCGCCGTATAAACGGTCATATAACATATGAAGGTTAACTTTTATATTCTTTTTCTTTATTTTTGCAGAATGCATAGCAGAAAGCTCATGAATTTATTGTGGGGATATCAGCTTATGGGGATAATATAAGCTTATGGAAGTTGCTCGCTGCTATACCACTTGCGACATTATTTTTTCAGCTATCTCCTTTCCAAAGAGCTTTTCAACAATTCTTGAAGCCCCTTCTTTCTTCAAGTCAGCAACGCTCTTTATGCCATTATTATACATAAGTCTTGCCCTTACTCTTCCAACCTGTTCAAGCCTTACAAGGTCTAGCAGCTCCTCCTTTATGCCATACTTTAGCCTGAGCCTGAGAGTGATTAAGTCTATGTTTGGAATGTGCATTATCTTTGCAAGTTCAGATGCCGCATATATAAGCCAATCCGCATTAGTCAGTTTTGTATAGAGTGCGCCAGGTGTTGTCGAATATTTTTCTATAATATCCTGTTCGCTCTTTTCATTTATCCAATCATTTAACATATAAGCTGTGCTAAGTGCCTTTAATGGATCATAAAGCATGAATTCGCTCATCTCACCCTCAAGCCATTCATCTATAAATTCCCTATATCTAAAGAAACCTTCTTCTGCATCCTCTACAACCTTGACATATGGTCTCATTTCTATACTGTTAGTTATCATGAAGAGATTTCCAATAGTGTCTCTCTTCTTTGGAAGTGTATCAACAATCCATTTGGCTGAGAGCGGATCTATATAAAGCTCGCTTACTCTTTTGCCTATTTTTGTAGCATTGTAAAGGCTTCCCCTCTTTTCAATAAATTTCCAATCCGAAAGCTCGTTTATAATTTCATCTATAATATCGCTTATTTCCTTCATGCTTCCATATTGGTAACCGTAGAAACTGTCGCCAAAGAAATCTGTAATAGCCTCTTTGCTTCTTAAGAATTCTGTTGCTATAAAGGCAAGGACATGCGTTCTTAATATTGGAAGCATCCCAAGCGTTGAATTGACCGGTTCAAGCTCAGCATCTATATAGCGCATATATAAATCTAATATTTCTGCCTTCGATTTAGCTATAAGCAGAGCCCTTCCCTCTTTGTCATATTTCGGCCTTCCGGCTCTTCCAAAGAGTTGTGTAACCTCATTTACACTTAATTTTTCGCCACCTTCTATTTCGCTATATCTGCTCGTATCTCTGACAACTACAGTATGTGCAGGCATGTTTATACCAAGTGATAATGTTGTTGTAGAGCAAACCACTTTTATCAAGCCATTTCTAAAGGAGTCTTCAACAATTTTTCTTTGCTCATTAACAAGGCCGCTGTGGTGGAAAGCAACGCCACTTTCGATACTTTTTGCAAGCTTCTCGCATTGGCTTGTCGGCCTGCCAAGAACACTCTTAGCCTTTTTCGCTATTTCGCTTAGCTCCTTTTTCTCGTTTTCCTTTATATATCTCTCTACAATCCTTGCAAGCCTTTCTGCTCCAGCTTCTGCATTCCTCTTTGTAGAATAAAACAGTATGAGCTGCTTTCCTCTTTCCAATGTGTCTTCTACAATCCTTACCTCTGGAATTTTGCTATTGCCTAAAAGCTCCTCTTCCTCATCCCTATAATATATTTTGCCATCAAGCACAATCCCTTTTTTGAGCTCTACAGGTCTATAATTACTTTCTACAAGCCTTGCACCAAGCCATTCTGCAATTTCCTTAGCGTTGCCTATGGTTGCGCTCAAAGCTACTATTTGTGCATTTGGAACTGCGCGTTTTAACCTTGTTATTAATATTTCTAGTACAGACCCTCTGCTTGCATCACCTATCATGTGGATTTCATCGAATACAAAGCAACCCACATCATTTATCCAGCTCGCGCCATGCCTTATCAAGCTATCGAGCTTTTCTGTTGAAACAAAGATTATATCATATTTTTCAAGCCACATATCTAGAGAGTCGAGGTCGCCTATTGAGATTGCAATTTTAAGATACGGATAAGCACTTTTGAATTCTTCATATTTCTCGCTTACAAGCGCTCTGAGCGGCGCAACGTAAACAGCTTTTTTGCTATGCCTTATAACACTGTTTATTATAGCCATCTCAGCTATAAGCGTTTTTCCGCTAGCTGTTGGACTAGCAACAACTACGTTCTTATTTTCAAGAACCCCTGCCTTTACAGCAAGCTCCTGGGGTGGCGTAAGCTCGTTGATTCCACGCTCTTTGCATGAATCTAAAAACTCGTTTGTGGCAATGCCCTTTAGGTCAGAAATCTGCATAATACTCTTTTTCAAATTCAAATTATAAATAGTGTTGCATGCTTTATATTTTATCAAGCCTTGTCTTTATCTCGTCAACGCTAAGCTTTGTTGCAAGTAGCGGTATTTTTTCAACCTGTGCTATCTTTATAGCCAGCTTGTCTATATCTTCTAAGCCCCTTATCACGACTACCCTTGGCTTTATTGGTGCTACTCTTACAACAACCATGGGTGATCTTCCTGTGCTCACTTGGTCAAAGATAAAAGCCCTCTCTGTTGTTGTACCAAACAGCTTTGGATACTCGCTTGGTGATATCTCTAGTATAACTCGAAGGCTGTCAAGAAGCGTATAGCCGAAGAGCTTTGCTGTATCGAGCGTGCTTGGATTTGCTATAATCTTAGCTTCTATAAGCCTTGCAAAATCAACACCATCTATTGGAGCGGTAAAGTCCTTTAGGAAATAATAAGGCACTTCTTTGTTATCACTAGAGCCAAACTTTGCAAGGTTTCTTATAACCTCGCCGCCATGCTGTCTGTCTATTTCAAATATCGCGCTTACAAATCTTTTTATTACGCCAACGCCTGGGCTCATCCTTCTGTTGCCTTCATAATCGCTTATAGTGGATGTCGAAATCTTAAGATATTTTGCAAGCTCTACTTGCGATATTCCAAAAAGCTCCCTCCACTTCTTCATAGTGCTTCCGGGACTATCAGATAATGCAATCTCGCCTGCAATCCTCTCTTGAAGCTCGTCCATCATATCACTTGTTTTTATTTTTGCATTTATAATTAATAAACTTTTCGTCGAAATCAAATTAGACAATTATTTATTACCCTTTTTCCTTCTTTTATCTCCTTTTACTTCTTCTTTTCCCTTGCTCCCGCTTTTTAGGATAAAGCCATAAATTATAAGTATGGTGCCCAATATAAGCAAAACAGCCGAAACGCCGCCATAGCCAAAAATAGCGTTAAATGATGAGCTCTTCTTTTGGAAGACATATAAGATTGTTAGGTTGGCCGTTTTATTGCCCGCGTTTTCAAATAGCGCATAGTATGTACCATTTTTAAGATTTGAAATATTGTATAGAATGGCACTATTCTCGTTAAGTGCTATTAGGTTGCTAAAAATTCCATTATAAGTATTTAACTTTATTTCGCTAATGCCCCTTATCTGTTCTATGTTGCTTATATTAAGTCTAAGGTTTTTAATTTGGGCGTATGCACTTTCATTTACAACATAAAAGTTGATTGGCGATGTTGAATTAAAGACGAGCGTAATGTAAGCACTTTCATTATATGTAAACGGCGAGCTAGCTGTTACATTAGGCGAGATTACCGCTCTTGTGCTATAATATGCCGGTATCTGAAAAAGGGCAGAGGCGCCCTGATAAGCAAGAGCGAGGCTAGCAATGATTAATAGTATGCCAATGTAAATAATCTTTTTTCTCATGATATCAGCAATCTGATAAGTATAACTAAATAAGTTTAAATATTTTTTAATCATATTGCTATATCGGTGCTCGCATGAACTTGGTTAAGACAGGTATTGATGGGCTTGATGCACTACTCTATGGAGGTATACCTGAATTAAATCAGATTGTTGTAGCAGGCGGACCTGGTGCAGGCAAAACGCTTCTTTCCTTTGAATTTCTTTACAAGAACGCAAAGATGGGCAATCCTGGCGTTTTTTTTGCACTCGAAGAAACAGCAAACAAGATTATAGAGAATGCTAAATCTGCATTTTCAACGTTTGATGATATAGATGAACTGATCGATAAGGGCTTGCTAACTATAAATAGCGAGGATCCCGCATCGCATCTGCAGCAGGCAGAGGGCTCTACAAACTATGAGTTTGGTAGAATTATATCTGATATAGAGGCAATAATCTCATCTGCTAAAGCGACGCGAGTGGTTATTGACTCTATCTCATTGTTAGACCTTCTAGTAAGTGATCCTTTAACTTATAGAAGATCTATGCTTGCCCTTGTTAGCAATTTGAGGCGAATGGGTGTTACCTCTATACTAACAGCCGAACTAAACTCGCCTGAGCGTGCAAAGCTAGAATTTAAGTCTGAATTCTTTATTTTCGATGGTATAATAATAATGTACCAGGTGGGTGAAGAAGAAAAGAGAAAGCTTGCTATGGAAGTAATAAAGATGCGTGGCAATAACCACAGTTTCGTAACAGCTCCTTATGAGATAACCCCGAAAGGTTTTAAGGTGTATGCGGCTGAGGAGCAACAGACGTTTAGATATTGAGGAAGTGAAATGTATAAGAAAGATGCAGGTAAGGTAAAAAAGGAATTAAATGAAGATCAATCGAGAAGGGAAAGATTTCTTATTTATCTTTCTATAGTTGCTTTCATAATAATACTTGCTATAATATCAACGTTTTATGTATATACTAATCCTATACAGCAATGCAAAAACGTTATAATATACAGTAATAGAGTTTCTTGCTTTTCAAACCTTGCTTACTCTACAGGCAATGCCTCTATATGCTCTTATCTAAACGGCTCTTATGCCGCTTCATGCTACCAATCAGTTGCATATAAGCTTAGTAACGCAAGTATTTGCAAGTATGCAATTTCTGCATATGAGCCTATTGGCGCATCATGTATAGAATATTTTGTAAACAAAACAGGTAATATATCCTTGTGCAATCTACTGCCTTATGAAGATAAGCAAACCTGTGCATTCTTTGGTGCCTTAAATTCGCAGAATCTAAGCGGGTGTGAACTTGTAGGGTCGAATATGAGCTTATGTTTTTCATCGGTAAGCCTTTCAAGAGCAATATACTACAAAGATATATCCTATTGCTATAATGTATCTGCAAGCGCAAACAAGACATTTATCGGCAATATACTCTTGTATTCTAAGGAAAAGCCAAATAGCACCGTACTGGGGATATTTTCATCTATGCTTAATTACAATATAACAGCAAGAGATCTGTGCATACTTTCTGTAGCTCAGGAGCTTGGGAATAAGAGCTACTGCTCTATGTTTAACAATAGTATTATGCAAGGTACATGCTCTGAGCTTGTCTCGCCAGTGCAGTCAAGCAACGAGGTAAATTATACCTCTCTTCTTCAGGCTTGTTCTAGTGCCGGAAATTTTGCAGACACATGCAGAACGCTTGTCCTAATATCTGAAGCTGTTTCAAATAAAAACATAAGCATATGCAAAGCCCTTAACCAGACAGCCTCTTGGCAATGCTTCACCACACTTGCACGCACATACAAAAATATATCTTACTGTGGTTACATAACGAATGCCACAGTAAACAATGCATGTATTCTTAGCGCAACATATAACTTAACAAGCTGAGCTGATTCTATGAAGTTTATTGTCTCTTCAATAAAGCATGCGGCAAGCATGAAGGATAGCCTATATTATTTGCTTAGTGAAGATGCTTCTAAGCTCATAGTGTGTAAAAGCGATTTCCTACTAAACCTTGGCGATGCACTTGAGATGAATAATGATGAGCAGATGCAAGCGCTTAATGCCGGAATACTGCCAGGGCACATGCTGAGCAAAGTAGAAAAGGGGAATACAAGTGATTTATATAAAAAGGTTTTAAGTGTTTCAGAGTCATTAGCAAAGTATGAACCAAAAAGTGAGATAAGTGATATCGAAGCGATAAACAAGCGCATGCTAAATAAGCTAAAAAGCTCTGTTGTTCTTTTTTTATCTAAGCTTTTGCTCGGCTCTCCTATTATAATAAGATTTCATAATGATTCTGATGGTTCTTCTGGGGCTTATTGCATATACAAGTCTATAAAGAATCTTGGCTTTGAATTTGAAAGCAGAACAGCGTGGCGTATGCAGAGAAGCATCGCTTATTCAAGCGAGGATGCAAGCTCAGATATCTCATTTGCAAACAATTTTTCGAGCCTTTCAAAGCCACTGCTTTTGATGATAGATTTTGGCACTTCTCTGGAGAGCAACGCCGGCATAGAACTATCTAAGGATAAATTTGATATTATATGGCTTGACCACCATCCAATTGTTGAAGGGTTCAAAGGTCTCGAGCTAGAGCATTATATAAATCCATGGCTTTTTGGTGGAGACTCTGATTATACCGCAGGCCTTCTTGCATGTACATTTTCAAGATTATATTCAAATATTAATGAAGCAAAAGAAATTAGTGGTGCGTCTCTTATAGGTGATTATAGCAGATTTGCAAGTGAAGAAGGAAAGGAGCTTTCTGAACTTCTTGAGCTTATAACAAGTGACACAAAGATAATAGGTTCAAAGAACCTTACACCATCTGATATAGAATCAATTCTCTCAAGCGAGGAAAGAAAAAGAGAACTCCTTAGCTATGCAAGGCTTCATCTTAGCGAAGCGCTCGATCTCGCTGTTAATGCACTTAAGGTATATAAAGGGAATGAATTTAATTTATATCTCCTCGATTTCAAGAACGTAAGGAGTGAAGAGCTTAGATATCCTCTTCCAGGCAGATTCGCTTCTAAGCTATTATCAAGGATTGAATCTTTAAACGGCAAGCAATGCATAGTTATGCTCCACTTCTCTTCTTTTATCTCTATAAGGCTAAGTAAGGGCCTTACAGTAGATCTACTTTCATTAACTAAAAAAGTTAAGGCAGCTTTTTCGGTCGTTGAATCTGCGGGTGGTCATAAAAACGCTGTTAGTATAAAATTGAGAAAAGAGGAGCAGAAGAAGGAAGTGATGGAATTTGTTATTAAGGAATTGGGCTTCGGTTACAAATCATAGACTTTGAGCATTTTGCATTTAAAAAATTAGCTAGAGTTTTTCTTGAGTGCATCGACTAAACTCTTTTTCAAAGTATCAGCAATGAACCTCTTGCTGAAGGCATCTGCCTTTGCTGCTATACTTATTTTTGTTGCGTATATTCTTGCAATCCTTCCTCCTTTTTTCCTTCCTGCGCTAGAAACGTCTTGAAGTTTGAAAAGTATACCATATTTTGGGGGCTTGCTTCCATATTTTATATGCTTAAATAACGCTTTTTCAGCACCAAGCAGCTGTATTGTGCTAGCGGGCATCATTGCGAGCTTGTTTAATGAACCAGCCTTGCTCAAGAGCTCAGCAGCAATCTTCGTATCTATAAGATATGTTATGTTTGGCATTAACTTCTTTGCTACCTTGTCTATAAATAAGCTTATCTCTTTTCTTAACTCTGAAAGTTCAATAACAATATCTGCTAATGCTTCTATATTTTTATATTCTTCTTCGCTAGGTTCTCTTCCTATGCTCTTTGCTATCGTAGCTACTATTTCTTTTGCTTTGTTCTTATCGCCAAGCAGGTTTATAAGCTCTCCTTCGCTCACCTTTTTCTTATTTGAGCCAAACTGTTTTACAAATTTTGCATAGCTTTCATGATTGTTTAGCCTTAGCTCAGGAAAATATATACTATACCACTCCTCTAATCTTTCGAAAACAAGGTTTTCAATCTTTTCAAGCTGAAGATAAGTATTAATAGCTTCTATTAAGCTGTGCTCCTCTCCAGCATATGCTGTACTCACGCTTTCCTTTGCCTTAGCAAGTAGCCTTTTCCTCTTTTCTTCCAAGCTTTCATTCTTCAAGCAAGCACCACTAATATAAATTGAATAAAGTATAAAAACCCTTATCTGGGTGGCGCAGAAAAAGAATATTAAGCTAAAAAATATGTGCTAAGATAACTTAACAATCAAGGGCCCTGAATAGTTATATGGTGGTGCTTTAATATAAATAGTGAGAATGAAGCTGCTTCTATCATTTATAACAAAAGGTGGTTTTGGAAATGAACCTTCAAATTTGAAAGGCTCGGCTACATCCACCGATTCTATTTTTGTACCGTAATCGAGGGCTCTAAGTAATTGTATACCTTCTTCAAATATACCATTTTTAAGCAAGTTCATAATATTCAAAGAATCATCTACTATAACTTCTTTGCCCTTAAAATTTATCGATGTGTTGGTTATCTCTAGATGCACAAATTCTTTGTTTTCTTCTATGAATTCTAATGTCATGGGCCCCATATAGCTGATATCTGGCCCCTCTATCTTTATCTTGAATTCAACCCTCTCTTCTGGAGCTATCTTTGTTGGCAGTGCTGGTTCTACCGAGATAACCTTAAATGGCTGTGTGGCTTCTATGTTTTTCATTATTACTGGCTCAAAATCGCCACTCTTTGTTATGTGCTCCGCACTTAAATAGTCAGTAAGGTAATTTGAGTATTGTCTGTTTGTAAACGGTATTGTTACACTAAATATATTATCTTCTGATTCAAGGCCATCCATTTGGTATATCTGGCCCCTATACTTTAAATTTATAGTGGTAATAGTTATTTTCGGAGTTTTTTTATGCAAGTAATCACCAAAACTAAAATTCTTGAATAAATTCACTATTTTTGCTATCCAGTATTAAAGAAAGGTTTTGTTAAATAGAAAGCTGAAGCTTAATAGCAAATATGTTGTTTATTGCATGTCTGCAAGGATATCTTTGTGTTCCTCTTTATATTTCTTTTGCCATTCTCTGAACTCTTTCAATTTCTTTTCTCTCGCCTCCTTTGCTTCTTCTTCTAGCTTTGCTTTCCTTGCCTTCCACTCTTCGTTGCTCATTCCGTATGGCGGATGCTCCCTTATCACTTTTGGATTAAACGCATAGGAGTAAAATTCTTCAACATAATCAAAATCTCTTTCTTTCATGTTGCTTCTATCAATATGCACACCCTCGTGCTCAAGGAAAGAGATAAGATCTTCTAAGCTTATCTTTTCCCTTATATTATCTGCTCCAACTGGATTATATATTATCGATATCTGCCCTTTCGCATAATTTACCCATGCTTTTATTACCGCGTCAAGTAGCATAAGCCTATATTGGAGTCTAGCGGCATGCGAAACATCTTTGAGTTCTTCCTTCTTTATGTTTGTAAACGTCACCATCTTTATCTTTCTGTAAGGCATTCTAACAAGCGCGTCACCAATCTTTATATATTCTTTTGATAGGTCTGCTTCTTTGCCGCTTTCTTTGGCTAACTCTTCAGCGTAGCCAGGTTTGTTATGTACATTTCTTCTATCCATTTTGAAACACCTTTACTTGTTAAGCTCTACAGCTTCTTCTGCAAACTGCTCGTTGAAGAAGCCGGCTACATGCTTGCCGCCATTTACATCAAGCGCAAAATAATCTATCATCTGTCCATAGGTCTTCTTATACAATGGGTTTGCTGTAAGCTCTTTTATGTTTCTAACATATTTATCGCTGTTGTAGGTCCATCCTGGATGTGTCTTCTCCCACACCTTCGCTGGTATACTATACTGTCTCTGTATCTTATCCCTATAAATTTCTGGGAATACGTTGAAGGTGCAGAACGGTAATACTTCGCCATCAGGCATTGCATAGTGTATATCGCACTTCTCAACCCTTGCTATATCATATGTATATTCATCTTGGAAGTGCATCATGCCAAGGAATAATGTTTTCATGTGGAACTTTCCAAGTGTTGAAAAGTCATGTTTTAGTATTATTGATGCAAGCAGCTTTAGGAAGTTTACAGACTTTGGCTGCTTAGCTTTGTCTATATATTTGCTCATTCCCGCAAGCGTTTTTAACGCTATGGCTTTTCTTGCTAAATAGCCTTTGCCTTCCATCTCATTTATACCATTTTGCAGGTGCTCCATAAGTCCTTTTGCATCTACAAACTCTGTTATGGGTATTATTCTATTATCACTATCTAAGAATATGTAAGTTCCAGCGCCGCATGCAAAATGTATAGACATGTCGTAGCCGTATTTTCCTGTTAAAGCTTCTATAAACTTATTTATGCCGCCTATATAAGGCACTGAGAACCAGTGCTCCTTTCTTATAACACCATTTGTCTGTTCTTCAATAAGCTTTATAGCTCCAGGTATGGTTATTCTTTGGGCTTCTCTAAGCCTTGTTGGCATCCTTCCAACAAGCGATACCGGCTGGAAGTTTACAGCTCTTACTATATCTAAATTATTTAATGCAAAGTTTATCATGTTGCCAAGTTCGCCGTCGTTTACACCTCTTATAACAGTAGGCACAAGCACTACGCCTATACCGGCCTTTCTCGCCGCATCAAGAATAAGTGGTATTTCCCAGTGGTTCTTTGGATTTGCCTTTGCACTAACTCCATCAAAGCTCATGTAAAGTGTGCTAAGTCCAGCATATCTTAGTTTTACAGCAAGCTCTGGATGCAGACCAAGGTTAATTCCTGTTGTGTTGAGCTGTATCTGGTCGAAGCCTTCTTCTTTTGCTGCTTTTACTATCTCTACAATTTGAGGATGCAATGTTGGCTCGCCGCCAGTTAGCTGTATAGCATTTGCAGGTATTGGTTTCTGATTTCTAAGGCTTCTGAAAATCCTTCTAAGCTCCTCTACACTTGGCTCATAAATTGGCTCGCCCTCTTTTGCATAGAAGAAGCAGTACCAGCAGCTTAAGTGGCACCTATTTGTTACAACAACATTTGCAAGGCCTGTGTGCGATTTGTGCCTTTCACATATGCCACAATCAAATGGGCAGTTTACTCCCTTATTTTCTGAGACGACATTTGGATTGTCAAAGCCTCTGCCATAGTAGTTGTAGCCACGCATCTGCATATACATATCATAATCTTCCCAATACTTTTCTATGAACCATCCGTGTTCTGGACAGTGCTTTCTTATCATTACATTGTCGCCGTCCTTGTAGATTATACCTGGTATTATCAGCTTGCACTCTGGGCATACTGTCATTGTCTTATCTATTACTGGCATCTTTTCTATCTCTTCCATACTCCTGTGATAAGGTGCGAGTATAGGGTTTTGAGAAGCATTTTTATCTTCTTTATATTCCGGCCTCTTGCTGTTTATATTCGATACAATACCTTCCCCATTATCATGTGCGGTTTGTTCTTTAACCTCTTCTGTTTTATTCATGCTATCAACTAATATAAAGTGTTAAGTTGAATTAACAAAATAAAATATAAAAACCTTTAATATAACTTGGTTATAGAAGAATAAAAAATCCCTTCAGTTAAACAAACTAAACAAATAAAATTATATCCTTGCTAATCTTATTGTTGTGGTTGTATGGCTAGCAAAGAATCAAAGGTTCTAAATATAGTTAGCAGGCGAGACGTATTCTTCCAATCTTTTAATATATATAAAGAGCTTGGGGGTTTTTATGACTACGGCCCTATAGGTGTTAAAATAAGGAACAACATAAAAGAGATATGGCGTAAGCTTTTCATAGACTTAACACAAGCTATAGAGATAGAGAGCACAGACATAATGCCTGAAGTTGTTTTTAAAGCTAGCGGTCATCTAAGCACTTTTACAGACCCTATGGTAAAATGCAAGGTTTGCAACACACCTTACAGGGCAGACAAGCTTCTCGAAGAATTCTATGAGAAAAGGCATGATACAAAAGCGATGGAAGAGGTTAAGAGGCTAAGCTTGGAGGAGCTTGGCAAAAGGATAAAAGAACACGGCATAAGGTGCGAGAGATGTGGCGGAGAACTCGGCAATGTTGAAAAGTTTAATCTTATGTTCCAGCTTAAGATTGGCCCAACCGGAACAGAAACAGGCTATCTAAGGCCAGAGACTGCTCAGGGCATTTTTGTAGATTTTAGAGAACTTTTCAAGACACAAGGGCTTAAGATGCCTGCCCTAATTGGTCAGATAGGTAAGAGCTATAGAAATGAAATCTCTCCAAGGCAGCAGCTTGTAAGGATGCGAGAGTTTACCCAGATGGAGCTTGAGCTCTTCTTTGATCCAAGCGAAGAGCTAAGCGAGGTTGGGTTTATAAATATAGATAATGTTTTGGATACACGTTTAAGCTTTGTGAATGCTGGTGAGGATCAAGCTGTTGAGGCAAGCCTTAGAGAGCTCCTAGAATCAAAGAGAATACCTAACAAGTATTTCGCGCTCCTTCTTTATCTCGAGGAAAAGTTTATGCAGGAGCTTGGTTTTGATAAGAAGAGCTACAGGTTTAGGGAGCTCGAAAAAGAGGAGCTGCCACATTATTCAAAAGGTAATGTTGATTTAGAAGCAAATACTGAATACGGTTTTATTGAAGTGGCAGGCAATGCTTACAGAACAGATTACGATCTTTCATCGCATTCAAAGGTATCTGGCATTGAGATAACGGTTGTTAACAACGGCAGGAAGTTTGTGCCGCATGTTGTAGAAGCGAGTATAGGTTTGGATAGAATACTGTTTGCCTTATTGGAAAATAGTCTTGTTAGCGGTGATAGAGATTGGGACTGGCTCAAGCTAAGAGAGGCTGTTGCGCCTTATAGATATGCAATATTTCCTCTGCAAAAGGACGAGAAGCTTATAGATAAAGCAAGAGAGCTTGCACGCCTCATGACTGAAAAAGGTTTGAACATATTTTATTCTGAGAGCGGCAGCATAGGAAAAAGATATGCAAAGGCTGATGAGGTGGGTATACCTTATTGCATAACCATAGATTATCAAACACTAGAGGACGATACAGTTACAATAAGAAATAGGGATGACGCAAAACAGATAAGAAAGCTGATCGCTGAGCTTTTGGCTTAGCTGGTTTTATGCAGATTGTAGCAAAGGATTTCAATTTGAGGTATACTATCGAAAGTGGGCAGCCTTTAACATTTTTTGGCGATTACTCTTTTTCAAATAACGAGACGTTTCTTAGTTATCCTGCAGAACATGGTAAGATAAATGTTTTTGGTGAGCAGAAGGGAAAAGAGTGCATTCTGAGCATAGAAAGTGAAAATTATTCAAAATCAGAGCTAAAAAAGGAGATAGAAGAAAGATTCGGACTTAAAGATGATATTAAATACATATACAAAAAAATAGCCACAGACAAGTTCATGGAAGAGGCGATAAAAAACTTCTATGGCATGCGTGTCACAAAAAACGGCATATGGGAAACTACACTCTCATTTATTGTAAGCCAGTTCAACAACATAAAGCGCATTAGAAAAATAATGCTATGTTTTGTTGAGAGGTTTGGCAAAGACTCTTTTCCTGGGCCTGATGCAATTGCGGGCAAAGAAATTACAGTTTGCGGAGCAGGTTTCAGGAGCAAATATATATTAGAGATTGCAAGGCTCTACGATAAAGAGCTTTTTGATTCATATGCTTTGCTACCATATGAAGAAGCGAAGAAGGAGCTCATGCAGTATAAAGGTATAGGCGACAAAGTTGCAGACTGCATTTTGCTCATGGGTTATAAGAAGCTTGAAGCTTTTCCTATAGATACCTGGGTTAAGAAGGCTCTTACTATGGAATATGGATTGCGTGGCAAGAGCATAAAGAAGATGCATGAATTTGCAATGCATCGCTGGGATGGCTTTGCAGGATATGCACAGCAATATATATTTTGGCATGGAAGAAACGACTTTCGCAAGGATTTAAAAGAACATATTTAAATTTAATGGTAGTAATATAAATGGGTGTTTCAAATGGCGAAGGAGAAGCAGGTTGTTGTGGTTGATCCTGAGTTGTGGATGAATAGGAATCTCCACTATCAAGAAAGGCAATCAGGTTGGAAAATCTTTCTATCAATATACTGGAGCATATATCTACTCTTCGTAGGTGCTTTACTAATATTCTATAATTCGCTAGGACTCTCACTTACTTACTTCTTGGGAGTTTCGATATTCCTACTTTCACTAATGCTAATAATATACGGCTT
Source organism: Microcaldota archaeon (assembly GCA_046536795.1). Lineage (GTDB taxonomy): Archaea > Micrarchaeota > Micrarchaeia > Micrarchaeales > CABMGC01 > JAGDYD01. The sequence goes on along the minus strand of JAWDMB010000002.1, from coordinate 79,894 downwards.
TACAGCCTCTCTACACTTTAAGCTCATGAAGAGATACGGCTGACCCTTTTAACCTTTTTATATTTTTTCTTTCCTATTTCTTTTACTATTCTCCTTATTAAGAGAAGCTTTAAGTTGGTATAATGAATCTTCCGAATATTTATACATATAAGAACCTCAAGATGCTAATACTTATACCAATAGCCTTGATGTTCTTTGGCATATATTTTTCATATCATATACCCTTTGATACTTCGCTTGCTGGTGGATTTAGCGTATCGCTATTGACAAATCAAAGTGTCAACACTGCTGCACTTGCTTCTAACCTTAGCTCAATTCTTCATGTGGCAAATCCTGAAGTTCTCAAAAGCCCTGGCGGAATAAGTATAATAATACCAATGAACAGTAGCCTTGCTGAAGCTGAAAAAGATCTTATAGCGTTTTATGCATATAAATCAAACTATACAAGCTATAGCTTCAATGTTACAAGCATAGGCATTGCACTTCAGCATAACTCAACTAATTCTACTTTGCTTGCAGAGCTTGCATTCTCAAAAAAAGGCTTAAATGAATCCTTGCTTGGCATGCAAAACGCTCTTTCAAATGAGCTCAAAGCGCTAGAGCCTTTTGTAGGAAGTGTTAGTTATAATGCAAGCAATATAGATAACATGAGCAGCGTTGCCCAAAGCGCATATACGCAAGCTGGAAACATTTACGAGCAAAAGATAATAAATGCGATTAAACCTTTTGTAAAGTTCTCATCTTATTCATATGAAGAGGTTACTCCAACAATGAGTAGCTTCTTTCTTTCTCAGCTTAGAACAATAATAATAGCAACATTTATACTTATCTCTATCGCGGTATTCTTCATTTTCAGGTCACCAGTTCCTTCGCTTGCAATTATCTTTGGTGCTGGAAATGATCTGATAATTGCACTTGGTGCTATGGGCTTATTCAAAATACCACTTGGCATAGCAAGCGTTGGTGGCTTGCTAATGCTCATAGGTTATTCAATCGATACAGAAATTCTTACCTCAATAAGAATACTAAAGAGGCATGAAGGCACACCAGAGGAAAGGGCTTATCATGCTATGAAAACAGGTCTTACCATGACAACAACAGCAATAGCAACATTCGCAACATTATTTGCGGTATCTATAATAGCTTATGTTCCAACATATTATGAGATTGCTGGAGTTGTTTTGTTCGGCCTTATAGGTGATCTATTTACCACATGGCTTGGAAATGCACCCATGATCCTTCTTTATAAAAAGAGAAAAGAGAGGAGATAATGGCTAAGCTAATCGATTATATTAAAGATAGAAGAATTCTCTCGCTTATAATAATAGTTCTACTGCTCCTCGTGCTTGACATTTTCTATGGTGCGGGTCCACCTTATTATCTTCATTTTGGTATTGAATTCACCAATGGAACTCAAATACCAATAACGCTTGAACAGCCTGTCAATCCAGATACAATGAGCAGGATAATAAGTATATTGCAGCAGAGAGTTAGCACATATGGATTGAAGCAGGTAACAGTAGAAGGTATAGGTAATTCAAACATCTATGTAATAATACCAAGCGTTTCTGGCAAAGAGATAAATGCAACAATCAACATTATACAGAGCCAGGGTGTGTTTGAAGGCATAGTGAATGGTGTAGAAGCGCTTAACGGTTCAGATATACTTAGTGGCAGTATAGCTGCTGTGCCTCCCACAACATTCAATGGCAATGTGTCGTGGGCTGTTGACTTTTTCATAACGCAGAGCGCAGCGGAGAGGTTTGCAAAGGTTGTATTTGGGCAAGCCAATAAGCCATTGTATATGTTCCTTGACAGGCCGACAAGCGCAATTGTATTAATCAATGCAACATTGCTTAAAAATGCTAGCTTGCAACTAAGCTTTCAGCAAGCATTAAGCGCCCTTCAAAGTGCGGCCTCTTTTGGCAGCGAGACCATACCTATAGAGGTATATGATCCTAGTGGAAGCAATTGGAATTCTCTATATTCATTCTTTGTAGCGCATAAGTCAAACTATAAGAACGTTATACTTGCAAAGAACACACCAAGGTATATGGTACAGAATCTTACAGGGCTAAACTATACTATAGTATATGTAAGTGTACAGAACATGACTCCTGAGTTTGAGCCTGTATATAGTGCGAGCCCAACATCTCCAAGCTATATAGTAAATTCATGGCCTGCTATAGGTTTGCTATCAGCGCCTCTTCTTAGCCCGGAAGTTACAAACGGCTCAATTAGCCAGAGCTATCAGATAAGTGGTTATGCACCGCCAAGCCTGCCTTTGGAGAGCAAGCTTTCATATGCTCAGCAGCAATCGCAGATGATAGCAAGTATATTAAGCGGTGGCGCTTTGCCTGTTCACATTATAGTTGGAACGCCCAAGGTAATACCGCCTACTCTCGGCAAGCACTTCTTGTACATAAGCGGGATTGCAGCTATTCTTGCTGTAGCTGTAGTAACGCTTATAATTGTAATAAGATATAGGCGTGCATTCCTTGTATTGCCAATAATGCTTACAACCTTTACAGAACTTTTCATAATAGTATCAGTCATAGGTCTTATTGGTACAATAGACTTGGCGGCTGTTGCCGGAATGATTGCTGTTGTTGGCACAGGTGTTGATGCCCAAATTATTATTACAGACGAGCTTATAACGGGCAAGAGCGAGGCGATGAAGTTCAAGCTTGGAAACGCTTTCTACATTGTTTGGGCAGACGCTATCTTGCTCATTATAGCAATGCTTCCTCTTCTTTTCTCAACCTCTCTTGTAGATATAGTAGGCTTTGCTGAATCTGCAATACTTGGCGCTCTTCTCGGCGTTTTGGTAACAAGGCCAGCATATGGTGCTATAGTAAGCATTCACTACGGCGAAAAAAGTGAGGAAAAGAAGGAGGAGAAGAAGGAAGGGGTTGCTTGAAATGACTAAGTACTGCCCTATATGTAATAGGTCTAGCGATGAATTCAAATTCTATGGTGAGTTTTGTGAGGTCTGCACAAGGGATATGTTTAGCAAGAAGCTACCTAATGAGATACACATAGATAGATGCAGGGTGTGCAAAAGGATAAGGCTTGGAAATGATTTTGTTGAAGAAAATAGTGCAAGCATAGAGGAAGAGCTTAAGCACGCACTTAGCAAATATACTGTTAAGCTTATCTCCTATAATGAAGAATTTGGCTTGGCAAATGTTAGTATAACAACAACCATAGCTGGAGAAGAGCTTACTTTAGAGAAAAGGATAAGCATAAAATATAACAAGACAATATGCAAGCAGTGTGCAAGAAGGCTTGGCGGCTACTACGAAGCAATATTTCAGATACGTGGTGAACCTGAGCAGGTTGAGAAGTTTAAGGAAAGCGTTAAGAATTACTTTATCGCAAACAACGAGTTTGTTACAAAAGAAGAAGAGGTAAACAATGGTGTTAATATGTATCTTAGCAGCAAGAAGCTTGCAGAGCGCTATTTAAGTGGATTTAGGATAAAAGCAAAGAAATCCTTTACCCTTCATTCGGTTAAGAACGGCAAGAAGCTTTATAGAAATACATACTCAATACAACTGTGAGAGCATGCTTAAGGAGATAAACGATATTACAAAAGAGCTTGAGGCTGAGCAGAAAAGGTTTGATGAAGTTATGCTTAGATCTAGCAAGGTAATAAAGCTTGCCGCACAGCTTATAACCTCTTTGCATGCAAAAAACGAAAAACGGGCAAAGAGCATAAAGAAGGAGCTCGAGAAAGAGCTAAAAGCGCTAAAGAAGGTAGAGAAAGGCTTTGAATACTATTCTACGCAAGCCCATCAAGAATATGTCGAGGCTATTGCTTTATATAATATTCTAAGCAAGCACTCTATTCCGAGCAAAAAGGAGCTTAACGAAGGAACAGCACCTTATATACTTGGCTTGATGGATTTGGTTGGTGAACTTAAGAGAGAAGCGATAGACGAGCTTAGAAAAGGCAACAAGAAGCTCGCAAGCAGGTATTATGAGCTCATGAAAGATATATATGATTCAACTTTACATATAAGGTTTGCAAACTCTATACTGCCTGGCTTCAGGAAGAAGCAGGATGTAGCAAGAATACAGCTAGAGAGCTTAGCCTCTGAGCTTTTGCATGCAAAGCAATAGAGAGGAAGTAAAGTAATAAGGCATAATATTTAAAAGCTTTTACTCGCTATTATTCTTAGAGTGTGGTGACCATGGGAAAGAGATTCAAAGCGCAAAGCGCAATGGAATACCTAATGACATATGGTTGGGCAATATTAATAATTGCCGTAGTCCTCGGAGCACTTTTCTCACTTGGCGTTTTCAGCGGTTCATCGCTGCTAGGCACATCTTGCGTAGCAAGTCCAGGTTACCTTTGCCAGAATCCTGTTCTTTCAACAAGCGGCACGCTAACATTTAGTTTTGGTCAGAACACAGGAGCAACCGTATACAACGCAATAGTATATGTAGAGCCTCAGGCGGCATCACCAGGTTCATCAGCACCCTTCTTCAGCAGTAATTATACTAACGTAGGCACTCTTGCTTCAGGGCAAACAGTATCTCCCTCTATTACACTCTCAGGATTCTCTGGCAAGCCAGTAGGCACACCGTTTACAGGTTACGTGTGGCTGTCATACAATAGCTCTAGCTCTACAGGTACATCAAACCTTGTAGCAAAAGTAGCAACAATAATTGTAAAAGTTTCGTAACCTTTAACTTTTTTCTTTTTATTCTATTCTTATTTTTCATGAGTTTAACTGTTTTTTGTAATTTTGGTTAGTTAAAAGCTTTTACTCACCATCATCCTTAGGGTGTGGTGACTATGGGAAAGAGATTCAAAGCGCAAAGCGCAATGGAATACCTAATGACATATGGTTGGGCAATATTAATAATTGCCGTAGTCCTCGGAGCACTTTTCTCACTTGGCGTTTTCAGCGGTTCATCGCTGCTAGGCACATCTTGCGTAGCAAGTCCAGGTTACCTTTGCCAGAATCCTGTTCTTTCAACAAGCGGCACGCTTACAGTACTTGTTGGTCAGAGTACAGGAGCAACAGACTATAACGCGATCTTCTATGTTTCTCCTCAGACCTCTAGTGTAGGCACTACAGGATTTCCAACTACTGTGTATTCATGCACGCCTACTGTTTCAACCCTATCCTCAGGACAGACTGTAACTCTTTCATGCTCTACTGGACTTTCAAGTCCAGCGCCAATAGGTACATCATTCTCTGGCTACATATGGCTTAACTACAGTTCAACAAGTGGCGGCCCAGCAACAATCTCACAGAAAATTGCAACAGTAATAGTAAAAGTTTCCTGATTTTATTTTTTAATATCTTTTTTCATTTTTAATAGTTCTTCTAGCATAGCTGGACTTAAAAGAGGTTTTCTAAGCCTGTCGTAATCTTCTGTTGCTATCCTGGGGCATGCTGTATTAACAAAAGCATCAATCTCAAGCATGTTGTTTAAGGAATCGAAGTCGAATGTGTTTGATATAAGAATATAAGCGTTTAGCCCTTCTTTTTCTAGCCTGTTTTTTAATATTTTTGCAAGCTCTATATTATACTGGCCTATCTTCGAGCTGACCAATATACCAAAGTTTTTTGCGTTCAAGCTGCTTAGTATTAAGCCCTTTTCAAGCTTCTTCCTCTTTTCTCTGTATTCATCAAGCCAAATCATCTTATTGGCAAAAGGATCTATTGAGAGGAAAGGTTTTGTTGTCGCATAAACAGCACCAAGCGGGTGGAATAAACCACCGCCAAAATATATGTGCACATCAACCTCTTTATCTATGCTTGCAGCGCTTCCTACATCGCAGCCAAGGATCTGGCCATTGTATTTTGCAAAACCATATGGTTTACCTATAAAAACAGTCTTTCCATTTTTTTCATAAAACTCTTTTATGCTTTGTAGTTGATGCACATGCTGAACTGTAGTTACGATGCCTACCTTTTTGTAGTTAGCAATCAAGCTTAGGCTTTTCTCAAGTATAGAGAGATCAGCATCAATATGATGTTCTACATACTCTACATTAAAGTCTACATGCATAAATTCAGCATGCCCGAAATGAACAATTTTATCTGCTCCTATCTGTTTTGCTTCATCTATAGCTACATCACAGGCACCAAAGCTTGGCGATGCTGATATATATACCTCGTTGCCTTCTTTCTCTAGCTTTCTAGCATATTCTAAGGCATGCTGTTTAAGTCCTTCTGGAAACTGAAGCAAGATCTTCATATACTTTACCTTTTGTCATAAAATTAGAAAAAGTATAAAAATAAAATTATGCAGCCTCTCCGTGTTCTCTCTCTATCTTCTCAGCAACTATCTTATATGTTCCAGAGAGCTTTGATGCCGCTCTTTTTAGTGCAGTATAAGCTACCTTCCTATTGTTTGAATCCACCTTAAGCTCAAATACAGGATCACCTTCGTATACTCGCGCTGCAACAGCTGAAGGTTTACCAAATGCAAGGGTCATACCCTGCGAAATTCTGTCAGCACCTGCTCCCGTCGCCATACGCTTCTCTCTTAATACATTGTGCGGGTACTTTATAACTCTGAAGAAGTAATTGCCTGGTATTTCTTTTTCAAGATACTTGTTTGCAGCTTGTCTTGCGGCTTCTAGTGCATTTGATCTGAGCTGAATATCCTGTTCTGACTTAAGAAGGAACCTTGTGTCATAATCTGGTTTGTCAACGCCCATTCTGAATATAAGTAAGCTTGTGTGCGGCAAAGCCTTTATATAGTTCTTTTTAGGCTTTTTTATAGAATATCTAGCCCATGCCTGGCTGTTAAGCTTTCTTGTAGTCCTAGCTGGCCTTATTCTCATAATAACACCTGAGTAATTTATTAGGAAGGTTTATATTTTAATACCTTTCTTTCCTAAGCAAACCGGCGTTGTGCATCTAAGATCTTATTTTTATCCTCTTTGGAATAGACCTATATATACTGTTTATAAATTTGTTCTGTCTGCGGCTCCACTCTTTGTTTGGGGTCTTTTTAATATATTCAACATATAAGTCGATATACCTGAGATTATCCAACAAATTTAGCCTTTTTCTCTTTCTGAGAGTCATTGCAAGATCTTTTCCGTATATCTCTAAAGATTTGGTTTTTCTTACAAATTCTACTTCCACAATATCCCCTACCTTATTAAGTTATTTAACTCTTTCTTGGCTTATTTTGCTACCTGCTTTAGATTATAGAAAAGTATTTATATGTTTACTTAAATAAATAAATTGATAATAAGGTAAAAGTGATAGCATGCAAAGCAAATATAAGCACGAAGTGCTCCGCAAGATCATTGCAAAAATACCTTTCTTTATAATAGCACTGATACCTGGCGTTGCGAAGAGTTCTGCATTTGCATTTGATATTATAGGTACGCTAAGCTATACCCAGCAACTGCTCATGCACATCGGTCCTATGCTTAGCGCACTTCTATTTGTTATTGCAGGCATATTCTATGCTTTAGGCCAGCTTCTTCCGCCAGATAAAAGAGCAAGCTTCCATACTGCTTCTATAAACATAATAATAGGTGCAATAGTTGTTGCCGTTCTAGCAGTGGCTTCTAATAGTTTGGCCTTAGCATCTACCCAATTGCTGAGCAACATTTCTGTAAATTCAATAGCAAATTCAATAAGGTAGATTTATGAGTGCATTGCCATTTGGCCTTTATGGCTTTGATATAGCAGTATTGCTAATAAGCATAATGCTTGCAATAAGTGGTATTATACTGGGCCTTGGTTATGCACTTGACGATAGAAAGCTGAAGGATTTTGGAAAAAGCGAGATCTATCAATCAATAATAAATGGCATACTTGTTGGAGGCTTGCTTGTTTTGTTTGCCCATAATGGACCTATAGATAGCCTGATCAATTCTTTAGTTCCAACACATTCACAGTTTTCATGTCCAAGCTATATGAGCAGCAATTTAGCTATTTGCTTTGCCTACTCTTACTTAGCTGGTTCTCTGCCCTATACATTTATGGGAAGTGTGCATATTTCGCTCTTGGAGAAGATTACTTTGCTTCTATCTGCACTGTTTTTGCTTAGCACAATACTTGGTGCGCTCGCATCTTTAGACATAAATCTAATCATCGTTTCGCTCAATTTTTCATTCATAATAAAGCCATTCCTTAATGAGATACAGTATATAATAAATATACTTACAGCAACAGCTGTAAGCACCTCTATGCAAGCATTGATGCTTGTGTTTATAGCTCTAACAGCGGTCTCAATAATACTTCCGCTAGGTATAATACTAAGGAGCTTTTATCCTACAAGGAAGCTTGGTGGTTTTTTCATAGCTCTTGCAATAGGTCTTTATGTTGTTTTTCCTTTATCCTATCTTTTTAACGCGATTCTGCTAAATTCATTCAATTCAAGTTATAATGCAAGCAGCATAACTGTAGTTACTTCTAATGCCTCTTCATTTGAAAATCAGACAATATCTTCTATAGGCACTAATGCAACTTCTACAGATGTTATAAAATTAGAAAGCAGCGCCGTAAAGCTTTTCTCATCGATAAGCAGTATATTAAATGGGCTTATTTCTTATGCTTCATCTCTTGTTATGCAAGTTTTTATACTGCCTGTATTTGATCTTGTGATAACTGCTATCTCAATAAGAGAGATAGCTGAACTACTTGGCTCTGAAGCGTTCTTCGGCAAGTTAAAGGTGCTATGATGGAAACTCTTGGTGATAAGCTCTTTGCATACTCGTTTTATGCAATTTCGATAATCTCTTTGTTATTCTCACTATTATTTGGAAGTGCTTTGCTTGCCGTTTTAGCACTTTTAATAGCGTTTTTATCTGTAATCTATCTACATGCTGGCAAGCTTATAAACAATTTGTTGATAAAAAACAACAGAGTAGTTGTACTTTCAAATGGCTATGAGCTAAGCAACAATTTATACGCGGCTGTTAAGAAGGGCAATGGTTTTTATGAGAGCATTTCTGTAGCCATTTTGCTAGTAAATTCGCAACTTTCAAACAACAGCCTGACTTTTGAGCAATTACTAGATAGGATAAAGGTTCCTTTTGAATATTCAATCGAGTTAAAGGAACTTAATAAGAAACACATATTAGATGAGCTTGAGACAAAGCTTCACATGAAGGAAATACAGCTTGCAAGCGAAAAACCAAATAGCAAAGAACTTAGCAAGCTTAAGCGCGAGATTAGCATAATAGAATCAGAGATAAACGCAATAAACTCTGGCGGAAATTCTTTCAATGTAGAATTTAAGGTCAAGTGCCGTGCGGCATCAAATTCGATAATCGAGGCTACTTCGATTTCTCAAAGAAATGCAGAGTTTGTAGCAAACCTTTTTGCTACATCTCTAAATGTAGGATATCGTTTGCTAAGGGGCGAAGAATTGCTAAATGCAATATAGGTGTTAGTTTGGCCAGGTTTAGCTCATGCACGATTGCAAAGCATATTCCTTTATTTTATTCAAGCGAAGAACATATGCTTAGAAATCAAGATGGCGGAATCTTTATAGGCAGAAGCGAAAGATTTGGTATCCCTTTCATGTTTAGACAAGACTTGCTCCTTAATCCGCACATATTCATAGTCGGTGTTACGGGCTCTGGTAAAAGCTATATGATGAAGTCTCTGATACTTAAGAGCATAGCTCTTTCAAGCACAAGAGTGCTGATAATAGATTTTACAGGTGAATACTCAGAGATACTCTTTTTCTCAGCAAGCTCACCAGATCCTGCAGATTTCATGCTCGGCAAAGAAAAAATTGCTTATTATAACCTTTCATCTCTAAGTGAAGCTTCTAAAATAGAACGCGCTGAATTTATTCTTTCAAGAATAATTGAAGGTACACGCAGGCGTAGCACAGCATCAAATGATAATGTATTAATCTTTTTTGATGAAGCTTGGAAGCTCCTTCTCAAAAATGATATGCTCGATGTGTTAGTTAGGGAAGGTAGAAAGTATAAGGTTGGGGTTGTTATAGCTTCTCAGCTTATTGAAGATATAGAAGGTAGTGTACTATCAAATATAGCATCTATCTTTGTATTTAGGACACAGAATAAGAAGAGTCTTGAGCTTCTTGCCAAGAACTACCATTTAGGAGAAGCAGATATAGCAAAGATTCAAGAGCTAAGGCAAGGCAGCTGCATGGTCATTCAAATCTATAAAGACAAAAGCATCTCTTCTTTTTTCATTGATAAGGTAAGCGGTGTTGGAATAGCCAAGATGTTTAACCTTCTTTTGGGTGAGGATTTGATAGAGGTAAGTGAAACCCAAATTAAGAGAGCATTCAGCAAGGCGGGTCTTGATTATACAAAGTTCATAGGCAATCTAAGCAATGAATTAAAGATTGATGAACTTATGCAACTTTTGGCTGAAAATGGGCTTAGCGATAAGGAGATTCTTTTCTTTCTTAGGGAATTGGGAATAGATGATGACAAAATAGCAGAAGCTTTTGCAATCAAGTTAGGTGGTGCGCATGCTCGAAAATAAATTTTTAATCAAAGGTGCAATAACTCTAAGTGGAGAAGTCAAGTGCAGTATGGCTAAGGTTAAGGAAAGGATGTCTTTTTACCCCCACTTGAAGCTTATAAGTGAAGGCACAGAGCTTGAATATATGTTAGCTGAACCTGCTGAAGATGCTAATAAAAAAGTCTATACCATAAAGCTCTCACGGAGTGGAATAACCCTTTATATTTATTCTAATCTCTCAACAGAATATTTCGAAAGAGAATCCCTCTTAAGGCTTTTTAGCCTAGCGCAGCTCCTTAGTGATTTATATGTTTTTGATATAAGCTCAATATTCCCAAACTTATTGCACTTCTTATACAACACCGAACAGCATGCGATCAAGGTGGAGAGAATAGGCCCATGGGATAAGGAGCGTGGTGTTGCCGTTTTGCTTTCCAAGAAAGTAATTGCTCTAGCTAATGAAGTTGATACGCTTAGTAAAGAGTTATCACTATATAAGGAGAAGGTTTCTGACTTTCTTTCAGAAATAATTCTTTTTAGCGGTAATGCAGATAAAGAAGAGCTAGCCAAGCGCTATAATCTAGATATGCAAATTATAGAGAAGGCATTTCAGAAAGCAAACGAAGCTAAGCTTAGTAGAAGGTTGATCAAATGATAAATCAGTCTTATTTAAATTTTATTTTGAGTTTAATGCCGATAGGAATCGGCATATTAATACTAGTTCTTTTGAAAAGTTTTAGCTATTCAAACAAGAAGATAATGATTCTAGAGCCAGAAAAAGAAGTTACTGGCTTAGACAATAAAGTTTTGCGCAGCGAACAACTTTACGATCTGTTTATCGATTTTGGAAAGGATGAGCTTATATTAAATGGCATTTCTCCTAATCAAAAGGATATAGTAAGGACAGCTTTTGAAAAACTTTCAATAGTACCATTTTGGAACATTAAAGAAGTTATGTCTAAAAGGGGTATTAAAGAGCTTTCATTGTTTACTACTATTGAGGATCTGAACAAAACAATATGTGCATATTCCCCACCTTCTGGTATCATTCTTGCTCATATACTGAACAATACTATTCGGGTGATAAGCTATGCTTGATCTTCGTGAGATTATTGTTGTAGGGTCAAAGATTATCGGGCTTATGCTTTTGAGCATTATAAGCTACTATATGATAAGATATATTGTAAATGGTGAGACTGGTGATAGCGCAAAGCACATTTCTATAATCTTTCTTATTTTTGTTTTTTTGCTCGTGATACTATGGATCTAAGAGGATTATATAAACATAGCAATTCCATTTATGCAAAGCTTCTTGCGGCTTTTGGTATAGTCTCTCCAATAATAGCTATAGTTTACTTATTTATTGGCAACCTCTCTCTTGTCTTTGTAATACCTGTGGTTTTGTTTGCTTTTATCTACATAAATAGGCTAAACGGTAATTTTGATTTGCATGTTGTGATGCTATCCTTGCTAAATATTTTGATATTGCTTCTGGTGGTTTTCTGAACTTCTATAATATCGAATCTATTCAAGAAGGGTTTGATGCAAAAGGGTTTGTTGATCTTATGCTAGGGGAAGCCTTTTCATTAATATACGAACTTGATAATAAGAGAATGCTCGTTTCATGCAATGCTAATATACAGCAACCCGGTTTTAATAAGATTTCATATGATATAAGTGGTGATTTCAAATTTGTTATAACACAGCAGATAAACAAGGTTGAGAAGGTAATAAACTTAGCATATAATTTTGCTGGCAAACTTATCTTTGCATTCGTGCCAGCAGATATAAAATACGTAGAAAATATTAAGAGGAAAGTAGAACATAAGCTAAGCAGATATGGTGTTAGGTTTACAAGAACCCTGGGTCTTCATTCAGGAAGCATGCAAATGGAACTATTTTATAAATATGATGAAAGAAAGATGCTCGAATTTATACTGGATATGCTTAACAAAATAATCTTTGAAAACGGGCGTTCTTACAAGTTTTTTATTCTTATAAGCAGCAAAGATTTTGATAAGTTATACAAGTTGATTGAGCCCAACCTTTTTACAATAGAGCTCGGCTCCATAAACTTTTCTTCGATTGGCGAAGCTTTTGGGAAACTCTCAGGAATAGATTCAATACCTATTAGCAGTGAATATGCTTCTGGTCTTGTTTCTTTTCCAAGTTTTATCAAAAGGTTAGATAAAATTCAAACCGATTTTCCACGCACTGGTAGTGACATAATCATAGGCGCGTTTCTTGAAGATTCGATAAAAAGCAGTAGCATAAATATTAGTATAAATAAGAGTGCATTGAATTTGGGTAGCATTATAACTGGCATGCCCGGGACTGGAAAAACTTATGCTGCAATGAGTATTGCAGAGCAGGCTTTTAAATCGGGTAGCAGTGTAGTTATAATCTCCCCTACAAAAGAATGGGCTTCGTTTGCTGTTAAAAACAACCTTAAGTTAATAAGGCTTTATTCTAGCAATAATTTCTGTATTAATTTCTTTAAGTCTGATACTAAATTGCCTATAGAAAAATTTTATGAGAATCTTGCCATGCTGATTGCAAGTGCATCTAATGCTGGTCCTTATAAAAACTCGCTTGAAAAGGTTCTACTCGCAGCATTCCATAAAGTCTATAAGCTGGCAAAAGATCCAGACCCACAAGATGTATATGAAGCAATAGAAGAAGCAATCATCGAACAGCATGGAAAAAGGACAAATGTTGGGGTTAAGTATACTAAGCATGGTGAGAATACAATGGCTGCTCTCGAAAATTTAAGGCTCATGCTTTCAAGACCAGAATTTGCCCAAAGAAACGGCATAGATTTTAATAAACTTTTCAAAAGCGGTGTTGTATTTGATTTGTCAGAAGTAAGCAATAATATGAAAGCCTTCTTCTATGCACTTATACTAAATCAAGTTTACAATATAGTCGATACCTTTGCAGAAGATGGTGACGATAAGCTAAGACTTCTCCTAGTGCTAGAGGAAGCACAACTTGCTTTTGGTGATGAGCTTTCCGCCCCAACGCTAGATCTTAGAGAAAGGATTCAGGACTTTAGAAAGAAGGGCATAGGCTTAATTTTGATAACGCATAATATTACTGATATAAGCCCAGCAATAAGAAGACTTTGCCAGAATAAATTCTATTTCAGGCAGAGTTCAGATATTGTAAAGCTTGCTTTATCTGATTTGGGCTTTGGTGAAGAGGCTTCAAATAGATTAAGATATCTTGAGAGGGGTGTTTGTGCAATGAGCTATGTATATGCAAACGGTAAAGAAAGGCTTCTTGAAGGGCCTGTATTTGTCAAAGTCAATGAATTTAATCTACCAGAGTACAGGATTAAAGATCATTTTACAAGGCGCTTTTATACAAATGTAAAGCTAAATCTCGGGAGCAAATACAACGATAAGTTGGTGGAGCTCTATTATCTTGGCGAAAAGATCTCATCTGCTGTTGTGGTAAACGGTGAAGTTACGTTTGATAATCTTATAATTGGTAAAAGGTACAAGCTGCTAATACCAGCAGAGCATAAGAGGGATACAAAGAGTATGGTAATAAAAGCAGAAGCATTACCTGCCAAAGAGCCTACGCTGGTTTAATATATCTTTTAATATTCTACTATTTTTTATCCAGTCTGCAATTGGTATATCAAGTTTTGTATGTATATAAGAGAATGCATCAGTAAGTGTATCAAATCTTTTCGGCTCCTTTTCAAGCGCTTCCCTTACATGCTCTCTTACATTCCAAACACCTACTGGGAGGGTATAGCCAGGGTGCGTTTCTCTAAGAATAATAGTTATAGCTTGTTTCTTTATTCTTTCAAAAAGCTCGGAAACAGCAAGCCTAGCTGCATAGTAGCAGCCGCCTATCTCAGCATAAGTTCTTCTACCTTCGAAATATTCGTAAGAAGAATATATTGCTATTTCGTTGCTACCCATATTCCAGGTTGTATTTGGATACCACGCTTCGATAAGCTCATAGCTCCAGCTTCCAGGGACCATGAGAATTATCCATCTATTGTCAAGTGCAACATTCTCATATACTAGTATCGAGTCAATGCTTTCATACTCTTTTGCATTGTTTATCTTATTTTTTGAAATTGTATCATCAACCGCTGTTATACTCCACCTTGTAGGTACGAACTTCCTATTTTTGCCTAACCCTAGCAGACCTGCTGAAAGAGCCTTTTGTATTTTCGAAACAGGAACACCTTTTTCATAAAGCTCTAGCATAGCTGTTGTGGCATTCATGTCTGTATCAGAATAAGCTTTTTCTAACCTTTTATCAGAGCTTATGTTGCCTGTTTCTATATTTTTTAGTGGTGCAGTGGGGCCAAAAGGTTGTGAATTCTCGTCGAAGACTACTCTTAACTCTGGCTTTCTTGCAAACTCTATATTTGCATCTACATTTTTCTCAGCAAGGGCGAAATCCCTTATAAGTTCCTCTACTTTTCCCTTTTCAACATTATGCACATTTGATCTATACATGCCTCGCACAAGAAGAGTTCTATATTCAACAATTTTTGGAATATCGATTCCCCGCCACATCTCTGGCGTAGAGAGAACCTCTGTAGAGCCATGCAAAGGAGGAACCATAGGCGATATAAAAACATTTGGATATCCATAGCTTCCTATAAAGATATCTGGCGGTGATGATCCACTAAGCTCATCGCCTTTTATAAGCTCAACAGTCTTCATCTTATAATAATATTTGAGAAATTTGGGATCATGCATATTAAGGTAGACTATTGGGCTCCTTATTATGTTTAGTTCTTCAGCCCCCTGCATGCTATCAATTTATAATTTAATTATTAAATTTATTTAGTTGCATGGTTTGTATGAAAATAGATGAAAGCAAGCTTAAGCGCGTAAAAAGGGACGGAATTGCTGCTATAATCATAAACAATAGGAGGGTGCTACTTCTAAAGAGAAGAAATATACCTTTTTTGACAAATCCGGGGATATGGTTCTTTATAACGGGTGGAAGAAAAAAAGGAGAAAAATATATAGAAACAGCTTATCGTGAGATAAGGGAAGAAGTAGGGATAGAGAAGCAGATGCTA
Organism: Microcaldota archaeon; assembly: GCA_046536795.1. GTDB lineage: Archaea > Micrarchaeota > Micrarchaeia > Micrarchaeales > CABMGC01 > JAGDYD01. The sequence continues at coordinate 64,396 of JAWDMB010000002.1, read as the reverse complement.
AGGAAGTTATATGAGTGCAAAGTTAAGCTATATGATGGTGCCAAAAAGTGGATATGGGAAAACAGGTGTTTCATATTTTATTCAAAGTCAAGGAAGGTTAAGTTAAATATCGAGAATTCTGCATATAAGTGGGTTGGCATAAAAGATCTAAAGAAAGAAACAGATTTTTCTAAAATACTTATAAATAAAAGATTTGTAATCAATAAGATAGAGAGGTTTTTGAATGGAAATAGAAGCAAAGCTTAGGAAAATATTTTCTGGAGCAAAGATAAATCTTTTGCTAATTAAGAACAGCGATGAGCAAGACCCTAACTTTAAGTACTTAACAGGATTCACTAGTGGCACATTTGAAGACAACTTCCTTATCGCATCAAGAAAGAAGGTAAGCGTGCTTACGTCAGAACTTGAATATGAAACCGCTTTATCCCAAGCTAAGGAAGGGGTAGAGGTGATTAATGCTTTGGGAAGTAAGAAAGATTTTAAAAAGGCTATTTCAGTAATAAAAGGCAAATCTATAGGAGTTAATGGTGACTTTCTTTCGTTCAATGATTATAATAAAATAAAAAAATTCAAGCCAAGTAAAATAATCGATGTTAGCGAAAACCTTATTAAAGCAAGACTTGTTAAAAGCGCAGAAGAAATAGCAAACATAAGAAAAGCCGTATCGATAACAAAGTTTGCAATAATGGAAGTTCAGAAATCTATTAAGGCAGGCATGACAGAGCTAGAGGTTGCAGCGCAAGTCGATTTTGTAATGAAATCTTTGGGTGCTAGTGGAAATTCTTTTGATACAATAGTAGCATTTGGCAAAAATACAGCACTCCCACATCACATGCCAGATCAAACAAAGCTAAATAACGGTGATCTGGTGCTCATCGATACGGGTGCAAAATATAACAACTATTGTGCAGATATAACAAGAACCTTTGTATATGGAAGAGCTAATAAGCGCGCAGAGGAAATGATCAAGTTTGTAAAAAAGGTTCAACTTATGGCTATACACATGCTGAAGCCAGGCGTCGATGCTTATGCTGTTGAAAAGGAGATTAGAAAATATATTGATTCATATAAGGGTGGTGTATACAAAGGAAAGTTTATACACGCTCTTGGCCATGGTATAGGGTTAGAGGTGCACGATGCATCGGTTTTTGGAAATACACCTTATAGAAAAATAAAGAAAGGAATGACCCTTGCTGTTGAACCCGGCATCTATCTCGTTGGATTCGGTGGTGTAAGAGTAGAAGATGATGTTCTTATAGATAAGAATGGTGCAATCGTGTTATAGGGGAGCTCTGCTAGCTTGGTAGGCTTCCAGGTTCGGGACCTGGCGACCCGAGTTCAAATCTCGGGCTCCCCGAATCTAATAAGAAAGTACAAAACGTATGGCAGAAAGCCGCAAATTATTCGGGAAGGGTGCCAGAACTTTATTAGTATGGTGCATTGCGTTGTATAATTTTCACTTTAATATTAACACCGCGGCAGCGATTACACATGTCCACTTGCCATCCTTTCCAACAATCGCAGACTGAGTTATATTTGTAGTTTTGACTATTTTGTTGCTCATCTTAATTATCTCTTTCTTCCTTTCCCACTTCTCCTCAGCTTTGAAATTTATGCCAAGAGCTGATGCGAGCATATTTGCGGCAAGCTCCTCCGCCTTTGTTCCTGCCACTTCATCGCTCTCTCCGAATGCCTCATATTCACTTAAGTAACCATACATGTTCCTATCCTTTGGTATTGCTGCACCAACGCTTGCTGCAATTAATCTATTCGGTTCATTTGATTCGAGTCTGCTAAGTACTACAAACGTGACTGCACCGCTGTGTAGCTCCTTTAAGCCCTTCTCTCTGCTTACTATCTTGCAGTGGGGCGGTATTATACTTGATACCCTGACGAGGTTGAATCGCTGTATTCCTGCATCTCTTAATGCTTGCTCGAATGCACCTAATGGTGTCGTATCTCTCCCAACACCTTCCGTGAAAAAAAGCTCTTTTGCAACCAAATCCATTTTTTATACCCTTTTAGTAAAATATTAAGTAAATTTTTAAAAAGAATGCACAAATTCTTTTACAATTCTTCCCGCCTCTCCAACTATTGGATCGCCATGTCCTGGGAAAAAATTTTCAAAATCCAAATCGAGGATCTTTTTCAGAGACTCTTTAAGCAGTTCTGTATTATAATTATATCTATCTGGAGGCAGTGATGGCTTGCCTGTCTCCATGCTAATAGAATCTCCTATAAATAGCGATTTCGTTGCTCTGTGATAAAAAGCGCAACTTCCTTCTGTGTGACCTTTAATATTGATAACTTCAAAGCCATTGATTAAATCACCATCCTTAAGCTTTATATCTGGTTCTAGAGGCTTTGGCGAAATGAATGGATAAAGCACCCTATACAAAAAACCTTTGAAGCCCTTTGGCATTGTAAACTTTTTTGATCCGTTTAGATATGGTGCATCAGCCTCATGTATTGCAATCTTTGCATTTGTTTTTTCTTTGAGATAGCTGACGCTTCCAGCATGGTCTATATGGGCATGCGTAAGCAAAATATATTTGAGTTGTGCATGCAGGTTATTCGCGTATTCAATAATCCTTCTACCATTATTCGGCATGCCAGCATCTATTAGGGTTGGATCGCCATACAATACTATATAAGAATTTGCCAGGACACCATCCACTTTGTAGATTCCTTCTAGAAGTTTCGTTGTGCCACCTTTTATTATTTTGCTGCTCTTTCTGCAAATGCCTTAGTATCATCTAACAGCTTCTTATAGTTTTCAGCGATTGCACTATATTTGTCGATCTTTCTCCTTTTGCTTTGAATCCTTCTTTTAATTCTTTCTATTTCCCCACGTTTGAATATTCTAAGTATGCTTGCTTGTTTATATTTCAACTCTAGCATAAGCTCTTCAATCTTTCTCTCTTCAATCTTTGCTTTTGAACTAGCAATATGTATCTTCTTTGCAATCTCACCAACAAGCATATTATAGTATTTATCAAGTGTGTATAAATCATTTGATTTTGTTACTATGCCAGTAACAAGCGGTATTGCTATTTCACTTCCCAAAATTTTCTTGTATCCGAATGCGAGCGCCTCAACTATATTAAGGTATTTCTGCACCTCCCATATCTTCATTCTTTTTGTATTGCTTAGAATCTTCTGTATATTAATTAATTCGTACTCGTAGCTATTTAATATGTTTCTCATAGTCTCTAAATGATTTTCAAGAAGTTCTCTGTTAGGTGTGCTTTCTTTAAGTTTCTCTGCTCTATTCTTATCTATAATATTCTCTACAGCCTGCGAGGCTATATTTCTATAAGCTTCTTTTGGCATATCAAGTAAATCCTCATTCATCTTAAACTCCATGATCTCACTCGCTTGGTTATAGTCTTATAAGCTCTTTTTTCTCTTCATTATCTAGCTTAAAGAAGCCTATTCTTTCAAATTGTACTACCTCATCTTTTTTAATCATTTCTATATACTTTTCAGATAAGCCTTTCTCAACTACTAAGCTATCTTTGTTTATCTCATTATTTACTAGCAAAGGCTTTGGCGTTATGAAATTTGCACTAACACAATTAGCCTTATCAACCCACTGTATCTTCTGTGCATCTATAGCATCGTTACCTATGTATTTGCCTATTATTCTATCTCCAACTTCTTCTATCTCTACATTATATAAGTCTTTTAACCTTATTTGTTCGCCTTTCTTCAAGTTGAGTGCATCACTTTTTCCAATGTATAGAATATTGCCAACATCATATTCTCTATAACCCATATCAACATTTGGGTGTAATCTAAGCTTTACATGCACTTTCCCTATTCCTCTTACCTCAAGCTCCACAGGATCTATAACACCAAAAAGCCTCTTTGCTGTTTTGTCTATAATCTTTCTATTTTCATCCAAAAGCATGTTTATATCCATTGTACTTTCTACTCTAGACATTCCAAACCTAAGCACAAACTTCTTTATCGCTTCTGGTGTTATGCCACGCCTTCTTAGGGCTGCAATTGTTACAAGCCTTGGGTCGTCAAAACCACTCACAATTCCATCTTTTATTAGCTTGTTTATAACACGTTTTTGTGTTGGAACATCTTTTATAACCAATCTGGCCTCATGATGTATCCTAGGTTTTCTTAATTCGAGTGCATCCAATATTGCAAGATCAAGCTCTGTTCTTAGCTCATATTCTTTGCTTCTTATAACATCTGTTACTCCATGTATCGAATCCATTATTGGAGTGTTAAAATCGTATGTGGGCCAAAGTATATACTTGCTGCCTTGTCTATAATGCGGTGTTTTCTTTATTCTTATAAGCGTTGGGTCTCTCATTGTTGTATTCTTGCTTTGCATGTCACCAAGGAATCTTAAGACAGCCTCTCCCTCCTCAAATTTACCTTTTAGCATATCTTCAAAGAGTGCAAGGTTCTCTTCTATGCTCTGTTTTCTATGCACGCACTCTACGCCATTAAATCTATTTCTCCTTATTGTTTCAGGATCGCATGTGCAAACATAAGCTTTTCCTTTTTTAATAAGCTTTCTTGCAAATTCATAGATCTTTTCTAGATTGTCGCTTGCATAATATTCATCATCAAATTTTATACCAAGCCACTCCAAATCCTTTTTAAATGCATCAACATACTCCTGCTTTTCTTTTTCTGGGTTTGTATCATCAAAATAAAGGAAGAGCTTGCCATTGTATATATTTGCAAACTCGCGTTCTAGAAATGCAACCTTAGCGTGTCCGATATGCATATAGCCACTTGGCTCGGGCGGAAATCGTGTTGCAAAGTTGCCTGGAGTTGCACCAGGCAGAACTAGCTTTGGCTTCGACTCTTCTATCTTCTTTTTCTCTTCTTGTTCAAATTCTTCGCTATACTTGCTATATTCTTCTTCTATCTTTTCTTTTGGTAAGGCATTTATCTCTGAGACAATTTCATTAACAAGCTTTGAAAGCTCTTGTATATTTTCTTTTGCTCCTGGAACTTTTGCAATTGCCTTGCTAAGTACTGCCTTATAATCTGCTTTGCCATAATCCATAGCGTTCTTTATTGCAAGCTTTCTTATAATTTCTTTCGCATCCATGGTATCATGTTGGTTCAATGCTCATATTATATATACTTCCATTCATCGTAAGAAGTGCAAGTATTCTAAGGCTTGTATACGTTTTATTGCTTACAAGCATATTTATTGTTACCTTTCTGCTTGAATTTGGTATAGGTATGGGATAAAGCTGTGTGTTTATTTTGAAGTTTATAGTTTCTGGCAAGAGTAGCTTTGTATCAGCACCCACTTCTATACAACTTGAGTAATTGCTAAGCGATCTTTTAAGGTATTGTAGAAGCTCTTTAGGGTTCATATTACCAAGATAAACAAGCGTCAAGTTAGAGGAAGGTGTGTAAAAGTTATTTATGCTGCTGTTTCCTTCTAGATTTGTAAGAATTGATGGAAGCTCATTATTGATCTCGCTTAGATTGCATTTTATAGAAATAGAAGCTGTGTTTCCGTAGCCTATAATTGTTGCATTTGCATTTCCAAATGCGGGAATGGTTTGTGGTATTGTTGTGGTTACTGTATTCTTCACAGGATTATAATTACTAAATGTAAAGTAGGATGTTATAAATATTATAACTGTGAAAAGTGCGAGTAATAATTTTGTAAGCTCCTTTCTCTCCATGAAAATCACAAGTTTTTTAGTTATTTATAATTTAAATAACTTATCAATCTAATGATATCGAGTGATTTTATGGCTTTCAAGGACGGAGATTTTGTGGAAATAGAGTATACAGCGTGGCGTGTGGCAGACAATAGCATAGCATTTACTACTGATAAAAAGAAAGCAGAAGAAAGTGGCATATATAATAAGAATACTAAGTACGGGCCGCAGCTTGTTGTTATAGGCAAAGGGAATGTAATAAGTGGCTTAGAAAAAGCGATAAAGGAAATGAATGTTAATGAGGTAAAGAAGATTGAGCTTAGCCCAGAGGAGGCTTTTGGAGAAAGAAATCCTGACTTAGTAAGGGTAATGTCGCTTTCAGATTTTAGGAGCAGGGATATTAATCCATATCCTGGTATGCAGCTTGAAATCGATGGCTACATCGCAACGGTAAAGAGTGTAAACTCAGGAAGGGTGCTTGTAGACCTGAATCATCCACTTGCTGGGGAAAGGCTTCTATACGAGGTTAAGGTAGACAGGCTTATAGAGGGCGACAAAGAAAAGGTAGATGCACTTGCAAGATCATACAATATTGAACCAAAGTCTATAGAGATTAGCAATGGTGTGGCAAAGGTAATAATCGGAAATGATGTGAAAAAAGATAGCGACTACTTTGTAAATAAGACACTTTTTGTAAGGAGTGTACTAGATTACATTAGCAGTATAAACAAGGTAGTAATAGAAGAGGAGTATGAGAGAGAAACAAAAGAAGAAAAGGACCAGAAGGTACTGCAGTGAAAAAAGAGTAAGCTAAAGCTATTCGTTTATGTTTAGTGCATACCTTCCATTTACCTTAATATTTAGCTTTTTGGCTATATCTGAGTTTTCTACATCTAGAATAACAACATAGCCGCTCCATTTTGTTGTAAGTTCTGTAGAGCCGCACAATGGGCATACATCGCCCTGAGCTATTATTAGTCTGCAGTTTTTGCAAGCTTTCTCAACCATAAAACCACTAATTATTTCTTCTTAACCTTTTTCTCTTTTTTCTCTTTTGCAGGTTTTTCTTCTTCTAAAAGCCACTCCTCTTTGCCCAAGCCCTCTGGCCTCATAGTAAGCGCTATTTTAGTATCTTTTATATTTGATTTCCAGCTTATTGTAGAAACTTTTGCATATACAACATCCCCCTTCTTCAGTACTTTGCCCGTGTTTTTTGAGCTTAATACACCACTCTTTCTGTCGAAGCTTATGAAATCACTTGTTATCTGCGATAAATGGACAAGTCCTTCAAGTGGGCCTACTCTCACAAAGCAGCCAAACTCAACCAGTTCGCTTACCTCGCCAACAACAACCTCTTCTACCTCAAGCTTAAAGGTCAGTGCATCAAATGTTAAGTTATGGTGCGTTGAAGGGTCGCCAGGTAGAAGATAGCCATCGCTAATGTCTCTTACATTATATACCGCAAGTACTATGCCCATATCTTTATCTAATGTTCTCTCGTATTTTTGCCTTAGCAACTCTGTTGCAACCTTGTTTAAATCCTCTCCAAAATAAGATGGAGGTATACTTATTGTATCTTTTATGGTATATTTGTAATACAAATACTCACCGCTAAAGCATTAGAACATAATCTATTAGAAAGGAAATAAATAAATATTATATGCTTGTCACACAAGCCTACCACCAACAGCAAGCGCAAAAGCCTTTATTCCTTTTTCTTTTAGCTTTCTCCTAAGCTTAAGGTCATTTGTGCATACAACCTTGTTTTTTGCAAGCCATGAATCAACATACTCGCTTGAATCAACAATCTTCACCTTTTTTGCCTTTATCGCATTAAGCGCTAGCTTAGCATAAATGCTCTTTTTCGACTTAGAGCTGGCAAGTTTCTCAAGCTCTTTAATAACACCTTTCGAGACAATGGGGGTGTAGCCATGCTCCTTTGCAATATCAAATGCATCTATCTTCTTTTCAAAGCCAAAAAGTATTGAGCTGGTATCTAAAGCGATTTCCATGCTAGATTATGAGATAATAAAGCTTAAATAAATAAAAGCGCTAATTCCACTCATGGGCTTAATAAACAGCATGAACATATGGGCTTTCCAAATAGCAAAAGATATAGCTAGCCCAGCGCTAAACCTTGCAATGCACTACTTTGCCGAAAGTTTTCTAATCGTTATTCCGCTTGTTGTCATCTACATGTATCTTAGAAAGGACAAAAATGTTTTCTCATTTGTAGTTTTATTTTTTGCGCTTTATATAATTGGCGAAGTAATAAAGTATATAGTAAAGGAACCCAGGCCATGTAGCATGCCTGCTCTTTCCTGGATAAACCATATGGGCTGTGAATCTAGTTTCTCATTTCCCAGCAATCACGCAACCGTTCTTACGGGCCTTACCTTCTTTACATTACCATATAAATACTTAAGATATCTTTACCTCGCCTGGCTTATAGTTGTTTTATTTGGCAGAGTATACCTTGGCTTACATTACCTAAGCGATGTCATTGCTGGAATAATAATAAGTATAGTGGTTGTTTGGCCTATATACAAATACTATTCAAATAAAATAAATGACCCGCTCGCAAGAATATTCTGCAAGCTGTTTGGAAAGCTTTGCCCCAAGGAGTGGAAGAATGAATGATAAAGAAGAGAAAGAAGCAGTAATGCTAAGTATACTTAAAAACTATCATGTGATAGCTGTTGTTGGCTGTTCAAGGGAAGAAGGCAAGCCAAGCCATGATGTGCCAGCTTATTTGCAAAGCGTTGGTTATAGGATAATTCCGGTAAACCCTTTTGCTGATACAATACTTGGCGAGAAGGCATACAAATCGCTTACCGATATTAAAGAGCGGGTAGATATTGTTGATGTATTCAGGCCTGCAAGAGAGGCATTAGATATAGCAAAGCAGGCCGTAGAGATAAAAGCAAAGGTGCTATGGCTTCAAGAAGGGATATTTAATGAAGAAGCGGGAAAATATGCTATTGAACATGGACTGCTCTTTGTTCAGAACAGATGCATGATGAAGATGCATTACAAGTTTCAATTAGAAGGCAAACTTTGATCCTCAAGTACTATCTCGATTCTTTTGCTGTGCTTTCCCTTATTTTCAAACTTGCTTAGCTTTATTGTACCTATCTCATTAGTATTTTTAACATGTGTTCCGCCATCTGACTGCATATCTAAGCCCTTTATCTCTACAACTCTTACAACATCAAGCTTTTTTATAAGCTCCTTGCCTGTTTCTGTTCTAGCTAATCCTTCAATTTTAAGTGCTTCATCTCTTGGTATAAATCTTGCCTGAATCTCGTGCCCTTCTTTTGCAACTTTGTTTGCCTCGCTTATAAGCTCCTCTGCTTTTTCTTTATTTAGCTCTTGCATATCAATATCTATTCTTGCTCTATCCTCGTATATCTGTCCGCCTGTGATCATGCTTGATTTGTATTTATTTTCTAAAATACCGTCAATCAAGTGTATAGCTGAATGAAGGCGCATGAGCTTGTATCTTCTATCCCAGTCTATAATACCACTTACAGTATCTCCTACATGTGCATCTAAGTTCTTATCTAATACATGTATTATCTCATCATCGTTCGACTTAACGTCAACTACCCTGTATTCGCTTCCATTGCAAATGATTTTTCCAGTATCATTTGGCTGGCCACCGCCTGTTGGATAGAATAAAGTTTTGTCTAGCACTACCTCATTGCCATTTATCTTTGTGATTTTTGCACTAAACTCCTTTGCGTATGCATCATTCCAATAAAGCTTTTCCGTCATAGAACCACTTGCTTGCTATGCTTTATTTTTATATTTGTTTATTTATATATATCTATGATTTATAGTCCCGTCGTCTAGCGGCCAAGGACGCAGGGCTTTGGACCCTGCTACGTCGGTTCGAATCCGGCCGGGACTAATCTTTTTATCTTTATTTTGCCAAAAAAGAATTGTGATGAGACGAGGTATTTCTGATCTGTGATGAAAAGAGAGTCGTCTGATCAATAGCTCTTTGCAAAGTTAACCATATATTTGGCTTCTTTACCACAATAGATACATTTGCCGTGCAGATCTGACTGGTCAAAAGGAATGTTAGATGTTTTTGCACCCGTCTCTTCTTTTATCTTTTCTTCACACTCCGCACTGCCACACCATGGGGCGTGTATAATGCCCTTCTTTGTCTTAAGCACGTGCTTAAATTCATCGTAGGTTTCAACATTATGTATGTGCTCTTGCATGAACTTCTTTGCTCTTTCATATAGATTTTTATGTATGTCATCAAGTATTACTTCTACCTTTTCTACAAGGTCCCTCAGACTTGCCTCTGCCCTCGCTCCAGTATCTCTTCTCACGAACATTACCTGCTCTTTTTCGACCTCTTTTGGACCTATCTCTATTCTAAGTGGCACGCCCTTGAGCTCCCATTCATTGTATTTATAGCCTGGGGTGTAGCCTTCCCTATCATCAAGCTTTATCCTATATTTCTCCTTTAGTATATCTGCAACCTTCCTAGCATAGCTAAGTATCTTTTCTTCATTTCCTTTTGCTATTATAGGAACTATAACAACCTGTATATACGCAACTCTTGGAGGTAGTATTAAGCCTTTGTCATCGCTATGTGTTGCAACCATAACTCCAAGTTCTCTTGTAGAAATTGCATATGTATTTTGCCATGCATACTTCTCCTTTCCATCTTTGTCAAGGAATTTTATATCAAAAGCCTTTGCAAAGTTTTCACCATCGTTGTGGAAATCGGGCCCTTGCACCACATAGCCATCTGGCATTATGTGCTCTATACTATAGCTTGCAACAGCGCCTGCAAACTTCTCGTTCTCGGTTTTTCTTCCAGCTATTCCAGGAAGAGCGAGATAATCCCTTAGCACTCTTTCCCATAAGCCCATAATAAACTCTCTTTCCTTATCCGCTTCTTCTTTGCTTGCAAATACGCTATGGCCTTCGCACCACAGGAATTCTCTTGTCCTAAGAAGCGGCGTTGGATGCTTGAACTCCCATCTTACAGCATTATTCCACTGGTTATATCTAAGTGGCAGGTCGCGCCAAGACCTTATCCACTTTGAATAGCTAGGATACATTATTGTTTCTGAGGTTGGCCTTACAGCCAATCTTTCTTCAAGTTTGCTCTTGCCTGCATGTGTTACCCACGCTACCTCTGGCTCGAAGCCTACAAAATGCTCTTTCTCTTTTTCAAGGAATTTTTCTGGTATAAATAGAGGAAAATAAACATCTTCTATACCGTTCTTTTTGAACTCAGCATCAACAGCATTTACTATTATCTGCCATGCAGCATATGCTGCAGGTCTAAAAACGAGCATGCCAGACACAAAGCTATAGTCTACAAAGCCAGACTTAGTCAATACCTCTGGGTACCATTCCTCAAATTCTTCCTTTTTATGTGTTAAACCTAGTGATTTCTTTTCTTCATCATTTTCTTTCAATCAAACACCCTATCGAGCTATAAAATATCATTTTCTGAATTTTTAAACCTTGTTATTTTCTAAGCTTAAATTATCCAAAAAGGTTTATAAACATAAATATCTATTTACTTAGTGTGGTTTTGTGCTTGTAGGTATAAAGAGAATTTATGATAAAGCCGAGATAACCGACGGCAAAAGAATACTTGTCGATGCACTGTGGCCAAGAGGTGTTAAGAAGGGCACCGCCAATATAGATCTTTGGATGAAGGAAGTGGCGCCAAGCGACGAACTTAGAAAGTGGTTTGCACATGATCCAAGCAAGTGGGAAGAGTTTAAAGCTAGATACAAGAAGGAGCTTGATGCAAACGAGCATGTTAAAAAGCTTTTAGACCTTGTAAAAAACGAGGATGTGACGCTAGTTTATGCTTCACGCGACACAGAGCATAACAATGCGGTTGTGCTGATGGAATATATCAAAGAGAAGCTTGGAGAAAAAGCCTGATGCGTCATCTATGGATAGTGCTTTGTCTACATTCACAAAAACATACAAAAGTGCGATAGAGGTAATGATTCACCCCGGCTTTGCCACAAAAAATCAAATGGGTATTGCAGATGTACTCAAATTTTATTATACTATTGCCTTAATTCCAACAATTCTTGGTGTATTGTTAAGTCTTGCCGTAAACCCTCATTCTGTGCTTCTTCCATTAATCATCGTTGCTCTTTATCTTGTGTTCTTTCCTATTGGTGCATTTATAAACAGTGGCATATACCACATCATAATAAACAACATACTTAACTTGTATAAGCAAGAATATAGTGCGGCTTTTTTAGCTTACATTTATTCTCTAGTTCCTGTTGTGTTCTTTCTCTGGGTTTTTCCAATACATATGCTAGCATTTGTGCTTATAGTGGTTAGCTTCCTTTGGTCTTTTATAGTATTAATAATAGCACTATCAAACCTACTTTCTATTAGCAAGCTTAAGGTATTAGGCACAATTCTGTTGATCGTCATAATATTTAGTTTAATTGTGGGTGTTATTGCAATTATGATTATCGAGCTTACCGAGCAACTTATTGGACTTGCACTATCGTTTGCGCTGTCGTTTGGTATTGGTTTGTTTAATCTTTTTTCGTCCAATTCTTTGAATGGATCTACAATTCCATTAGTAGTTGCACATTCATCAGCCAACTATACTTCATGTGGCAACTTTACACTTTTAGATAATAGTTCTTCAACCACAGTAGCAGGTATTTGCACATGGAATGGTGGCAACTTAAACATATCTATTGCTGGTGGCGATTCTGGATTTGCTTCTGTAACTTTTATAGGGAGCAATAACAAAACATATTTCTCGCAAGGAACAACAGCAAGATGCCTTACAAGCTTTGGCTCTTTCTATGCACCAGCGCAGAAATATACTTTGGTTCTTTCTACAGGCCGGGGCGGTGGCGATTGTGGCCCAGCAATAGTTAGGCTCTCAAGCTAAATCCTCACATTTAAGAAAATAGCTTTAATTTGGTTAAGTGCGCGCAGCGAGCTTGCACTTAAATGAAAAGTATGCTTGACACAAAGAGCATAATGCCTCTCCAGCGCGGTCCTTTCCTGATTCTGAAAGGATTTTTGCATATTTATCAACAAGTTCGTCGCTAAGCTTGCCTTCTATCCTCTTTATTTTTTCAGAATATTTTCCTGTTTTATATTTGCTTATTGCAGCCTGTGCAACACCCAATAGCTCTGCAACTTTCTCTTCTTTAAGATTATACTTTTTGATAAGGGTGTTTGCAAGTCTAGACCTTATCGCTGGTATTATCTCATTAGCAGCCTCTTCGTAAATAATCATGTTTTTCTATAACATAGTTATATAAAAAGATATTTAATGCTTACGAGAAGTCCATTTTCGCAAGATAGGGGTGCTGAAGCGCTCGTAGATAATGTTTATATAAGTACATGCTGTAAGGGTAGGGTAGTTTACTGCAATCATGGAGGCACAGGGAATCGAACCCAGATCTTCACCGTGTAAGGGTGACGTCCTACCATTAGACTATGCCTCCGCATCAAATTCTTATGGTAAAGTATTATTTATATTTTTGCTTTATTAATTCTTTTTGTGATTTACTTTTCGATAAGCTCCGCTTCTTTTATAATATATACGCCGTTCATTCCTTCTATCTTCTTTTCTGCATTTCTGATGTTTATTTTTTTCTTGAAGAGTGGAGCGTCTAAAACAAAGCTCTCTGCTTCACCGCCTTCAAAGAGCATGTTAACTCCATATTTTTTATTTGCTAATTCCAGCTCTTTTATAACATCTTTATCTATTCTTTTACCTAGCAGATCAGTGCTTAAGCCTTCTGCAGAAACAGATGTTATTATTGCATTGTACCTCTCTGCTATTTCATTAAGTTCAGCTAATGGATCAATATGCCAAAGCGGTGCAACATGCTCTATGCCAAGCTCATTAGCTATCTTGTTTATCCTATCAGCCTGATACCTACTATATGTTGCACCAGTAATTATTGTAGTAACATTATTTTCCTTAAGCGCCTTCTCTAGGTCTTTTAGCTCTTCCTCTTTTACACCTTTTGTATCTACAAAAACCTGTCTTATTCCAAGCGCCTCTGCTTGAAGCTTTGTTTGTTCTACATTCGGATAATGAAACATATAGCTATTCGGATTTTCACTTTTGAAGGTAATAAGAAGCTCTGCCTTTATGCCTAGCTCATATGCTTTGTGCAATGCAAGTGTTGAATCTTTGCCGCCACTGAAAAGGCACGCTATCATGCTAAGCGCCTTTGCCCTTTTGCAAGCTTTTTCTTTATATGCTTAAGCGCCGAGAACATATCTCTATCCATTTCCTCTAGCCTCATCGATATATATTTGGCTTGTGCATTTAGTTCAGGTATGCGCACATACTCTAGCGCATTTACCCTTCTTTTTGTTTTATCTATTTCTACAACAATCCTTTTTAGGCTCTGCTCCCTTTTTGCTATTTCTATAATTGCATCTTCAACCTTTTGGAATTCATCGCTTACATCATCTACTGCTGTGCTTGTTGTTATAAGGCTGTAGCCTCTTTCTAAAAGATTAATGCTCTCTTTGCCGGCTTTGCTTATCTCTGGTACATTCACGCCCATTATGTTCTTAAGGCTTATCTTTATTGGATAAGCTTCTGTTATGTGTGATGCTATTGTTTCAAGCTCAAAATTTCCAATATAAGTAGAGGCTATTGCAACACTTTTATAGGCATTCTGCAGCATGTTATACAAATAAGCCCTATCCGCTTTTGAATATTGTAGAAGCCTTAGAAACTCCATTACGAGAACTTCCCTCTTCTTCTTTAGTATGCTATGCCCTTTCTTAGCAAGCGCTATGCTTCTTCTGAGATTTATTAGATTCATTCTTGTTGGATTAGGCATCTTCACTTAAACACCTTACTTTCGGCTTTGTCTATAATATTTCTGAATATATTCTTTCTTTATTCTTGTAAGCTCGCTTTCTGGAAGCATTGAGAGCAAATCCCAGCCTATATTTAATGTAGTTTCTATATCTCTCCTCTCATCGGGTCCTTGTTTTATAAAGCTGTTTTCAAAGCTCTCGCCGAACTTAAGGTATAGCTTATCCATTTCGCTCAAAGCTTCTTCGCCAACGATTGAGCTTAGGCTTCTTGCTTCTACAGCACGCGAATAAGCACCATAAAGCTGGTCTGCAACACCTCTGTGGTCTTCTCTTGTCTTACCTTCACCTATTCCATTGTTCATAAGTCTTGAAAGCGAGCCCTGCGGATTTATTGGCGGATATATACCACGATTATACAAGCTTCTATCAAGATAAATCTGGCCTTCTGTAATGTAACCTGTTAAGTCTGGTATTGGGTGCGTTACATCATCGCCAGGCATTGTAACAACATTAAGCTGTGTTATACTACCTTTCTTTCCAATAATAACGCCAGCCCTTTCATAAATGCTCGCTAGGTCTGTATACATGTAGCCAGGGTATCCCCTTCTTCCCGGTACTTCTTCTCTTGCGCTGGAAAGCTCCCTAAGAGCTTCTGCATAATTGGTCATGTCGTTTAGTATTACAAGCACATGCATATCCTTTTCATAAGCCAAGTATTCTGCTGTTGTAAGTGCTATTCTTGGAGTTAAAATTCTTTCTATACTTGGATCATTTGCAAGATTAATGAATGCCACAGTTCTTCCAAGTGAGCCTGCTTTCCTGAATTCGTTTATGAAGAATGTTGCGTCATCATAAGTAACGCCAATTCCAGCGAATACAACAGCAAAGTCTTTGCTTCCTTTAACACTTGCTTGCTTTGCAATTTGAACAGCAAGCTGATTGTGTGGTAAACCAGAACCAGAGAATATGGGTAATTTTTGGCCCCTAACCAATGTCATAAGGCCATCGATTGCTGATACGCCTGTTTCTATAAAATCATTAGGCATAGCTCTTCTGCTAGGATTTATAGGCAAGCCGTTTATATCAAATTTTTCATCGTATGCTACGCCCGCCTTTATATCTATGGGCTTTCCTTCGCCGTTGAATACTCTGCCAAGCATATCCTCTGAAACGCCAATCCTAAACACATCTCCAAGGAATGTAACACTGCTTTTATCTATGCTAATCCCTTCTGTATTTCCAAATACTTGCACAACAGCATATTCATTTGTTGTTTCAAGAACCTGGCCAAGCCTTGACTCACCATTGCCGAGCTCTATTCTTACTATCTCGCCATACGCTGCATGCCTAACGCTCTTTACAACAACGAGCGGTCCAGCAATGCTCTCAATAGTTTTATAATTTATTTCATGCCTCATTTATTCATCCCGCTTAACCGCATTTGCCTCATTCTCTTTTTCTGCCTCAAGCTCTTCTTTTATAAGCTTATCAAACTCGCTCTCGATATTTTTCTCAATATTCTCTTTTTCCTTTTCAACATCACTCTCATTCCACTCCTTCATTCTAGCTAATTCATTTATTACATTCATTGCCGCTATCTTCTCTGTGCTTACTCCATTGCTTATTGCTTGCCTCATCTTTTCTTCAAAGTAAAGAAGAGAGCTCAGCATAGCTTCCTGCTTTTTTATGCTTGTATAAGTATCTATAGGATCAAATGCACTCTGCCTCAAGAAGTATTCTCTAAGCATTCTTCCTATAAGCAAAATTGCCCTCTCGCTATCTGGAAGCGCGTCTTCGCCGACAAGCTGCACTATCTCTTTTAGCTCAGATTCTCTCTGCAATATGGCCATAGCCCTTGCTCTTTTGCTTGGAAACTCTTCGCTTACATTCTTCTTATACCAGTCGCTAAGTTGATCTATATATTGTGAGTAGCTGTTTAGCCAGTTTATCGCTGGGAAATGCCTTGAATCAGCAAGCGCTTTGTCAAGAGCCCAGAATACTTTAGTAACTCTTAACGTGCTTTGTGACACCGGTTCTGAAATATCTCCACCAGGTGGTGAGACAGCGCCTATAATGCTTATAGAACCTATCTTGCCGCTAAGCGTCTCTACCTTGCCAGCCCTTTCGTAAAATTCAGCCAGCCTTTTTGGAAGATAAGCAGGATAAGCCTCTTCACCGGGCATCTCTTCTAGCCTTGCAGATATTTCTCGCATAGCCTCTGCCCACCTTGATGTACTGTCTGCCATAAGAGCTACGTTGTAGCCCATGTCTCTAAAGTATTCCCCGATTGTAATGCCTGTGTATATGCTAGCCTCTCTTGCAGCTACAGGCATGTTGCTTGTATTCGCTATAAGAATAGTCCTCTCCATCAAGGGCCTGCCTGTATGAGGATCAGCAAGCTTGGGAAATTCTGTAAGCACTTCTGCCATCTCGTTTCCTCGCTCTCCGCAGCCTATGAAAATAACAATCTGTGCATCAGACCATTTTGAAAGTTGGTGCTGTATAACTGTTTTTCCAGAACCGAAAGGGCCTGGCACTGCTGCGGTGCCTCCTTTTGCAATAGGGAAGAAAGTATCAATAACTCGCTGGCCTGTTAAAAGAGGTTCATCGCTTCTTATCTTTCTCCTGTATTTACTTGGTGTCCTAACAGATCTTCTTTGCAGCATTGTTATACTATAATCGCTTTTTCCTTTTATCTCTGCAATACTTTCTTTTAATGTGTAGTTACCTTCCTTTATACTTTCTATCTTACCTTCAACACCATAAGGCAGCATTATATAATGTTTTATAAGAGGTGTTTCCTGCACATACCCTATAATCTCGCCCTCTTTTACATACTCACCTTTCTTCTTCATCGGTATAAATTTCCATTTTCTTTTTTTGTCTAGCGGTTCTACGCTTACCCCTTTTGCTACAAAGTCGCCACTTTTTGCTGCAATAGCATCCAAAGGTCTTTGTACGCCATCAAATATGCTTGTAAGAAGGCCCGGGCCGAGCTCAACAGAGAGCGGCTTGCCTGTAGTAGCAACCTGCTCTCCGGGTTTAAGGCCTGATGTATCTTCATAAACTTGTATAACCGCTTTATCTCCATGAAGCTGTATTACCTCACCTATAAGCTTTGCTTCTCCAACTCTTGCTACATCATACATATTAGCTCCTAGCATATCGCTAGCAATTACGAGAGGCCCTGAAATTTTTTCTATTTTGCCCAAAGAACCACCATTTATCTTGCAAGAATATCAATGCCAATAGCCCTTAATACAAGCCTTCTTAGCGTGTCAACCTCCTCTTCTTTCTCCTGATAGTCTGGAACCGCTATGATCAAAGGCATTAAGCTTGTTTCGATAATGTGCTTTAATCTTTTGCTCTTTATTTTCTTTGCCAGACCTTCTGCAATTATAATAATACCTATATCCTGCATGTTTAGCAATTCATCAAGTGCTTTTTCAGCCTCTTCGCCGTCCCTTGCTATGCGTACAGCCTTTACTCCAGCAAGCTTAAAGCCCATTCCAAGAATCTCGCTACCTATAACGCCTATCTTATAGAGCTTTCCTTCTTTTTCCTTTATTCCTTCCATAATATCATTCTTGCAACCTCTTCTTGTGGCAGTGCATACTGCTTGCTCTTTATAATAATCCTAAGCGTAAGAACTTCAATACCCTTTATATAAGCATAAGCCAATATAGTGCCAAACGAGAGCAAAGTATGGCTAAGCATCTTTATTCCTTTGCTTAATATTTGATTCTTCATACCTATCTCAAAAGCAAAAAGCCTTCCCTCCTTTTTATAAATCTCTATCTCATTCGATAAATCGAAAACCTTTGCATTCCTTGCAATCTCTTCTTCATTCTTCGCATGTTCATAAATTGACTGCAATTCTTCTATACTGAGCGAACCTTTTTTAATAAGGCTTTCGCTTATCTCGTTAAATTTAAGAGCATAGTGTTTTCCCCTTATAAGGTTTAGTATATTCTTCATGTCTATCTCTAGCTTTATTATTTTAGCGGCTTCTGGGCTAAGCTCTTCTATCTTTCGCATAAGTGAGCCGAGCTTCTGATAGTAGAGTTTGTCTATAAGCATATTGGCTTTTAATGCGTCACCACTCTTTTTGAATTCATCCAAAGCTTCGGCAAGGATATCTTTATATGGGCTGTTTATGCTGAGCTTTGAAATTAAGCCCTCAACGCTTGCTTCTCTGAAAGCCTCTTTTATAACATTTGCATTATATGGGCCGTAGTCGATAATGTATTTTGCTATCTCTTCAAAGCTCTTTTTGCTATACTTAGCTTCTATTGCCAGTTCTATATTGTATATATCCCATTTTCCAGCAATTGCTCTTGTAATCTCTTTGTCTTCTGTTGGTGTTATTGTTATAAGCTTGCTAACATTCAAGGCCAGATTTTTGCTAAGCGCAAAATCTATCATCTCGCTGCTCATTTTAATACCGCCAAACTGCTCTAGCTCTTTTTTGTAGCTTGTTTGGCTAAGAAGTGAAAGTATAGAGCCAACATCCTTTGCCTGTATTATATTCTTCATCACAGCGGGTGCGATAAGCTCTGATTCCATAGCCTTTACTCTAGTGGCTGAGTATGCATATCTGGTTGATATCTGGCCAATATAGCTCATTTTCTCCCTTCTCGCTTCATTTTCTTCATATTTACTTTCTTTTTGCTACTTTCTCCCTTGCCAGCCTTCTTTTCAACGCTTTTGAAGAGTTCTTTTATTATCATGCTTTTTGCATGCTCTTTCTCATTCTCTATAATTTTTTCAGGGCTAACATCTATACTTATCTTACCATCGTTGCTTAATGCAAATACTCCCTTGCTGCATTCATCAAATATGTAGCCGAGATTTTTTAGAATAGGTGCAAAGTTCTTTTCAGCAACGATCTTTGCATCAACACCCTCCTCTTTTAGTCTGTTTAGAGCGCTATCTAATATCTTTTTGTAGTTTTTTATTATCTCGTTAAGCATCTCTCTGCTCACCTTGTTGAATTCTTTTTCTGCAACCCTT
Source organism: Microcaldota archaeon (assembly GCA_046536795.1). Classification (GTDB taxonomy): domain Archaea; phylum Micrarchaeota; class Micrarchaeia; order Micrarchaeales; family CABMGC01; genus JAGDYD01. The sequence goes on along the minus strand of JAWDMB010000002.1, from coordinate 44,900 downwards.
TCGTGTGCTGTCAATATAGCATTATGCCTCTCGATCTCTAACTCAGCGAGGTACTCTTTTTTAATCTCATCAACAATCTTGCTTGCCTGCTTTTTTGCTTCTTCCTGTATTTTCTTCGCCTTTTCTTTCGCTTCGCCAATTATTCTTGCTTTTTCTTGCTCAGCCTCGCTTAGCAGAGAATCTCTCTTCTTTCTAGCCTCTTCTAGAATCCTATCTGCGATAGCTTCAAGTGGCATGAGCTCGCCTTATATAAGGCCTGCACCAAGTACTATGAGTATTGCTATAACGAATCCGAAGATTAATATTGTCTCTGGTAATACCAAGAAGAGAAGTGCTATACCCATCTGGTTTGACTTCTCAGCTATCAAGCCAAGACCTGCAGCTCCTATTGTTGCTTGTGCAACGCCTGTTCCTATTGCTCCGCCAGTTATTGCTATTCCAGCTCCGATTGCCGCGATTGCAGCTTCCATTCCTATTACCATTTTTCCACCACTAATTTTTCAATCTTTAACATATTTCCTTTTGTAATAGAACGGTTTAAACTTTATTCCTCCGCCATTATAAAATTTAGAGAAAAATTCAACAAAGTTAAGCCTTATTCCTTGTACAAGTCCTTCGAATATTCCAAGGGTCATATTCAAGAAGTGAAGTGTTACAAAGATTATAAGGAATAAAATAAACAGTAATATACCATGGCTCAAGCTTGGAGTAAAAGCTTGATCTATTAACATGGCAATAATTATACTGCTCATGCCAAATCCTAGAATTCTTGCATAGCTCAGTGGGTGTGCTATAAGGCTTGTTATCTCTGTTGCTTCTATGCCGCTTAGAGCACCCGTAGCTATAAGTGATACAATAGAAGCTATGCCAAAATAGAGCGTAGCGCCTGCTCCTACCAGGTTAAAGAAAGCGCCACCAACAGCAAATACCCCTGTTATTATTGTCAATATACCGGTTAGCTTGCTTATCGCCACTTTCTTCTCGCCGTGCCTCCATTTGTTTACAAAGCCAAGGAGCAAGCCAAGGCTTACTTGGGCGATTCCAAAAAGAATAGTAACGAGAAGAACTGTGGTTACATTCTTTATCCAATCAATTCCAAAGTTTATGCCAAAATATTGGTTGAGCTGATAGCCGAAGTATTGATTAGATAAGAAGCCGAAGAAGATAGCTGAGAATGCAGCAAGCTGCCAGATCTTCGCCGCATTATACACAAGACCATCCGGATCTGTAAATGTTGTAATCCACGTTACAAACAGAAGCGATGCAATCCCATAGCCAACATCACTAACCATCATACCGTAGAATATTGGAAATGATAATATAAAGATCCATGTGGGATCAACTTCATCACTCCTTGGTATTGAGTAGAATTCCATCATATAATCAAACGGCTTCAGGAACTTTGGTCTATTTGTAAGCGTTGGTGGTAACTCATCTTCTTCTTTTTCTATAACCTCTAACTCAAATTCATCTGTGAGCCTTGATAGCCCATTCCTTATATCGCTAAGCTTTTTCTTTGGAATCCAGCCCTCTATTAAAAATGTATAATCTGTCTTCTTAAAGTTTGATTTAATGCTTTCTCTTTCTATCTCTATCTCTAGCATCTCCCTATATGCTAGGAGCTCGTTCATATATCTATTCATTTCTCTTATTTCATTTGCAGCTTTGCTTATCTGTTCTTTTAACCTGTCTATCTCTTTATTGCATTTTTCAACAACATGCTCTGGCTTGGAGTCCAAATACCTATCGCTTAGGTCTAATTCTTCAAGAGCAATTCCTTTTATTGCCTCATCTATGTTTAAGCCCTTTTCATAAGCTATGAAAAATAAGTTCTTATCCTTTCCAACATCATTCTTTATGAGATATAAATTATTTATTTTGTTAAGGCTTGCTTCAAGCGCATCTGCATTTTTCTTTGCAACTATATAGGCCTTGTAGCTTATATAATCGCTTTTAAGCTTTGAAAAGTCAATCGCTATGCCTATAAAATTAGATGCTATATACTTTGCATGCTCCAAACTTTCTATCTCTTTTTCGCTTTCTTTTATAATGTTGTCAAGCTCAAAAAGCCTTTCTATGGGCTTGAAATGCGTTAGCTTTCTTATAAGTTTATTGCGCTCTAGCCTCTTTAGCATGTGCATTTTCTGCTTTGCTCTTCTTTTTTCAATATGCTCATTTATAATTTCTATTGAGCCGTTAACTCTAAGAAGAAGCTCAGATAATTCGTTTAGCTCTGTTGAAGGTGCATCATCATTTAGGCTGAGCTTGCTTTTTCTAATTTCTATAAAGCCGTTATCGTGAAGATACGCTATTACCTTATCCTTTATTCTATTGCTGAAGAGCATGCGCACCTTTTCCATCGGTTCTGTACTTAGCAATCAATCACTCAGCAAATGTTCCATAATCTCTTTTGCTATTTTCTTTGCATCGCTTTTGCTTAGCTTCTTTTTCATTACCTTCTTAACCTCCTGCTCTATTTCTTTCTTATCCCTGCTCTTTCTCTGCCCTATCTCATTTTCTGCATTGCTACGCGCATTGCTTATAAGCACCTTTGCTTCTTCTTCAGCTTTTGCTATTATAGAATTAGCCTCTGTATTAGCATCTGCGATTATTTTTTTCTTCTTCTCTTCAGCCTTTGCTATAATCTCTTTTGCTTCCTTTTCTGCTCTCTGCACTTCATCTATGGAATCTGGCATAAAAATCCAATTACAATATAATTGCAATAATAAACTTTATAAGACATATTACATTTGCAAAAAGCAAAAAGATGTAGCATAAAATTCTAAGCGATAAACTTTTAGGCACATGGCAAATCTTTTAACCTTTTATTTTTAAATATTACTGATGGCATGAAGCCCCTCGCTATAATACTTACCTTTTTTACTCTTTTTGGCTTAGCCTTTGCTGCAACAAGCAGCGTAACAGCTACTGTTACTGTTGTTTGCCCAGGCAAGGCAAGCATAAATGTTCTGCCAGCCTATATGAAATTTCTTAATATAAGCCTTAACTATTCATTAGAGCAAACAGCAAATTGCATAATACCAAATGCCACAGGTACGTTTAGCATTATAAACAAGCTGAATTCAACATCTGTCTTTTCAAAGCGTGTTGCTTTTTACAATGTATCAAGCATAGAAAAGCAGAGCCTTAGCATAAGCTCCAACGCTCTTGCTAATACTACATATTATGCTGTGCTAAACCTTACAGAGCTGAGCTACAAGATACAAGGTACTTCAAGCGCGTTTGAGCTAGTAAGTCCAGCAATTATAACAACTAACGTATCAGCATTTCCAAGCACAGCAAGCCCAAGCACGCCCGTATTGATTAAAATAGACCTTTACAACAAAGGTTCTCTTGCATCTAGCAATATAATAATTAACACAAGCATTTCTGGCCCGCAGCAAATTAAATTAATATACACAGCAAGCCCACTTGCACCAGGCGGGGCTGAGAATATAAGCTATACAATAACAAACCTAACCTCTGCTGGCTTATATACTGTGAATGTTTACTCAAGCTATAATACTATTCTTGGGCATGAAGTATTAAACAGCACATCGCATGCGTCAACATCTTTCACAGTTTCAACGCCAGTACCACCTCCGCCTTCGCCTACCCCAACACCATCGCCTAAGCCTTCACCAATACCTGTTCCAAAGCCGGTAACACCAATACCTGGAATAAACCTAGTAAGTGCACCACTCATTGTTTCATCTTCCGTTGGCACAAGCACACTTTCGCAGCTGAGCCTTATAAACACAGCAAACACGACAGAGCTTGTAAACATTACAGTAGCAAAGCCATACTCTAGTCTTGTGCAGATTTCTGCAAGCTCTTTTTTCATCAAGCCGAATGAAAACATAGCTGTGCAGTTAGCCTTCATAGCGAATTCAACATTAAAGCCCGGTGTTTATACTATACCAATAAACATAAGTGCGAGCATAAAGAACAAGACAAGAAGCATTACAGAGTATATGCAGTTCTATGCTTATAGCAAGCAGAATAGCAGCATAACAAGCCAAATAGTTCTTGCAAACAATACAAACATAGCAAACGGTATATTGAAGATAGCAAATCCAACAAATAAAACTCTATTCAATGTGCGTGTTTCTACAATGCTCCCGAAGGGGCTTGTAAGCAATATAAGCGACATAACAGCATATGGCTTGATAAACAATATAACAGAATCAAACGGCTATTATATTATAAACTGGCTTGTTCCTTACTTGCCAAGCGGCTCATCAACATACGCATATTATACTATTCTGAAGCCACAGAATCAGGTTATGCTAACTAACATACAAAACCTTATGGAAGTGCCGAGCTATGTCAAGCCAGCTAGCACTCTTAGGGTAATAAACATAAATGTGCCTACCTTCTATGTAAATCAAAGCAACAAAATAATAGTGAGCGAGCTCTATACAGGCACGGCAACGCAGAGCGTAATGATACAGCTTCTAGCACAACCAGGCATAGTGGTAAAGCCTGGGCTTGTTATTGTAAACGCAAGCCCAAACGAGGTTTTAACACAAGTCTTTAATGTTACTTCACCATCTGCTGGAACGATGATGCTAAGCTTATATCTAGCTATGCAGGGCTATAACGCTACATATTCAATACCAGCTTTGGTGCTAGCGCCAACAACTACTACTACCATACCACAAGCACTTCAGCCAAAGCCCCTAGCAATCTCATCCTACTACTTAGAAATACTTTTAATTTTTGTTATTTTAATAGTATTAGTCTTAGCTTTACTTGCAAGGCGTAGACACATGCCTGAATATAACGAAGAAAGGCTTTCATCGCTAAAGGAGCTTAGAGAAATGATAAAGCGCGAATAGTGATTAAATGCCATATATTATAAGGGTATCATCACAGAAGGGCGGGGTTGGCAAGACTACTATTGCTGTTAATCTTGCGGTTGCATTGCAGCAGAAAGGCTACAGAACCCTGCTTATCGATGCTGATACAGCCAATCCAAGCGTTGGCTTCCATCTAGGCATGACAAATGTGAACACAGGCTTCAAGCATATGCTTAGCAAGGAAACGCAGCTAAAAGACGTTATATCAATACATGCACCTAGCGGCTTGCATACAATATGTGGCGTTATCGATGCTAAGCCTTTTACATTAAATGAGGAGAATGTTAAGACAATTTATTCAAAGATAAGGAATACAAACTACGCTTTTATAATAGTGGATACACAGCCAGGCTATTCTTTGGAATATATAGCAAAGGTATATGATGAATCAATACTTGTTACCACACCTGAGGCTCCTGCTGTAGCTAGCATAATAAGGCTAGCCCACTCTTTTGATAAAATTCATTTAAAGCACCACCTTGTTATAAATAAGCTAGGCAGGCATAAGTATGAGATACACCCAAGGGAGATAGAAGAGACTTATGGCGGCAAGGCAATTGGCATATTGCCAGAAGATGAGATAGTGCCAGTAAGCATAGCTGAGCATATCCCTGCTGTAATGCTAAACAAGAAGTCAAACTTCAGCAGGGCTGCAATAGAGCTTGCAGATGCTTATTCAGCAATGTCAGATGTTGAGCCAGAAGTAGCAAGACCACACTCGTTCTGGAGAGCGCTGCTAAATCTATTCAGGCGCAGCAAATAGTGCATAATGCCAAGCAATAAAGCAAATGCCAAGCAAGCATATAAAAGAAACGCATTTAAAAGTAAAAGTGGAAATACACTATAGAGATTTCCGGGGCAATGATTAGATGCATATGAGAAAGCATGCAATGCAAGCCATAGCTATTTTTGCAATCCTCTTAGCTGTAGTTATGTTAAACTCGCTTTGGGATGCTGCATTTGCAAATTCATCTACTTCAACCTCACCAACCACATATCAAGCTGTAAACAGTGTGCAGCAAAATGCAACTATAGCCTTTAATGTACTGCCAAGTAGCCAGGGCATAAGCTTCAACGGCGTGCTTTACTACCAAAGCAACAGCATAAGCATAGCAATTGGCAATTACCCAATAAATGCTTTGCCTGTAGGCAACTTCATATTTTCTAACTGGCAGGTAAGCAATTCAAATGCAAGCATAGCAAACACGATAGCGGCTAACACAATAGTAGCTATTTCAGGCAATGCAATAATAACTGCAAACTTTAACGCGTTGACTACATTCTACGAAGAAGGGTTGCCAAGCAATACTGCATGGAACGTAATCTTTAACGGAAATACAAACAACGCCATAGCACCAAACAGCATTAGTTTCATTACTTCACCAGGTCAATATTCTTTCCAGGTTGCAAACCAAGTAGTTGGTAGCAATACCTTTGTGCCTTATCCTGCCGATGGCTTAGTATATGCAGGAAACAGCATAACAATTAATTTTTCAATCCTTACAACAAGCACTACATCAACTACATCTACAAGTACATCCACATCAACAACTACTACTACAACTTCTACAACAACGATTACAACATCTATAGGGTGGCAATCTCCTGTTTCAATAAACAATGCAAACAATTCCAGGCTTCAATACTTGATTAAGCAGTTTAATGGTCTTCTGACTAATGTGCCTTCGGCGCATCGTAAATTTGGCAATAATATAATTGAAGCAATTAACTTTAGCAATGCGAATGTACCACAAAATTCAATTCCAAGTACTCTTTCCACATACTTTAGTGGTGCTAAAAATATTTATGCAGCAAATGTGTTAATACTATATGGAAATCATACAAAAGGTATATTCTCTTCCCCTATAAATATTAATTTATTCTCAAATTTCTCCAATAACAAAATTATCTCTTATGCAGACCATGCTCCAGCCAGCGTAAAAGTTCCTATATTATACTCGCCAAATGCACCATTAGAAGAAATATCAATAATTACCAATTTAAACGCAACATCTATTTTAACAAATGTAACATTTTTAAATAACATACCTGAAAATTATACGAAGTTTAACAATCCTTTCTATCAGTTGATTCAAATAAATAGTACTGTTAGCGACACAAATATAGTATCGGCAGTTTACAATTTTTCCGTTAGTAAAGCATGGATAAATGAGCAGAACATAAGCCCAAGCCAAGTTACTTTATACAAATACATAAACTCAAACAGCTCTTGGATTCCATTACCTACTTCAATTGTTGGTGAAAACTCAACAACATACTACTACTCAGCAGTTTCCAATTCTCTCTCTACATATCTTGTATCATATTCTACAGGCGGAGTATATGGTGATGCAAATCCAGAATCTGTGACCTTGCCCTCAGGTTATAAATTATACATATGTGCTGCTGGTGCGAACTATACTTTTGCAACTTCTTCCCCGGCCTTTTCTTGGACCGCAAATATACTTGCTCCTCCAGGAGCAAGCGCATTAGGTAGTGCAAATGCTAGTGTGGGTATTCAGACTAGTAATATATGTAGTGCGTATACTACTGGTGCACAGTATCCCGGGCTTGCAGTTGCAGGTATAGGCTTGAATCAAACAAGATATGTGTTGTTCACTAAAGCATCAGGTAGTTCTACGAGTGCCTCGCTATCGTATACTGTTGCAACATCAAATTCTTTTGTGGTTTTGGCTGGAGCTGCAGGATATTTTAATTTTACTACAATAACCTTGCCTTCTGGGTGCTCAATGCAGGTACGTAAGGATAATATCGATACATACGAAACGGCGTTTATTGCAACGTGTCAGAATGCAGCTTCTGGAAGCTATACCCTATCTGCTTCATTGTCTAGTTCAGGTAGTGCTGCGCTTGCAGCATACGTTTTTCCACCATATAATGTTATATTGAATGATAATCCTACTACTGCTACAATAACAACCAACGGCAACACTTATACCAGTGGCTCCGTAATGCAGGTGATAGGAACAAATGCAATAACCGCAAATCCGCCTACAACTGGTAATTGGGTGTTTATTTCGTGGAGCGTTAGCAATTCTCTCAATCTTTCAATTGCAAATACCCTTGCATCAAGCACTTCACTTACAGTAATGGGAAGTGGCACAGTAACAGCAACATGGAATGGTATTACAAAATTCTATGAAACTGGCTTACCAAGTGGTGCCAAGTGGAATGTAACATACGCTAGCATATTAAACAGCAGTACAACTAACACAATAGTATTTTCAACACTTCCTGGCACATACTCTTTTACCATACCAGTTCAAAAGATTAATGGCGTTCCATACGAGCCTACCCCATCATCAGGGAGCTTATATTCAGGTAATGCAATCGCAATAACATTTAAACCGTTTAGCGTAAGCATTTCGCCGCCAAGCAATGCTGTTGTTGATGCAGGCCAGTATGAAACGTTTACAGCTACTGTTTACAATGGCATTTCGCCATACACCTATAACATTCTTGTTGTCAATTCAATAACACCAAGCGTTATTGCTCATAGCGATCTTGTCTCTGGTAGCTCAGCTACAAGTGTTAGCTATACCTTCCAGACAACGAGTGCAGATGTTAGCAATTCACCTGAAGAAGCCAATGTTGTTGTTATCGATTCATTCACTGCTACGGTAAACTCTGTTTATTCCTCTACCTTTACTATACACCCAACACCAGCTGCAACATCTCTTACACCAAGCAACACAATACTAGATTCGGGCCAGTATGAGACATATAAAGTTGTTATATCTGGTGGAACAGGACCATTCACTGCTAATCTAATATATGTAAGTGGCCCATCAGGTGCTACTGTAAATGGCGTATTGCCTGGAAATGTTGTTGAAAGCCTTACTGGTCAAAGCAGCGGCACATTAACATTCCCGAGCTTTAACAGTTTCTCAACGACTGGCTCATATACATTCAATGTTATAGCAACTGATACAGGCACAACAACACCCTATATATTCAGCAGCGCAACAAACACAATAACAGTTAATCCTGCAATGACAACACCTGGCATAAGCCCAACAAGCCCAGCAACATATTCAGCTGGCTCTACTGTCACATTTAGCACATCTTTTACAGGAGGCACGCCACCTTATACCTATAACTGGCTCGTTGTAAACTCAATCACAGGCGTGCTCCTTGCAAATGCACTATATACAGGTGTTAGTGCAACAAGCAATTCATTTGCATGGACTATACCTAGTGCAGATAATGAAAATACTGTTGTTGCCAATGTTATTGTAACAGACAGCGCAAGCACGCCTGTCACGGTGAATTCGACAAAAAGCGCAGTTATCACCATTTCATCGACAAAAACAACAACCTTCTACGAAGCAGGTTTACCTACCGGCACCACATGGAGCGTAACGTATGATGGTAATACACAAACTGCAATAGCTCCAAATTCAATAAGCTTTGTTACATCTCCAGGCAGTTATACTTTCTTAGTAGCGCCAGCAGTTTATGGCAGCAACTGTAGTGTATACTCTCCTAATGTTACTTCAGGAACATTGACTGCAGGGGGAACTCAGTCAATATCTTTCTCAATTAGTAAGCCAACGGCACAAGATGGCATAAATATGCCTTCTGGCATAATAGGTTATGTTCCGATAAAGCTGATAAATTCCCAAAGCTCAGCCACGCCAAGCCCATTCCAGCAGATGGTTAGCATAGACAGCAGAGTATTTGAACCACTTGAAAGTAAAAATCTTAGTAATATTGAGTTCTTCTATGCCAACGGCACAATAATACCATCATGGCTTGAAAGCGGAAACAGCAATGAATCAAATTACACAATTTACTGGCTGAAACTTTCAAACGGCATACCTGCAAATACTAACCTTACTGTTTATATGGGCTTTGCTTCACACAACACCAATTATATGGGATGCATCTATGTCGGTGAAGCCCCACAACTCAGTCCAACTTATGGCCAATACGACAATGGCAATACAATATTTAGCTATTATACAAATTTCGAAGGCTCATCATTACCGTCTAACTGGGTTATGAGCGGAAGCTATAGTGTAAATAATGGTTTATCAATAAGCACCGGTTCTGGTGTATTCGATTATTATAATGTGCCTTTTAATGCACCTTATGCTGTAGATACTTACGAATCTGGAAATTCTTTAGCTAATTTTGAGGTTACAGACCTTATGTCTGCAACCACCTCAATAAGCACATATGTTGAGATTTTTCTTGATTCGAGCCTTAACTGGGTGCTGGGAAGCAACAGCGGTACACCATTTAATGGAACAGGAACAACAAATACCTATTATGTGCATACCCTTGAGGGTGGCTCCACTGTATCGGCGTATGAAAACTATACTTATGTGACAAGCGAAAACAGTGTTGCAATGCAGCAATATATAGGGTACTTTACAGGCAGCACTTCCGGTGATTTATATTCAATAAAATGGATCAGGGTTAGAGCTTATCCTCCAAATGGCATTATGCCTTATGAAATAATAGGAAACGCGTTTCCACCGTATCTAAAGCTGCAGAACAATCCGGTGAACTATGGTACTTCAGATAATGTGCTGGCGGAGTCTAACCCAATAATAGATACATTGAATTTGCTTATAAACGGCAATGTTGTTGCAACTAATACAATGTTAATAAATTATACTATTCCTTCAAATGAGCCTGCGGGCACATACAACATAACTTCTATAGATACGAATGCATCTACTTTCGGTGTAAGTAAGAATGACACTCTGAAAACTTTTGTTCCGGCATATTTCTATAACGGCATACTGTGGAATGATGTTTCAAAGCTGGATTGGAAGGGCATAGTTGTAGCGAATCCTAATAATGGACCAGGAACATCTACAGATCCAAATTACCAGAGTTGGATAAACAATGTTACGAAGAATGGAGGCCTTGTTTTAGGTTATGTTTACACAAATTATGGCTTACGACCTTTGTCTGCAGTAGAAGGTAATATAAGCGAATGGTATACTCTTTATCCCGGTATATCAGGCATATTTCTTGACCAGTATAACAGCTCAACCAGTATCAATTCGATATATTACGGCGATTTATACACATATATAAAGACCAACCATCCGTCAAACTCCATAATAATGGCAAATCCTGGTACATTAATGCCTCAACAGGCAATGCAAAAGGTTGCAGGCGATGCAGATATATTTAACATATTCGAAAATAGTTACCAGAACTTCAAAGGCTTTTCTCTTCCAGCATACCTAAAGCAGTATGGCTCAAAGAAATTCTCTGTTATTGTAACAAATGTTTCACAAGCAAACCTCCCGAATGCCGAAACTATAGCAAATGAAAGCAACATCGACTGCGCTTATTTCACAGATAACAACTCTGCCAATCCATATGCCACACTGCCGAGCTATTTTTCAGTTTTCACGAACAATACGACCAACACATTGCATACTACCCAAATACTTAATATTATATCAAATACATGCACAATCTCGCTTAGCACAACAGCCATAAACTTTGGCAACCTGAATCCAGGTGCAAATATAGCGACAACTAACGCTATAACGGATTCGAACACAGGCACAGCTAATGCGTATATGTATGTATACGGTGGCAACTGGATATACTCAAGCAATACAGCAATTTCATTCTATGTTGCAAATACAGTCTGGTCTAGCACAGCTAATACTGCTTATTCATCTGCAACAAGGCTCTCAACTCTTGCAACGAATACTACCATCTTTGTGCCGGCAAGTGGCTCTAATACTATTTATTTTGGTCTAGCTGTGCCTGGAGGTGCACCAGTGGGTGCATACACGCAAAACATAGTAATAGCAAACCAGTGCTAAATTCGATGAGTCAGTTTCACTTGATTGGTACAGCCCTAAACTGGTTTCTTCTGCAATAGCGACGAAGTGTCGTTTGTCAGCCGTTAGCATTGCTGCTTTTTGGAATAAGCTTGCGACGCCATCGGTAAAGCGAGTTTCTTATATTTATTATTTATGATAAGCTCGCTTAGGGTAAAAGTGTAAGCATGGGCTTATGAAGTATTTAAATATTTATCTTTCAAAATATAAATTGGTCTAAAATGGCGACCTTTATGAAGAGCAAAAATTTTAATTGGCTTGTAACTGTGATCGTAGCTACATTTACTTTTTCAGCACTTCTTTTGCTATCTTCAAGCAATCTGAGTGCAACAAGTTCAAACTCGCAAGTTACAGCAAGCGTCAATGTTCCAGGCACATTGTATACATCTATTAGCCCTAATTCTGTTACATGGGCAAACTACCCTGGATATTCGAATGCTACAAATACACTAATAACTGTAACTGATAATAATGGAAACATAGCTGGCAACATCTTTATATGGGGTACAGCTACATTATCCAATACACTTTATTCTACAAGCATAGCGATAGGAAATGTGTTGTGGAATCCAACATCTTCAAATGCATTTGTAGGAAACGCTGTAACCACATCACCGGTTAACACGTTAATAGTAGTTGCTGCACCAACACTAAGTAGCCCATCAAAGAGCAGTCCTATATACATTGGTGTTAACGTACCTGCTGGAACTGAGAACGGACTGTATACCGGTTCAATATACTTTGATATCGAGAATGGTTCAACAGTATCGCAGCCAACCACATCTAATGTGCTCTCGGTTACTGTAAACGTACTTCCTACATGCTACATAAGCCTTAGCCCGACATCTATTAATTTTGGTACCTTGGCAACTGGAACCAATACAGGCAATAGTTGGAATGGAATTGTTGATACAGACAATGGCGGAAATGTACAGGCAACAATAAATGTATATGGTGGCAACTGGATATACTCAAGCAACACAGCAATTTCATTCTATGTTGCAAATACAGTCTGGTCTGGTACAAACACTGTAAGCTATAGCAGTGGAACACCGCTTACTCTTACACCTGTTAGCACAAACATTATAGTTCCGGCACCAACACAATCAAATCCTTCGACGAGCAACACGATCTACTTTGGAGTAGCCGTGCCTGGGGGTGCACCAGTAGGCGCATACACGCAAAACATAGTAATAGCAAACCAGTGCTGATGAGTACATGAAGCATCTACCTTTTCTTTTTCTTTTTCTCCTTTCATTTATTCTTTCTACTGCTTATGCTCAGCTCGGTGAGCAGGCAGGGCCGCTTGTTTTTAATGTAACTCTAGGTGGTAGCCAAACTTTGAATTACTCAATACTAAACGGTGGCTCATCACCAATAAACTTTACAGTTATACTGCCCACGCTAAATACAATACTAAATAATGAAACACCTATAGTTAAGGTATACCCTATGAATGGAACGCTGGCTCCGCATTCTCAGCAAACAATGCATGTAACAGTCTTTATGCCTGCAAAGGATAAGCCTGGATTAACATGGAATGGTGGCTATTCTGCTGGAACTTCTGGAATAGTAGTTGTAGAAGGCTCTCCTTCTATAGCAAATAGCGGGGGCATGGGTGCTGTTGTATATGCGGCTGTGATAAAAGGCATAATAATAAAGTCTGCAAAGCCTCCAGTTAATATACTGCTTATTGTTGGCATTGTATTGCTTGCAGCGATAATAGTAGCAGGAAGTGCACTTTACTACTATTATAGAAAGCGTGCTGTTGCAAAGGCTAAGAAGGAGCTCAGAGCAAAGGAGCTTGCAGAGCTTAGGGCTAGAGCTAGAGGCAGGGCAAGAAAAGCGGTTAAGAAAAAGGCTAGAGCAAAGCCAAAGGCTAAGGCCAAAGCTAGAAAGGCTAAGGCCAGAAGAAGGGCAAGGTAGCTTGCTAATGGTATAAGCTAATAAGCTCAATCAATATTTCTACAAATATAAGTAATATTATAACAAGCTCTAGCATATCATCCCTCCTTGCCTCTAAAACATCGCCAACAAGCGCTTTTCTTCTTTCTATTATTTCCGAATCCCTTATAAGCGATTCCCTCAATTCATTTAACCTGAATGCATTTGCAAATAAATTGTATAGCCTTGATAAGTACCATTCGCCCATACTGAATACAGTATTATCTATTCTATTAAGCATTTCCATAAGGTCATCTTGGAAGATACCAAGGCGTTTGTTAAGCTTTTCCAGTTTGCTTGTAAATAGTCTTTCAAAGAAGCCCATTCTGTCTAAGCCCGCAACCGAGTTGCTTGTTTCCTTCAACACGATAGAAGCCTTTTCTTTGTATACTCTGAATTTTAAAAGCTGTATATTGGCTATTTCAGCAACTATAAGCTCGTAATCAAAGCTCTTGAGCTTGTCTATAAGCACAGCACCCTCCCAGCCGACATAGGTTATGTCATCTGCATTATATGAAATACTTTTTGATAGAACATTGTCTATATAGCTTTGATCAAGCCCTTGCGGGTTAGGCTCATCGATGAGGAGGCCGGGTATAATATCTTTTCCACTCTTTAGCGCTTCGTTCTTCGTTGCATTTATAAAGTAAAAATTATATTCTTCTGAAATATTTGATGGGCTAATGCTAATCTGTTTTGAAAGCTCTGTTTCTACCCTTTTCTTTATTTTTTCTGCTAGAGCGTCGATCTCTTTTTCGAGTTCTTTATCAAATGAGAATTTTGCTATAAAACTATAATCTATATTCTCAAGAGGAAACCTTATCCTTATTGAGTAAGCGCCACCAAGCGTATATAGCGCTACTTGCACTCTATACTTAACTCCTTTTCCGTTTACCTGTAGCTCGCCACCCTTTAAATTATAAATCTGTGGTAGTGTAAATGTTGGTAGCTCTTCTGGTGCAGGTGCATTATACTCATATTTTGAAAAATCTTCTACATTCTTGAAAAGGTCTTTAATATCATAGCTAGCCCTTTCTGGGATATCATAAACATATAGCTTTATTAACTCGCCGTCCATAGAATCAAGTCTTTATTAAGTTAAGTAAAACAATTAAATAAATATATTGTGCTAAGCATAAGAAAGTGTAAAGAGGGCAAGTTAACTAAAATCTTCTTTAACATCCTACTCGTTTGCTACTTTTTCATAAACCCTGTATGTCTCTAGCGCTGTTTTCTCTACTGTAAAGCTTCTTGCATAATCCATCGCTTCTTTTCTTTCCTTTTCATTGTAGCCATTTTCCTTCAGCTGCTCTATTATCTGCGCCATATGCTCTGGACTCTCTGCCTCGAAGCAGTACTTTCTTACCTCTTTTGGAATCTTTCCATATTTATAGATTATTACTGGAAGACCACGGGCTTGTGCTTCTAGAATCGGCAGGCCAAAACCTTCATATAGACTTGGAAATACAAAAACATCGAATGAGTCATAAATTTCTACTGTCTTTTCTTCTGGTGCAGGACCTTTGAAAACAATTCTTTTATCGTTTGCCACCTGCTTTACCAAATTTTCATATTCAAAGCTTTGTTTGCCCCAAAGTTCAAATGAATAATCATTTCCCTTTAGCAGCATAAAAGCCTTTATAGCTTCACCAACATTCTTTCTCAATCTAAACGTACCTAAATAGCCTACTACAAACTTGCTTCTAGCCTTCTTTTCTTTAATCTCTTTTGTGATAAACTCTCTTCCTATAAAGTTATTAACTACGAATATTCTATCCTTATCATACCCCCATTCGATTGCGTTTTCCTTAACCAATGAAGA
Organism: Microcaldota archaeon; assembly: GCA_046536795.1. GTDB lineage: Archaea > Micrarchaeota > Micrarchaeia > Micrarchaeales > CABMGC01 > JAGDYD01. The sequence continues at coordinate 29,430 of JAWDMB010000002.1, read as the reverse complement.
TACCGCAATCATATAATCAGAGATGCGCAGAGAACGGAGTGCAAGCGGCAATACTACTGCATTTCTCAATCTGCCTCTTAATGACCTGTCAAAATCTCTCGTTGGATCAAATAAAAACTCTAAGCCATGTGGTGTTGCTAGTATTTTAGCTTTTCCTTTTCTTAGCGGAAAAAATGGTCTGAAGTCGGGATTATGCAATATGTCATAGCCTTCAAAATTCTTAAATAATGACTGTAGCATTATAGAAAATGCTGGACCAATCCCTTTGATCTGCTTGAATTCCATCTTATCCAAAACAAAATCCCTTTTGTTAAGGTTGCGTAGCCCATTATATAATTCACTAACAATCTTGTCTACGCTTCTAGTACCTGTTTTTGAAAGATCAATCGCATCAAATTGGCCTTTTAAGCCTATAAACGCTACCTTCATAAATATCTTTCTCTACTTTCTTTTATATTTTACAGAATGCATAGCAGAAATCCCACGAATTTATTGTGGGAGATGTCAGATTTATCTGCTTTGGCTTAAGCCTGATTTAACTAAAACATAGGTCTTATTTCAATTATATCTCACTACTTAAATCTGAATCGCTTGTTTTTTTAGCGGCACGCCAAATATATGTTGGGATAGGGAGAATTATTACCCGTTGTTTGTTCTTTATGCCCAAGTGCTCTGCAATGCTCTGCTCCATGTAAAGCACGAGCATGCTTCTATCGATTTCAAGGTTCCACATTCTAGCTACTACATATTCCTCGATGCCCACAACGAATAATTTTGACTCCACTCTTTCTCTATTTTTCTCCCATTTCGCAATTACTACACTGTTTTCAAGATCTTTATTTATTGCAAATACAGGATAAGCGGTCTCTTGTAAATATACGCCTGGATATACCATGCTTATTATCGGAATCTCGTATTCTACTATTTTACCATTTATCTTATCATTCTCATCAGGAGAATAAAATATGCCGACCTTTTCGCCAGGCCTTCTTAGATCTTTCATTATTTTTACAACAGCGGGTATAACACTTTCAACCATGGTTATCACTTTTTTCGAATTATAAAATCTTCAATATACGCTTATTCTAATGTATTATGGTGGGCTTGCAAGGTGCTCATATATGCCAGCACATCCAATGAATACAGCTAGAAGTGCGGTTATAATTAGTAGTGCTATAACAAAGTAGTATGCGTATGCATACTTCTTAGCATCTAAATAAACTATTGGTGAAAATATTGCTGAGAGTGTAGCGAATAGATAAAGGCCGAATGCTGGAATAAAGTATGCACCACTTTCAAGGCCAAGCGCAGCTATAGCATATGTCTCCACCAAAAGGTAGAGTCCTAGTAGAAATGCGGGTATTGAAACAACCTTTGGATTAATCTTTTTGTATAGCATTACAGAGCTTGATAGCATTATAAGCCCAAGAAAGAGCATAGGGTCGCCAAAGAGCATATTGTATGCACTCAAATTTCCTGGGAATGGCCATGTGAATGAGAAGAAGAAACCGCTCATAAAGTCAAACAGGCCTGTGAAGAAAATAGCGATTGCTAGATCTTCAAAATCCCTTCTTCCTTTTGCAAGTCTATAAAGGTAAAGTGCTATAAGGCCAGTGCTTGCCGCAACAGCAACAAGCATTATTGTAAGAGGATCTACAAAGGCCATAAGATCACAATTTGGTATAAGACTAATAATAATAAAAATCTTTTCGTTTCAAATATAACCAGGTTATATGTTAGATGTTGAGGCAATTAGAAAAGATTTTCCTATACTAAGTAGCAAGATGAATGGCAAGCAGCTTGTTTATCTAGACAATGCTGCAACCACGCAGAAGCCAAGGCAGGTTATAAATGCTATAGAAGATTACTACACAAAATATAATGCGAATATACACCGCGGCATATATAGGCTAGCGGAAGAAGCAACAGCAATGTATGAGGAGTCGAAGAAAAAGGTAGCAGATTTTATAGGCGCTGATGGCATAGAGGAAATAGTCTATACAAGAAACGCAACAGAATCCCTAAATCTCGTAGCCATAGCCTGGGGCGAGGCAAACATAGAGAAGAATGACCATATATTAATAAGCGAGATGGAGCACCATAGCAATATGGTTCCATGGCAGCTCCTTGCAAAGAGGAAAGGCGCTTATCTTGATTACATAAAAATAAATGACGATACCTCTCTAAACATGCAAAGCTTGAAAGAAGAACTTGAAAAGAAGCCAAAGGTTGTTTCGCTAACCCATGTATCGAATGTCACCGGCACAATAAATGATATAAAAGAGATAGCAAGGCTTGTGCATAAAACTGGTGCATTATTCTTAGTTGATGGTGCACAATCAGTGCCGCACATGAAGATAAATGTAAAAGATCTTGGCTGTGATATGCTTGCATTCTCAGGCCATAAGATGCTCGGCCCTACAGGAATAGGTGTGCTTTATGCAAAGAAAGAGATCCTTGAAGCAATGCCTCCTTTCCTTGGGGGCGGAGATATGATAAAGGCGGTTAGCTACCAGTCAGCAATATGGAATGATCTACCATGGAAGTTTGAAGCGGGAACATCAAATATAGAAGGAGGCATAGGGCTTGGGGCTGCTATAGATTATATAAATAAGATTGGCATTGAAGAGATAAACAAGCATGAAAAAGAGCTTACACGCTATGCTCTTGAGCGAATAAGCGAGATAAAGAATGTAGATATATTTGGCTATGGCTATGAAAATTTAGAGAAGCGTGCAGCGGTAATTTCATTTAGCATAAATGGTGTGCATCCACATGATATTGCCCAGATCTTTGACAAAGAAGGTATAGCAATAAGGGCAGGCCATCATTGTGCAATGCCTTTGGTAAAGCGGCTTGTTAGCAACGGCTCTGTTGCAAGGATGAGCTTTTATTTGTATAATACAAAAGAAGAGATAGATAAGGCAATAGATGCTATTATAAAAGTAAAAAAGATGTTTGGTGTTGAGTAATGGATGACCTATATATAGAAGAGCTTATAGAGCTTTATAAGCACCCACATAACAAGAAGAAGCTAAGCGATTATGATGCAGAAGCAAGAGAATATAGCCAAACATGTGGGGATGATATAACAATGTACATAAAGCTGGAAGGCAACAAAGTAAAGGATATAAGCTTCGATGGAAGCGGTTGTGTAATAGCTACAAGCACAGCGAGCAAGCTAACAGACTATGCAAAAGGAAAGAGCATAGAGGAGCTTGAAAAGATGGGCGTTGCAGATATATTCAAGCTCATAGGCATAGAGGTTGGGCCAGCAAGGCTCCATTGTGCAACAATCTCGTTAGAGGCTTTGCAAGAAGCGATTAAGAAGGCGAAGGAAAGCAGGAAAGCTTAAATACTTTTTATCATTATTATCTTCAGGTGTAAAGATGGGGGGCGATAGAATAAGCTTATTCTTGAGCATAGCCCTTTTTACACTTTTTAGCATAGGCTTAGCAAATGCAAGCCTGACAATAACATCTAACACAATAACAACACCAATAGATTATCCGCAGAATGCAATATATACAATAAATGGTATTTCAGGAGGCGTGCCTCCATATACATTCAATGCATATTTTACAAATACCAATACTATTGTAAGTGGTTCTACTGCAAATAATGCATTCTTAGGTAGCAATACCTTTTCACCCTCTGCAACATATAATGCCATAATAATCACAATAAATTCTATTCTCTCAACTTCAGCTAACGAGATATCAATATCTGCTTACAATGGTGTTATCAGTGCAGCAAATCTACTATTCTCTAATACAATATCTGCGGGAACAAACACAATATATGGTGTATGGACATTCAACGCATTCTTTGCTGATTTCACTGGTGCAAATACAATTTCATCCTCAAATACACTAACAATCAACCCTGCATTGTCAGTTTCAATCTCACCAACCACAAACACACTTGATGTTGGTCAAACTTTGACATTACAAACTAGCGTAAGTGGTGGGACTCCAGGATTTAACATCGTTTATTCAGGCAATGGCCTGTGCGGCACACTAAGTGCAACATCAAATACACTTAGTGCTGATGGCACTAACACAATAGTGTTTACGCCAAACAGTGCAATAACATCACAATGCTCAACGACTCTTACCGCTAGTGTAACAGATTCAGCAAATACACCTGTTACGCAGACAGCAACTTCATCGTTGACAGTCAACCCAAAACTTGGTATAGCCTCTATAACACCTGCTGCTACAAACACCTTGGACGAAGGCCAACAAATAACAATAACCGCAACCGTTTTAGGTGGCACATCGCCATATACTTATAATTTCATAATATCTCAGTATAGTAATCCATCAAATATAATTGCATTTAGTGGGCCTGTTTCAAATTCTCTAACATCAAATTCATTCATTTGGACAACCAATGCAATAGGTACGTTTGCCGCTAATGTTATTGTAATAGATAGTGCAAGCACACCTGAGACAACAAATTCTATATATTCTGCAAACATCGTAGTAAATCCTACACCTACAATTACTTTAACACCTTCAAACACAGTATTGGATTCAGGCCAAATCGAAACTTACAAAATGACTGTGAGTGGTGGTACTGGTCCATTCAATGTTGAACTTTACAATATAACAGGAAGTAAACCTGTAAATAGTGTAATAGTTTCATCGCCTGGTGGAAGCAATACAATTTCATTTACTGTGAATTCTCCAACAAGTGGTAATACATTTACATATAATGCAATAGCAACTGATGAAGGCACATCAACACCTTATGTATTCAACAGCATATCCAACACAATAACAGTCAACGCCGCGCCGACTGCAACATCTCTCACAGCAAGCAACACAATACTAGATTCAGGCCAGTACGTGACATATAATATCTTAATTTCCGGAGGTACACTGCCAATAACTGCAAATCTAATATTGGTATCAAATAGTATACTTATACAAATTAATGGCGTAAATGCACTGCCTGGGGCCACATATAATACAATTGTGGCAAGTTCAGATGGTATTATAACATTTAATTCGCTCTTGATGACAACTTCAAGCAGCAGTGGCGGATATGTTACATTTAATGTAGTTGCAGTAGATAGTGCAAACACGCCAGTAACGTCCAATGCGGTGGCAAACACTATAACAGTCAATCCTGCATTGTCGGTTTCAATCTCACCAACATCAAATACACTCGATGCCAATCAGATATTGCCGCTATCAACAACAGTAAATGGTGGAACGCCTTCATTTACTATTGATTACGCTTTATCAAATACTTTATGTGGTTCGTTAAGCGCAACATCAAATACCCTTAGTGCCGATGGCACTAACACAATAGTATTTTCGCCGAACACCGCAATAGCATCAGCATGTACTGCAAACATAATGGTAAGTGTAAAAGATTCAGCAAGTACAAATAGTATAGTTTCTGCAAATTCCATTATAACAGTTTATCCTACACCAACAATTACGCTTAGCGTAACACCTTCAAATAGTATAATATATGGTGGCTCATTCACAATAAATGCGGTGATAAGCGGCGGCACGGGCAATTTTGTGGTTTATTGGTATCTTAACGGCAATTCGATAGCACCAACAACAATAAGTCAAAACACCATGACTTCTAACACAATAGTGTTACCTGCGGCAGGAAACTACGTGTATGTAGTGGAGGCAAATGATATAGGAACAAGCTCTGTGTATACATTATCAGCAACAAATACAATAATAGTTGCAAAGAACAATACGCTTACCGCCAGCTCTTCTGGAAATCCTGGAAGCTCGTATTACAGCTACCCAGTAACTATAACATTTACAGGCACTCCAACAATAAATCACCAGGCAAAATGGTCGCTGTATGTAAATGGCCAACTTTATGGTACAACAAATTCAACAATTAAATATTATGAAGCATTTGCCCCACCAGGCGCATATAGTTTTGTATTTAACTTGACTAACGATGCAAATTACACACCTTATACATATACTACTTCACTTCTCATATCATATCCTCCTACAAGTGCATATGGTGCTACCACTATAGTAACAACAGTTACTACAACCTCAACAACTACCTCTATACCAACCACAAGCGTAACAACAACTATACCGCCTTCCCAGAAGGCAATCAATATAACATCAACTATCTCTTCTTCATCTCCTTTGGTTCTTGGCTTGCCAAATACGCATTCTACAATTTCTGTCTACACCAATTATACAGCACCTACCCCTATTGTTGCACATATCGCTAATGCTACCCAACAAGTTTCAAAACTTGCAAAACCGCAACCAAACTATACATTGATAAATGCAGTAAATGTGAGCATTAAAACCACAGCGCCAGTAACAGTCTTCTTTGTAGAGCAGTATCCTTGCTCGATACCAAGTGATTTAGTTGCACCTTATATATTCAAAAACAATGCATGGCTTGCTGTATCAAACTATACGGTAAACGCAATGGCATGTACAATAAGTCTATATATTCCAAATGATCCGATAGTTGCAATATTTGAGAAAAGCGTGCCAACAACTACAACAACCAGCATAGAGACTACAATGCCTACTACAATGCCAACAACAATTTATTATCCTTCACCTTCGCCAAAACCTAGCAACTATCTAGTTGTAGAAGCGCTAACACTGATAATAATCTTAATAATCGTAATCTTAGTGCTGCTCTACTACTATAAGCTCTTGCATAAATACCACCACCACTTTAAGAGATAACTTTGTTGTCTTCTTTTCTTTTCGTTTTTGTAGTGGATTTGGGGATTTTGCATTTCTATGCACGCAACTATGCGATAACTTTAAATATTTTAACTTTAAAATAGTTTAAAATTAAACCATTTTTTAGATTTTTATGGAATTTGAGTTACTGGATAGGATAAAAAGCGTTGCACTTGAACTGAAATTGCTTAAATGCATAAATAAAGGCGAGATGTATCCATATGCTCTGCTTAAGGACTTCAAGGAATCAAGGTTTGGTAAATTTAAGGTAACAAAATCCGATATATATAATGCGATAGCTTCGCTAGAAAAGAAAAGATATATTAAGATTGCAAAAAGGAAAGGTGCAAAGAAATACTATAGAATAACAAACGAGGGCAAGGATGTGCTTAAAGAATCAAAAAAGATCCTTTTGCAGACCCTTCGTGAGATATCAAAACTTCTTTGATTGATGATTATGGAAGAATACTCAATTGTATTAGAAGATGTTGTAAAGAAGTTTGGCGACTTTACAGCAGTTAACGGTATTAGCCTTAAGATTCATAAGGGTGAATTTTTCGGCTTTCTAGGACCAAACGGCGCTGGCAAAACCACTACAATAAACATGATTATGGGCTTACTTGATCCAACCTCTGGAAAAATAAAGGTTGAAGGTATAGATACAAGAAAAGATATAACAGCAATAAGGCAGATTATAGGTTTTGTATCGCAGGAAACAATAGTTGAGCCAGAGCTTACAGTGATGGATAACATAAGATTATTCGGCAGGCTTTATCATGTACCTAATGACATTATAGAAAAGCGCGGGATGGAGTTGCTTAAAATGGTTGGCTTGGAGAACTTCTCTAACCAATATGCCGGCGTTCTCTCCGGTGGCATGCAGAGAAGGCTTGCTGTTGCAAAGGCTTTAATCCATGATCCGAAGATATTGGTATTGGATGAGCCTACAACAGGGCTTGACGTGCAGAATAGAACGCATTTCTGGGATCTACTCGAAAAAATAAATAAGGAGAAGAAGATTACTATACTTCTTACTACCCAATACCTAGAAGAGGCTGATGCCTTATGCGAGCGTATAGCAATAATAGATCATGGCAAGGTTGTTGCGCTAGGCACACCTTCTGAGCTTAAAAGGAGCATAAGCAAAGGTTCTCTTCTAGAGGTTTCAGCGGATAAGGCAAACCTAGAAAAAGCGTTTGAATTCGCAAAGAAGTTTTTTGGCAACGAACCAAGGATAAGGGGCGATAGATTCTCTATTGCTGTAGAAGGAAATGGTATAGATGCTATGAACAAATTTGTTAAGGAGCTTGAAGCTAGGAAGATAGATATAATAAGCATAAGCATCCACCAGCCCACGCTTGACGACGTTTTCCTAAAGCTTACAGGTTCATCGCTCAGAGATACGATATCAAATGAAGCTCCATCAAGAATGGCTATAGTGAGGCGTAGATAATGGGCTTGGCTAGAGACACTTTTGCATTGTATATAAGGGAGATGCTCATATTCAAGAAGAACATGAAGACTAGCATAGCTAGGTCTATAATATTTCCTCTTGTGCTTATTTTGCTTCTTGGAAATATGGGTATAAACGCACTTAACTTGCCGATAGCTGTAGTAAACTATAATAATGGCCCCGCTTCTACAAGCTTTATAAACCAGCTTGTTGAGGGCAGAGTAGTTAGTGTTGCAAGCTTAACAAATCAGCAGCAGGCCCTTGCTGAGTTGCAGAATGGGGCTGTTGCAGTTGTGCTTATTTTACCACCAAATTTTGGCTCGCCAGGCGCTAAAGTATATATGTATGTTGACTCTTCATCACCTCTCGCATCAGCGCAAGTTCTTTCATATATTTCTAGCAAGGTGGAGGGCTTTGGTGCAACAATAGTAAACTACAAGCAATTAAGCCTAGCTCCTAGTATTACAACAAACTATGCGTATGGAGCGTCTGCGAGCTACAAAACCTTCCTCGTTGCTGGTATAGTAATAATGGTTGCAGCTTTTGGAGCTATGTGGAGCGGCGGCATGACACTGCTATTAGACAGGCAGCTTGGCAATTTAAAGGCGTTCCTCGCAGCGCCTATAAATAAAACTTCTATAATGCTAAGCAAGCTTCTCTATGGGTTAACGCAATCTATGATTACAGGCATACTCGCTCTAGCAATAGGCATACTTGATGGAGCAACTATAGCAAGTGGAGCAATAGGCTTACTTGGAATTTTCTTCTTTATGCTTCTTAGCGGCTTGGGCTTTGGTGCATTAACAATTATACTTGCTGCGAGGATAAACAAGATGGAAGTTTACTCGCTTATAGGCATGGCTATAACTCTACCTCTTTGGTTCTTATCAGGTGCATTTCTACCAACAAGCACATTGCCAAGCTATATGCAGCCATTTAGCGTTTATAATCCAATGACCTATGCTGTAGATGCAGTTAGAGACATTATGCTCAAAGGCTACATCTCAACGCAAGCATTTCTTATAGATTCAGCAATAATGATTTCATTTGCCACTATAGCATTTGTTCTTGGAGTTGTCATGTTTAAGAATAAGATAGGTTGATTGAATGAAAGCAATATTGGCTTTTGTAATTATTCCGATGCTCTTTGCAATAGCAAGTGCACAAAGTATAGGCGCAGGAAGTGGAGCTCTATCGATAAGCAATCTAGTTATTACACCTAATCCGGTTGTGGCAGGTTCGAGTGTACAAATATCATTTCAGCTATACAACTCATATCAATATTCACTGCAAAATGTAAACCTCTATTTAGAGGCACCATATCCACTTCTTAACTACTCGCCTGTGAGCATAGCTCAGATAAGCAGTATTGGCCAAGGCCTTTATGGCGGTATAGGTTACTACTTAACATATAATTTGACTTTACCAAAGAATATACCTTCTGGTGTATATACTATGCAGCTCTACGCAACATATCAAACAACACAAACCACAAGCACAGGTGTTTATTCGAATTCAGAGCCTGTAACCTCTTATTCTGTTATACCAATAACCTTACATGTTATAGGCGAGCCTAGTATTAGTGTAAGTGGTTCTGCGAGTTCAATAACGCCTGGCGAGCCTTTCTTGCTTAATCTAAATGTTCAGAACAATGGCTACGATACAGCAAAGAATATAACAATAAGCATAGCCCCAACAAGCAGCTTTAAGCCTATTGGCACTAGCACTTTTTCAATAGGCATGTTGCCAATGGGTTCTTCACTTACATTGCCTGTGAGCATGTTTGCAAGCACAGGCATAGAGAATGAAACCTATCTTATCCCAATTTCTATAAGCTATTATTCTGAGCTTGGAAAAGAATATTCTAAAAATACAAGCATTAGCATAAGCCCACTGGTTATGGAGCCGAATATAAGCATATCTCTTATAGGCTCTATGCCACCAATGCTATACTCTGGCTACAACCAAAGCCTAGAGTTTGCAATTGTTAATTCCGGTACAGGACTTGCAAGAAACATAACAGTAACAGTGAGCCCTGGCAGTAATATAAACCTTCTTGGCTCTATACACAAATTCTTCATCTCTGCACTTCCTTCAGGAAGCAGCGTTAATGAAAATATTTTCATCTCAGCTAATTATACAAACAGCACGATAGGCTATGTTCTTCTAAATGTAAGCTACCAATCATCAAACTATAAAAACAGTTTCTCAAAGAGCTATAACGAAAGTCTTTATCTAATGCCTTCTGCACAATTTGAGATTGTTAAAGTAATGAGCAACGCGTATCCTGGTGCAACAGACGTACCAGTAACTTATACTATAAAAAATGTGGGCAACGAGGTTGCAAAGCAGGTACAAGTTAGCTTCCAGAGCATATATCCTGTAACGCCTATAAATGGAAACGCATATATTGCAGAACTTTTGCCAGGAAGAGAAGCGAATGTAACATTCATGATAAATGTAGATACAAGTGGCCTTCCAGGAAGCTATCCAGTAACAATTTTCGAAACATGGAAGCAGCCAAACGGCACGCCAAACCAACTATATAGTGGATCAAACAACTACTACATTGTAATAGGAAGTGGCTCAAGCAGCAACAACTCGATTATTTGGGATATAATAATAGTAGTTGTTATTGTATTGCTGGCAACCTACTTTGCTGCAAAGCAAGCAAGAGCAAAAAGGAGCAAGAAGTGAGCAAATGAAGATTGATCTATCCAAAAAGCTTGAGCAATACAAGCTTACCAAATTTGAAAAAGCAGTATTAATGGAAGTAGCAAAAATACCAAGAGGAAAAGTAATGAGCTATAAGCAGATAGCGCAGGCAATTGGTAGGCCAAATGCATATAGGGCTGTTGGCAACGCACTTAAGAAGAATCCATTGCCTGTGCTCATTCCATGCCATAGGGTTATAAGAGCAGATGGCGAAATTGGAGGCTACGCATTTGGCGGCAAGTCGGAAAAGATAAAACTACTCGAAAGAGAAGGAAGTATAGTTAAATGAGTGCGTTATAAAAATTTAGGAAAGGTTTATAAGATTTAAATGGGCTTTTGTATAACTAGATTATAAAGAGGGTGCAGAAATCGCTAAACTTCTTTGCACTTCATAGCATGGCTTATAATATTTAAAATCTTTGGTGATCTCATGACAAGGTTTGTTCTTGTGGCAGATTCAAGCTTAAATGCAAGCTATAGAAATTTTCCACTTCTTGAATTTTTGCCTAGTGCACCTGTTGAAGGTGTTCCAAAGCCTATATATAAGTTCCTTCAGGGAAAGCCTTTCCCTCCAAATCCTGATGGCTCTATAAGTGTAACAGCATATGCGGTTAGAAAAATTGAGGCTGCTCTTCTGCAGAGATTTCCTAGAAATGAGGTGGTTGTTACACACGAAGCTTATCTAGATAGATTCATAAAAGATGATACTGAGGTAATAGCTGTTAGCACAATGGATCCTCTGGGCACAGGCCCGGTAACTATGTCATATATTACACTACTGAAGAGCAAGAAAGGGGCTTGGGTAACGCAAGAATGGCATAGATTGATAAAAAAGATAAATGCGCTGAGGCAAGGAAAGAAAGCAAAGCTTGTGATAGGTGGGCCAGGCGTATGGGACTTTACCCTATTTCCAGATGAGCTTGAAAAAGAAAATATAGATTATGCATTCCAGGGCGAGTCAGAAGATGTTATTGCTGATTTTTTTGAGCAGGTGCAAACAGGCAACTTTGATAAAGAAAAATTCTTTGAAGGCTATATAAGCACTGATGATAACTTCCACAGGCAACTTGTAAGGCATCCAAGGTTTGTAACAAGGAGCCCTAAGATTGGCTTAGGTCCAACCCTGGATAAGATACCAACGATAGTAAATCCCGCATATAGTGGTATGGTAGAGATAATGCGCGGCTGTGGCATAGGCTGCGATTTCTGTGAAGTAACGCTAAGGCCTTTGAGGTATTATACAAACGAGATGATAGCAAAAGAGATAGAGGTTAATATGAGAGCCGGCTACGACAATGCATGGCTTCAAACTGATGAGTTCTTTAGCTTTAGGCACACTAAAACAAATTTTGAGCCTAATGAAGAGGCGCTCATCGATTTGGTGAGTATGATTATGTCTATTAAGGGCATAAAGAGGACAAATCCTACGCATGGTAGAATCTCACCACCAGCAGTATATCCTGAGCTTATAGAAAAGCTTTCTAAGATAATGAAGGCAGGGCCTAGTAATTGGATTGGCATACAGGTTGGTGTTGAAACAGGGAGTGATTCACTAGCACTTAAGCATATGCCAAGAAAAACACTCCCGTTGCACATAGGTCCTGATGGATCTTGGAAGGATATTGTATGGCAGGGTACATACAATTTAAATAAGTATTATTGGAGGCCAGCATTTACTATTCAGGTTGGACAAGCAGATGAGACAGATGAAGACAATTGGGATACTGTGGAGCTAATAAATAAGCTTAGCAACAGCTATGTCGATGGTAGACCTTTTGAATTCACAATAACGCCGCTCCAAAACGTGCCTATGGGCCTTATCAAGAACAGAAAGTTCTCGGCGATAGAACTTAACCAATCGCAACTTGCTGTTTATTATGCAAGCTATAGGCATTTGTATAAGATGGCCCTGAGAAACGCAAAGATAGAGAGCCAGAGAAGTGGCAACAAGCTTGCAAAACTAGGCACAGCATCAATCATTTCATTCGGTGCTTGGGCAATGCTCAAATTTGTTGAGAATGTTGCAAGGAAAGGCGGTGTGGATATAGAGAAGGTAAACAACTACGGCATAGAAGGCAATAAAAGGATAGAAAGCGTGCAGATGCTTAATAAGTAAGCTTAGCTCGCGCAAGGTTAAGTATATTTAAGCATCGAATATTCTAGTTATGTTTATATATTTATCATTCGATATATAACCGAGTTATAAGTGATGGCGTGGGCGAATCAGATGCTAGTGCTAAGGAAATAGGTATTAATAGCGATAAGTATAGACAAGAGTATGGCTTCAAGGTTGATGTAAATTATAGCTATGTATCTAAAAAAGGTCTTTCTGAAGAGGTTGTTAGGGATATATCAAGGCAAAAAGGCGAGCCAGAATGGATGCTTGAGAAGAGGCTAGAAGCATATAAAATTTTTGCATCTAAGCCTTTGCCAAAGTGGGGAATAGATTTAAGTGGCATAAACTTTGACGATATATATTATTACATTAAGCCAACTGATAAAAAGGCAAATGCGTGGGATTCATTACCAAATGAGATAAAAGAAACTTTCGATAAGTTGGGCATACCAGAGGCTGAGAAGAAATTCTTTGCTGGAACAGAGGCACAGTTTGATTCTGAGGTTGTATATAGCAATGTTAAGAAGGCTTTGGAGGCGCAAGGTGTGATCTTTTGTGATACAGATACAGCACTTAAGAAATACCCTGATCTTGTTAAAAAATACTTTGGTACGGTTGTACCTGCATCTGACAACAAGTTTGCTGCGCTGAATACCGCTGTTTGGTCTGGGGGAAGCTTTGTATACGTGCCAAAAGGGGTTAAGGTAACAACACCGCTGCAGGCATATTTCAGAATAAATGCAGAAAAGGCGGGTCAGTTCGAAAGGACTTTAATAATTGCAGAGGAAGGCTCAGAGGTTACATATGAAGAAGGTTGTACCGCACCAATATATTTGAGTTCATCTCTGCATGCTGCTGTTGTTGAAATAATAGCAAAAAAAGGCGCACATGTAAGGTATATAACAGTGCAGAACTGGTCAAAAAATGTATATAACCTTGTTACGCAGCGTGCGTTTGCGGAAGAAGACGCGCACGTAGAGTGGATAGATGTAAATTTCGGAAGCAAAGGTAATATGAAATACCCAAGCATATTCCTTAGAGGACCAAATGCGGTGGGTGAAATATCGTCAGTAGCAGTAGCAGGAGAAGGCCAGTGGCAAGATACGGGTGGCAAAATATACCATCTTGCACCTAATACAAAATCAATCTTTTCATCAAAGAGCATTTCAATTGGAAATGGTAAAGCAACAGCAAGATTTCTCATACATATTAGCCAAAATGCGGTAAATGCAACCTCATCTACAAAGTGTGATGCTTTACTTATAGATAGGGATTCAAAGGCGGAGACAAACCCGTATATCGACGTAAAAAGAAGCGATGCAACTATGGTGCATGAAGCTACAATAGGTAAAATAAATGAGGAGGCAATAGAATATCTAGAGAGCAGAGGCATAAGTCCTGATGATGCAGTAGCTATGATAGTGATGGGATTCATGGGCGAAACTATAGAGAAATTGCCTTTTGATTATAGAGTAGAGGCTTCAAAACTTGTAAAATTAAGCCTGAAAGGTAAAGCGTTGTGAAGCAATTTGAGTAAATGATTTAAAGATTAAACTAATATAAACACATTATGTACGAGAAACTTGGCCTAGGTTCTTTATTTGCAAGGCTGCGCGCCGCATTAATTACTTTTACAAGAAGTTTAGATGAAATAATAGACGAGAACAAGAAAATAAGTATGGACGACATTAATGAGCTAAGAAAGCATATACAGCACAAGCTTGAAAATAACGAGGATATAGAAGACAACAAGAAGCTCAGAGAATTGCTTGAACTTTTTGCAACAGACAAGGCTGTTTTTGAGGTGATGAGAAAAGATGCTTCTTCTTGGATAGGCATGCTTGACGCAATAATAGCTAACCTATCAAACAAGAAAAACTTGACAGACGAAGAAAGAAAGGAGCTTGAAGAGCTAATAGGCATAGCAAACCAGTTAAGTGCACTTCTCAGGAAAGAGGTAAAGGAAAACGGTCAGGACCATGCTTTTAGCTAATTGGTGTTCTTATTAATACACAGCTTAGACAGCAGACATCCTCCACAATAGTGCATTAGCGTTGCTTCTTAATTGAATCAAATACACTTTTGAATGCATATTTTGAATACTCTTCAAGCATTTTGCATTCGTTATAAATGGTTTCAAGCTTGCTTAGGTTATCAAAAAGCACACCATCTTTATCTTCTTTTAGCATTTTCTTGTTAGTCTTTAGCAATCTCTCCACTTTCTTCCTAACATTAATGAGTTCATTAAAGCTAGCCTTGTAGGCCTTTGCGAGCCTCTTCCGCCAGTCGTAAAATGCATTGACCTCTTGCTCATAAAACCATTCCTCAACAGGTACGCTGAGTTCATCTACTAACTTTTTATAGTCTTTTTCAAGCAACGAATTATATGTTTCTACCAATCTTTTATGCATGCTCGCTTCAATTTGCTTTGGATCTATACTTTGGCCATGCAAAATTGCAGAATAAGCCTCGTTTGCACTTTTCATTATTTCTTCAGCTTCTCTGCCCTTTCTAACGTCTGGATGATATTTTTTTGCAATTTTTCTATATGCAGATTTTACCTCTTCAATGCTTGCTGTTGGCTTTAACCCAAGAACAGCAAAATATTTTGCAGCATTTGATATATTGTTATTCACTAAAAAGGCATTAAGCTTTCTCTCAGCTTCAGCGGTTTCTTTTACTAACTTTGCTTTCCTCCATTTATACAATATATGCATGCTTTACCTTTAATTTGAATATTCAAACTTTGCTACGAAGAACTCGCATAAAAGAGTTTCAAAAAGCCCCCTATAAATACTAATATCATGCCAAGCAAAAATCCACCGCCGCTAAAGATGCTTAAAATACCAAATACAATTGCTGTTGCTGACCACATGGTTACCCACATCTTATTTTTGGTAAAAAGCAATATGCCTGTTCCAATTATCATAAGCCCGAGTACCATTGTAAAAGGAGATAGATTGCTATTCATGCCAAATTGTACAAATGTTGCAAAATTGGGCGTTGTATATTGTGGCTTTAGCAAGTAAGAGTATAGGCCGCTTACCAAAACCAAAAAACCACCAAGGATTACTAATATTGGTGGCGCAACGTTAGAACCCGCACCTTTTCTATTTTGTTTCATAGCAACACAATTGAATATTCTATTACAAGCTTAAAAATTTTTCTACAAACAGTTAACGAAATTTTGTAGATACCACAACAAAATGTGGTTTTTCTTTGCTTTATGTAGTGAAGTATTAGACCAATACCAACAAATATTTGAACACCAATTTTATATTTTTGTATCTTACTGATGGGAAAGCTATGCACGATGAGAAATACAAGGAAAACATGATACTTGGGGTAGTGGTAATCGGAACACTGATGGCATCGATAGACTCAACGATAGTCTTACTTGCATTTCCTGCTATAACAACCGCATTACACTCCAACATAGCAACTATCATATGGGTAATCATTATTTACATGATAGTAGTTGCAGTATTCTCAACCCAGTTTGGTAGAATGGGCGATATCTACGGCAGGAGCAGGATGTTCAACCTGGGGTTTGTAATATTTACTATAGCATCTTTCCTGTGCGGCATAGCTCCAACAGACTTAAGCCTGATAGCATTCAGAGCCATACAGGCACTTGGTGGCGCTTTAATATCCTCTAACAGCGGCGCGATAATTGCTGACACTTTTGAAAAGCACAGAATCGGCAAGGCATACGGCTACACCTCAATGAGCTGGAATATAGGCGCATTGCTAGGTATATTGCTCGGCGGAGTAATCACAACCTTCATAGGCTATCGCTATATATTTTTCATAAACGTTCCTATAGGCATTATAGCAATATTCCTAAGCTACAAGTATGTAAAAGATCAAAAACGTGTCGATGAAAAAATCGATCTACCTGGGATGACAACTTTGGGTCTTGCAGTTGCTTTAATAGCATATGCAGGTATAAACTATTCTTCAGTTGGATTTACATCGCTGAATGCAGCAATGGCGGTAGCAGGTATAGTATTTGCGATACTCTTCATTATAATAGACAAGAAGGTAAAAATGCCGACGTTGAATTTCTCGATGTTCACCAATAAGGTATTCCGGAATTCTCTATTTGCATCGTTTTTCCAGGGACTTGGCTTCATGGGTGTTAATTTCCTCCTCATAATGTACCTACAGGGTGTGCGAGGCTATTCTCCATTTTATGCATCACTTATACTTTTTCCAGGCTATATAGTAAGTGCTGTGCTTGCGCCTTACATGGGTAAATATTCAGACAAATATGGTGCAAGGCTTATTGCCACTGCTGGAATAGCATTTATGATAGCAGGCATTATATATTATATATTGGTAATTAATGTTTCTTCACCTATTTACTATGTAATAATAGGTACTATAATAACCGGCTTAGGCGGTGCAATGTTCTGGCCAGCGAACAATAGTGCAGTAATGGCGAATGTTGCTGGGGAGCTTCGTGGTGCAGCATCTGGAACCTTAAGACTCTTCAGCAGTCTTGGCCTGATAGGCAGCTTTGTTATAGCTTTCGTTGCTGCAGCATCTGCTATACCACGCTATCTTGCATTTGAGATATTTGCAGGCACGTCAAAGGTAATCGGTGGCATAAGTAATGGTTTCGTTAGCGGTATGCACAGTGCATTCATTGCCCTTGCATTTATGCTCATTCTTGCAGGTATATTCTCTTTTACTAGAGGTAAAGAGGACAGGCAAAAAGCTTAAAGCCAATGCTAGATATCCAATGATGGGTTTCATACAAATCAAAAATAGGTTTTTATTATTGCTGCTTTATATTTATAGCAAAGGTTGGTAACGACCATAGAAGGTTGAGCAGCAAGGGTTGTAGTATTGAATGGGGTGTGTTAACGAAATATGTTGAACTTGGGAAAACAGGAGAAAAAGTTCCAGCAATTGGATTTGGCACATGGAAGCTTGGAAATGAAGGTATAGATGCAATAAAAAGGTCGATAGAGCTTGGTGCTAATTTTATAGATACTGCTGAAATGTATGGCAATGAAGCGATAGTTGGCAAGGCGATAAAGGGCGAAGATGCGTTTATTGCTACAAAGGTTTCTCCGCATCACCTGCATTATGATGATGTAATGAGAGCATGCAATGCAAGCATGCAGCTTCTTGGTGTAAAACAGATAGACTTATATCAAATACACTGGCCAAATCCTGCAATACCTATCAAGGAAACGATGAAGGCGATGGAAAAGCTTGTTGATGATGGAAAGATTAGATACATAGGCGTGAGCAATTTCTCGCTCGAAGAGCTCAAAGAAGCGCAAAGCGCTATGAGCAAATACGATATAGTATCTAATCAGGTTGAGTACAATATAATGGTTAGGGGAATAGAAAACGATCTATTGCCATTTTGCAGAAAGGAGAAGATAACAGTTATAGCCTATAGCCCGCTTGCACGTGGTGCGATCTTCAAGGAGAAGAAGGTTTATGAGTTGCTTAACGAGCTTGCTGGCAAATATGGTAAGAGCATAGCACAGATATCGCTTAACTACTTGATAGCAGATGGTGGCGTTGTAGCCATACCAAAGGCATCAAGCGTTAAGCATGTTGAGGAAAATGTGGGAGCAGCAGATTTTGCACTAAGCAAAGAAGACATGATGAAGATAAAACATTTTTTATGAATATAGCCCCATTAAAGGCGAAGGGTGATAAGTTCAAAAAATTTATTCCGGCAGTATCAAAGCTTCTAACTTTATACTATAAAATCCGAACCAAGCGTTAGGGCTAATCTAGTCAATGCAAATAATATTTTAGTATTTCTAAAATAATTTGAGTATTTTGTGCTAAACGTGGTTGCAAATTTTTATCTTGAGTTTTTTGAACAAAACTAGAGAAATATTTAAATCCATGAAAAGCATAAACTATGAAGGGGTGTTTATGGTACAAAAAGAGGCTAGAATAACTGTCCGATTGGATCCAGAATCACTTGCAGCTATTGAAAGAGGGCAGCTAAAACTGGAGAAACTAAACCAAACTTAATTAGACGCGCCATTGAAGAATATTTAACAGAATATCAAAAAATAAAAGGCATAGTTATTAGTAAGCAATCTACAGATGAAATGGATAAAAGAGATACTATACGCATGGAACCAGATATGCTAGAAAAATTGAATGAGATAAGCAGTGAAACCGGAAAATCTATTTCTGAATTAGTAAGGGATGCAATACGCTGGTCTTTATTAGGTGTGGCTACTGTCCAAATACCAAAAGAGGAGGTATTAGATTAATTAGGAAAAATACAGAGGGCGCGCAAAAAACTCTAGATGACTATGCTAGTAACCTAAGGCTATAAACATAAATGGGAAAAGTGCAATCTGCAGAAGCTACAAACTGCACAAACAATCAAGCAAATAGCCAATATAATATTAGCATTTCTAATAAAATTTTAGTATCTATAAATTTGCGAAAATAAAGCATTTAGTACACATCAAAGATTTTATCGCATGCACAGGAGATCTTTCTTTAAAACGCGTTTAAATGCAAATTTTTGTCGTCGAACGTTCAAAGGAATGTTTTATCATGGTAATAAACAGCTTCGCAGAGTTCTGTTTAAAAATTATCAATAAATTGAAATTTATTATTTTTATTCCATATTTTTGACTAAAAATTGACCTCTCGAGGAAAAGCAGTTTTCTTTGGGCAAGTTTGGTGCTAAATATTGCTTGCATAACCCATAAGCCAGTTTTTCCATAAATTCGGAAGAAAAGCTTTAAACAAAGGCCTTTTTTGTTTCGTTTTTATGAAAAGTAGTGTTTTATGTGCTGTATAAAATTATTTTTCATTTTTATGAAAGCAATGCGCTCTATTGATTCCTATTACATAACATTCTCATAATGTATTAGTTATTCTAAGATTATTTTAGTAAGAACAAATGGCACTAAAGTATGTAACTTCTGCAGAAACATTTAATTTTTTTTATTAGCAAATTAATGTAAATTAATATTGGGTTATTGAAATGGACATAAGGTGTGGTTGGCGATATAATAGGTATTGTGGGCCCTATTTTATTCATAGTCATATCTATCTATGTTTTAGCGGCATTCGGAAACGCAATAGCACCTTTAGGCGGAATGCAAGCTCTAGGTATAATCTATCAAGGTATTTCTGCTTTGGTCTTTATTTTAGTATCTGGGGATAGGACATTTTTATCGTATTGGTGCAGCGAAATTAGGTTTTAGATCATTTGAATTTTGAGTTTAACACTACTTTTTATTGTTACGTAGATTCAACAAAAATTTGGTGGATTCTAATTTAAAATTTTTCCGTGATCCATACCTTTCAATATCTTTTCTCGTGAAAGCAAAACAATCTGTTAGTCGTATATTATCATTCTTATAATATGTTAGATTTTCTAATTATATTTTAGCAAATGCAGTAAAGCAGCTCTAATGCGATAAGCACGATGTGTGGTTGGAAAAATAGCCTAGTTGAGTTAAATCAAAACACTTGTTGTAGATAAATCAGTCTCTTAGAAAATCTATCAGCTCCCCCAAATTTTTTGACGGATCCGGGTGGAGAAGTACAAGTTTGGATGAATATATGCGTATTTCCATATTAACACGCAATTTTTCTTTTATATTTTTCGCCACTGCTTTAGCCGATTCCGCATTGATTTTTCCTAAACCCGCATATTCAATTGCATCATCCTCGAAGTATATTCTTATATTTTGAGAATCTACTTCAAAATAGCAAATCTCATATATTATGTTGTTTTTATTGAACAAAATATGGGTCTCTCCCAAACCTTCGGTATATATCTTAGTTGGGTCTATGCTAAAGGTCTCAACAATTGCATCAACAACAATCTTTCTGATTTCATCTATTGTTTGAGGCTTTTCGCGAGAAAGATCCTCTATCTGCTCCTGCTTTATAAGATTATATATCTCGTACATACTATCATTAAAAATATACATATTAACTGATATATAAATTTATCATGAAAGTGCTTCCTTTTATTAACATTGTGGCTATTTTCTTAGAATGCTGATAACTTCGTTAAGAAGTTTGAGCTTACGCTGCTCATAATCGGAAAGAGAGTGATAACTAGGAGGTAAAAATACAACTATATTATCTATTTTTATCCCTTCCTTATCTCCGCTTTCTTTAAGTTTAGTGAGCAGGTCTATAACATGTAACATGCCTGTCCAAAAACTAAATTATTATCTACATATTTTGATAAATAATCTAGGATACTTTTCACTATATGGGCATTACTCTTTTCGCTAAGTTCGATCATTCTCGCATAGCACCGCTAAGATCATCTTGATGAAGCATAACTACGCATATTTTTGCTGCATCTGCTTTATTTATTATTTCCCATTTCTGTGTATCCTCTTTCTTTATTACTATCTCCTTTCCTATATCTCTTTTTATCGCGTGAAGTATGTGTAAAGCGTCTACGAAATCTGCAACAATTATCACCGTAGTGGCATACTCGTATCTTTTATATACTTTATGCAGTGTGCCATCATTCTCGTCCTTATAAAATAGCACTTCAGTAGTATCCTTATACGCTTCAAATAGATCTGTTACTACTTCTCTTAGATTATCTGTTGGGTGAACTGGCTCTATTTCAAACCTATCTTCGTATCTGTTTGCTATTTCTGTAAAGATATCATTAAGAGCTCTGCTAACATTTGGATTGGAATACTCTTTGTATGC
Source organism: Microcaldota archaeon (assembly GCA_046536795.1). GTDB lineage: Archaea > Micrarchaeota > Micrarchaeia > Micrarchaeales > CABMGC01 > JAGDYD01. Next base: position 7,742 of record JAWDMB010000002.1, on the reverse strand, counting down.
TAAAACTATTTTTTGGTCGCTTTTTAATGTGGCAAGGATAATATTTTTCAGATACTCAACTTTTCTGATGCTAGCGCCAACATTTTTTGTATTGTCTATTATAGCAATAATAAAGTTTCCACATTTTAATTGCTCTGCGTAGCCTGAGACCACTGGTATACCCAGCCTTTCCGTTTCTTCTCCTAGAGATCTCAAGAGTGACTTAGCATCGGATGAATCTAAAGACTTATTTCCAATCATTCCACCACAGCAAATATTGCGATTTAGCCATTTAAATATTTTTTGTCCAAGTAAAGTTTATTTAAGCAATGTAGGAAAGTAGGTATAGTATCAAAAAGAAAACAAGAACTGCTGCATGCAGAAGTTTCAATTAGATATAGGAAACAAAAGAAGTATCCAAAATAGCTTAATCTTGAATTCATTGAATCTATTTGTTTTGATAGCAAATGCCTATTTAACGAGTTCGATCATTCTCGCATAGCACCGCTAAGATCATCTTGATCCTCGTCTTGAGTTTTATAAGGAGGCCCAAATACAAATATTTTTGTTGTATCTACCCATTTAACTATTTTTACAGCCTCTTCTAAATCTATATAAAATATCACCGCAGGACCTGATATTTCGTGTATTTCATGTGTATTACCTTCGTCCCTATAAGATATCTTTACATTATTATTCTTGTTTTCTTCAATCAGACGTAGTGTGTTTTCTACCACCTTCTCCGGATCTGCATCAATTGGCTCTATTTCAACTTTATCACCAAATGTTTCTTTTAGTTTTATAAAGGATTCTAATACTGCTTTCGTATTTTCTGAATTATTTTTTTCTTGTAAAAACCTAAGCATTTCTGGATTATTAAGAGCTTCTTTAACTTGTGGAGTGGCAGGTCCTATTTCATATGCTAAGATAACTTTCGGATAGATTTTAAGTGCAGCAAAGATAAGATTTTCTAGATACAAAAAGTCCATTGCTCTAACAATATCCTCTTCATCAGCGTTTTTTGGCACATCAGTTCTTCTGGCAAAAAGAATAAGGTTTATTGATTTTAATTCTTCGCTTACTGTGAATAAGTCTTCGAGCGTACTTGAGATCACATCTATACTTCGTTCTTCCGCTGCCGCCTTTAGAAGCAACCAGAGGGACTGGGTGTTGAGGGAGGAATCTATATATTTATTTTCACCATGCACATTTCCAATCATTCTACCACATAAATATTATAATTGGGCTTTTTTAAATATTTTATTCTATTTTTGTTTAGATAAATTTTTAAACACAATGCAGAGATTACTGGCTATTCTTATTTTTCGATTAATTTTGCAATAATCTGGCTTTTAAAGCAAATATAAGAAGAATATAATAAATCAAGTCGATAACGGCAAGGAGATACTGGACCTTTGCACCACACAATGCTATATATACTCACGTAACGATATCTGTCGCATTGCAAGAGTGTATTTCTACCGCTAGTATCTGTTTATCAGCTCGTGCTTTTCATCGTTTTCATCATAATAATAAACTTTGCTTTCCTCCTCGTCTCTAGTCTTTGCATGGCTTCCGTCACAGAACGGCTTGTGCTTCGAAAGTCCGCATGCACACACATGAATTTCATAATTCAGTACCTTCTCATCTGTAGTTAATTTTTCAATGCCTGGCAGGTCCTTAAGTTTCACAACATACGGATGTTTCATGTCATGTCGTACTATTCTCGACATTGTTTCACCAGCATAAGTTGGGTGTTGAAATTTTAAAAACCTTCTTTTTAATGCAAATTTAATCCCTACAGCAGGGACCACTTTCTTTCTTTCGACGTAAAACCCCTGAAATAAGTAAGATCACAAATATGATAGCGCAAGTAAAAATAAAATAGCTGGGCCCTTGCGTATGCAAGGGAAGTTTCAATTAGGCGCAAGCATATCAGTATCTAAGCCCATGAATGGTCGATGTCAGCTAGAGGAGATGATATATTCTCATTTATATCTTTTATTTTCTTCTAACATCTTTTAATATCTCCGGATATTCTCTTATTCCATTTATTACAATTGTAGCGGTTCTTTCTGTATCAAATTCATTAAAGCCCGAATGTTTTGCCATTCTTATCAATTTTGGACGTCGACTTTCTATTATCCTGGGAAGTTCTTCCTCAAATTTTTTGCTATAGTTAATAAAACTTTCTTCGGAAAGTATTGGGTTGTATGGATCAGTATTTTTTAACTCTTCCTTTTTATCGTCTACCCTTAACTTTCCGAGAGCAACATAGTATACGGCATCAGCAATTTTTACTTTTAATTGCTCTTCGCCATTTTTAGCATATTCATCTGTTGCTAATATGAAAAACCTATTTACTCTAGCTTCTGTTATTGCTAATGGGTTTATATAAGTTGCAAAAATAAATGATTTTTCTGGAGCATTTAGGCTAAACCCTTTATAAACCACATTTCCTTCAATCTTATAAGTATTCTCATTAGCAGGAATAGCGCAAACGCTTCCAACAAAAATATCTATTTCTTCATTTGATTTTAATTTATAGTTTTTGAATGGTAGGTGTATTTCTTCTAACATGCCCCATTTATAAGTAATTTTATGAAGAGGATAAGATTCTTTCACAAATGGTAGCAATTGTAGCAATTTACTTAAATTTTCATTTTTAATCAATATGTCTAGATCATGATCATGAGAGGTATCATGGGCAACATCTGGGAAAACGGTACCCTTAAGAAAATTATTTTTAGAATCTAAATATGCCAATCCTGCTATGCTCCCAACAACATATATCTCATTTGGATCAAATGTTCTAAGTAGAACAGAATACGCATTTTCTGTATTTCCTTCTTTTCCGTGAAATTGCTCTACAAACTTACTCATTATAATCACATCTTATAATATTTATACTTTTTATGATATTTATATTCTTCGCTTGCGTTTTTAATAGGATCTAATTGCATTTTATCACTCTCCGCGAATCGATAAAATCACATTGCATACCTCATGCGAGATGCAATAAGGCATGAAAATACGTGTATTGTGGCTTTTTTATTCCTGTAAACCTTTTTTGCAAGGCCAAACATCTCCTTCAGCCTTGCAAAAATCCTCTCTATTGACCAGCGCTTCTTGTAATCTTTGTCATTAGGCTCCTCTTATTTGAGAAAGCGCCTTCTATTCAGTGCAATTAAAGGTATTACTTGTCGTGGCACATGGTCGTCCAAAGTGTTAGCATTAACAAATATATACTTTAATACACCTTGAGACATCGCATATGACTCTGGGCACAGAAAACATTTTTGACAGCTACTGCATCAGCACCCAGTCTCTTTGCTGTCAAAGCCAGAATTTTATTTCCTCGACTTTTTGTGATCTGTTCTAAAATACCTATATACCCAATATCAAGAGGCACAAGCTATCCATTAAAATCATAAAGATGCTGCAAATATTCTTATGCATGCTCCTTAAGATATTCAAGCACTTTTTGAGCGTGCTCTTCGGGCTTTATCTTTTCAAGGATTTTTACAATTCTGCCTGTTTTGTCAATTATGTATGTCTTTCTTAATGTACCAAAACCAAATACGCCCCTGTTGCCATATGCGCCAAATTCCTTGATTGTCTTGCTCTCTGGATCTGACAACAACAGAAAATTCAGCTGGTACTTGCTTATAAATTTGTTATGCGAATCAACAGAGTCCTTGCTTATGCCTATTACCTCTGCACCCAGTTTTCTTATTTCATCATTTACATCCCTGAAACTACATGCTTCTGCCGTGCACCCTGGCGTATTGTCCTTTGGATAAAAGTAAACAATAAGATACTTGCCTTTGAATTCATCACTACTATGCATTTTTCCGTCACTGCCTTTAAGATTGAATTTTGGGGCAGAATCTCCTTCTCTAATCTGCTTGCTTGGCATATAAACACCTCTTCGGATAATTATTTTAAAGGCAAAGATATAATAATATAACTTAGTAATAAATTCAGGCAGGGGCTTGCTATACTTATTTTTGAAAATGGCTCAGCAAATGAAAACCGTCACTATTGAGAAAAGCTCGCACAGCCATAAATATAATTGCTAATTTTTGTATCTATGTCATTTTATGCCTGCAAGAAGCAATGAGGGCGGCGAAAGCAAGACTGCTAGCAAAGCTGTCTCTGAAAAATAGCAAAAGGTAGTAAATAACTCGCAGCCTAGTACTTATTCCTCAATCCTGCTAAATAGCTCCATCATTTCATTATAGTGCTTCTCAACTATTTTTGCACCTTTCTTTCCTAGCATCTTTTCCGTATTCTTCCTGCATAGCTCCATTGCTTTTTCTAAGCCTTCTTTTGTAGGGTTATCAAAGTCTACATTGCACTTTTTGAATGCATCCATAACAAAAAGCTTTACCCTGGCCTTAAGCTCTTTTTCTGGAATCTTTTGATTCAAGGCATATGCTATTTCCTTGTTTGCAGTCTCAAAGCAGTTTATAAGCCTGTCCCTTGCATAAGTTACAGTTATCTTCTCATTCTCCGAACCTAAGCTATCCTTTTTCATTACATCACTCCAAACTGAAATATATTTACATAGATAATATAACTCAGTTATAAAAATAAATACTTTCTGCAATTGTATGGATAGCGCTTTGCAATGGTATGAGTATTAGCCGCCCCCGCTTGTGTAATGGCGCATAAGCATATAAAACAGTTTATAGCTCACAAATGCTAATACAAGAGAGAACAAAATAATAGCAATGGAAAAAACTACATTTATCTTATCAAGCAACAGCTCCGCAGGGTAATATACTGCAATTCCTATTGGTACAATAATACTAAAGAGTAGCATTATTATAGTACCGTATATGCTGAGCGGATAGCTACCAACTACTGATAGTGTATTAATCAATCCGTACATAAACATACCGCTCTTAAAGAGATGGTAGGAAAGCACCGTTAGCATGAGCCAAAACATTATTAATGCATATGTGCCTATTGCAACAATGCCTAAAAATGTAATTATATATGCCAGAGAAAGATGCAACATCAATACAGCATATGCAAATATGGCAAGGTTACTAGCAAAGCTTGATATGATTGACAGAGCTCCTGATTGTGAAATCGAAATCATTATAGTTACAAGGCCATAGGGCTTCACCATGCGCACGTCAAGCATACCTTGGCGCATAGATCTTATTAACCCCCCACTATTTACATTATACCCGATAGCAGCTATAACCATACCAACGGTTGAAGAAAGTATAAGCATCTGGTAGTAGCTCCAGCCAGGAAAGCCGCTAGATACATTATAGATTACAGTCATGGTGATGAAGGAAAAAATCCCTGTAAATGCGCTATAGAACAGCCACAAGAGCGATTCTGTCCTGTAGGCAAAGAATGATTTCCATGCGTATATTTGATTAATTAGGTAATACCTTATAGAGTCTATTAATGCAATTTCAACCACCTGCGGATGTTATCTGCCTGCGCACTTTGCCCCATGCGATAAATGCAACAACTGTAAGTAAGGCTATCCATGCTAAGCTTGCCAATATGTTTGTCACTATAATGCTTCGGCTTACTCTACCAAGGAATGTTGCTGCTGGTATGTAAAGCATAATCGCGAATGGTGAAAGATACAATATTTGCTGCACAATGTGTGGCATCATATTAAGAGGCACAATACCACCACCTAGGAGGAGCAAAGTGCTTTCTGTGACTGCCTCTAGGCTGCTTATATTAATAAGCTTAACAGCAGTCATTCCAAGCAGGAAGCCTATCAGGTTTGCTAGCACATAACCTAATAATATCTCGAAAAGAAGAAGCAATGCTGTACCTAATGTAAGTGTTACATGTGCTAGCAACACAGCTATAGCAAAGAATGGAGCAGTTACGAATAGCATTGTCATTATATCATCAGCAGCGCCACGCATATAAGCTTGTATAGGATATCTTAAAGGCCTAATATAAGCGGTTGCTATACTACCTTCTTGAATATCGCTTTCAATAACTTCTGGGAGTTGCATGTTTACAACACCACGCAATGCATAGGTTATGAAAAAATACACATACATGTCAGGCAGGCTTAAACCCCTTATACTAGCTACTCCTGTGCCTAGATATATGGCAGACCATATAAGGATCATAAATAATACATTGATGAATCTGAAAAAGAGCGAAATAATGAAATCAAGTCTATATGCTAGTTCGTCCTTCATGCCTATTATGAGCATGGAAATATATGCATTAATGTTTGGAAAACCAACACGGCTGCTCTTCACTTCAATGCACCTTTTCCAGCTTTGTGTACATTTTAGTCAACAACTCATTTAAGCTTGGAGCAGAGACACTATAGTCGATGATGCTTTTGTTGCTGATGAGGTTAATAAAACGCCTGCTCTTTAAGACATTTGCATTAATCTCGAGTCTTGCTACATCTGCTCCTCGATATAGCACTTTGCCAAAATCGAGATTAAGCTTTGCATCTGGCAGGAACTTGATCTCAACCACCCGCTTGTCGCCAAACATATGCTCAAGCTTCTCTTTTGTCCCATCAAACACAAGTCTACCATTATGCAACATTAAGACACGATCTGCTATTGAGATATCTTCAACAATGTGCGTAGTGAGTATGAATGTTGTTCCATATTTTGCACGCATTTCGAGCATAGCTTTTTTCAGTGCAGCCTTTGACATTATGTCAACGCCTATGGTTGGCTCATCAAGAAATACGACCTTAGGCATATGAAGCGTTGATGCAACAAAGTTGCACTTCATCATTTCGCCAAGAGACATCGTACGCACAGGCTTTTTGTATACTTGCTTTAAGTCAAGAAGATCAACAAAATATGCCAATCTTTTCTTGAATTCCTTTTCAGGTACCTTGTATATTTTCCGCACGTATTCGAAAGTATCATATGCGGGAAGGTTCCAATACATCTGGCCGTGGGCACCAAGCACTACTCCTATGTTCCATGCAAGCTTCGTGCGTTCCTTCCAAGGATCAAAACCAAGCACATTTACAGTTCCAGAATCAGGATAAAGTATTCCCGTAAGGATCTTTATGAGAGTGCTTTTACCTGCACCGTTTCTGCCTAGTAATGCAACTATCTGTCCTTTATCTATGGAAAAGCTCACCGATACGAGCGCTTTCTTTGTATAGTAGCGCCGCCTTAAAGAAGCGAGAAAGCCAGAGCTAGCACGCTCATATGTTTTAAAGCTCTTCGATATGCTTACCACTTCTACAACTTTTTCCATTAGTGCACCATTTGACTAAAATATTATAAAGTTGAATAAAAATCTTTATATTTAAATGCTTATAATTTATCGTGGTTGGCTATAATAAGGAGAAAGGTACATATTTCTGTGAGATATGCAAGCTCAATTATACCTCCAAGGAGCTTGCCGAAAAGTGCCAGGCATGGTGTTCAACGCACAATAGCTGCAATTTACAGATAGCTAGTCAGTCTGTAGAAGCAATTGCTAGCAGGAACAGAAAGCGGTTACCTTTTGAATAATTATATTTCTTATTTTTCAGAAGTTTTTAATTCAAACTAAGCACAGAATAAATAACTATAAATTTTGTCGCATCAATAAAGATGTTATTATGTCTGAAACTGAAGCTGATATCGAAAAGATAAATAGTAGATTCAAATATCTTTTATATTCTAGGGCATTGAGAAGCATAGCATTAATATACATGAGCCTTGCATTCTCGCTCTATCTTGTAGCTCTGCATGTTAGCATAATAAATATTGTGGCAGCCGCAACAAGCCCAATATTTA
>JAWDMB010000001.1:0-285162 GCA_046536795.1 Microcaldota archaeon | reverse complement strand
GTTTATATAACCGCTATAATTTAGAGAAACGCCATTATACGAAAGCGTCATAACTATGTTTGACCAGGAATTGAGTGGAATAGGACCAAGGTTAACACAACCTAAATCCCAAACCCTAATCTCAACTTGCCCATTTACAAGATCTATCCATGTATCATGCCAATTAGTATTTACAGCACTTTGTCCAAGTTCATCTACTATGTCACCATTTGGAGAACTTGGATTTACCCATATAGATATTGTTGCTTGCTGAAGAGCGTTATTCATAAACCCGAATCCGTTGTTTTGCTCTATATAATCGTTCTGACCATTGAACTGCGCTGTATAAAAATTAGGAGAGGTCTCAAGCGGCAACCTGCTTATATATAGCGCCGAGTTGCAATTCTTACCGCTTATGCACGATAATGTGCCAGGAATAGGCAATGTATTAGGCGTAGGCACAATGTATATAGAATCTCTTGTATAGTTTATTAAATGATTAAATTCTACATTAGTTCCAACACCGTTGTTGCCATTGCCACTATAATCGTTTGCATTGCCGTTAAGCGGCCACCACATTACCAAATTTTGCCCATCTACAGGTAGGCCTTCTATCCCATTCTGATATATTTGACTTATCTGAGAACGTCCAAGAGAAGTGTTATAAAATTGATAATTTGCCATTTGACCAGTAAAAGATGCACCACCATCACCACAGTTGGTGCTGTCAGAAGGGCCAAGCGGATAATACATTAAAGAAGAGCCACCAGGTATGCTTCTGCTTCCTGTGCCTGAATTTTTATACACACCGTTTATATAACCGCTATAATTTAGAGAAACGCCATTATACGAAAGCGTCATAACTATGTTTGACCAGGAATTGAGTGGAATAGGACCAAGGTTAACACAACCTAAATCCCAAACCCTAATCATCACATTACCATTTACAAGATCAATCCAGGTATCATGCCAGCCAGTATTAATACTACTTTGCCCAAGTTCGTCTACTATGTCGCCATTCGGCGAAGATGGTTTTACCCATATAGATATTGTCGCTTGCTGAGCTGCGTTATTCATAAATCCGAATCCTTTTGTTTGCTCCACATAATTGTTCTGCCCGTTGAACTGCGCTGCATATCGGTTTGAACCTGAAAAAGTGAATATGCCATTAGGTGAACTTCTTAGAAAGTTTGCGTCTGCTCTATCGATATACGATGGTAAAAATGGTGATGCAAAATATGAGCCATTTTGTATAGCGTTTCTAAGACCTTCTATATTTAGCAAGTCCATTCCAGGCCCATAGAGAAGAACCTTTGTTCCGTTTGGAATATAGTTAAGTATATTTGTAGAACTAGAATACTGAAGCCAAGGAATGCTTGGTGGTGAGCTTCTACTACTTATAGAATATGTAACTAAGCCGCCAAACTTATTTGCGATTGTGCAAGTTGCATTTGTAATTAAGTTTGCATTTGGAGTAGCCAATATAATTGATTTATTAAGCGGCGCTGTATCTGCCCAAGATGGAACATTACTTGATAAGCTTGTACATGTAACACCGCTAGGCACATGCAATACAATACCATATATGAAAGCATTGCTGCTAGAATTGCCATATGTTGCATAAGCATCTCCCACAACACTTGTAAGATTATTTATTGAAGAGAATCTTATCGGTCTTTGTATGCCCTGTTGGGCATAGAAAAGATCATATGTTCCATTAAGAGGTATAGAAGCTGATACTGGAATAGAGTAGTTTTGTGTGCCAGAAGGCGCTGCTATTGAAACATTCTCCACATATGAAACAGACAGATTATATGGGCTTGTTTGATATATTATGGGCTTAGACTCACTTATCCTTAAAGCTAGTGGAGAAGGTCGGATATTGTTAATTATAGAAGCATTATAGGCCTTGAATGTTGCATTGCCCATCCACATTGCCAATGCATTTGCAGCTAATGAGTTTGGCGCTACATTCGGAAGCGTTCCGTTAACAATAAGGTAAGAAAGGTATTGACTTAAATTACTAACAAAATTTCCCTTTCTCATACTTGCATTATATTCGTAGCTGGTTAGAGCAGATAAAGCTTTTGAAAGTGAAGCAGCTGCGAAAGCTTTTGATGAAGAGATAAGTGAAGATGCATAATCTACAGATGATGAGACAAGCAATGAGCTCTGCTGTATTTTGTTATAGCTTATGTTTAGCAAAGTAAAAATAAGCAGTTCAGCAATCATGAGGGTAAAAAGTACTACTACCAATACTGTCATCAAGAATCCTTTCCTGCTTCTCTTTCTATTCATTATTGCCATGAAATAACACTCACATTGTATATATAAGATGAATTTAAGAACCAATTATAAATCTGCATCGGCACGCTTATCTTGCTAGCCACATGCGCATTGTAAAATTTTGGTGGAAGTGGAGCGCTTCTAAGAAGCGATTGGCATGAAGCTCCAATATAGCCAGTATTATTTAACGCATAAACATCATCTGCACAACCGTCTGGATACCACGCAATCAGGCCATTGAGTATAGGAGAGCCGCTAGGACCACTCAAATATAATAAGCCAATCTGCTGAGGAGTTAGAACATTATTATAGATCTGCACATTTGAAATGAGCCCATTAAATGTAGCACTACCAAAAGGAAGGTAGCCTATATAGAACGGACTAACCCCATGTGCTACCGGCGCAGCCTCCTTCTTTGAACCAACCAATGTGCCATTAACGTAAAGGTAAAGTGTATTTGATGGCTGGCTATATTCTGCAACAACATGATACCAAGTATCTAGGCTAATTTTAGTACCAACTCTTGAGTTTTGGGCACTAACATTATTAGTAAAAATAAGAACCTGACTCGAAGAAGTGTTTGAGGATTGGTAAATGTAAGGAAAGCCATTACCCATGCTATTCTGGCCTATTATGCCGTTGTTTGGCGACCAAGAATATGGATAGATCCAGAAAGACCATGAATAAGAAGGAGTATCTAGGCTTGGGTTTTGTATATATGTATAGGTATTGCCATAATATGTAGCACTTAAAACACCGCTTGCGTTCATGCCCTTTCCAGAAACCATGATGGTATAGTTATACATTGGATAAACAGAGCTTGCAAGCTCTTCTGCACAACCCGTTTGGCGATTTACATATAGAGAAGCAACAGTATAAAGAATAGAAGAGTTTGCATTTACATTTTGTATGTTGCAAGAGCCAAATGCAATAACTTTGTTGCCAGTTATTGCAAAGAGTTTGCCATATGCTATAGCTAGATAAGGTGAAAAAATAAGTGGTGAAGGAAGCTGATAATACCAGATTATGCTTCCGTTCTTTAAGCTTTGAGCTGTTAGATTGCCAGCCCAAACAGCATATACCATGCCGCCGCCAACAACAGGCGAGGCATTTATTGGAGCAGGACCATAAGAAATTGGCTCGCTCCAAAGTTGGATGCCGCTTGGAGTTGTAGCTAGAATTGACTTTATGCCTTGATAAATAACAAGATTGTCATAAATATCAACACCAGTTACCTGTGAACCTGCTGATGTGCTGAAAAGCTGTGTACCATTTATATAACTTGCATCTGCACTGCTTGAAGAGCCATAATAAAATATATCTCCCAAAGAAGCGATTGGACTTACACTTGTTGAAGTTTTCAAAGGATAGAGAAGCTGTGCTGCACTACCTGAGAATACAATTGTACCTATATAGTTTGATGATGTCTTAAACGCCAATGAACCAGATGTAGAGGCAAAAGAGGTCGGTGATTGGCCTATATTTATAGACCATGCGGTAGAGCCGTTGCTTAGATACAAGGCATAAGCGTAAAAATTGCTAGCACCAAAAATAAGCTTATTGTCATAAATAATAAAAGGTGATGTTATTTGAACCTGTGAACCAGCTATTGCAACTATATTTGCACTCCATACTAAGTTGCCGTTAACTGCGTTAACTGCTGTTATATTTGTTGCATTAGCATATACCAGCATATTATAATAAATCACAGGCGTTGATTGAACGTTTGTTTGCACGTTCTTAGACCACGCTTTAAGCCCTGTTGTTGCATTTACAGCAAATAGATAAGAGCCTGAACCAAAATAAATATTGCCATAACCAGCAACGATACCTGTCTGTATGTTGCTTGGAGCTGTAAAAATAAAAGATACAAAAGGATAAGCAGGTCCAAATGCTGCTCCAGCATTGTTTGCATTGCTGGAATGCAGCATTGGCCAAGAAGCTGCTTGAGTATTTGAGAGTGCAAGCATCTGGTTTGCAAGCCTATTACTTTGTGCAAGATAAGCCAAATTTGTGTTTTCCAACTGGCTTAATATAGAAGCGGCTTCGCCATATCTGAATGAATAAGAGACTTGAGGTGTGTAGAAAAAGTAAAGCATAATAGAGATACTAGCCACTGCCACTATCAAGGCAAAGAGGGCATCAAGTGTAAATATAACACCCTTCATTACTCAACACCAAATGATGTGTTAGTCCAAACCATAACTTTCATCGTTGCGGGAACACCGTTTATTATTATAGGCTTATTTACAACATAAATACTCATAGCATGCGCTGCATACGGGCTTAGCCCAATTCCAAAATTTATTTTCTGATAATTTATCACAATATAATAATCATAGCCAACACCAACCGCCTGCTTTGTTGCTTGGTAATTTAAGTTTGCCATACTCTCCAACGTAGCTACCTTCTCTAGCGAGACTTCACCGTTGCTTCCCAGAAGGCCTATAGATATATTTGACCAAGTGCTTGGATTGCTAGGGTTTACAATCGAACTCCATGAACTTGGCGATCCCGGAGTTAACAACCTATTGGCAAGAGCTTGGGCCTGTAATTGCATAGAGCCAACACCATAACCATATGAGAGTGCAAATTGATTGCTTATACTATACCATACAAATGCAAGTATGGTTATTGCAAATCCAAATATTACCATTGCAAATATAATATCAAATGACCAAAATTGTAGCCTCATGGCAAAACACCCATACTAACTTCTGTACTTGCATATGCTGGATACATGTTATTATACAGTTCATTTATCTGCTGTGGCGTAAGCGCTTTATTATAAATTTGAAGATTTGCTATAGAGCCATTTAAGCCTTGGAAAGCTTGGCCTGCAAGATAGCCCACATTAAAACCTATTCCGAGATAGTGCGAGGCTGTGTTACTTTCTTCCTGTGAACTAAGCGTCTGATTCTTTGTATCGACATAAAATGTAGCAGTTCCTGTGTTTATGCCCCCATTTTTAAGAGTGAGAGCGACGAAGGTCCATTTCCTTAATGGAACAACTAAGGTTGAGGTTGCTCCGACCCAATTGCCTGCAGTTTTAGCATTCCATGCCGCAGCAGATAGATTTCCACTAGTAGTTACACCAAAACCAAAAGTAATTGCGGGATTGCCCTCAGTGTAAATGAATGGGGAGCCCGCATATGAATTCAAATATACCATAGCAGCAATTGTATAGTTGGGCTGAAGGTTAAGCGGTGCGTATGATGCATTGTAGATGTAACTATTTCCATTGAAGTTGATTCCATAGCCTCCGAAGGAATAAAGATAAGAAGGCTTTACTATCTGTTGCTGTGTATATATAACGTTTGTAGGCACGCCGTTGTTGCCGTTGCCACTATAATCATTAGCGTCGCCATCAAGAGGGTACCATGCAACTAAGCCTGTAGAATTTGGTAAGCCCATAACACCGGCATTATAAAGCTGCGTAATTTGAGATGAAGACAATGCTCTTGAATAAACCTGGACATTTGCTATTTTACCAAAAAATTGATTTCCGCCTATACCGTAAGCAGTGGTTAGACCTATCTGAAGATTGCCTGGAGTAGCGTGCCCTAAAAGCGTACCCACATTCTTTGACCAGACAAGCTTTCCATTAAGGTATACATTATAAGCAGAGCCATTGTATGTTGCACCGACAAAGTTCCATGTATTAAGTGGAAAATATGAATTTATGCCGAGCCACCCACCCGTGTTGTAGCCGTTTATCATTATCTGCGTAGACCCGCCAGTTGCAACCTCTATTGCACCATTATCTCCAGCGCTTGTAGCAATAACCCTGCTATAACTCTCAGCAGATGTAGGATATATCCAAGCAAAATAGGAAAAGCTTGTGTAATTTATAGGATTTATTGTGGGCACATTGATGTAGGCTGCAGAACTTGTAGAACCCGTAGGATTGAAAGTTGCAAATGTTACATTTGAATAATTTCCGCTCTCCGTAATTGGATTATTTTTAAGAAAATTAAGATTACCATATAATGCTCCGTTGTTGCCATTGCCACTGTAGTCATTTGCATTGTAGTCAAGTGGGTACCATGCAACAAGACCTGCATCAGAAATTGGCAAGCCGGCTATGCCTTCTTGATAAAGTTGCCTTACTTGACCAACATTAAGTGAACTTGAATAAAGCTGCACATTGGCAATAGAGCCGTTAAAATATGCTATGTTGTTATTCCACGTACCTGCACCTATGCTCCAGTTTGAAGGCGTGCATGTTTGTGGTGTTAGAGAGGCTGTTGCAATCATTACACCATCTAGAAAGAGGGTTTGCTGCGATGTTGTTTGATTTACAACTACAAAATGCCATTTGTTATCTGCGACAAAGTATTTTGTTGAAAATGCAAGAGAACCTGTAGAAAAAGAATCACCGCCAGCGAGATAACCCTGAGGCGTTACATAAATTACTGGCGAATAGCAGCTGGCTATGCTTGGCGGCAGTTTGTTGCCATTCCATAATACAACACCACCACTTGCAGTCTTAAACCAAGCTGCAACAGTCAATATAGAATTAGCGCTAGGCGATGCTTGAGGCAGATTAATATAAGAGGAATTTGTGTTGAATGTTGCATAGTAGCTAGGCATATCCCAGAATGAATTTTTCATGAAGCCATTTATGTTTGCGTTAGAGCTATATGCTATACCACCAACCCCGAGGTTTAGGGGCCACCATGCAATAATGCTATTTGCTACAGTATAATTACCGTTGTATGCTGTAGCCTTTACAAACGCTTTTCCAGGCACGTTGTTAAAATTAAGAAAAGATATAGCGACACCGTTTTGGTTTGTGAAGTTTGATTGAGGAACCATAGGACCATAGGAGGATGCAAAGTTTACCAGTGTGTTTGAAAGAGGCTTGCCGTTTCCATTAAGCACTTTTGCAAAGAACTGAGATACACTAGTAAACAAAATTGGGCCGTGTATTACACCATTGTTACCATTGCCGCTATAGTCATTAGCGTTGCCATCTAGTGGGTACCATGCAACAAGACCTGCATTCTGCAATGGAAGGCCTGCTATACCTTCTTGATAAAGCTGCTGGATTTGGCTCGGCGAGAGAGCAGTATTATAGATTTGAATATTTGCCGCGCTACCATTTAGAAGCTGCCCTCCAGCGTTTCCATAACCAATCTGCCACCCTACTGTTTGGCTACTTATACTTAGTGGCCCCGAATAAACTTGTACGCCGTTAACATATACCACTTCATTTCCATTATATACTTCTGCCAAAAGAAAATACCACCTGTTTTTATTTAGTGCATAAGA
Organism: Microcaldota archaeon; assembly: GCA_046536795.1. GTDB lineage: Archaea > Micrarchaeota > Micrarchaeia > Micrarchaeales > CABMGC01 > JAGDYD01. The sequence goes on along the minus strand of JAWDMB010000001.1, from coordinate 277,623 downwards.
AGATTGGTAATTAGTAGCAGTGCCCCAGTTATAGAAGCAAACATCTAATGAAGAGCCACATACCCCAATGCCGTAGGCGTTTTGCTTTGCCATAAGCCAATCCCAATTTCCAGAAGCAGGCCCTTTATAGTTTACCCAACCCCCAAACGTTACTGTAGATAACTGTAAATTTTGGGAATTTGGTATTTGTATATAGCTGCTTTGCCCATTGAACTGCGCTGCATAAACGCTCTCGCTTGAAAGCTCTATATGCTCTGCTTGATTGCTCTGCGTAGCACATTGATAATCTATGCAAACCTTGCCGAATGAGTTCTGCAAATATATTGTGCCGTTTGCAACTGGTATTAGATACTGGTTTGAAGTTCCACTTATCAAATAGCTTGGATTCGAAACTACATTTTTTGCCATGCTGTATGCTATGGCTTTGATAATCTGCTTCCCCACCTTCGCTTGTAATATTACCATTCCGTTCTTTGTTATCGTTACATTGTATGGTATTAAACCTATGAGGTTTGTTACCGCTAAACTGCCAGTATAGCCGTTACCGGCTTGCACAGCAGAATCCATTGCACTTGCTATACTCTGTGCCTGGAGCTGGAGCTGGGTAAACGTCTGGTCGCTCAGCCCAAGGCTTCTTTCGCTAGAGATTAATGCAAACATGAAGATGAAGACAAGTAGCACAAAAGAGAATACAATAAGAAATTCAAGCGAAAGCTGAAGCTTCATCTAAACACTCAGCATAATCATGTTAACGGCGTTATATAAACGCAAGGCGTATTCGGTAATGTGGGGCATGAACCCAAAGCCGTTATATTTATAAGATATGTGCCTGTAGAACTTATACCACCAAGATTGCCACTCACATTTACAGGTGTATATGCGGTTACGGAGCTATAACCTGTAGATGATCTCACCATGAATATAATTAGATGACCTGGTGCACCACTCTGCGAGCCAACATAAATGTATTGAACTCCTGGTGGCACCTGGATCTGTATAACTTGTTTTGCTGGCGGGCCTTCGCTTCCAACAAATGATGCGACACTTGCAATTTTAGAAGCGGCTTGCTGCGACTCTATTGCTGAGAGTGACGAGCTTGAGCTTGCTATCTGCATAAAAGCTATGACGACTATTGGGAGCAAAACAGCTAAGCCAAATGAAAGGGTTATTAGAAGCTCAAAGCTTGATTGTGCCTTCATGTGACCACTATATTGTTACCCTTGAACTTGGCAACAACAAGCTCTTTCCTCTCCTTTACTTCGTTGTAGAGCTTCTCAACGAGGTCTTTTAATACGCTGCTTAATGAATAACCTGTGGAAAGTGCTGCTACAGAGCCGCCTTTCTTTAATACGACTTTGCCATGAATCTCGTAATTTCTTAGCCTTGATCTTTTTACATTCACAGTGACATAATCTACCTTTATCTTGCTAAACCTGTTTATCTTATTCACCATATCATTAAGCTCTGCCCTTATGTCTTCCTCATACTCCTTTGTATAATCATCTAAGCCAGAGATTATTATCTTGTTTTCTTCCTCGGTTGTAGTAGAAGCTATAAGCCCAAAAACATCCCTTACAGTTATAATACCTACAGGCTTATCGGATTTAGTAACAACAAGCGATGATATGTTTCGCTCAACAAATTCCCTTATCGCTTCCTCTAGAGGGCTATCCTGTTCTATTGCAAGTACACCCTTTTGGCATACGCTGCTTACAGGAGTATTACTCAATGTATAGAAATAGTCTCTTCTTTGCGGAGATCTCTCAGTAGCTTTTGCAAAAATTTCTACAATATCTTTAAATGATATAATACCATATAGCGAGCCATTCTTCATCACAATAAGCCTATTTACCTTGTTTTTCTCCATCGCCGCCTTAGCCTGCGCTACGTTTGCTTCAGCATCTATACCTATAACTGGCGAGGTCATCGCATTCTCTACCTTATATTCTGAGAGAAGGTGCAGCGAAAGTATGGCCTTAAGCATTTCTGTCCTCTTAACTATGCCTAGGATCTTATTTTCCTCTGTATAAGGAAGAGCCTTCACTCCCTCGTAGTAAAAGTATAGTATGGCTTTTTCTATTGTTGTAGACCTGTCAAGGAGGGGCACTTTCTTTGCGAACTTGCCTATCGACTGCCGCTTATGAAGCTTGAGTGCACCCTTTCTTACAATGGTTCTGTCATCCACTATACCATAATAATCATTATTTTTATTAACGATGACAGCGGTATACTCTTTGATCTTACTTACCGCCTGTGTTATAGGGTCCTTGTAATCGTAGGTTACAGTTTGAGAGACAAACTCGCTTGGTATAGGTTCTATCGCCCTCATTCAATCACATTTATATTTAAAAATTGAAAAGTTAAATACCTTCCTTACATATATTAAAAGAATAAAAAGCTATTTAAAGAAAGTAAAATTGTTTTGCCAGGATGGCAGATCGGCTATGCGGCCGCCTGCAGAGCGGCAAAGGGGGGTTCGACTCCCTCTCCTGGCTTGATCACAAAAAAATTCAACGACTTTACTGTCAGGTCTAAAAGAGTTAAAACACACGCATATTGACAAATATGCTTAGCTATCTAAACAAGGAATTAAAAGGTGCAACGACGGCAAAGCATTGCTTGCATGTTTTTGAATAAGCAGATAGTGAAAGCCAATTTCAAGCATATGACCTGAGAAGTTAAAATCTTTTCTTCGATGATAGATTAAATCTCCATCGCAGTGGTTACTTTTTTCTCTTTTGACGAAAGAAATAAAATGTAAAGAGTTTATTATTAGACACCGATAGGTATAAATTCTTTATTTTATTAGAAACTAAAATGGGGTATAATAATGACCGTTATTCTGGCTATAAAGGCGGATGACGGAATAGTTTTGGCTGCAGACAGACAAGTTACGTATGATCTTCAGGGAACTATAAGTTTGAGTTTCAAAGATGAAAAAATAGTACCAATAGGAGAAAACACAATTATTGGTCTTTCAGGAGACGTGGCAAACACAGGGCAGCTTATTGAATTGCTAAAGGAAAATTCTAAAAATTTGGATGAAGATCTATTTAAGGCACTAGGTACCTTAAAAAAGAAAATAGGAAAAATAGGCCTTGATTGCTCGTGCCTGCTAGTGGGCATGATAAATGGTCATCCTGAAGTTGTCGAGTTAGATACAGCTTCCGAGTTAGATGAAAACAATAAACTAGTCGAACAAGCCGAAATCGATATTATACCACAAGAGCAAAGGATAGCACACGTTGGTGATACGATTTCTATATTTAGCCCTTTAAATTTTGTGGCACAAGAGTACATAGAGTATGTGAAGAGAATGGGAAAACGCTTTGATGTGTGGATGGCCGCACAGCTTGCTAATATAACTATAAGGGTTATATCAAAATCTGGCTCGCTAACTATAGGTAATGGCTTAAGTATTTGGTTAGTAAAAAACGATGGTGAGATAAAGGAAGTATCTCAGAAGGATTTGGATGACGCATTTGAAACAGGATATGAAATTTTCATGAAGGGAATAATAGACGCGATTAATCGCGCAATGATCCCAATAGAGGTATTACACGGGACAGCAGATACAGACCAGCATACGGAGCAGGAGATTAAAAATAGATATAGACTCCTGCGTGAATAAAGTACAAGACATTTTATTGCACACTTGTTAAATCTCTTTAACGCTATTCCCCTAATATATAGTATTTTCTGATTTTTCCACGATTCAGTTAGATTTATATATATAGGATTGCAATTTACTTTGTCCTGTGAAGAATAGAGTAACTGCTGAAAGATGATGAAGCCTATATCGACTGAGGACGATGGCATGGAAAAAATTTATATTGCTGTGTTTGTTCTCTCTATTGTAATAATGCTTGCAAACTCATTCTTTGCTACCCCAAGCAGCATACTTGATACAGACCCATCAACCTATATAATAGTGCCTATTATTATGCTGCCTTTGTTTTCTATTTTCATTTTTAAAAATAAGATTAAGTCAAAAGCAAAGAGATCAGATTTGTTGATAGGATTTATTCTATTTATTTTATTCTTATTTGCGATTACATATTTGCGCTATACCTTCTCATTTTTGTTTATGAGCTATAGGCTAGACATGCTTATTTTTCCTCTTGCTATAGCAAGCATAGCAATAACTATTTTTGGATTTGAGAATATAAGCAAATTTAAGGCTCTAATGATATTCGCACTTTTTGCATCCCCGATACTTTTAACACCCATATTCTTTACCAATCAAAACTTTGCCGAGATGAATGCATATATAGTATATATTGTAATGCATGCCTTTGACAAAAGCGTTGTTTTTACGCCACCAATAAGCATAAATGGTAATGGCTATTCTATTGGAATAGGAGAGAGCTGTGCGGGTATAGGGGCACTTATAGGAATTATTATGTTTCTTATACCAATTGCATATTTGCTGGATGGCGAATTACGTGCTAAAATGTTATGGGTTTTATCAGGCTTTATCTTATTGCTTGTCCTCAATTTTATAAGAATGGCAACTATCGGGCTTATATGGCTATGGCTAGGACCAAATCAAAGCACATCATTTGCACATAGCTTTGCTGGCGTGCTTATATTTTATATAACAATTATAGCCATAATTTTAGCCGCACCGCTCTTCAAGCTAAAGATTCCGAAACCCTCTAAAAAGAGAATATATAGAAGAAAGCCCAGGTATGCCTTATTGCCACTAATACTTCCGATAATATATGCACTTTTGTACTTCTTATTAACAACCAATTATGCAAATTCAATACGGGTTTCGCCAGCACTAATGCACGCAAACGCAGCATTGAATGGAAGTGCTTTTGAAAATTTTGTATCAAGTAATGTAAATACGACAGGCTTTACCACTGTTTCCTATCTATTTTCAAATACATCTGATATACTGCTCTTTGTTAACCAGACTTTTAATAAGACAAACCCAATAGCGATGCTTATAACGGCACCAAATATGAAAGCAGAGAAAGAGTTGCTTTCAAATATGAGCGTACTAGGAAGTGCTACGTTTATGAATAAAAATGGTATAAACATTTACTTATATCAGGTTTATTCGAACAATACAATATATTATATGGGTTTCGAAGAATTGCCATATGTATCTGATGATGAATATTACGTAGAAAGCGAATACTTTATAATGCCAGAAGTTGCTGGATCCCTTAACCTAAAATGCGGCTATTCAAAGTTTACTTACCTCTACAATATTCTTAATCCAATCTTTTATAATGCAACTAAAATAAATGAATTAGAAAGTGCATACTGCATAAACGAGAAAATATTTAGGTAGTTTTTATGAGGTTTGAGTTTTCAGCAGGTGCAATTATATATAAAATAGAAGATGGTAAAGTAAAATTCCTCTTTTTGATTTCTCCAAAGGAAGAGCTAGATATACCAAAAGGGCATATAGAAAAAGGTGAGGATAGCTACAGTGCTGCAAAACGTGAGATAAAAGAAGAGTCTGGGCTAGATGTAAACTTTATTCCTTATTTTAAGTATGTAAACAAATACTTTTTCTACGAAAACAAAGAAAAAATTCTTAAAACAGTTACAGTATTTATAGCGAAGGTTGGTGAAAATAGTAAAGTAAGGATTTCGTGGGAGCATAAGGGCTATAAATGGCTTACATTTGAAGAGGCAATGAAAGAGGTTAACTACAATGATATGAAAGCTCTTCTCTCTGCAGCGAATGATTATATACAACGCTACGAAGCAATTGAACAATTGAATAAAGAGTATAGAAAGCTCAGCGATTTAAATGGCTGGAGCTTAAGCAAAAGGTTTGTGCCTGGAGAAGGGCCGCTTAACGCGAAGATTATGCTAATAGGGCAAGCACCTGGAAATGAGGAAGACAGGCAACAAAGGCCCTTTGTGGGAAGAAGTGGAAAGCTGCTTGATGAAATTTTAAAGAAAAGCAAGATCAAAAGAAGCGAGATTTATATAACAAGCGTTGTGCAGTTCTTTCCGCCAGCTAATAGAATTCCGACAGCTAAGGAGATAGAGCTTTGCAAGCCATTTCTTGAAAAGCAAATCAAGATTATAAAGCCAAAGTTTATTATATTGCTTGGAAGCGTAGCTTCAAAAGCAACGTTAGGGATTGAGAATATTGATGAGAATCATGGGAAAGCTGTAAAAAAAGACGATATTACTTACTTTATAACATATCATCCAGCAGCAGCACTGAGGTTTCCAGAAATAAAAAAGAAAATGCTGGAGGATTTTGAAAAGTTTAAAAAGATAATGGAAGCACATAGTTGAAAGAGAAATAATATAAAAATGAGCTTTCAAATAATTTAAGCAGGGCTCGTAGCTTAGCCTGGTTGGAGCGCCCGACTGATAGAAGCTTGGCAATCGGGAGGTCCGGAGTTCAAATCTCCGCGGGCCCATATTTAACTCTGCTCGCGAGAAACCCTAAACAAACGGATTTGCTCAAGAAGCCACATTCAAAGAGTTAGTTCACACATCAACTAAAACGTGTATGCGCCACTTCTTTGCTTTTTCTACCTTAAGGTCATGCGGAGTTATTGCCTTAACCTCCAAAAGAGAATAATCTTTATCTGTATTCTTGAAGAAAAGCTTGCCTGAAAGCTTAAGCTTTGCCTCTTCTAGCTTGGTTATTTTAAAATCAAAAGCCCTTAGGCTTTTTTCATCAATCTTTGAAAGTATATCCTGGAGCACATACCATACTAAGTCTTCTTTTGTTCTTGCAGACTCCTTTATGGTTATACTTCCAACTTTGCTATTTTCTTTGCTTATTCTTTTTGTATCCAACATTATATTGAGCAGAGCACGCGCTGCATTTTCAAAGGCTTCTTTAAATGTATCACCATATGAAACAAACCTTATATCTGCGGTATGTGGAAGATATCTAAACTTTATTTTTGACATTTGATCATCTTATGCCTTTATGCTAAAGCTTCCAGAAGGTATGTGCTGAAGTATATAGTCAATATCATCAAATTCTAGAAGCTTTGCAAGTTTTTTCGCAGCTTCTGATTTCTTTATATTTCCTGGTCTGAGCTCAACTGCTTTTTCTGGTTTTATCTTATCATAGGTTAAGCTAGGTATTACTTCGAACTTTTTTGAATCCTCTTTGATCTCTGTAAAAGCATAAAGTATAAGGGGCATCGCCTTAAACCACTCTCTCTCGCCACTCATCGCAAAGCTTCCTGTAGCTAAGTAGCCTTTATTTGTTGATTTGCTAACCTGCTCTCTTTTCAATGAATAAACATCAGCATAAGCTATACCAGAGCCCCACGCCCTTGAGAATGATGCTGCAAATTGTGCAACTTCTTCCTTTATATCCCTGTTTGCTTCTACGCCATTCTTTAGTATAACTACAGATGCGCCAAATATGTCGGCATGAAAGAAGAGATCTTTTTCATCGAAATACTTAGAATTTATTAGCTCATTTTGCATCGCATCCCTTCCGCCTATCGCTAGCATCTTGTTGCTTGTAAAGAACCAGTAGAACTTCTCAAACCACTCCTTTTTGCTTATCTTTGATATCTTCCTTTCTTTTCTTTCTTCTTCCTCGCTCTTTAGCTTGTTTTCAAGCTCTTTTATAGCTTGCTCCGCTCCGGCCCTTTTCTTCCTTGCCTGCTTTGAAGCTTCGAAGTAATCACTTGCATTCTCCTGTGCACTCTTTGTAAAATCAAGCTCGAACTCTTCATGCATAGACTCAAAGCCTTAGATTATTAAGCTAACAATAAGCGAGATTATATAGCCAAGTATTCCTATAGCTAGAGTGCCGTATAAAACTATCTTAGCTGTTTTTTTGAAATCACTCATACTAGGTTTGTAGCTTATGCTAAGTACATGCTTTGAATTTTCATAAAAATGCTTAAGCCTACTCAGCATTGACGGCTTGTTAGCTTGATATTCCATAAAATCTATTATTATTGCCCTATATTTATTTTTATACTTTACTTACTTTTGTTTTCCTCCTTGCTATCAAAGATCTCATCTAAATCAATTTCCTCCTCTTGCTCAGCAAGCTTCTTTTTAATTCCAACTTCAGAATAATCCGCAAACTCCACACCACCAAGAACAACCATCACCTTTATCGCACTTTTTTGCATCGTTGGTTCTATTCTTGCACCCCACTTGAGCATTGCTTCATCACTTATCCTGCTCGCAACTTCTTGAAATATTGTCTCTGCTTCTCTAAGAGTAAGATCCTCTCCACCTATAATATTTACAAGGGCCCTCTTTGCTGTTGAAAGATCTACATCGAGTAGCGGGCTTCTCAGCGTATTCTCTATTGCTATTATTGCTCTATCCTTTGATTGGGTTGCGGTGGCTTCACCAACCCCTATAACAGCGTAGCCTGAATCTTTAAGAACACTCCTCAGATCAGCAAAATCAAGGTTTACCATTCCGGGCTTTGTAACCATCTCTACAATCCCTTTTGTAGCGTTAGCAAGAATTTCATCACTTACCCTAAAAGCCATATTTAATGGCAAATCCGGAGCAACTGTAAGAAGCTTGTCATTTGGTATTACTATTGTTGTATCTGTAACCTTTTTAAGTTTTGAAAGACCTTCTAGCGCATTTCTCATCCTGAGCTTGCCCTCGCTAGAAAAAGGTAAAGTTACTATAGCAACGCTTAGTGCACCCATTTCCTTTACCTCGTGAGCAATCACAGGAGCAGCACCAGTACCTGTTCCTCCGCCGAGACCGCAAGTTATAAAGACAAGCTGGCCATCACTCAAAACATGCCTTATCTCATCACGACTTTCTTGCGCTGCCTCTTCACCAAGCTTTGGGTCGCTTCCTGCACCGAGCCCTCTTGTTGTCTTCTTTCCAAGCAAAATTTTTCTTGTTGCTTTGGTCCTTGCAAGATGAGGTGCATCTGTATTAGCAGCAACGAGGGTTGCGCCCTCTATGTTTAGTTCAGCCATCCTTGTTATAGTATTAGAACCACTTCCTCCTGCACCGACAACGTATATCTTTGGTCTAGCTGATTCGATAAATTTAAGAAGCTCCTCATCATCAGGGGAAACATTGGTAAGATCCATACTAGTCGCCTATAATATTACTTATACAAAAAGAGATATAAAGCTAATTCCTATCAGGCGAGCGAGCCCGCCCTTGCAGATGGACTTCGATCGACTAGATATACTCTGTAAAAGAATGATATTTATTGTTTTGTTCAATAATCTTATAGGTGGTTTTTATGGAAAAGAAAGATTTGCTAAGGGAAGGCGTAAAGGATGTTAGACTTAAAAAAGATATGAAAGTTAGGGAGCTTATAGATAGTATGGATCATATAGGAGGCTTCTCCGCACAGCATATGGTAAATGGTATAAAAATACTAAAAGAGATGATAGATGACAAAGACTCGTTTAACTTCCTTTCTTTTCCTGCAGATATAATTGCTACAGGTTTAAGGGGCATGATCGCTGATGCTGTCAAGTATTTTGACGCTATAGTAACTACCGGCGGTACTCTTGATCACGACCTTGCAAAGGCTTATGGTGGCAAATATAGCCTAGGTAGCTTTGATGTAGATGATGCCTGGCTTCACAGGCTAAATATATACAGGCTTGGAAATATATTCATAGAAAGAGACCAGTATGGACTTGCTGTTGAGAAATACTTTACAGAGATAATGAATGACATCTACAATTCAAAGGATTATAAAGAAGAGTATAGTGCTAGCGAGCTTATCTACGAATTTGGCAAGAGGATAAAAGATGAACACTCTATAATAAGGCAAGCGTATCTAAATAATGTCAAGATTTATTGCCCTGGCATATTAGATGGTGCATTCGGTACACAGCTGACAATATTTGCACAAGATCATAAGTTTAAGCTTAACTTAATAAAAGATGAACTAGAGCTAAGTAATATTTCGTTTGACAATAAAACAACAGGGGCACTTATGATTGGCGGTGGTATAAGCAAGCACCACGTAATATGGTGGAATCAGTTTAAAGGTGGACTTGACTATGCTGTTTATATAACAACAGCAACACAGTATGATGGCAGTCTTTCTGGTGCAAGACTCACAGAAGCAGTTTCTTGGGGCAAGGTAAAAGAAAAGGCAAAGTATGTAACCATAGATGGTGATGCAACAATAATACTGCCTATTATGTTTTCTTATCTTAACCTCTTTTAGCCCAAAAACCTTAAAATTAGGTTTAATTTTTATTTTTATCTTTATATTTAAATAATTAGCAAACTTAAACTTTAGTGGTTAAGTGGATAAAAGGCCAAATATAATTTTTATAATGCTTGACACCCTTCGCGCAGATATGCTAAGCATATATGGTGGCAAGCTTAGGCTAAGCAATATAGACAGATGGGCAAAAGATGGAGTATTCTATGAACATGCTGTTGCTCCCGGCACATATACAGTGCCAACACACGTATCGCTCTTTCTAAACAAAAGAGTAAGAGAGATAAAAACACTTACAAAAGACCCATTAAAGTATAGCGATGAAAACACAGATCCATTTCTAAAAAGGTCAGTCTATATAAAGGAAAAAGAACTTACGCTTGCAAAATATCTTTCAATCCTAGGCTACAGCACTGCACTCTTTTCAAACAATCCGTTCCTCTCAAGGAGCACAGGGCTTGGTGCAGGCTTTGAACATGTAGAAAATCTTTGGTTTAGAGATAAGATAGATAAAAATAGGCCTTCCGTAAAATTTGCATTGAAAATAGTAGAGAGTAAAAGAGCAAAAAGAGGGTTTGTTAACCTTGCATATTTGATTTCGAAGCTTATACCAAAAGATAAAATTGATGATATATATCTTAACCTTAGAGTAAAGCTTAACGAGCATTTTGCAAAGGAGTATGGTTTCTACGAACTTGACAAAGGAATAAGCAAGACAATAAAGAGTATAGAAAACTACAGCGAAAAAAGTGATAATAGACCTAAGTTCCTCTTTGTAAATCTTATGGAAGCACATGAAGGCTATCCAACAAACCTTATAGTAAAGGATTATGTGGAACAGGATAAATGGCTTTACCTTAGCAATATAATAGACCACAGCGATGGTTCTATAGAGATCATAAAGAAAGCTTATGAAGCAAGAATAAAATACATGGATTATAAGCTAGGCAAACTTGTTGAAATGCTTAAAAAGAAAGGTTTGCTAGAGAATGCAGTTATTGTAATTGCAAGCGATCATGGACAGGCATTCATGGAACATGGAATCATGTACCACAATATGTTCCCATATGAAGAGGTTTCTAAGGTCCCACTTATAACACTTAAGTTTGAGAATGGGAAGATTTTAAGGTACAGAGAGAGAGTAGAGAATAGTGTGAGCCTTACCCAACTACACAATTCGATACTTGATATTGCATACGGCAAGTCTGACTTTATAAATGGTTCGTTAAGGCAAGAGTCTTTTGTCTTTTCAGATCATGTAGGCATAACCGAGGTATGGGATAAATGCCTTCTAGAAAAACTAAAAAATAGGTCATCATACGCAAGCAAGATATACAAGGCAAAGAAATACCATAATATACCCGCAACAGCAATATATTACAAAAATTATAAGCTTATACACTTCTTTGGAAATGGGCCAAGAGATATGCTTTTTGATTTATCTGAAGGCGAAGAAAACAACATTATTGAGAAAGAGAGGGGGCTAGCACATCTTATGCTAAGCAAGTCAAATATATAATTAGATCTTTGAAGCCTTGAATAGATCATATATTGTAAATATCCCAACAGCCCTATCTTTTCTCTTTACTATTGCGGCACCCCAGCTCTCAAGGACCGACTTTATCATTCCCACCTTTGTATTCTCATCTATCTCAGGTAGGGGCACCCCCATCACTTTCTCTATTTTTATGCTTGCTTTTTTAGGATTGCTAGCAAAACTAACAAGGTCCTTTTGGTAAACAGTACCCAGAACTTTTCCATTTTCCATTACAGGTATTTGCGAATAATCGTTCTCCTTCATTATCGTTATCGCCTTTTTGATGCTATCAGTTGGCTTAACAAAAATAAGTCGACCATGCATCAGGTCTTTAACTTCCATCTGATCAATAGTTTGTTCGCTAGAGCTAAGCCTATTTAGTGCGGTGACTATATTATAAACCATTGAATAACTTGGGTTAAGCTTTCTACACTCTTTCTCAAGCCGCGCTATTGTGCTTTGACTTACACCAGCTTCTTTTGCAAGCCTAGCCTGGCTGATGCCAAGCATCACCCTAGCGGACCTTATCTTAGAGGAGATGGTATCGATATCAACTTAGATGATATCGATACCATCTCCTCTAAGATAAGGTCCGCTATTGTGCTTTGACTTACACCAGCTTCTTTTGCAAGCCTAGCCTGGCTGATGCCAAGCATCACCCTAGCGGACCTTATCTTAGAGGAGATGGTATCGATATCATCTAAGTTGATAATTACCATTAATAATAATTGTTAAACTAATAATTATAAATATCTTTATCTGCAATTTAGTTTTTGTGAATTCTATGAGGCAAATATCCGTTGAGGAAGCTAGGGGAGATATTATAGAAAACAAAGAAGTTGAATTTGTAGAAAGAAAGGGAATAGGACATCCAGACTCTCTTATCGATGGAATAGTGGATAGAGTAAGCGTTGAGCTCAGCAAGGAGTATATTAAAGAAGCGGGCATTATTCTTCACCATAACGTAGACAAGGGGCTTATAATAGGCGGCTCATCTAATGTAACCTTTGGGCATGGAGAGATAACAAAGAAAATAGAGATAATTATTACAGGAAGGGCAACAGAATATTTTAACGGTAAGAGGATAAATGTAAATGATATAGCAAAGGAGGCCGCTAATAAATACTTAAAGGAGAATACACGATTTCTCAATGTGGAAAACGAGGTTGTAATAGATCCTAAGATTGTAAGAGGTAGTGCAGATTTGACCGCTTTATTCATGCGTGGAAATGAGATGCCGCTTGCTAATGATACCTCCTTTGGTGTAGGATTCGCCCCATTCAGCGAAACCGAAAGGCTAGTATTGGAAACTGAAAAATACCTAAACAGTAAGGATTATAAGCACAAGATGCCAGCAGTAGGAGAAGACATAAAGGTGATGGGGCTCAGATACAAAGATAAGATCTCACTGACAGTTGCGATTGCATTTATAGCTGAGAAGGTAAGCAACCTTGATGAGTACTTGAAATACAAAGATGAGGTATCTAGAGATATTATTCAATTTGCAAAGAAGATAACAGATAAGGAGGTAAGTGTAAAGATAAACACAGGGGATTCACCGGAGAGGAAAGAAGTATATATAACAAAGTCTGGCCTGAGCTGCGAATCAGGTGATGACGGACAAGTTGGCAGAGGCAACAGGGTTAACGGGCTTATAACACCATTTAGGCACATGAGCCTTGAAGCTGCCGCAGGAAAGAACCCTGTAAATCATGTGGGAAAGATCTACAATATAATGGCAACAGAGATTGCAAAGGATATTGTAAAGAATTATCCAAATATAAGGGAGTGTAATGTTGCAATACTTTCTGAGATAGGACACCGCATAGATGAACCATCACATACAAGTATAAGTATAGCTGTTGAAAACAAATCTGAATTTGAGAACATAAAAAGCAAAGTGCAATATATTGCGGATTCATGGCTTGAGAGAATAAGAGAGGTAACATTAGATATTTCGCTGGGCAAGTATAGTGTATTCTAATAAAGAAATTTTACCTCCAATGCAAATCAAGCATAAAAAAGAAAAATATTTTATTTCTTTACCCATTATAATATTTATATAGAACTGGGGGTGGTTTTATGGCGAAGAAGAGAACATTAGTACCGACTATTTTCGATCCGTTTGGTGCACTTAGGGACTTCAGGGACTTCTTCCAGGGCAGCCTTCTCGCGAACAGGCTCTTCGAAGATTTTTCACTGCCAGAAGTAGACATGATAGATGAAGGCGACAAGATAAGAATCAAAGCAGATATGCCGGGCGTAGACAAGCAAGACATTAAGGTCAAGGTAGAGAAAAATAATGTAATAATAAGTGCGGAGAAGGAGCACGAAGAAGAAAAGAAAGAGGAGAACTACTACTACAAAGAGAGAAGCTCAAGGCACTACTACAGATCGATACCACTGCCAACAGAGGTAGATTCTAAGAACACAAAAGCAACATTCAAAAATGGCACGCTAGAAATTGTATTGAAAAAGAAGGAGGAGCCAGGCGAAGAGATAAAAGTTGAATAACGCCTTTTTCTTTTTCTTTTATTTTACTCTAGTTTCTGGTATGCTAAGCTTGTTTGGGCTTTTGACTTCACTTAGGCTTTTAAGCGCTCTATATGTTGCTAATGCCATATTGTAGATATCCCTTGTCCTACCACGGGAAAAGCTCCATACATCTTTTACTCCCGCAAGCTCGAGAACCTGCTTTGCTGTTTTCCCAGCAACAATACCCACGCCTCTCGGTGCAGGCTTTAATATTATCTCTGCCGTACCACATCTTCCTTTTACTGTTATAGGCAAACTGTGTGGCAGACCACAGTTGCACTCCCAAGAGCCGCAACCAAATGGAACAGATATTATCTTTTTCTTAGCATCTTTTACAGCAGAGCTTATTGCTGGCTTTACCTCAACGTCTTTACCAACGCCTATTCCTATATGGCCGTTTTTATCACCAATAATAACAGTAGCCCTATACTTCTGCTTCCTGCTGTTCTTTGTCATCCTCTGGACAGAGGCTACCTCTAAAACTCTCTCTTCAAGATTTGGAAGAAGAGCGTCGACAATCTCAACTTCTTTTATGGGTTTGCCGCTTTCGAAAATCTGCTCTATACTCTTTATCTGTCCGCTCTTTACAAGCTCGCCTATCTTTGTCTTAGGCTTCCATGCCTCAACATTAAATTTTTCTTCATCTTCGCCGTTCATTTAGCTACCTCGTTATTCATTATTTTATTTTTAACCTCGTTGAATAGCTTTGGTAGATTATCTATGTTTATTGAATCCTTTATATATTTACCAAACTGCTTTTTATATCTCTCTTCGTCAGATTTAAGAATAGAAGCATATCTGCTTATCTCAGAGCCATCATATAACTTATCATCTAAGGATAAGCTAGTCTTTATTTTCATACCACCATCGATGCAACCCTTTGCGAAAACAAAAGGTATCGAACCCTTGACAGGAGATGCAAGCCCTATGTCAAGTACAAGCTCATTGTCGCCCTTATACTTCTTTGCTAATAGAAGACCTGTAAGGTATGCTGTAGGCCTATTGGCTCTTACAGGCCAATTGTATTTTAAAAGCTCCCTTGAATTAACATGAGCAAGAACCACATCACCCTTTTCATTGTACCTTACCACCTGGCCTATAATATTTCTGTTGCTCTTCCTAACCACCACTCTGTCTAAACCACTCTTCACTAATGCAACCCTTTTCTTATAATTTGTAAGGCCAAGTCTTCTCCTTTTAAATGGAAGGTCCTTCATTATATCACTTCATTATTTGTATCTTAATTTCAATGCTTCATCTATCTTCTTTCTTTCCTCATCGCTTAGCTCTACGCCAGTCTCTTTAAGGTGAAGCAGCAATGAAGCCTTGTCTGGAAATGCATTTCCTTTTATAAGCAGGTAAAACTTCTTAAAGTTTGAACTGTCTATCTTGCCCATTTTCTTAAGTTCCTTCAGTACTGCCCTTTGTGACCTAACCTTCTTTTCCCAGCTTATTCCACCTCTTGCTTTCCTTGTTCCCTTTCTCCTTCCAAAGCCACGTCTCCTGCCTTCTTCTCTTTTCTTCTTAAGTATCTTTGAATTTAAGCTTAGGTTATGCTTCGCCTTTACCGCATAGATAGAGCCATTTTGGATAAGCTTTCTAACATCTTCCTTTGTAAGCGCCTTTTTAATCTCATCAATAGCATTCTTATTAAACCTTATCGCACTCTCTCCGCGGTTTAGTATTTCAGCAGCTACTCTTCTTGCAAACTTCATGCTCATATCTTCACCTTATTTGCAACCTTTAAACCGTGCATCTCCGCAATTCTCTGAAGCTCTGCCTTCTTCCTTTTTGATAATTCGCTTGCCAATACAACTTCATAATCCTTTTTGTCTAAAATGGAATTGAGCTCCTCTTTGTTATGTACAACAAACTTCATTAAGCCACTACTTTCTTTGAACCTTACTTCGTCGCTGTTTTTATAACCTATGCTTGGCATCTTTCCATAGCCGCTCTTCTTTATTCTCTTTTTATTGTCTATACCACGCTGGCTTCTCCATCTATCCTTTACCCTCTTTCTGTTCTTTGCACCGAAGTTTGGTACAACGAATCTTGGGTGCTTCTTTTTGCTAAGCATAATCACTCACCAATAACCTCGTATATTCCATCCTGGAAGATGCGCGTATCCTTGTTAAGTATCTTGCAAGCCTTTTCAATATTTGTTATTGTTTGGCCAACCTCGTATGGGTCTACACCCCTAACCTTTAACTCTTGGCCTTTTATCTCGAGCTTTGTATTACCTACAATCTTGGCAAGCCTGGGTGCACGCTCGCCAAACAAGTTCTTTATTAAAAGAGTGTCTCCCTTAAGCTCAAGCGAAACCGGAAAGTGAATAAAAGCAACTTGAAGCTTCCTTTCTATCCCTTTATCGACGCCCTCAAAAACTCCCTTGAGCCTGCCAACCAAAGCGTTTTCTGCCATAAATGCTACACGCTTAAGTTTCTTCTCCTGTGTTGGCTCTATTATTATCTTATTACCATCTATCTTTACGTTTAGAAGTTTTTCGTTTACCTTTATCTTTCCTGAGCCAAGCTTTCCGCTAACCACAATGTAGCCTGACTCAAACTTTGCACTTATTCCATTTGGTATTTCTACCTGCTGCATCGATATCACTAATATACATACGCCAACAATCTACCTCCAAGATGCTTTTCTTTTGCTTCTTTATTTGTCATTATACCTTTCGAGGTTGAAACTATAAGTATACCAAAATCCTTGCTTGGTATATACCTTTTCTCATATTTGTTAAATTCGTTAAATCCTACAGGGAACCTTGGTTTTATAACACCAATATTATTTATTGATTTTGAAAGCCTTACCCTGAGCTTAGGTATCTTGTTATCTTTGAATTCTTCATATCCAGCTATATAATTATTCGCCTTAAGCAGATCTAAAACCCTCTTCAATAGCTTTGTAGATGGTATTATACATTCATCTTTTCCAACCATCTCGTTTACTTTTATTGCATTTATTGCGTTATCAAATACATTCATATGACCACTTAAGAATATTTCTCGAAGCCAAGCTCCCTTGCATGCTCTCTAAAGCACCTTCTGCAAATATATATATCATACATTCTAATAAGACCTCTACTAGTGCCACAGATTTTGCATTTCCTGGCACCTTTTCCTTTATGTTTAAGCTCGTATTTTATCTTGATAAAAACACCCTCTATCAATTTGTTAACATCAATTTATATATATATTAAGTTTGCTTAAAGAGTGCTTGGTTTTTGCTAAGCTTAATAAGATAATCTATTATTTCCTCTCTCTTAACCGTTGCATGCTTCTTTCCTTGCTTGCTTCTTTTTCTCCTTCTTGTGCTTACCCTCTTGCCATTCCTTGTAAATACAGCATTTACATTCATACCAAACATACCTATCTTTGGATCATATTTCATTCCTGAAAAGTCTATATATTCTTTAATGCCAAAACTTACAGAATTGTCTCTTACCGCACTTTCATTAAGCTTTCCAACCGCATCAAGTGCTCTTTGGAGCATTGAGAGCGCTTCCCCCTTTCTCAATGTAACGTAAGCACCAATTATTTGACCTTTTCTTATCTTTAAAGAAGGGTCTCTCTTCTTGGCCTTTGCGGGTGCAGCATTATGACCTGTAAGCCTATTTAAAAGAATCTTTGCGTTGTCAAAGAGCTGCTCATTTGAGCCTATACCTATATTTATAACTACTTTCTCAAGTTTGATGCCTGCATTTGGATTTAAAGTTGAATTGCTGCTCATATTAAGCACCAACCACTATTATGTTACTAACTGTTGTGATAAAACGCTCACCTTTTTCTGGTTTTATCTCAACTGTAGAATCCATAAGCATGTTGCTCTTGTTTATCTTTTCAATTCGCCCCGCCTCTGATGCGTGTATACCCCTGTATACAAGACACTTTGCGCCCTCCTCAAACTTCAGCACTTTCTCTATCTTTCCGTTAGCTAGCACAATCGAGTCATTAACCTTTATGTCATTGTTTCCTTCTATTGTAGAACCGTTGTGAAGCCTAAGCATTATTTTACCCTTCTTTGCTGTATATTTCCCAACAACCTTAAGAATACTTTTCTTCGCTTCATCCTCATTAATTTTTTCAAAACTTAATACACCATACTTGCCCGCTGTTACTCTATAGTAGGTATTCTCAGGCTTTATGTATATTATGTCACCAAAGCCTATTGGGAACTTTTGCTCCTTAACAACCTTTCCATTTACAACTACAGAACCGCTCTTTAAAACCTTCTTTGCTTCTCTTGCTGTCATATTTGATAGCTTTTCCTTAATAAAAGTAATAAGCGCCATACTCTCTTCTAGCGAATGTCTTCCAGGATTCGGCTTTGTTACAAACTTACTTACCTTTCTGTTTATCTTTAGGTATTTGCTTGCAGCAAGCCTTTTTATGTGGCGAGAGCCACCTTTTTTACTCATTTGCTCACCATTTTATCAACAAGCGCCTTTCTATATTTGTCACTGAGATCAAGCTCTGTAATATAAAGGTTGGAAGGCCTTATAGGGATCATAATCTCCTTACCCTTTGAGGTCTTTCTAACTATACCATCTATATAAACAAACCCTTTTCTAAGATTTATTTTACTAACTTTTCCGCTCTTCCCTTTTTGACCGCCACTCACCACTTTAACTGTATCACCACGCCTTACCTCTATGCTCCTTGCTTTTATTCCGAGCTTCTCTGCAAGCTCTTTTGAGATATGCACATTCAGGAACTTTTGCCTAACATGGAGTGGCGCTGTATATCTGAATTCCCTTTGTTTTCTAGGTTTTGAACTAGCAATCATTTAAACTAACCTCGAAGCAATACCAGCCACCTTCACAAATCTCTCTGCAACCTCCCTAGCCATAGGGCCTTTTATCTCTGTACCTATTGGAAGGTTGCTATCATCAATCATAATACCAGCATTATCTTCAAACCTTACCCTCATTCCATTTGCGCGCCTCATGGGCGCCTTCTGCCTAATTATTACAACCCTTACGGGTTTCTTTAGATACTGTGGTGTTCCTTTTTTCACACTTGCTATTACTATGTCTCCAACACCCGCTGCTGGAAGCCTCCCTCTTCTACCGCCCTTACCTACATTGTGTATGATCATAAATTCATAAGCTCCGCTATTGTCAGCACATACAAGCCTTGATCCAGGTATTAAAGTTTTTGATATATGCGTTGAAAGTCCTTTCATAGAATCAAGCCCTCTTTACTACTTCCATAATTACAAAACTCTTAGTTTTGCTTATGCGCCTTGTCTCGCCGATCTTTACTATATCACCAACCTGTGCATTTATACATTCTGGATTGTGCGCAGGTATTCTAGATCTCTTTCTCAGAGATCTCTCATACTTATAAACATACTTTGTATACTCCCTTTCCACAATAGCTGTTTTTTTACCTTTAGTACTTACAACCTTACCTACAATCTGGGTACCTCTAACCTTTATGTGTCCATGTATAGGGCAATTTGGATCATTGCATTCACTCAATCAATCAGCCTCCTTAGCTTATAGTATTTAAGGGCTTTTTCAGTCCTCTCTTGAGGTCTGAATAAGATTTCTTCGCCCCTAACTGTAAATGATTTATTTCCAACATAAAATTTAAATACTGCTGTTTTTTTAATGACCTTTTTGATACCATTTTTTGTCTCTAATATGAGTGTATTCTTTGTTTCATCTATTACTGTGCCTTCTACTCCTTTCTGTTTTTTGTCTAGACATTCTACAACCTTAGCCCTTAGCCCTATGAGCTCACTTAGGACTATGTTCTTGTTGTTATACTGCATGTATTGAATACTTTGTTGAGATATTTATATCTAAGTCTAATTTTTAAGTATAAATTAGTACATCAAGCTATAAAAACCTTATAGATGTTAGCTGCTTTACCTTATTATAACCTTGTCGGAAATGTCTACAATCCTATCAATCTTGTAAGTGATTCTTGTACCGAAGCTTGTATTTATAAATAGCAACCCTTTCTTTGCATCAACTTCCGCAGCCTTTCCTATAAGTGCACCCAACTCATTAACTACAAGCTTATCCTTTATCTTTTTCTTGCGGATCGCCTCCTTCCTAAGATAGCTTGTAACGTATGAGATTGCAATGCCAATAATTATTGCAATAATTGTATAAAGAAGAAATTGACCAAAGAATATTTGGCCAATAATCCACGCAACGAAAGAATATATAAGAACCCAGAAGATTATTGCTGAGCCTATGTACATGCCATAGTTTAATCCTTTGAATATGTATCTTCCACCCTTTACATCTATTATCCTACCTATAAGGTAAAGTATTAGCGAGATAGGAAGAAGAAGCATAAAACCTTCTATCGTATATGCCCATATCGTAAGAGGGTTGCTTGTTATGTTAGATTCTGCAAAGTAGTTTCCACTAGCGATGAAAAGAGATGCTATAAAGAATACAATCGCGCTTAAATAAAAGACAAAACTCATCCTATCTATACTAAAGCCAAAGCCCTTAAATGAATTAAGCAGTGCGTCTTCCAAGCCAAAGCCTTTTATAATGAGATATAAACCTATTAAGCCGACTGGGAGCTCCCAGCCAGTTCCTATAGCATAGCTTATAGCAAATAGCAATAGTAGCAATGCAGGAATTCCAAATACAATTCTTGCATAATGAGGTTCCTTGAGCTTCTCTAGTATAACAAAATATGTGTTCTCGAAACTCTCCGCCTGCTTCATTGTGACCAAATTTACACTATTAATCTTTATTCTTGATTCTATTATAGGTAATACCCTATTGTCGCTTGCACCATCTGTAACGAAAACGCAGGCATC
This sequence comes from Microcaldota archaeon, assembly GCA_046536795.1. Taxonomy (GTDB): domain Archaea; phylum Micrarchaeota; class Micrarchaeia; order Micrarchaeales; family CABMGC01; genus JAGDYD01. Next base: position 256,612 of record JAWDMB010000001.1, on the reverse strand, counting down.
AGCTTTGTATTGATCAAGTACAAGCTCAAGCTGCCTTGCAACCTCCCTATCTGCGGCATAGCCTTCTGTTTCAGAACCTGTTATTGTAGCCACATTCACAAGATAGCCTTCTTTTTTAAGCTCATCATATATTTTCACCGCCATAAACATTGTATTGGCATCTGTCTCTTCAGGATCTGCAAGTGAGAGCTGAGTAGCAGCGTTCAAATTTTGAACACGTCCAAGAACAGGGCCAGAAATTCCGGTTTTTCTATATAAATCATTATCTATATCTACCGCCAAAACTAGAAGGCGCTCATCTTTATTCTTTATGCCGATTTTTCCCTGCATTGTATCATATTATTTTGATAAGATAATATTTAAATACTGTTTATCTTCTTTTTTGCAATTCATTAAGCGAAATTCATTAAGCGATAAGAAGGATTAAAAATACTTAATGTTTAATGATTCTTGTGATTACATGGGATTCGGAAATGATTTAGGCTTAGTGTGGGGCATAATAAGGAATCCTGGAAAGTTTGCTGGCAAGCAGATGAATTATTTATCTGCACTGAAGCTTTATTATGAAGCCACTATAATACCTTTTATACTCTCGCTTGTTGTTGGTATACCAATAATTCTGCTTGGAGTAAACATATTCCTCATGCCATTCAGTAAAACACTTATAAGTGCAGGGCTTACCATCGCCTTTATAATAGGCCTAGTCATCTCTCTATGGATTATGGTGCCAATAGGTATATTCATAAACGCATTTATTTATCAGATTGTAGGAAAGTATATTTTAAATGCATGGAACAAAGATTATGAAAAAACCTTCGTTGCCACGCTTTTCGGTACATTGCCGGAAGTATTTCTTTACTGGCTTCTCCCCATTCCTTTACTTAATGCTGTTGCTCTTGCAGCGATGGTTGTATGGAGCTTAATAGTTTTAATAATAAGCTTGTCACTGCAGCAGAAGACGAGTAGAATAAATGCGTTTGTAGTAATAGTTGCATCTGTGCTCTTTGTAATAATAATTGCATTTCTCTTTATGGCACTTCTTTACTCTATGATAATACCTGTAGTAGGCATCATGCCACATTTTGTATAAGGGTTTTATTATCTTTTATTCTTTCTTTTTATCTTCATCCTAAATTTTAACTCCAAGAAACGTTCTATCATCTTCTCGTAATGTGACATAACCAAAAGTACGAGAAACAGAAATACAGATAGTAAGACCACCGCAGTAAGACCGTAGTTTAGATATTTAAGGATAAGATTTAGCTCTTTTGCATATAAGTGCAGAGACGCAAGCGTAACAACCGATATACCAGCATCAAAGCCAAGCGAACCATATGCTATATATTCAAGCAGCTTTTTTATCTTCTCTATCTTTTTAAGCGTAGAATAGCGCACGCCATTTTTTATGCATAAAAAGTATAATAAATTAATGTGCAAACGCTAAAGTTTCTCTAGGAAATTAACAACAATTTTATTGAAATCATCAGGCCTGTCTAAGTAGCATGCATGACGTGCTCCTTTTATTATTACAAACTTGCCCCCGAGCCTTTCTATCTCTTTACCTGCAGATTCTGGATTAGATATGCTATCTGAGCTACCCCACACACCAAGAAGTTTTATGCCACTTAAGCTCCTAATCTCATTTAGATTTCCAGCACCAACAAGAATAAGACATTTTACAAGCGATGCGTTTTCTTCACTAAATTTAGCTGCAAGGTAGCCGCCAGCACTAGAACCAAGCAAGCATGAGCCACCAAGTTTTGTTATAAAATCCTTAAGAAAATCAAAAAATAAATCGTTGCTTATCTGCTTGTTCCTGCTTTTAGGAAATTCTGGCTCATCTATTGCATATACATTATATCCTATTTTGTTTAGGGCATTTGGAAGATTAATCTTATCCCATACACTTGATTCGAAACTGTAGCCATGCAGCAGAACAATATTCTTTTTGCTTTCAGCAGCTTCACTCTTAAAATAAACAATTTTATTACCTTTGTAATTTGCTATTTCTTCTATCATGAAACTCAGTCCTCTACAACTGTACCACTATGTTCTTTTCCAAGAAGTGCACGCTCAAGCTCTTTTATCTCACTTCCTATGAAATCTATTCTTATCTTTGACCTCTTTGCAAGCTTGCTTGCAACTAAGTCAAACACAAAATTTACTTTTGCCTGCCTTGTATCAAACTGTTCTGCAAGTCTTATAAGCTCGTCATGGCTTATCCTCTTTAGCTTTATAGCGCCTTTTTTACTTGGATCCGTATTGTAAATGCAACCAACTTTGCTAATATTGATAAGCCTTTTGCATTCTAACGCTTCACAACTTAGTATCGCCACAGCGTCTGTTGTAAAACCAGGCATGAAACCAGAAGCAAATATTATCCTGCTACCACTTGCATAAGCCTCTTTAAGCTCGAAAGGGCTAGAAGCTATGTTTGGATACACTTCTTTGAAAAATGATTTAGCGGCTATTGCATTGGCCTTTGTGAAAGCAATTCCTATTTCATCAAGCACATATTCACTTATACCCTCTTCCCTTAGTGCCTCTATATATTTTCTGTTTGTATAGCCACCGCCTGTTACAATAATAAAACGCATGTTTTTGAATATAGGCTTGCTTAGCAGCTCTGCCATATCGTGCAGGTATTTCACATTTAATCCGTTTTCATTCGAAACAACACTCCCGCCCAAGGAGATACATATTGTTTGCATAATGGTAATAAGAAGAGAAAACTTAAAATTTTACTGCACTGGGGTTGCTGGGATTTGAACCCAGACTTGCGGGTAACTTCTATCATAAGATCAAAGCTCCAAATCTTAATCATCGCAAACGCTCAATAATATAAACATCTGGAGCCCGCCGCGCTGCCAGGTTACGCAACAACCCCTTTGTGTTAATATTTCCATTACAATTTATAATCTTTTTCTGAAAAGAAAATTGAGTTGTTGGATTATTTACATCTTCCATCTTCCTAGTTATAACTTATCTTTTAAAGTTTTTTATTTAAGGTTGCATGATATTAGCTTGCTTTCTGCTACTTCAAGTTAGCATGGAGTAATGCCAGTCTCACAAAAGCCCCCAGCATTGCATACCTTGAGAAGAATAGATTCATTTATAGGCTTTTGCCATCTTGCAATTGCAGTTATACTGTTGCCAGTAGTAAGATTGTTTATAAATGTATATGCAGTTGAGACTGGCAAGTTTGAAGGATTTTTAAGAGAGTAGGCGTAGATTATTATAGGATAATTTTGCATTGGAGATAAGGCTGTTATATTTAATGCTATGCTGACATTTCTACACATGACCCAATTCAACCCAAACGTATAGCTCGGCATAAGGCCCATACTGTTGGTATTGCTTGAAACATTGATAGCTTGTATCGAAAAGTTAAGAAGGGGAATGTCTAACAAAAGAGGATAGCCAGATTCTGGATCTATGCAAACAGATGCATATAGTGGACCATTTGGATAATATAAATTATATTCGTTGCAATGCAAACCCGCTATAAGGCTAGTCCCGTTATAGCTTATTGAACCATTAAATTGATATATGCTATTAATATAAAAATAGGCCATGGCTGCAAGATTATTGAGTGAATTTTTACAAGTGAAATTGTAGAAAGGCGCAGCAGCATTGCAGAAAATTCCTGTGGAGAGATTTGAATAAATATAAGATTTGTTATAAGGTGTAAAAATGTCCATGCTTATGCTTGTGCTTTCATTATATTTATAGAGCGTAAGAGTTCTAGCAAATGCAGCCCCGTATTCTGTTATACCTGCAAGCTTATATGCATTTACCATATATGTTATTTCAATATCTTTTGTTTGGTTCATATTTTCTGAATAGACTTCGAATTCGTTTGATATAGGATTACTTATATTTAATGGCTTAGTTGTTTTAACAATACTAGTTATGCCATTTGTTATCCTAACAGAAGAATGGTAGTTGTAAAACAAGATAATTGCAAAAGCGAGAATAACCAAAATTATTATAATGGTATAAATTAAATTTTTTTGAACCATGACCTCACGTAGAATAATTTGCAGTTTCAACTATCGGACCATTAAGTGTTATAGTTGCACTAGGAGAGTTACCTGAATAACTGCCCGACCCCCTACCAACCCAGTAGTTAAACTTATAGCCTGAATTCGGTGTCTCGTTTATTGTAACACTAGCGCCTGGGTTAAGCCATTCTGTACCTGGGCTAACTGTGCCTGCACCACTAGGTGAGGTAGTCATAGAAAGAAGATACTGCGTTGAATAATAACCTGTAACAGTGCAGTCGCTGCTTGCCGTTATCGTACCGCTCTGGCTATATACACCACAACCACTCACCGATGAATAGGCAAATCTAACAGGGTAAGAAGTATAGACTGGCGTATAATACGAATATGAGATAGATGTACCAGAACTTACTTTAAAGGTTTTAGGCAACTGGGAGCATGTATAATTAACATTATTTATTTTTACAATACTCTGGCTTGTCGAGCAAACACTGCTGTTTACGCCTGGCGAAGGGCTAAATGCAAATGTAATAGAATATGTTGAAACAGGCTTTAGATTAAGAGTCTCTGTTATGTTTGAATTTAATGTCACAGTTTGATAATCTTGCGAGGTGCCTGTATAGCTGCCATTGCCTGTGCCTGTCCAACTTACAAACTGCCATCCTGCAGGTGTAGATACCCAGAGAGGGCCACTATTACCTGCATCTCCAGTAAGTGGTGCGGTATCTCCCCAGCATCTGTAATTCCACTGTGCATGACAATTATTATTATTGTAGTAACTAACAAGGGAAGAATTGGCAGGATTTACTTTGAGGTATAGCTTGTATGTTGGAATTTGTTTTAGATTAAGAGTCTCTGTTATGTTTGAATTTAATGTCACAGTTTGATAATCTTGCGAGGTGCCTGTATAGCTGCCATTGCCTGTGCCTGTCCAACTTACAAACTGCCATCCTGCAGGTGTAGATACCCAGAGAGGGCCACTATTACCTGCATCTCCAGTAAGTGGTGCGGTATCTCCCCAGCATCTGTAATTCCACTGTGCATGACAATTATTATTATTGTAGTAACTAACAAGGGAAGAATTGGCAGGATTTACTTTGAGGTATAGGTTATATTTTGGTGGGGTATATGTATAATTGGCTGTTTCTATAACTGGATTTCCAACTGTTATGGTTGCACTAGGAGAGGTACCAGAATAGCTACCTGTACCTTGACCTACCCATCTATTAAATTCATAATATTGTTTCGGCGTCTCGTTTATTGTAACACTAGCGCCTGGGTTAAGCCATTCTGTACCTGGGCTAACTGTGCCTGCACCACTAGGTGAGGTAGTCATAGAAAGAAGATACTGCGTTGAATAATAACCTGTAACAGTGCAGTCGCTGCTTGCCGTTATCGTACCGCTCTGACTAGTTAAACCACAACCTGAAACGCGTTTATAATAGAACCTTTGGTAATTATTGGTGGTATAGACTGTAGAATTAAATGAATAGTTATGTTGCGTTCCAACAGCCCATGTAAATGTATGTATTATTGTGCCACCACCTTGGCACGCATAGCCAACGCCATCAACATATACCATGGGCGATGTAGTATAATAGCAGGTGGTATTTATCTCAAATGTTACCTGCACGTTTGGCACAGTTGTTGGTGATGTTGTAGATACTGTTGTAGATGTTATTGTAGAGGTTGTAGCCTTTGTCGTTGATGATGTTAATGATGTCGTCTTAGATGTTGTTACAGAAGTTGTTCTCTTTGTCGTTGATATTGAAGAGGTCGTTGTCGAGGTTGTTGATGTGGTAGAGTAGAAGTTGGCCTGTTCTGTTATCGGACTATTCATTACAACTGTTGCTATTATACGGTTTCCTGTGTAACTACCATTACCTGTGCCCGCCCAACCCTGGAAAATATATTCATGCGCTGGCAGTGCAATTATATAGACCAAACTACTAGGGTAATACCAATTGTTTCCCCACGGTGGAGGAATTGTAAAGCCTGCACCACTTGGATTTACAACTATTGAAAGAAAATACTGCGGTTTATATGTTGCTGTTACTGTGCAATTATATCTTGCTATCAGCACACCTTTCTGAGCATGTAAACCACATCCTGAAATAGAATAATAAACATATCTTGCATTGCCAGCACTGCCCTGCTGGATTGGTGAATAAAAAGCGTATGTATGTTTGCTATTCTGAGCATATGCAAAGGTAACAGGAAGATTAATGTAGCTATACTGAGATCCATCGACAACTAAGACTGTTTGTGCTGTATTATACATTTTGCTTGTGTTGAATGTAATATATACTGGTTGTAGGAAGTTTATTGTTGTGTTTGCAGATACATTGCCGAATGAGGCATAGACCTTTATCTTGCCTTGCTGAAGACTTGTAAGCTGTGTAGAGGCATCGCCACTGCTATCGGTTGTTGCTACGCTAGGATTAAACTTTACTGTCTTGTTTGCAGTAAAATTAACTGTAGCGCCGCTTATAGGGTAGCCGAGGAGCTTAACGGTAGCAATTAGCTCATCAGGTATGCCGATTGTTGCTGTTGAGTTTGCTGCACTTATACTAATACTAAGCGTTGTACTAGCAAGCAAAGGAGCAGCGTGCGAATTGAAATTGCCAACATATGTTTGCCTTTGCCCGGAGGTGCATGTTGTTATATTGCCGCTTGGGCATGGAATCGCACTTAGATAAAGTTTTCCAGAAACCAGTGTGCCTGTTGATATTGCTTTTATTGGCATTGTTACATTGCATATAATCGCTCCACCTGGCAATACATAGCTTGGCAGGCACTTCCCATTTACAGTGCCTATATTGCTTATGTTAATGCTAACCTGCGGATTTATTATAGGGTATTGCTGCGTATTTGTAAGAAACAATGCGATTTTAGAAGAAATAGAGTTTGAACCAAGGATCATGTCTTGGCAATAAGCACCATATGCAAAGGAACATGAATTTGGAGCAATTGCAGACGGCGCAAATATAAATATATAGAGAAGTACTGCAACGATCAAGGCAAGGAGTAATGCCCACCCATATACAAGAAAGTATTCTAAGGTAGATTGGCCTTTTCTGCCCCTTTTAAAGCCTTTATAAGCAGATATTTTGTCAATCATTTAGTAGCCTGCAAAGCTTATAATTTCTATTAGGTACTCTTACATATTTAAAATTATCTATAGACGCCTTTTTCAATATTCTAATTGTATCACAGCAATTCAGTGCCCACTTTCCTTTATTTTCTATTCCATAGTATTTCAAGTTACATTAGCTTAAAAGTTCAAAAATTGAACGCTGGGGGTGGGAATCGAACCCACGGAGGCCATTTCTGGCCAAACAGCTTAGCAGGCTGCCGCCCTTTAGTGGGAATGGCCTACCACTAGGCGACCCCAGCATGCAGCAGGAGCCGGCTTTGCAAATATATAAGTGCATAAGGTTTACTAGGCTTCCGCTCTGCTCTGTATCTCCAGAGCATAGCCCTTTGTACGCTTGCGCTATATACTTAGGGTTGCTCCTTCCGGCCTGGCCCGGTTCATATATAGGGCCACCACTAGAGGCAAAGCTTCATAGCTTCGGCCTAGGCCCTATGCACCTATATACTACGCTGCCGGCTTTCGGCCCGCCTAAGGGGATTTGCGGTAAGGGAAACCCCTAGCTTCCCGCCTTCCTGCTGCAAGTATATTGCTCAGCAAAACATTAATAAGATTTCTAAAAATCTCTTAAAGGTTGTATAAATTGAAACAAAAAGACAGATAAAGATTTTTATACTTTGTATAGAAATATTTATGTGCAAACCAAATTTATTGTTGTACTTGGAAGCGTGATGAGCGGCCTAGGTAAAGGTGTCGCAACTTCTTCTATAATGAAGGTTCTCTCATTCTATGGCTATAAGGTAATTCCGATTAAGTTTGACGGCTATCTCAATTATGATTGCGGAACAATGAATCCATACAGACACGGCGAAGTCTTCGTTCTTGATGACAAAAGCGAAGTGGACATGGACTTTGGTATGTATGAGCGCTTCCTGGGAAAAAATCTTAATGGCGATCTCTCTATAACGGGTGGTAAGCTCTTCAGCGAGATAATAGCAAAGGAGAGGCGCGGGGATTATCTAGGTATGGATGTACAGATAATACCACACCTTACAAACCTCATCATAGAAAAGGTAGAGAATGTTGCAAAAAAGTATAAGCCTGATGTGCTTGTTATAGAAGTTGGTGGAACTGTTGGAGATATTGAAAATAGCTACTTTATTGAAGCAATGAGGCAGCTTGCACTCAAGCATAAAACAATCTTTGTAAATGTTACTTATGTACCTAAGCTGGGTGTAGTTGGGGAACAAAAAACAAAGCCCACACAGTATGCTTTCAAAACCATAATGGGAAGTGGTATAATTCCAGATTATATATTCTGCAGATCAGAGGAACAGATTACAGAAAAGACAAAAAAACAAGATCTCTATGTATACAAATCTGGAGCCTGAGAGAATAATAGATGATTCAGACCTTGCAACTATATATGAATTACCTCTCCACCTAATGAAGCAAAATTTTGACAAGCTATTGATAAACGACCTTGGCTTAGAAAAAAGAAGCTTAGATAAAGAAAAGGTCAAGAGGTGGAGCGAGATTGTTGAGAGAATAAAGAATCCAGAAAAGAAAGTTGAGGTAGCAATCGTAGGCAAATATACAGAGCTTAAAGATGCTTATATTAGCGTAAAGGAAGCACTTGTGCATGCGGGTGCGGCTGTTAATGCTGGAGTTAATATAAGATGGATCGAATCAAGTGATTTAGAAAAAGGTGATTTAAGCAAGCTAGAAGGAGTTGAAGGAATAATTGTGCCAGGTGGCTTTGGGAGTAGAGGCATAGAGGGTAAGATAAATGCGATAAGGTTTGCGAGAGAGAACAAAATACCTTACTTAGGCCTTTGCCTTGGCATGCAGCTCATGGTTGTAGAGTATGCAAGAAATGTGTGCGGCTTAGAAGGCGCAAACTCGACAGAATTTAACAAGAAAACGAAGTATAATGTTGTAGACCTTATACCCTCTCAGAGAAAAATAAAGATGAAAGGAGCAACAATGAGGCTCGGCGCTTGGAAGTGTAAGATAGTAAAGAAGGATTCGATCGCATATAGAGCATATAATAAAACGTTAATATCGGAAAGGCATAGGCATAGGTATGAGGTAAATAATGCTTATAAAAGAATCCTTGAAAAGAACGGACTTGTAATATCTGGCCTAACGCCAGACAATAAGCTTGTTGAAATTGTAGAATGGAAAGATAGCTTTGGAATAGGTACACAAGCGCATCCTGAACTCAAATCGAAGGTTGAAAAACCCGCGCCACTCTTTGTGAGTTTTCTAAACGCGGCGATCATGAGAAGAAAGACTTGAATAAAGCTATACCTTGCTTTAACCCCGCTTTTGATGAACCAGCACTTCTTACATGAAATATATAAGGAACTTCGGCAATTTTCAAATCTTCACTCTTTATGCACTTTAAGAAATCGAAAAGGATTTTATAGCCTTCACCAACAAACCTTCTCTCGTTTGCTCTGTATACGTTTTCAAAGAGCTCTTTCTTTATACCAAAATAGCCGGAGAATATGTCATTGCACCGCGCACTTCCTTTCAAATAAAGCACAAGATAACCAACATATATAAGTAAGCGCGAGATTACCTTTCTATACAAAGCCCAGTTTTTTACGCTTGCCCTTGTGGCCACAACAAGATTATAGCCTTCATCAAACTTCCTCTTTATCTCTTTTATAACCTCAAATGGGTGCTGCATGTCGGCATCCATTACTATAACATATTTAGTTTTACTAGCCAATATGCCATCGATCACGCTTGCTGTAAGACCCTTCTTTCTTCCTTTTCGCTCTAAAAGCTTAACATTCCTATTTTTTGAGCTTATCCTTTTAACAATGTCTATAGTTCCGTCGGTTGAGTTGTCATCAGCAACTATTATTTTTATTTTAGGATAATTCTTTAGTATTGCATTTATGAGCTTTTCTATAGTCCCTTTTTCGTTAAGCGTTGGAAGAACGACTGTGATCTCCTCAAAACTTTCTTTCATTCTTATCACGCTGGAAAAGCTCGGCATATATTATAATTGCACTAAGCCAAAGGCCTATTACAGGAAGCTTATATAGAACCTTTCTCAGAAGTTCAAGCTCCTTCGTGCTTATTGCATTAAACAAACCCAAAAGGATAGGATAGATAAATATAATCGCTATTAATCCAAGGAGCAGCTGGTATGTTGCTTTGATATCAAGAAGCACAATAGGTATGAAAAGAATTGCTAGGATGAGATTTGCAACCACTATGCCCACGAAGTTGAACTGAATCTTTATTTTAAGAACACGCCTTATAAAATTGAGATAAAGAATATCAGCAACAATGCCGCCAATATAATATAGCGCTATTATCAATCCGGTTACACTAAGAAACGGGACTAGTATTAGAAGAGATATTAACTCAATCACACTTGTTGCTATACCGTATTCAAACACTTTTTTAATATAACCTGCGCTGACAGCAAGTAAAGATGCGTAAGATGCCAAAAGACCAAGAAGTATGCCGAAACCTATAAGTGCCATATATAGTGAAGTGCCCTTGTATGTGCTCGTAAAAACAGAGATTACAAGTGCGTTTGAAAATACTACTATATAGATAACTATAGGTATTGCAAAAAGTAGGCCAAAGTAGATTGAGTAATTATAAAATTTACCTAGCCTCTCTTTTATCTCTTTATTAGCTATAACAGCTGAGAACATAGGTATTAATATAGCGCTTATAGAACCTGTTACAAGATCTATATATGTACCAATCTTGGAAGCAACACCATAAAGGCCAACAACACTTGGAAGGAAGAAAATACTAAGGTAAAGCACGCTAAAGTTGTTTACAAGGCTACCCACTATGCTAGAGGTTGTTAAAGGTATGGAAAAGCTTAGCATCCTTTTTGCTTCACCAATTACATTGCTAAATCTTATGCTACTGTGCTTTGTAATTCTCAAGATCTGATATATAAAGCCGAAAAATAGGCCGAGCATGCATCCAACGATTGCACCGAGCGCACCATAACCAAGAAGAACCAAAGAAATGCTAAAAGCTGCTTGGAACGATATATTTATTACTTGCGCAATTGCACTACCTTTACCATCAGCAAAGCTAATTAGTATATTTCCACCAAGACCGAAAAGAGTGGAGAATATAAGGTATATCATTGAGAAGTATACCACCGAATCAGTTACTGTGCTGTGGAAAAAGTAGTAGAGAATTTGCTTTATGAATAGGGAGCTTACAAGAACAACAGCCAAGATTATTATTAGTGTTATTAAGAGCGCTACGCCGAGCATATTTTTTATTCTTTCTTTCTCGCCTTTTAGTGAGAGCTCTGGTATGTATTTATTTAGGTATTGACCTATGCTTATGCTACCAAAAGCACCTATAAATCCGGCCATGCCCATTGCAATTGTATAAATGCCGTAGCCAGATGGACCAAGAAGCCTTGCGACTATTATGAATGTTAAACCACCAACTATTATTGAGAAAGCCTTGCTAAAAACGATAAAAGTAGCAACGCTAGCGCTGTTAACGCCAAGCTCTGTCGCATTGCTACCTTCATATCCGGGCATTATATAACCTAATATTTAACGAAATGTTTAACATAATCAATTATAATATTAATAAGCCCTTCTATTAAAGGTAGGCCTTTAGAAAAATTTCTTAAATCTCTAATAAACTCATTTCCTATCAAATGCATTAGTCCAATGATTATAGGATATGCAAGTAAGCCAATAATTGATCCTACGATTAAGATAAGCCAAACATTATGCAAAAGAAGGAAAGGCAATATTATAAGCGCAAATATAAGATTTGCAAAAAATATCTTTGCTATATGCATTATTGCGGGCCTTATGTTGAAAAGATTTTCAACCCCTCGTATAAATAAAAAGTCGTTTACTAAACCCCCTATTATAAAGAGGCTCAATATTACACCCATAGCCTTTAAGTAAGGAATTAATAAAAGAAGCGCCATTAATTGCACGATTACCGAAATTGTATTGTATTTTAGCACTTTTGTAACATAACCTTTACTTACTATGAAGCTTGATGTATACAAAGCAGGCAAGCCAATAGCAACACCAATAGAGATAAATAGCAAGTATAAAGGAGCAAGATTATATTTATCAGTAACTAATATGTAGAATAGGGGCTTTGCAAATATGCCTATATATATTATTACTGGGAGACTTACCAATAAAGAGTATGAGATCACCTTGTTGTAAGATCTTTCTATTTTTTTACCCCTTGCAACTATAGCAGCAAATGTAGAAAGTAGCACCACCGAAGTTGTACCATAGAAAATCTGAATAAGGTTAAACCCCTTCATTGCTGCACCATAGTTACCAAGTATGACAGATGAGGCATATACGCCCAACATCATTATTCCAAAATTTAGTATTCCGTTGTTTACAAAGTTGTTGGCAGCTATAGGAAGAGAAAAAGAAAGCACGTTTTTAATTTTGCTAAAACTAGGTCTAACAAACCTTAGGCCACCAAAGGGCTCCATCGCCCTTTTAATGTAATAGGCTGTCAAAAGCAAGCCAACGAGGTAAGCCAACAGCGACCCAAGAAGCGCACCATTGTAGCTTAGCCCAAGAAGTACGAACAATACACTTCCTGCCAGATTAACGACCTGTACTATTATTATGCTATGTGCAGCCCATTTGCCCCTCCCAAAGCTAACAAGTGCAGGATATAAAGCACCGTAAGTCATGGAGAAGAATAAAACAATTGAAGCAATAATTACAGTCAATACATGCAGTGACTGGGAACGAAAGTAAGATACAATCAGTCCGCTTGAGACAATACCAACTAGCATTAATAAAAATGCAACGGGAAATAGAATAGAGTATCCTGTTGATAAGACCCCGTTTAGCTTTTCATATTTTTCTTTGTATATGTATTCAGATATGTGCTTATTGAAATATGTGCCTATTCCGAGATGGCCGACAGCCCCTATGAATGAATATATACCTATAGCTAATGTGTAAATACCATAGTTGGATGGACCAAGAAGCCTTGCGACTATTATGAATGTGATTACATTGAATATAACACCACCAGCCCTCCCTACAAGTAACGAGGATAATGTTCTTACGCTCCTCCTTCCTATACTTTCATTCTTCATAAAAACTAAAACAGAATAAGAAAAGAGAATTTTTAATTCTTCTCGCTTTCCTTTTGTATAAAAATTATAAGCAGATAACGAATTTGCACAAAAGATTTATATAAATTAGGCGCTAATTTAAATCCGGAGTGGGCACCAGTATATTAGATATAATGTTTGTGGAGTGGGAGTATGGCAGAGGGAAGTGTGGCTGAGGGCGAACTATATGAAGTAAAGGTTGACGCGAAGAACCCAAATGGAGAAGGAATAGGCAGACTAAACAACTTTGTAATCTTTATAAGAAACGCAAAAACAAAAATAGGAAAAGTATATAAAGTTAGAATAACAAAAGTCTATAGAACTTTTGCATATGCAGAACCCATAGAAAGAAACGAAAGTAATAAGTATTTTATAGGTAATGGAACATTAATAATTTGAAGCCTTACGAATATTTTACTTGATTCTGCATTTTTATTTAATAAGGTAGATTTTATGAATTATAGGGAAATAGCAGAGAAGGCAATGAAAGGTACCACAACAATTGGCATAGTATGCAGCGATGGAATTGTGATGGGCGCTGATTCAAGAGCTACGATGGATACATTTATTGCAAGCTCTGAGGCAATAAAAATTTATAAAATTAATGATAAGCTTGGTCTTACTGTAGCTGGAGAAGTCGGGGGTGCCGAATATCTTGCAAAACTATTGAAAGTGCAGAATGATAGTTATATGATGGAGGAGAAGGTTCCGCTTAATCCGACTTCTGCAACCTCAATACTACATATAATACTGCAGGAGAACAAGATGTTTCCATTTCTGGTGCAGCTTCTTGTAGGAGGCCTCAACAAAGAGACGCCAGAGCTCTATAGCATTGATGCGATTGGAGGTTATACTAAAGAATCTAAGTTTGCATCTACAGGATCTGGCTCGCTAACAGCACTCGGCTACTTAGAAGAGGTATATAGAAAGGATATTACAGTGCAAGAAGCTGCAAAGGTTGTTGCAAAAGCACTGAAGATAGCTATGAAGAGAGACGCTGCCACAGGGGATAGAACAAATATAGTTACAATAACTAAAAATGGTTACAAGGAGCTTTCACAAGAGGAGATAGAGAAGCTTCTAAAATAATCTTATAATTTCTGTTTACTTTTGTTTTGATATTTATCTTCCCTTTCCTTTAATTTTTTGCATTTGCGCCAGCAAAAGCAGTGAGGCGGTTGTTTGGATACAGAAAATGACAATAGCAAACAGGAGACAAAAGAAAAGGATTTGATAGAAACATTGAAAGAGGTACTGCCTAAAAATATAGGGCTCGTAAAGGCAGAGTATGAAGGGCCAGATATAGCAGTATATGTAAGCAATATAGAAGCGGTATACGATGACGAATCGCTCGTCAAGAACCTCTCTTCGATGATAAAAAGAAAGCTTATCATAAGAAGTGATCCTTCAAAGCTATTAGATCCGGAGAAGGCAAAAGAAAAGATATTGGAGCTTATTCCAAAAGAAGCAGAGGTAGGCAACATAAGATTTGTGCCTGATTTCGGCGAGGTTTATATAGAAGCGCTTAAGCCAGGGTTAGTAATAGGAAAAGGGGGCTCAACGCTTAAGAGTATAATATATGAGACAAAATGGGTACCTAAGGTGCTAAGGATACCTACTATGAATAGTGATGTTATAAATGGAGTAAGGCAGCTACTATTCAAAGAAAGCGAGTTCAGGAAAAAGTTTCTAACGAGCGTTGGAAAAAAGATAAGCACACCAATAATGAAGACAGAATGGCTAAAAGCTACAGCCCTTGGTGGTTTTAGAGAAGTCGGAAGAAGTAGCCTTCTTCTTGAAACAAATCACTCGAAGATATTAATAGATTGCGGAATTGCCCCAGAACCAGGAGTAAAAGGTGCTGATGCAAACAATAACGGCGAGAATAAAGCGTATCCTTATCTTGATAGTGCAAATATAACCATAAACGACCTTGATGCAATAATAATAACCCATGCGCATATGGACCACATAGGATTTTTGCCTTACCTGTTTAAATATGGCTATGATGGCCCTGTCTACTGCACGCCACCAACAAGAGATTTGATGGCTTTACTATTGTATGATTACATTAAGCTTGTTCATAGAAGCGGTGGAACGCCTTTATACGATGAGAAGGATATAAGGAAGATGCTTACGCATACGATAACAAGAGAGTACGGAGAGGTAACAAATGTTACAGACGAGATAAAGCTTACATACCACAATGCTGGGCACATACTTGGAAGTGCTATAGTGCATTTGCATATAGGAGAAGGTATGTATAATATAGTGCACACAGGCGACATGAAGTTTGGTTATACTAGATTGCTAGATCCTGCAGATGTAAAATATCCAAGGATAGATGCACTTTTTATAGAAAGTACTTATGGGGCAGCATCGGATGTTATGCCAAATAGGCAAGAATCTGAAACCATGCTTATGGATAACATTAAGAGGACAATTGATAATGGAGGTAAAGTGCTCATACCATTATTCTCTGTAGGAAGAAGCCAGGAGATCATGCTTGTTTTAGAAGCCTATCTAAACAATAATCCTAAGTATAAGATAGAAGCACCTATATATCTTGATGGTATGATACTCGAGGCTAGTGCTATACACACCGCTTATCCAGAATACTTAAAGACAAGCTTGCAGCATAGAATACTTAGCAATAGGTCGCCTTTTGAGAGTGAGATATTTGAAGTTGCAAAAGGAGAAAAAGATGAAGTGCTAGAAAAAGGCCCATCTGTTATATTAGCAAGCGGAGGCATGCTCAATGGTGGTACAAGCCTTGATTACTTATTAGAGATGGCTGAAGATCCGAAGAACATGCTTATCTTTGTAGGCTATAACAGCGTCGGCTCACTTGGAAGAAGAATACAGAATGGCCTAAAGGAGCTTACCGTGCCTGATGAAGATGGCAGGCTTGTACACAAAAACATAAACATGCAGGTTGTAACTGTAGAAGGCTTTTCAGGCCATAGCGATAGAAAACAGCTTATAAACTTCACGCAGAATATCAAGCCAGGGCCCAAGAAAATCTTTACGATGCATGGTGAAGAAAACAAATGCGAAGACCTTGCAAGAACATTAGGCAACAGGCTTAGGGTAGAGGCTAGGGCTCCGATGAACTTAGATTCTATAAGGCTTAAGTAAATGAGGATTGTAGCAGACAACATGCTTGTTAAGCTTGCACGTTGGCTAAGGCTAGGTGGAATAAGCGTAGAAAATGCACCATATACTGTTGACAACAAAATAATAAGCTTTGTAAAGAGGAAAAAGGCGCTACTTTTGACTTCAGACAAGCAGCTTGCTAGAAGGTCGAGAAGAAGGGGCTTCGATGTTCTTCTTATAAATGATACCAGTCTAGATAAGCAGCTAGCTTATGTTATAAGAGCACTTAACCTAAAGCCAAAGCTACCTAGTATGATATGCCCTGTCTGCAATGGCAAGCTTAAGAAGGTAAGTAAAAGTAGCGTAAAGGATTTAGTACCGAAAAAAGTCTATGCTTTGCACAAAAACTTTTATAAATGCAGCAAGTGCGGAAAGATATATTGGAGAGGAACGCATTGGAAAAGGATAAAAGAAAGATACAAGAGAGTTGAAGCATTAGAAAGAAAGATTAGCTTATCATAGAAGGCTCTCTTCCTCGACTTCAACCTCTTTAACACCCTCGATATTTTTAAGCTTCTCTTCAAATACAGAGCTTCCTTCTGTATCCTCATGTATAAAAAGAACCTTTATCACCTTAATACCAAATGCTATATCCTCTAGCTGTATGCCGTTTGGCTTAAGTGCTTCTGCTATCCTCTTACTTACTTTTTCTTCTTCACCATTTTCAGGATATACTTTGAATACAACTCCAACCTTACCCATTATGGTCCCTCAAATCCGCATTTTGGACATTTATAGCTCACATAAGCCTCTCTGCAGTGCTCGCATCTCACTATCGTGGCTTCACCGCAGTTTGGGCACTTGAATTCAACATATTTATTAGAAAGCTTTCCGCATGATGTACAGACTTTACCTACTAGAGCTGCTATAAAACCACCTTTGAAAACAAAGATATATACTTTTAAAATGAAAACATATAAAAATATAGATGTGGGCATATGGTGTAACTTGGATAGCACGGCAGCTTGCGGAGCTGTTGGTTGCGGGTTCAAATCCCGCTATGCCCGCTCATACTAAATTCTAAGCCAAAAGCAGATTAATAAAAAGGAAAAATTAGAAAAACAAAACCTAAAAACAAAAATTTACTTTCTGCCCTTTCTGTTCATCTTTGCTCTTGCTACGTAGCCGTTCTTGTCTATAAAGTATAGATAGCCCTCTTCTCTTTCAATCTTCTCTGTTCCGACCCTGCTCTTCTTTCCTTTCGGGTTTGTCTTCATAGGTGTTCTCCATACGTAGCCGTCCTTTCCTATATAGTATAGGTAACCGTCTTCTCTTTCAATCTTCTCTTTTCCTATTCTTTCAGCCATTCATTCACCCCGATTATTAATGAGAGTGATATATTTATAAATTTATCGTCGTGAAATCGAGATAAAAATATATGGAAAAACCAACCCACTTTAAACAAAGATATTTAGCCTTTAAGAGCAAAACTTAATTGATTTTATGATAGCAATAAAATTTTTTGAAGAGATAAATCTAAATGGCTATATACTAATAGAGGGATTTCCGGGAGCAGGACTAGTGGGCGCTATGGCAAATAGCTACATGATAGAGAAGCTTGGTATGAAATACGTTGGCTATATAGATAGCGAATCATTCCCGCCGATAGCTGTTATACATAATGCAGTTCCAATGTTTCCGGTAAGGATATACGCTGACAAAGAGAGAAAGATTCTTGCAATGATATCAGAGTTTACAATACAGACAGAGCTTGTACATGAGCTTGGCTACGAGCTTATTGATTTTGTAAGGAAAACAGGCATAAAGGAGATTGTTTCGATAGGGGGTATACCTTCTGAGAAGCCTAGCGACGATGCTTTTATAGTAAGCACAAATGAAAATATACTTAAGAACGCTATTGCTGCAGGACTAAAGCCTATAGAAGACGGTGTTGTAGCTGGAGTTAGCGCGGTTCTGCTTGCAAACAGCTCCGTACTAGATATACCTATAATAGACTTACTTGTTGAAGTAAATCCAGAGATAACAGATCCGAAGTATGCTGAGATCGCACTCTCAAGCTTGAAAAAAGTAATTAACTTAGATATAGACTTAAGCGAGCTTGAGAAAGAGACCAAAATTGTAGAGGCAAAGATCAAGCAGATGGTAAAGAAGGCAAAGATCTCACATGAAAGCTATAAGAAGGCGACAGATACTGAAGAAGCAGGCCCATCTATGTATGCTTGAAACTTCTGCAGGGGTGGCAGAGTCTGGTCTGGCTTTAGCCACAGAAAAATGCGCAGGACTTAAGATCCTGTGGCTTAGCGCCTTCGAGAGTTCAAATCTCTCCCCCTGCAATCACAGATAAGTTTGGCAGGTATAAATGTGCATTACATAGTTGCAAAAAATGTATCGAAGTATTTTTCTGATACAAAAGCGGTAGAGAATATAAGTTTCTCACTAGAAGAAGGTGAAAGGTTAATACTGCTTGGGCCAAACGGTGCTGGTAAGAGCACCCTACTTAGGTTGCTCTCAGGAATATTAAGGCCAGATAAAGGCTATATAGAGATTTTAGGAAATAAAACAGTACCATACAACAGCGATATAAACAGATATGTTTCTTTCTTAGGAGAGAATTATGCCCTTTATGATAATCTTAGTGTAATTGATAATCTTATTTTCTTTGGAACACTTTATGAGATTAGAAAAGAAGAGATCATTGAAAGAGCTAAAGAGATACTTTCAAGATTAAATGCAATCGAGTTTATTAATAGAAAGGTTGGAGAGCTAAGCAGAGGTACAAAGCAAAAGATAGCAATTTGTAGGGCATTATTAAACAATCCAAAAGTCTTACTTCTTGACGAACCAACAGCATTCTTGGATCCACATGCTACAGATGAGTTGCATAACATAATAGAAGGATTAGATGCTACGATAGTTTATGCTACACAAAGATTTGATGAATTGCACAAAATAAAAGGTAAGATCATGCTTCTTGATCATGGTAAAAAGACCGCTTATGGCTCGCTTGAACAAATTCTTTCATCTATAAAAGAGATAAATGTTGAGGTATACCTTTTAAATGAAAAGAAGCTCTTGCTTAGAGGATGGAACTTTACACAAAAGGGGAATAAAATAAATGCAAAGCTCGGAAGTGCGAGTGAGGTGCCAGAGCTTGTTGAAGAGATAGTAAAGGAGGGTGGAAAAATATTGAGTGTAAGTTATCTTAGAGAGAGTATAGGCAATGAACAGGTGATAAAATAAAATGGAATAAAATATGGGCTATAAGTAGGAAAGATATGAAAGAAGCGTTTAGCAGCCTTTCGATCTCAGGGCCCATGATAGGCATACCTATATTCTTTGCTGTGCTGCTTCCCTTCTTCACATTTTATATTGCAAGGTATGCTGGCAGTACTATACTGCCACAGATAGCTGGAATTTCTGTTCCACAGTCATTTGGAAATTTTTATTTCGTTGAATTCTTTTCTATAAATATCCTTGGGCCCATTTTCATGACAATGCCGATAATAACAGCATCTGTTCTTGCTGCAGACAGTTTTGCTGGAGAGAAAGAAAGGAAGACTGCAGAAGCTCTGCTTAACACACCCACAACAAACGGAGAACTGCTGATAGGAAAAATATTTGCTTCACTTATACCCGCAGTTATACTTACAATTGCAGTATTTCTAATATATGCCTCGATAACTGATTATCTCTCGCTAAGCTCTTTCGGAATAGCTATATTTCCAAATATTGCTTGGTATATGATGCTCTTAAATGCACCTTTTCTTGCGCTCACAACTATTGGACTTGTTGTTCTGATTTCTACAAAAGTTAGAGGAATAAAAGAGGCACAGCAAATAAGTACTCTTCTTATATTGCCACTGCTTGTAATACCATTCGCTTCTATCTTCAACCTCGCCAAACTAAATCTACGTTTCTTCGTTATTTTACTAATTGTTCTCATAATAACGAGCTCTGCCGTTTTATATTTAAGTGAAAAGTTCTTTGACAGAGAAAGATTTATATTGTCTTGATATTTATTTAAGTGCGATTTTTATGGCTTCAATCTTAGGATATACCCTGATTGCTTTAGGAGTGATAATATTACTTGCAACTTTCTTCATCGGATATGGCTTATATGCAAGTTTGAATTCAGAAGGTTATACACCTTTGCCAAATCAGCCTAGCATAAATAGTTCTATCTCCACCCTAACAAACACCCTTGCCACAACTGCAAAAGAGACAGGTTTTATTTTCTTGCAGATACTTATTCTATTTCTTTTTGCCAGCATAGGCTATAAATTTGCAGATCTTGGCGTAAAGCTAATCAAAGAAAGCAAGAATAAAGAAGAGAAGTGATTAGCTAATACCTATCAGTGCTGTGCCAACTGCTATGGTTATTACTCCAATCCACCTAAATGTTGGGATTGGCTCGATAAGCATCGCAAGCAGAGTTGCAAAAATATATGAAAGACCACCAAAGCTGTAAACCCAGCTTAGACTTGCTCTGCTAAGCGCAAAAAAATAGAATGCAGTAGAGATAAGGTAAGAAAGAATGCCAAAGAATATAAGCAAAACAAAAATTATGTGGCTATGGCTGCTTAGCCCTAGTTTGAAGAGAAATTGGCCAAAGCCACCAAGAAAAGTACTTGCTACAAGAACCATTGCAATAATCGCTTTTCTTGTTTGTTGTTGTTCCATAGCATCACTAGAAGGTCAGTGCAACTATTGCTATTCCAACCACCACGAGCAATACGCCCATTATTCTTACAAGACCAATCTTTTCGCCAAGGCCGAATTTTGAAAATAGAAGCACAAATATAAATGAGCTTGCAAAGGTTGGATAAACAAAAGAGAGCGCACCATTTTCTAGGGCAAAGAGATAAATTGGCAGTGCAATTATATATATAAATGCACCGAGTAGTATCCATTTATTTTTAAATACACGAATTAGTTCTCTTATGTTTGCCCCGAATCTTGGAAGATTTTTCTTGAAGATATACTGGGCTATTGATGCAATAAATGCAGAGAGAACCGTAATTCCTATTATTAACAGAGCACCATACATAAAAACTACCAAACGTAATATATGTATGATATTTAAATATAAATGTAGATTTAAAGAATGTGGTCTTGATGGAACCCACATATGATGAGAAACATTTGTTCTACCTTGCAATAACAGTCATAGTACTTACTATTCTCGCAATAATAGTATTTATATATTCGGGTGGGAGCTACATTTTCTATGCAGTAGCACTAATAACAATCGCAATTGGATTCTACATGTCATACTATGGTTCTAAAATTAATGCCATAGCAACAAAGCCAAAACAAAAAACAAAAAAGAAAGGTAAGTAACTGATTTGATGAACAAGTTAATTATAGCTGAAAAACCAAGCGTAGCCTTAAGGCTAGCGAGCTCTTTAGCGGAGGGGGAGTATAAGAGATATTCGTTTGGCGGAATAAGTTATTATGAATTGAGAAATGGGGATGATATTTTATATGTTGTTGCTGCAGCAGGCCATTTATTTACAATAAGGCAGAAGGAAGGAAGTAAAGGTTTCCCTATTTTTGATGTAGAGTGGGTTCCATCATACTTAGCTAATAAAAAGGCCTACTTTACAAAGAAGTATCTTGACACTATAGTGGAGATAGGTAGAAGGTGCAATCTTTTCATAAACGCCTGCGACTATGATATAGAAGGAACAGTAATAGGAACAAATATTATTAGATTTATAACACATGGCAATGTGAATAGCGATGTTGAGAAGAGCGTTGCACTCAGAATGAAGTTTTCTACAACAACAAAAGAGGATTTGGTAAATGCATATAAAAACATCAATCCTTTTGATGAAAACAACTTCAATGCTGGTGAAACGAGGCACATTATAGACTGGATGTGGGGCATAAATATGAGTAGAGCGCTTATGCGCTCTCTATATGCAAATGGTGTAAAGAAGACTGTAAGCATAGGAAGAGTCCAAGGACCCACACTTGCAATACTCGCAAAAAGAGAGATGGAGATAAACACCTTTACACCTAAGCCCTACTGGAAAATATATATTGTAGCAAAAGGTATTGAATTTGAAAACACAAAAGGGGATATTTTTGACAAGAAGGTCGCTGATGAAGCGCTTGAAAGAAGTAGGGTAAAAGAAGCACTCGTCAAAAAAGTAGAGAGCAAAGAGATCTTAGAAAGGCCGCTTCCACCTTTCGATTTAACAACGCTCCAGCTTGAAGCTAGCAGAGTATTTAATATTGATCCTTCTAGAACACTCGCAATAGCTCAATCTCTTTACGAAAGGGCCTATATTTCTTATCCAAGAACATCATCACAGAAGCTGCCTTATTCGCTTAATCTACCGAGGATAATATCAGAACTCAGCAAGAACAAAAAGTATAGTGAGCTTGCAAATAACTTAATCAAAGAAAAACGCTTTAGGCCTGCAGAGGGAAAGAAAGAGGATGAAGCACACCCGGCAATCTTTCCTACAGGTATATTACCAAAAAGCTTAGAAAGTGATGAAGAAAAGATATATGACCTTATTGTTAAGAGATTTCTTGCCTGCTTTGCAGATTATGCTACGATAGAAAAAACAGAAGTAACATTAGATGCTAATGGTGAACTCTATAGAGCTAATGGCGAAATAATAAAGAAGGAAGGCTGGCTAAGGTTTTATGCTCCGTACATTGAAGCTCAGAATAAGCCTATGCCAGAGTTGAATGAAGGCGAAAAAATAAAGATAGATAGAGTTTTCGAAAAAGAACTGAAAACAACACCACCAAAAAGGTTCACAAAAGCAAGTCTAATAAGTTTATTGGAAAAGAAAAACTTAGGAACAAAAGCAACAAGAGCCGAAATTATAGATACGCTCTTCAAGATAAACTATATACAAGTTATCAACATAAAGGTTACTAATTTTGGAATGAGTGTATATAATGCACTTAAGGAGAATTGTAAAGAGATCCTAGACGAGGAGCTAACAAGAAAATTAGAAGAGGATATGAATAATATCATGCATGGAAAGGCAAGAAAAGAAGATGTCATAGAAGAGGGTAAAAAGATAATAGAAAGGATAATTAGCAAATTTAAAAGCAAAGAAGAAGAGATAGGCAAGAGCCTTAAAGAAGGCTTGGAAGAAACCTCGAAAGGAGAGGTATTGGGAAAGTGCAAATGTGGCGGAGATTTAATAATTAAGCATTCTAAAAACGGCAAGAGCTTCGTGGGCTGCACAAACTGGCCTCAGTGCAATGTAACATATCCGCTACCACAAGCCGCAAAGGTTTTGCCAACAGGGAAGATATGCCCTTATTGTCATACACCAATAGTTAAAATATTCAGGAGGGGAAAGAAGGTTTTTGAGATGTGCTTAGATCCGACATGCCCAACTAAAAAAGATTGGAATAAAAATGAGGAAGAAATAAATGAAAAGGTAAATAAGAAGGAAAGGATAAAAAGCAAAAAATAAGTGATAAAATGTTCATATATCCGCACATCTATAGGAAGCTTAAAAGGGGGCCACAGGTTATGCTCCCAAAGGATATAGGCATTCTGCTTGCATACACATGCATAGACAAAGAAAGTATATGCATCGATGCTGGCACCGGAAGCGGATGGCTTACTATAGCTCTTGCTCGAATAGCAAAGCACGTGTATTCATATGACATTAGAGAGGATTTTATCAAGATAGGAGAAAAGAATGCTGAGTTGCTTGGCTTAAACAATATAACATTTAGAAATGCTGATATAACAAAGAAGATATACGAAAAAGATGTTGATATAATAACGTTAGATATGCCCAATCCTGAAAAAGCGCTAAGAAATGTTAAAAAAGCTTTGAAGCCAGGCGGCTATGTGGTAAGCTTTTTGCCACATACAGAGCAAGTAAGCAAATACGTGAAAAAGCTAAACGCGTTAAAGTTCAGCGATATACATGTTGTAGAGGTGATTGTAAGGGATTATCTTGTTAGAGAAGAGGGAATGAGACCAACAAACAAAGGCATATGGCACACTGGATATTTAACATTTGCAAGAAAGCCATATGCTTAGCTTGATTAGCTTAGACAGGCCATTATTTTAATTGCTTTGCAAAAAGAATTTCTAACAATTTTTTACAGATAGGAGAAAGCCCACAAATTTATTCGTAGGGAATTCATTTCTTTGACGCCAATGCAATATTTGCAAGCATAGCCTCTAACTGTATTCTTTCATTTGCCCCCTCAACTATTCTAAAATTGCATTCACCGATCTTATCCATTATCTCAAGCTTTGCTTTATCGTCTATTTGCATGTTCGGTACTTCCCTATAGCACTGCATTAGTATATCCTCGCCACTCATGCCATATACAAAAATAAGTGTGTTAAGCTCCTCTCTTGCTTTGAGAAAATCACCGCTCAAAGCATATTTAAGCATAGAAACTATTTCCTTTGGCCTTGCCCTCGCTGCTATATCATATATGCTCTTTTCTGTTATTCGCTTATCTAATATGGCTGCACTTTGTAGTATATTTGTTAATTTTCTTAAATCACCTTCACTAACGTATATTAACGCTTCTATAGCCTTTTCGTCTATCTCTAATGACTCGCCCTTCGCTATCCTTTCTATAAATTTCTTCATATCATCTACACTAAGGGGCTTGAACCTAAGAACAACACACCTACTCTGTATGGGTTCTATTATCTTGCTAGCATAATTTGCACTAAGTATAAACCTTGTTGTAGAAGCATACTTTTCCATTGTCCTCCTAAGCGCATGCTGTGCCTCTGGTGTAAGTGCATCTGCTTCATCAAGAAATATTATCTTTACAAGCCCTTCTTCCAAAGGTAATGTTTTTGCAAACTCCTTCACCTTACCTCTTATTACATCTATCCCTCTTGTATCGCTTGCATTTAGCTCTAAAAATGCTTCATTTATCTTATCACCATAGAGTTCCTTAGCCATAGCAATAGCACTTGTTGTTTTTCCTACGCCCGCAGGTCCAGCAAAAATCATATTTGGAAAGTTTCTTGTCTTTACAAACGCCTTTAGCCTTTCCACTATTGCTGTTTGGCCTATAATCTCGCTTAACTTTGAAGGCCTGTATTTTTCTGTCCAAGATAAATCAAGAACCTCCATTTAATCAGATATTATTACCTTACAAAATATAAATATCTAAGCAAGCACATCATATGCCTCTGCTATTCCTCTTAGAACTATATAAATTACAAGTATTGCTACAAGCACAAGCCCTATCCAAAGAGGATAATTTGACACATAAACCAGTACTAAGTATGCGAATGCGAAGAATTTAACAACATTAATGCCCCCTCTTCCAATATTCGAAGAGTATATGATCTTTGCAAACCTGGTTCTTGGCTTTGATGATGTTCCTCTTGAAGCCATAAGAGCATCAACAAACGCGTGTCTAAAAATTATTATAAATACAACAAAAAGAGGAATAAGCCTTAAGTAGGTAAAGACTATCCAAAATGTGTATTCAATTACCCTGTCTCCCGCTATATCTATTCTTGGTCCGAACTTTGCTTCTCTTTTTGCTATATGCTTGAAATGCGCCATTTTCTCCTTTTCTTTTTCGTCTTTTGAAAGAGCGGCCTTTAAGTAAGAAGAAAAGCTTATTGCACCTCTGCTTGCACTTCTTATTGCTAGATAGCCATCAAACCCATCAAGTAGATACATTATAAGTATAACAAAGATTGTAATCCATGGGTTAATCTTCAGAAAAAGCATATAGACTACTAAAAAAACCATGAAGGTTCTTATGAGCGTAGCTGCGTCTGCACTTCGCATTCAACCACAAATAAATTTAAACAGAAAGATTTAATATTTGATTACTAAATCTATCTATATAATCTTTTAGCCTTGATTTTATGGAAGCAAATTATGAAGAAGAAATTCTAAAGTATTGGCAAGAGCATAAAATATTAGAAAAGTGGCGCGCGAAGAATAAAGGCAATAAACCTTTTTACTTCCTAGATGGCCCACCTTATGTTAGTGGTGAGCTGCATCCAGGTCAGATATGGGTAAAGGATGTAAAAGATATTCTCTTAAGATACAAGCGCATGCGTGGCTATGACGTTCATGATAGGGCTGGCTACGATGTTCACGGCTTGCCTGTAGAGCATGCAGTTGAAAAATCTATGGGCATAAAATCAAAGCTTGAGCTTGAATCAAAGATAAGCGTAGATAAGTTTACAAAAGCTTGCAGAGAATATGCTGATTCACTTATTCCGAAAATGAATAGAGATTTTATTAGGTTCGGCGCTTCGCTAGATTTTGAAAATGCTTATGTACCTTACAAGAGCCAATACATAGAAAAGGCTTGGGATATAATAAAAAGGCTCAGCGAAAAAGGTTTACTTTATAAAGAAGGCAAACCACTTACTTACTGCCCAAGCTGTGAGACTGTTCTTGCACAAGGCACCTTGGAAGTTGAGTACAGCGATGAAAAAGACCCTTCAATTTTCGTTATATTTAAAGTAGATACACAAAGATCAAAACCAAAAATAGAAATTGATGAAGATACTTATCTGCTCATATGGACAACAACACCATGGACCTTGCCGGCAAATATGTCAGTTGCAGTAAATCCAAAGGAGCTATATGTAAAGGCTAATATAAATGGCAAGAAACTTATTCTTGGAAAGAAGAGGCTTGATGCTGTTGTCTCAAGCTTGAACGCAAATGCTGTTGTTGAAGCAGAATTTTATGGTAGCGAGCTTGAAGGCATATATTATATTAACCCTCTTGAAGAAAAAGTGCCGATACAGAAAAAGTTCAGGAAATACCACAAGGTCCTCTTATCAGATACTATGGTAAGCATGGATGAAGGTTCTGGAATTGTGCACATAGCACCAGGACATGGACCTGACGATTATAAACTTGGAAAGCGCAATAAGATACCAATCTTTTCTCCTATAGATGAACATGCGCGATACACAGAAGAAGCAGGTATATATAAAGGCTTACTTATTCCAGATGAAGCAAACAAGGCAGTGCTCGATGACTTAGATAAGCTAGGGGTATTGTTAGACAAAGGGGTTGTGGTGCATAGTTATCCTCATTGCTGGAGATGCGGAAGCAAGCTAATATATAAGTCGACAGACCAATGGTTCTTTAATATAGGAAAAGTGAAAAAGAAGCTGCTAGCTGCAAATAAAAAGATAGTATGGCACCCGAAAGAGGCTAAAGAGTGGCATGCAAATGTGCTTAGCAACTCGCCCGATTGGTGTATATCAAGACAGAGATTCTGGGGCATACCTATACCAATCTGGAAATGCGATAAATGTGGCAACTTTGAAGTGATAGGTTCGTTAAAGGAACTTAAAGAAAAAGCAATTAACAAAGAGTATGTAGAAAAGCTTGATGATTTACATAGGCCTTATATAGACAATGTTGTATTGAAATGCAGCAAATGCGGCGGAGAGATGCATAGGATAAGCGATGTTTTTGATGTATGGTTTGACTCAAGCATAGCGTTCGAGGCAAGCCTTAGCGATGAAGAATTTAAAAGACTCTTCCCTGCCGACTTAATATTGGAAGGTATAGATCAACTAAGGGGCTGGTTCTCAAGCTTGCTTAAGAGCAGCGTTATGCTTTATGGCAAGGCACCATATAAGGAGGTTGTAGTTGACGGAATGCTCCTTGCAGAAGATGGAAGAGAGATGCACAAACACCTCGGCAATTATATTTCTCTTGGAGAGCTGCTAAAGATGACAAGTGCTGATGGTTATAGACTTTGGGTGTCTAGCCACACCCAATGGCTTGACATTCCATTCAATAGATCAGAGCTAAAGGAGGCAGAGAAAATAATAATTGTATTACAAAACATAGCAAAGCTCATCAATGACTATTCTGATGCAATAGGCTACAAAAGTGATAAGATAAGAGCAGATACAAAAGATAAGATAAACGCTTGGATAATCTCAAGGCTCAATACATTGATTAAAGAAGAGAATGATGCACTTGATGATTATGATGTTGAAAGAGCAAACAGAGCGCTAAGAGAGTTTATTCTAGATGACTTTAGTAGGTTTTATCTAAAAATGGCTAAAAAGAAGGTGATATATGGAAATGCAAGAATTGCACACAACACAATAGATACTATGAGATTTGTATTTTATAATGTTCTTGTTTTGGTTTCACCTTTTGCACCATTCACTGCGGAGAAGCTATATTTAGATAATTTTGCGCGCAAAGAGAGTATATTCCTCGATGACTGGCCAAAATACAAGAAGAGGCTTGTCAACAAAGAATTAGAGGAATCGTTTAATATAGCGCTCGATGCAATAACAGCAATACTGAACAGCAGAGAAAAAGCAAAGGTCAAGTTAAGGTGGCCTCTCAGCAAAGCGGTTCTCGAAGTAAAGGATGATAAAGCGCTTGAAGCTCTTGAAAAACTCTCAGACCTAATTGAAGATTATACAAATGTAAAGAAGCTTGAGCTCAAGAGAATAAGTGGCGTAGAGAAAGTTATAAAGCCACTTTTCCAGAAGATCGGGCCTGAATTCAAGAACGATTCGACAGCGATAGCTTATGCATTGCAAAACGCAAATCCAGATGAAGTTGAAAGAGAAATAAGCGAAAAAGGCTACTATCAGCTCCATACTGAAAGAGGTGCATTTAATATAAGGGCCGAACACTTTACTATTATAGAGCGCAATGTGGAGAGTGATGCTGCAAAGTTTGAATATGGTATAGCGTATGTAGACCCAACACTCAGCAGCGAGCTTATGAACGAAGCACTCTATAGGGAACTTGCAAGACGCATACAGTTAATGAGGAAAGAGTTGGGCCTTAAGAAAAAAGATAAGATAGAAGTTTATTACAGAACCTCAGGAGAAATGGAAAAGATTATAAATGATAAGAAAAAGGACCTCATGAAGGAGGTAAATGCAGCAAAAATTGAAGAGAAGAATGAATTGGCTGGCAAAAAGTTTGAGATTGTAGACCAGGAGATAGAAATAGAGATCAAGAAAACCGGTTAATAGTTGTCTGCATTTGCGCTCTTGAATGCCTTTCTATAATTAATATTTGTCCAGCAATCCTTGCATATTACTATTCTCACGGTCTTACTTACCTTCTTTGAACTTTTTACGCAGTCGTTGCATATCTTCCTATGGCAATACCTGCATGTGCTGTATTTGTATATTTCTGCTCCGCATCTCTCACATATCATGAAATCACTAAGTAATAGATATTTATTTATAAAAAGCAAGATATAAAAAGTTGATACTATGGCAAAGGTAGTCATCGAAACCTATGGCTGTACATTAAACCAGGCAGATAGTAGAATCATGGGCTATATATTGAAGGAGAATGGATATGAGGTAGAGTATGGTAGATATGAAGGAAATGCGGATTATTTAATTGTAAACACATGCACTGTTAAGAGCCCAACAGAAAATAAGATAATCTACAGGCTACGCCAGCTTAAAGGACTTGGAAAAAAGCTTATAGTTGCGGGCTGCTTAGCTAGTGCTGATACTCAAAAAGTTATAAATGTTGTTCCGGATGCAAGTATAATAACAACAAGCAATGTAAACAAGATCGCAGATGTATTGAAGTTTATAGAATTAGGCAAAAATGTTATAATCGATTCATACAATAGGATAGACAAGCTACAATATGGCTTAGAAAATAGTTCTATAATTGCAAGAATACCAATAAGCGAAGGTTGCTTAAGCAATTGTTCGTTCTGCGAGACCAAATTTGCTAGAGGCCCTTTAAACAGCTTCTCAGAAGAGCTTATATTAAGAGCTGTAAAGAATGCTGTAGAGCAAGGTTCTAAGGAAATAGAGCTTACTGCGCAGGACGTAGGAGCATATGGTGCTGATAGAAAAACAAACATAGCAGAGCTTCTCAAAAAGGTTGTTGAAATAGAGGGATCATTTAAGGTAAGAGTTGGCATGCTCAACCCAGAGCACTTGCACAAATATTTTGATGAACTTTTAGAAGCATATAGAAGCGACAAAGTTTACAAGTTCTTCCATCTGCCTGTACAATCTGGAAGCAACAAGGTGCTAAGAGATATGAACAGAAGGTATACAGTAGAAGATTTCATAAATTATGTTGGCGAGATAAGGAAGAAACTCAATGCTTCAATTGCAACAGACATTATTGTCGGCTACCCAACAGAAAGCGAAGAGGACTTCGAAAAGAGTATAGAACTTATAAAAGAGATAAAACCAGAGGTGGTAAATATATCTAAGTTTGGTGCTAGACCGCATGCACCTGCAAGCAGGCTTAAGCAACTTAGCGACAAGACCATTAAAGATAGGAGCATAATTCTTTCAAGAATTGTAAGAGAGATTGAATTCAATGAAAGAAATAAGCATATTGGGGAAAGAAGAAAAGTATTAATAACGGAGAAAAACAGAAAATCTTATACAGGAAGAGATGATGCATATAATGAGATCGCAGTACTCGGCCAAGTTAACCTTGGTGAGAGTGTTGAAGTTGAGATAACTGGAAACTCCCCAGCGTGTTTTGTTGGTATACCACTGAAATCTTCCCATGAATGAATGCGTGGGCTTTCTGCTATGCATTCTGTAAGTCATAATTTATTAAGTTATTTTTAGATAAGTAATTTAAATCTCATTACTCTATTTTTATTTATGTACTCTGAGGAAATAGAGAAAGTGCTTAAAAAAGAGAAGATAGAGGTAGGAGATAAGATTAAGCTTATTTCTCCAAAAGGTGAGTTTAAGGGCATACTAATGGAACGACCAGAGCTTGGTGACAACAATATACTAGTGATAAAACTTGATAACGGATATAATGTTGGTATAAGGTTTGAGAAAGGCTCAAGGATTGAAAAGATTGAAAGCAAGGAGGTTAAAAAGAAGGAAGAGGTAAAGTTTAATACCAAGATAAAAAGTGGCTTGCCAGAGATTAGCCTGATATATACTGGCGGCACGATTGGAAGCAAGATAGACTATAGAAGTGGAGGCGTATATATGCTAACAAAGCCGGAAGAGCTCCTTGCTGATGTACCAGAATTAGAAAATATTGCAAATATAGAAGTAAATCCATTGATGAGCATAGCGAGCGAAGACATGACATACATGGAATGGCAGAAAATAGCAAAGGCGGTTGCGGATGCATTGAAGAAAGATAGGGGTGTAGTTATAACACACGGGACCGATACAATGCATTACACCTCTGCTGCTTTAAGCTTTATGCTTAATGGACTTAATGCACCCGTTATTCTCACAGGATCGCAAAGGAGCAGCGATAGGGGGTCGAGCGACGCATTTATGAACCTTATTTGTTCTATGCACGCTGCAGCAAAAAGCGACATTGCAGAGGTGACGATCTGTATGCATGAAAGCTCATCAGATACATACTGTAGCATTATCAGAGGCACAAAGGCGAGAAAGATGCATACATCAAGAAGAGATGCTTTTAAACCTATAAACAACAAGCCAATTGCAAGGATCTCCAGAACAGGAGAGATTGCGTATATTAGCGAATACAATAAGATTAAAGAGGATAGCAATAATAAGCTAAGGCTGCTTACAGGCTACGAGCCAAAGGTTGCACTTGTAAAAGCTTATCCTAATTCCCAGCCAGAGATAATTGATTATTATCTATCAAAAGGCTTTAAAGGCATTATAATAGAAGGCACAGGCCTTGGGCATACACCTGTCTCTACGCTTCACAAAGAGTACTCTTGGCTAGAGCATATTAAAAATGCTATTGATTCTGGAATGATAATAGGTATTACCTCGCAATGCCTTTACGGCAGGGTTAATCCAAATGTATATAGGAATCTAAGGCTCTTAAGCAATGCTGGCGCTATATACTGTGAAGATATGCTTCCAGAGGTGGCTTATGTCAAGTTAGGCTTTCTACTTGGAAACTACAAGAAAGAAGAAGCGGAGAAATTGCTAAATGTAAATATTGCGGGCGAGATCACAAAGAGAAGCGAAATAGACTGGTTTATATGAAGCAAGAAAAAGATTATTATCAGAAAATAGGGTTCAAATGCGGCTTGGAGATACACCAAAGACTCCTTACAAGCGAGAAGCTTTTCTGCTCCTGCAGCGCAGATAAAGAGGGTGAGAGGTTACCAATAAAAATAGAAAGAACACAAAGAGCGGTTGTTGGTGAACTTGGCGAGATAGACAAGGCAACAGGATTTGAAAGCATGAAGGGTAGGCACTTTATATATAACACATACAAAGATACTTCATGTCTTGTGGAAATAGATGAAGAGCCACCACATGAAGTAAACAAAGAAGCGCTAGAGATTGCATACCTTATAGCGGCAACATTCAACGCCAGCTTGCCTGATGAAATAGAGGTTATGAGAAAAGAGGTTGTTGATGGCAGCGACCCAAGCGCATTCCAAAGGACAATGCTTATAGGCTATGATGGTTTTCTTGAGCTTAATGAAAGGAAGATAAGTATACCTTCTATATTTTTAGAGGAAGAGTCGTGCGGGATAGAGAGCTCTGACAGCGAAGTTGTTATTTATAATGTAAACAGGCTTGGTATACCGCTAATTGAGATAGATACAGGTCCTGAAATTAGGAGCCCGGACGAAGCCAAAGAAGTAGCGATGCGTATAGGAACACTTCTAAGGTTAACGGGAAAGGTCCAAAGAGGAATAGGCACCATAAGGCAAGACGTCAATGTATCGATAAAGGGAGGTGCAAGGATAGAAATTAAAGGCTTCCAAGAACTCGAAGTAATGGATGAAATTATAGATAACGAGATAGAAAGACAGCAGAAGCTTATTGAAATTAGCAAAAAACTTAAAGAGAGAAAAGCAGAGGTAGGGGAGGCGATTGATGTCACAGATATTTTCTCAAAAACTAATACAAAAATAATAAAGAGTGCTATAGAGAAAAATGGAATTGTGCTTGCCGCGAAGCTTAGTGGATTCAAAGGTTTAATAGGTATGGAGATAAATCCTGATAGAAGATTAGGTAGTGAGATAAGCGATTATGCAAAGATTGCTGGAGTAGGGGGTATAATACACAGCGATGAGGACTTAAATGGCTATGGTATTTCCGAGGAAGAGATAAATAATCTTTGTAACAAGCTAGGGATTAAAGAAAATGATGCTTTTATCATCATCGCAGGAGAGAAGGAGAAGGCTGAAAAAGCAATCTCACTTGCGCGCTATAGGGCAGAGCATGCAATAAAAGGCGTGCCGCCAGAAACAAGAGGTATAGACTCAAAAAAGAATACAACCAAATTCTTAAGACCACTTCCTGGAGGGGCGAGGATGTATCCAGAGACAGATGAAAGGCCCATACTAGTAGATCACAAGCACTACGAAGAAATAAAAAAGAATGTGCCAAGCATAGAAAAGATAGAGAGCAGACTTATGAATGAGATTGGTAATAAACAGATAGTTGAGGAGCTTATTAGGTCACCAAAACTTCAAGATTATTTTTACATAGCAGAAAAAATAAAAGATGATTACCAGCTAATAGCCATTACGCTTCTCCAAAAAATGAAGGAGCTCAAGAGGCTTGGCAAAGAAGTTGAAAAAGTTAGCAACGATACGCTTGTGTGTATTTTTAAAAGGTATAATGACAGGATAATAACAAAGCAAGCTTTTGAACCAATAATAAGTGCTATTCCTAAAAGTTGCGCTGATGTAGACAAAATAATAGAGGAGCAAAAACTCATTCGCATTTCGGGAGACAAACTTGTAGAACTTGTAAGAAATGAAATTGAGAAAGGAACTAAACAAAAGGGCTTAATTGTAAGTAATATAATGTCAAGGTACAGACTTAATGTAGACGGTGAAGAGCTAAACAATATTGTTGATACTTTATTGAAGGTGGATAAATGAAGTATAGTATAGTAGGCAACTCGATGCAAAGCTTAGATATAGAGCTTGAGGAAGGAGAGAAGATTTATGGCGATTCTGGAAAGCTTGTAAGCAAAAGCGAAAATGTGGTTATGGTGCCAAGGCTTGTTGGTGGCCTGGTGGGCGCTATAGAGAGAAAAATAACTGGTGCAACAGCTATGCTCACAGAGTTTTCTCCGAAAGATACGCCGGGGGTTGTTTCGATGTCTGGCATAATGCCAGGCAAAATAAAAGCGATAGAGCTAGGAGAAGGCGAATCTTTTGTTGCAGAGCATTACGCCTTTCTCGCCGCAGAAGATTCTGTAAAGTTTACTATACAGACAGTAAGTTTGGGTGCCGCGTTCTTTGGCGGTGCGGGTCTTATACTTCAGAAATTTGAAGGACCAGGAGTTGTTTTTATACACACTGTAGGTGATATTATAGAATATGAGCTTGATGGAACAAAGGCACTCGAAGTTGATCCTGGACACATAGCTGGTTTTTCGGCTACACTTAATTATAGGATAAAGTTTGTTGATAATATAAGAACAGCCTTGTTTGGAGGTGTAGGTCTCTTTCTTGCAAAATTTGAGGGAAAGGGCAACGTGATATTGCACAGCATTTCCAGATTTAAACTATCATCAGATATATTCATAAATGGATTTGAGCAAAACAAGAATTTGGTGCAGAAAAAGTAATGAAAAATAGAAAAAGTAAATCGATCCTTTTTACTTATAGATTGAATGATACTCTGCGCCCGAATCATCTATTATTGTTATACATTCTCCTTCACATTCTATTAGGCAAGCTTGGCAGAGTATGCATGCATCGCCATTAACCGCAACAGAAATACCACCACTTCCATTTTCATACTTCTCTGCAAAGTGGCGATGTCCATCCTGAACATCTTTCCATTTATTGTATACCTCCTCGTTTGTTTTCCCTTTCCACTGCTGTTCTGGTGGTGCTGGATCACTATTCACATCGCTTGCATTTCTATCTTTCATCTCGTAAACAGCCACAGGGCATACATCATGACAGTGCGCACATCCGGTGCACTTTGTTTTATCAACCCAAACCTTCACAAAACCACCATAACCAAGTTTTACAAACCATTTAAATATAAAAACTATCTGTCAAAAACATTTACATTCTCTACAACCAGGCTTTGCACGAAAATATAAGCTTCTACAAAATCAAAGCGTCTCTTTAAACAAAGGAAGTTAGGGGAGATTGCATATGCGATCTCCCACAGGTTTAATTGTGGTTAGCCAAACAGGCTAGCCAGACCACCAGCTGCTTCTTCTTCACTCTTCTTTTCCTCTTTCTCTTCTTTCTTTTCCTCCTTCTTTGCTTCCTGCTGAGGAGCTGCAGCTTGCGTTGTCTGTATATTCTGTACGTTCTTAATCACTTCCTTTATATTTATGCCTTTTAGTGACGCTACCACAGCCTTTGCTTTTGCTTCGTCTGGCTGAAACCCTGCGGCTTCAACTATCTTCATGAGATCTTTTTCGTTTATCTCTTTTCCAGCTGCGTCAAGCAAAAGTGCAGCATATATATATTCCATCTCTTTTCACCCCATAAAATATTATTCAATATTAGCACTCAACTTGATATTTAGAGCTTCTGCAACCGCTTTTGCAAGAAGCTTCTCTACTATTTCAGGCTCGTATATGTTTGCGGCTAAGCCCAAGCCAAATGCTGAAAGATACGCCTTTCTTATCAATGCTTCTACGTTGTATTCGGTTACATAGCCCGCTTCTATAGTTAGGTTATACGCCCTCATAAATGCAACAGCTATATCATTTGTTACGCTTTCCTTTGTTATGCTGAATACCTCTTTTGTAAATAATATATTATTGGAAACGGCCCCCGCAAGCTCTGGTGCAACTTCAAATGGATATATATCGAGCATTCTTAGTGCCTTTGAAACTGCGAGGGTTATCTTCCCGCCCTTTGGCACAAGGACTTTGCTCTTTGCTATTACCACCTTACCTTTTTGTATCTGCACATCTATGCCTGCCGCCTTAAGATCTGTTACCCCTTGACCTGGAGGTATACTTGTCTCACCCGCTTCTATCAATATGTCGCTTGGTGCAATCTGGTTTGGCTTTGCGGCAAGTTTTAACTTGTTTGACTTCAGCACGTTATAAAGCTCTATAGGATCTTTATTAGACAAGACAAGCACACTGTTCTTGTCGATAAACTGAGAAAGCTTTGAAAGATTTGGATCAGATTCAAGTGTTTTAATTAGAAGGTTCTTTCTTGCAAAAACAATTTTTGTATCATTTCTTAAAGAATTCCTCACTTTTTGCAATAGTCTATCTGGTATTGCATTTATAGGCATAACCCCTACTGTCTTGTAATTTTTAACCTCTTCTCTTAGCTTGTTTACAAGTTCTATCTTATCTTTTTTTAGCATAGGCATAAAGATCACTACAACAGCTTTAGAGGCTTGCTCATGCTTAACTTGACAAATATTGATTTAATGTGCGTTTGCCCAACCTTCTTTGCAATATTATTTATTACCTCTTTTATGTTTTCAAATATCTCTTCAGGCTTCATATCTTCGCTACCCACAACTGTGTGAACAGTAGGCAGGAACCTACCTTTGCTTTTTATGACTATCCTTTTTGATATGTTTGAAACAAACTTTTCAAGGTCGTTTGGATCAAATAAAGGTTTCGGCATTTTATTTCTAGGCCCCAAGAACTGGCCAAGCTTCTTAGCAATCTCAGGCATAAGGTTTGGCTGAGCAAGAAGTTCATAGTTAAGTAAAGAGTTAAGCTTTTCCTTATCATTTGCTATTGAATCTATCTTTGTTCCATCTATTACCTCAACACCCAGCTGCTGAGCCTTTGAGATAAGGTTTCTATCGGTTGCAAAGATTGCTGCTTTTCCGACCTTGCCCTTGCTGTAGGGCAATATTATTTCCATGTTTAGCCTATTATCCTGCTTTGAGAAATCTATACCTTTAAAATTTATTGCAAGCTCAACGCTCTGCTTAAACTTTCTTTTACCCTTCTCCTCAGCTAGGAACTTTGAAAACTGATCAAATTTATCTTCTAGCATAAAATCCCTCCTGCAAAACTGCAGTGCTTGCGGGAAAACAAGCCTGAGCTTAAGATATTATGAAGACAAATATATAAAAACTTATCTCGCTGCTCTCAAAGTGATTATACAATGTATTCTTCACCAAGCTTTGGAACATGTGCCTCATATCTTTTTGAAAGATACCTGGCAAACTCTTCGCTCTTATTCTCTTCGCCATGAATAACGAAAACCTTTTTTAAGCCTTCTAAATCGCTTACAAGCTTTTGGAGCTGCGGCCTATCAGCATGAGCAGAAAGATGGTAAAACTCTACAGCCATTTTAATGTTTACCTTTCTTCCATTTATCTCAAGTTCCTTTGCACCATCAGCAAGCTTTCTTCCTGGCGTGCCCTCTGCTTGGTATCCGACAAGGATAAGCTTGTTTAACTCGTTGCCTGCCAGCTTTTCTACATACTTTAGTACTGGCCCACCCGTCATCATACCGCTAGTTGTAACTATAATCCCTGCTTCATCCTCATGTATCGCTCTGCTTCTGCTGCCTTTTGTATCAATTATGTGGAAATTTTTGCTTTTGAAAGGATCATCATCGCTCATCAAGATCCTTTTTTGAAGCTCTTCCCTGCAGTAAATTACATTGTGCCTATGTATACGCATTGCCTTGTTGATCATACCATCTACATATATAGGCACCTTCGGCAAAAGGCCGGATCTTATGTAATCATCAAGTATGAAAAGGATCTCTTGTGCTCTGCCAACGGCGAAGCTTGGTATTATTATCTTCCCGCCTTTCTGTATCGTTTCTTTTATGCTCTTTAACATACTACTAAGTAGCTCTTTCTCCGATGGAAATATATCATTATCGCCACCATATGTGCTCTCTGTTAGCAAGATATCAGCATGCAAGTGCTCAACATGCGCCGCATCAAGAAGCCTTGTCT
The DNA here is from genome assembly GCA_046536795.1 of Microcaldota archaeon. Taxonomy (GTDB): domain Archaea; phylum Micrarchaeota; class Micrarchaeia; order Micrarchaeales; family CABMGC01; genus JAGDYD01. The sequence continues at coordinate 218,489 of JAWDMB010000001.1, read as the reverse complement.
TCCTCAGGTTTATATCGCCGGTATACAAAAGCTTTTTGCCTTCTCCACTTATCTCTACGAGCCCACTTCCTAAAATATGGCCCGCTGGAATAAATCTTAGCTTTAAATCTTTTATAGGAAACTCTTTATGATATTCTACAAGCTTAAAACCTCTCTGCATTCTTGCTAAACCATCCTTTGTTATATTGCTTGGGTTAGATATTCTTAGATAATCACTTATAAGAACATTAGAAAGCTCGAATGTTGGTTTAGTAGCATATACAAAACCTTTCCAACCAGTTGAGAATACGTGTGGCAGGTAACCAACGTGGTCAAGATGTGCATGTGTTACTATTATTGCATCAATATCATTTAATTCATCATCTTTTATTATAGGATATTCTTCCTTCTCACCGAGCTTAACACCACAATCAAGAAGGATCTTCGTATTTGAGCTTTCTACAAGTATGCAGCTGCGCCCTACCTCGCGCGCAGCACCAAAAAATTTGATCTTCAAAAAAACACCTTTAATTGCTTTCTATATCTTCGGTCTCATCAGTATTGGGCTTGCCGTTCTTGTTAGTTTTATCTTTTATTATTGCAACATCTGCCAAGCTGATCTCCTGCTGCTTAGGAGGATTTCTTCTTTCCTTAGGCCTTTGCTTCTTCTTGCCAAGGAGGGTTCTTAAATTATCATACAACTCATCAAGCTTCTTCTCTGATTCCTTAACGAGCTTTTCCTTCTCTTCTATTTCTTTGTTAAGCTGTTCTATATCTGAGCTCAAAAGCTCTGCGCGCCTTTTTAGCCTTTTGTTCTTTATAGCTCTATCGAGCTCCTCATTCACTTCATTTATTCGCCTTATCAGCTCCTTCTCTGCTTCAAGGGTGGAAGCCTCTGTAGATATCTTAAACTCGAGCTTTTCCTTTAGCCTAAGCAGATAGCCTATCTTCTTTTCTTCCTTATTATTCTCAAGCAGCTTTAGTATTGCAGACTGCTCTGCCTTCTTAAAACCGACTTTCTTCCTAAGCTTCTTTAGCTCATCTATTATGCCAAACCTCTTCTTCCTCTCCTCCTCTATATTCTTTTTAATCTCTTCTACCCTAGGATCTTTTGGTTCTTCTTTCACTGCATTTTCGACGCTGTTCGTTGCATTCTCAACACTGCCTACGCTTGGCTGAGCTGTATCTTCATGCTTGGTTGTGTTCAGGTTATTCACCTCTCCGTTACTGGAATTAACTTCATCACTTTTCAGTAAATCGCCTTTTCTAACAGTTTATTATAAACATTCAATAACTTATCTGTTGCATTAGGTATAGAAAACTCTTTTGCCAGAGCAACAGTATTTCTCTTATATGCTTCGGAATTATTTAAAACCTTTTCTATTTTTCTTGCACATGCTTGGTAATCATTTGGTTTGAATTTCTCTCCTGTTTTACCGTTCTTAATTATCTCCTTTAATGCGAGAAAGTTTGCGCCAACAACAGGTTTGCCACAGGCCATTGCTTCTATCGCTACAACCCCCTGTGTCTCAAATGTAGAAGGCATGCAAAGCATATCAGAGGCAGCATAATAGCTTGGCAGCTCTTGATCAGGCACAAAACCAACAAATTTTATTTTATCTGCAATGCCTAACCTTACCGCAAGCATTTTGTAATGATCCATCGCAGGACCATGCCCAACAATAAGATAGGATATATCACTTCTCTTTTTTGAGAGAAGCTTTGCAGCCTTAAGCATAGTCTCTATTCTCTTTTCCTTACTTATTCTTCCTACATAAAGAACAACGTGTTCCTTAAGATTATGTTTTTTCTTTATAGCTTCGCCATCTACCTTAGTGTTGAATTTAGTCACATCAACTCCGTTAGGCACAACAACGACGTTTGGTATCTTGTTTTTTTCCAATATTTCTTTTACTGTATTTGAAGGGGCTGTTGTAACATCACATTTTCTATAAAAGAATTTTGTATACTTCCATAAGTACCTGCTTGTAAATTTTTTGAGAAGCCTGTTTTTAGGATAATACTCATCAAGAATCTTTCTATTGTTTATAAATGTGTGAAAAGAACCAACTATAGGTAGCTTCATCACCCTCGCTATTGTAAGAGCTGTAAAACCCATAAAGAACGGTGTTTGGGCATGCATTATATCTATCTTCTCTTTTTGTAGCTTCAATACAGTATGATAAGGGAAGAAGGCCAGCTTATATTGAGGATATGGTTTGAAGCTTATTCCAGAGACTATATACACATGGCTATTTGAATATATTTTTTTAGATTTAGCGTCACCACTTGCAAAAATATACACATCATGCCCTCTCCTCTCAAGCTCTTTCTTAAAGCCAAGCATAGATGTAACCACACCATCGACAGCGGGCAGGTATGTATCGGTATAAAATGCGATCTTAAGCTTATCCATAGAATCAGTTTTTCTTTTATTTCTATTTATCCGCTAATTTTTAATAATTTAGCACACTTTCCTAATTTGCATGTCCAATTCCTTGTGTTAATGCTCATTGCGTATATTCATCTTACGCCACACCCCAAAGTCAATTTAAAATCGAAAGTATTTTTATAATTTATATCACATACAATATTGATTTAGATGATAAAATATTGGGAATTTGAAGACGCACCATTAAAGGAAAAGCTAAAGAACCCTAATGTTAGGGAGCTTGCTAAAATATATTTTGAAAATGAGACAAAGGCGTATAGGTTTGCTAAAGCACTTATTGAAGTGAAGAAGCACGGCGAGCTTAGGCTTAAGGATTGCGGTAAAGAACTACCGCTCGCTACATGGAAGCGATATCTTGACTTTGGTGTTAATGTTGGTATATTGAAGCATGAGAACAACGCTTATTCATTTACAGACAGATATTCAAAGCCGCTGAGGAACATTGCTACTTATATAAAAGCGTGGATTGATTCGCAGAATATAGAGGATGTTGACACACTTTTTGCAAATGCCAAAACAGAGAAGCAGAAAAAGAGAGGCGGTAAGAAAGCGTTAGAGAATGATAATATTCAGGAAGAAAGCAAGCCAAGCGATTCTACAAATGAAGAGCAAGATACAAACACATCAACTTATGAGGATAAGACAGACCAGTAGCTACTTATAATGCCACTTAACGCCCGTCTTTGTATCTTCTATTATTATATTGTATTTTTCTTCTATCTCCTTTCTTATGCGGTCTGCTTTATCAAAATCTTTTTCTTTTCTCGCTCTTTCTCGCTCTTCTATAAGCTTTTCCACTTCATCTGGCAGCTTCTTCTCCTCTAGCTCCTTTTTGAGGTCAAGACCAAGTATTGTATCAAAATCAAGCATTATCTCTATGACCCGCTTTGCTTCGCTTGCCCCAACCTTTCCTTCGCTTAGCCTCTTGTTTTCATAGCTTATAAGTGCGTGCATTTCTTTAAGCGCGTTTGGCGTGTTCAAATCGTTGTTTAACTCTTCGAAGAACTGCGTGTGGAATTTCTCTAGCTCCTTTTCAACACCTTTATCAAACTCCTTTTCTTCCTTTACTGCATTCATCTCCCTTATGAAATTATAAATGCTCTTGAGCGTTTTATCTGCATTTTCAAGGGCTTCAAAAGTGAAGTTTTGCTGGCTTCTGTAGTGGCTAGATAGCAGGAAAAATCTTAGCGAGAGTGGTGAATAACCTTTGTCTATTATATCTTGCACTGTGTATATGTTTCCGAGCGACTTTGCCATCTTCATGTTGTTTACTGTTAGGAAAGAAACATGCAACCAATAATTTACAAACTTCTTGCCGGTTGCTGCCTCTGACTGGGCTATCTCGTTTGTGTGGTGTATTGGTATATGATCTATGCCACCGCAATGAATGTCGAAATGCTCACCGAGGTACTTCATACTCATTGCACTGCACTCGATATGCCAGCCCGGAAAGCCGCGCCCCCATTCGGAATCCCATACCATCTCCTTTTCATCAGCTTTTGCAAAGCGCCATACCGCAAAGTCTGTTGTATTCCTTATGCCTGCAGCTCTCTCAACCCTTGCGCCGGCCTTAAGATACTTGTTAAGTTCCTCAAAGCTCATGCCTGTAAGCTTACCATAATCTTTAAACTTAGAGGTATCATAGTAAATGCCTGTAGAAACCTTGTATAAGTAGCCTTTCTCATCAAGCTTTTTTATAAGGGCAAGCATCTCATTTATGTGCTCGGTAGCCCTCGGCATAATATCTGGCATTATTATATTGAGCCTCTTTATATCTCTTACAAAAGCCTCTTCGTAAAATCTTGCAACCTCATATGCGCTCTTATGCTCCTTTCTCGCCTCTAGTTTTATTTTATCCTCGCCTATGTTTGAATCTCCAACAAGATGGCCCACATCTGTTATATTCATAACATGCTTTACTTTATAACCATTGTGAAGCAGTGTCCTCTTCAAAATATCCTCTTGTACATATGTGCGCATGTTACCTATATGTGCAAACCAGTATACTGTAGGGCCGCATGTATACATTCCAACGCTTCCTTTCTTTATGCTTCTAAAAGGCTGTATTTTGCGCCCAAGTGTGTTATATAACTTAAGAACCATCATATCAACTTACTATCTGCTGGTTTACAACGATGCCGGGTGTTTGTATTGGCACTGCACTCTGATAAAAGTCGCCCACTGCTATATAGTCAAGCCTGTTTACAACAGTGCCAACCACATTTGCAACTACTCTAACGCTTACATTCTGGCACATAAACATTGCAATAGGTATGCTTGCATTCTCGAATTGGCTTGTCGGATAAAGATTGCCTGGCGCATTGTAGGTATTATAATGTGTTATTATTACAGGCTTGCCGTCCTTTATTATCTCAACATATAGCTGTGCATCATAAGGTGAGATTATTTTGAAGTTAAGATAAGGCAGCACTACTTCAAATGGCTTTGAGGTAAGATTTCCTACTTGTAGGACAAGGCCGCAATGATATGTTGTTGCAAAGAAATTGCCATTGTAGCCCATCCATGTTGTGTTATAATAGCATGAATTATTGTTAGCCCATGTAATATTTAGTGGTGCGCTCCCAAAACCATAGCCTGTTAAGTTCCAATCCTCATATGTGCCTGTAGAGAAATTGCCGTTTTCCAAGGCCAATGTTTTATTTGGTGACAAGCAGCTACCTACAGGAGGTATTGTCGTTGTTGTCGTAGTGTTAGTTAAATTTTTATTAATAATGGTAGTAGTCAGGGAGGAAGTTGTTGATGCTATTGTAGTAATTGTTGTTATGTGCTTGCTAGCTCCTATGTGCACATACCAAAGTAGGAAGATTATTAGAAGAAAAATGCCTATTACTAAATAGGCTATGGCCCCTTTATGCATATAAAGCACCAAATAGATTTAGTTATCAACATATAAAAATCTTATATACTAAATATTCTTGCGATAATTTGTATGGTGTTTTAATGGGAAGTATACCTAGAAAATGGAAAAAGAAAGGAAGAATGCGCTGGAAGTGGGTAAAGAAAAGAAGAAGAAGATTAAAGAGGGCGCAGAAGAGAAGGGTTGGTGAGCTCTAACTGACACCCCCACGAATAAATTCGTGGGCCTTCTGCTATGCATTCTGTAAATTTTTGAAAGCAGAACAGCTCGAGCAGGGAAGATGACTTTTTATTTTTGAATAAAGGTGTAATTAGATAAAAGAAATACTTGCACTGAGTTCTAATTTTCTGAGCCCCCTCAAGAAAAGAGGCAAGTCTCTTGAATGCAGAGAAATGGTGCAAAAGAAACTTGCCGGCTTTAAAATTAGAGAAGAACTAAGCAAGTGTTCTTATCTGGTATCTGCCGCGCTTCTCTATTTCAGCAAGCTTTCTGAATATATTACTCGATTCCTTATAGGCTTTTGCATATGAATCTGCAAGCACCTTATATTGCTTCTCGTTGAGGGAGCGCTTCATCAAAAGCAGGTCTATCGCCTTTTCCTCTATACTTTTGCTTATCTCTGCTAATCCAAAATCTATAACATAGACACTGTTTTTGCTTACCACTATGTTTGCAGGGGTAAAATCGCCATGTGCAATATCAGCATTGTGCATCTTAGCAAGAAGAAGGCCGGCTTGCCTTAGTAGATATGAGCTCTTCTTTACATCACGTAGCAGTTTTCCTTCAAGATAGCTCATATAGATTGAGAACCTTCCAACACCAATAAGCCTTGGTGTTTTAACTCCGGCTTTAAACGCCCTATACAAAATCCTGGCTTCATTCTTAGTTCTTGCAAGCCTAAGCTTTTCATCTAAGCTTGCCACCCTATATTCTTTTTTAATCCTCTCTTTTACCACTACTCGCTCGCCGAATATTTCTTGCATATATATTCTTGCCTCTGCTCCCTCACTCAATAGCTTCAAGGAACCACCGCCTTTTCAATCCTATACCTTTGCTCTATTCCACATTCTTCTATTTTGCTAGTATAACCGCTCTTAATAAGTCTTTCAGCCACATATGCAATCATTGCCCCATTATCTCCGTTGAACTCGTTTGGTGCAAAGCCGAACTTCACATTATGCTCTTTTGCTATATTGCTTAGCATCTCCTTAAGCCTTGTACTTTGCGCAACACCGCCGCAAACGCAAAGCTCTCTGCTTTTTGTAAGTAAAAGAGCCCTCTCTGTGGCTTCGCATATCATACTAAAAGCGGTCTCTTGAAGAGAGTAACAAAGATCTTTATTGCTTACTTTTCCTATAAGCTTTTTCGCATAAGTCAGAAGGCCTGTAAATGCAAAGTCCATACCCTTTACAGTATAAGGCATTTCTATATATTTTCCACCTTCTGCTTCTTTCTCAACGCTAGAGCCCCACGCAGGAACAAGCTTGAGCTCCCTTGCGAACGAATCAAGCATGTTTCCAATGCCTATATCAAGCGTTTCTCCAAGAACATGGTAGTGTCTATATGGCTTATCAACAAGCTTTAATATTTGTGAATTACCACCACTAACATAAAGTGCGAGTGGATCATTTAAACCTGCGACATGCTTAGTTATCTCGATATGCCCTACCCCGTGGTTCACTTGTGTTATTGGTATGCCAAGCTTATTTGCTATTGTCTTTGCAGCTAGCTCACCAACTTGAAGGCAAGGCCCCATACCTGGTCCACGCGTATAACCTATACCTTCTATTTGCTTTAAGCTTATACCGGCTTTCTTCAAAGAAGACTCTATAACCTTGCTAACATTCTCTATATGGAATTCAGCCACTTTAGAAGGTATCATGCCTCCGCTTCCTACATTATAAGAGATCTTTTCATTCGCAAGTATCTCGCCGTTTTTTACTATACCAACTCCCAAAGTATGCGCGCTGCTTTCTATACCCATTACAAGCATGTTAGTATCTTTAAATTCAAAATTTAAAAGCTTGCTGAGTAGCAAGTTTTGTGAACTTTTAGAAATAAATGAAGTGCTATATAGAAGACCAAAAACGAGAAAAGCGATGAAAAGAGAAACAAATAGCACTTTGCCTAACGCATAAATGGTGCATAAAGTAGGTATTAAATTTGATATAAATATTTATAAATGTTATTGCGCAATATAAATAGAGCCTGTATGTGTATTCTCAGTGAGCGCTCATTTTAGGTGGATGTCTTGGTAGAAGAAACAGGGCACATATTAGTACCAGTTCATGAGTTATTAACAGATGCAGAGGCTAAGAAAGTTTTAGAAGAGTTGCATGTAAATAAAGAAGACCTACCTAAAATATTCGAGAGCGACCCACAAGCAAAAAAATTAGGTGCTAAACCTGGTCAGATTATAAAAATATATAGAAAAGATCCACCCTTTCAAGGTAAAAATAAATATGTATACTACAGGCTTGTTGTAAAGGGTTGATTTATGGCAGACGAGATACTCGAAGCATATTTGAGCTCAACTTCTCTAGTCCAGCAGCAGATAGAGAGCTTTAACAGATTTTTAGATTTTGGTATTCAGCGCGTTATAGCAAAGCAAGGTTCGATACAACCAAACATAGAAGATTTCTCACTTAAGCTGGGCAGAGTCAGGCTTGAGAAACCTTCAATAATAGAAGCAGACAGTTCAAGACGCAGTATAATGCCTAATGAGGCAAGGCTAAGAAACCTTACATATGCAGCACCAATATTCCTAGAGTTTATACCTGTTATAAGAGGCATAGAGAAAGAGGCATCGTATGGCGAAGTTTTCATAGGAGAGCTGCCTGTGATGGTAAGAAGCAATCTATGCCATATGAAGAATATGTCAAGGGACCAGCTTATAAAGAGTGGAGAAGACCCTGACGATCCTGGTGGTTATTTCATAATAAAAGGTACAGAACGTGTTCTTATAGGCTTAGAAGATCTTGCACCAAACAGGATAATTACAGCAAAAGAAAAAGGTGGCACAGAGGTTACAAGCAAGATCTTTTCTACAGTAGGTACATTTAGGGCAAGGTGCGCAGTATCAAGAAATCAGCGCGGCTCATTTGTTGTAAACTTCCCGAACGGGCCTAAGAATACAGAGCTTATACTTTTACTAAGGGCTCTTGGCCTTACAGTAAATGATATAATTAAGCAGATCGAATCTATACAGGCTGTTAAGAATGATTTTATCTACAATATAGAGGGCAGCGAAGCAAACGATATTGGCCCATCAGAAGCTATACTAAAGATAGGAAAGGAGATAGCGCCAGGACAAGCAGAAGACTATCAGAGGAAGCGCGCAGAAACAGTATTAGACAACTACTTGCTCCCACATATAGGCATCACCCCAGAGGATAGAAAGGAAAAAGGAAAATATCTTATCGAAGCAGCAAAAAGAGCTTCGCTCGTTGCTAATAAATATCTTAAACAAGATGACAAAGATCATTATGCAAACAAAAGGCTCAAGCTTGCTGGCGACCTAATGGAAGAGCTTTTTGCTTATGCGTTCAAGTTTTTCGTAAAAGATGTCAAGTACCAGATCGAAAGAACAAGTGCACGTGGAAGAAAAATGAGCATACAAACTATAGTGAGCTCAGACACGCTAACTGAAAAAATCTTATATGCAATGGGCACGGGCACGTGGGTTGCAGGCCAGACTGGTGTATCGCAGGTTCTTGACAGAACAAATATTATGAGCACATATGCTCATTTAAGGCGTGTAAAGTCGCCACTTGCAAAAAAGCACCCCCACTTTAGAGCTAGAGACGTCCATGGAACACAGTGGGGCAAGATATGCCCTTCTGAATCTCCAGAGGGCCAAGAGGTAGGACTCACAAAATATCTTGCAATGATGGCAAAGGTAACAATAGGTGCTGATGAGAAGTTCACCGAAGAGAAGCTAAAGGAGCTCGGATTGAAGAAGGATTAATAGGTGGTGTTTTGGTTAAGAAAATAAACGAAAAATGTTACGTTTATCTAAACGGCAGGATTATAGGCTACGTAGAAAATGGAGAAGAATATGCAAATGAGATTAGGCGTGCTAGAAGGAACGGCATTATCTCTGGTGAAGTAAATGTTGCCTACCTTAGCAAGGAAAATGTGGTTCATGTAAACACAGATGTTGGAAGAGTAAGAAAGCCATATATTATTGTTGAGAATGGTAAATCAAAGTTAACTCCTGATCTTCTTGAAAAGCTGAAGAAGAAAGAGATAGATTTCAACTATCTTGTAAGGCATGGCATTATAGAATATCTTGATGCTGAAGAGGAAGAAAATATACTTGTTGCGTTGGATGAAAGCAAGATAACAAACGAAACAACGCATTTGGAAGTAGACTTGGATTCTATCTTCGGCTTTACTCTTGGTTCAAGCCCATATCAAGAGCACAATAGCGCAGCAAGGCATGCAATGAGCGCAAACTTTATAAAACAGAGCGAAGGTCTATATGCTACAAACTTCAATTTAAGATTTGATTCAAGATCCTATATACTTTTTTATCCACAAGTTCCTCTGATAACAACGGTTCCTTATAAGGCGGCTAAGATAGAAACACATCCTAGTGGCCAGAACTTCGTTGTAGCACTTGCATCATACTACGGCTATAATATGGCTGATGCTGTAGTATTAAACAAAGCTGCTGTAGACAGAGGTTTGGGAAGAAGCATGTTTTATAAAACCTATGCTGATGAAGAGAGAAGATACTCAAGTGGCCAGAAGGATACTTTTATGATTCCACCCCCAACAGCAGAAGGCTATATGGGAGAAAGTGCTTATTCAAAGCTGAGCGATGATGGTATTGTAGAACCCGAAACAGAAGTAGATGAAGGTGACGTTCTAATAGGAAAGGTGGCACCACCAAGATTCTTAGAAGAAAATCTGGGTGCGACCGGATTGGAAGAAAAGATAAGAGATGACTCAATAGCCCTAAAGTCTGGTGAACATGGTGTAGTAGACAGCGTAATCATTTCAGAGACAACAGGCAAGACAAAGATAGTAAAAGTAAGGGTTAGAAGTTTGAGAATACCTGAGAAAGGAGATAAGTTTGCAAGCAGGCATGGGCAGAAGGGAGTTGTTGCACTCATTGTTCCGCCTGAAGATATGCCTTTTACAAAAGATGGTATAGTGCCTGATCTTCTACTTAACCCGCACAGTATACCTTCAAGACTTACATTTGGTCATTTGCTAGAGGAGCTTGCTGGCAAGGCTGCAGCATTTACAGGAAAGCAAATAGATGGCACGCCGTTTGCTGAGGAGGGTGATAAAAGAATTGAAGAGTATGCAAAGATAATTGAGCAACATGGCTTCGATAGATATGGTGAAGAGATATTATATGATGGTATAACAGGTGAACCATTTAAGTCTGAGCTCTTTATTGGAATAGCCTATTACAACAGGCTTTACCATATGGTTAGCAACAAACTACAGGTAAGAAGCAGAGGTCCTGTACAAATATTAACACACCAGCCTACAGAAGGAAAGGCAAGACAGGGTGGTCTTAGGTTTGGAGAGATGGAAAGAGATGTATTAGTAGGTTATGGTGCAAGCTTGCTGCTCAAGGAAAGACTTCTTGACCAGAGCGACAAAACAAAGGTTCTTGTGTGCAAGGAATGCGGCAATATAGGTTATCATGATTATATAAAGAAGGTTGATGTTTGTCCGATATGTGGGAGCAACAATCTAGAGGAGGTTGAGATAAGCTACGCTTTCAAGCTTCTCCTCGATGAGATTAAGTCTTTGCATATCTTCCCTAAAATAAAACTGAAGGAGTGATATTTTATGCAAGCTGAATCTATAGATTATATAAAGTTTGGTATACTTTCACCGGAGCAGATAAGAAAGCTTAGCGTGGCAAAGCTTACCGTGCCAGATACATACAATGAAGACGGCTACCCAATTGATGGCGGCCTTGTAGATCAGAGGCTTGGGGTTATCGACCCTGGTCTTGTTTGCAAAACATGCGGTGCAAGAGCCAAGGTGTGCCCTGGCCACTTTGGCCACATAGAGCTTGTAAGACCAGTTATACATTCTGAATTTGCTAAAATAATATATATGCTCCTTCAGTCAACATGCCAGGAATGTGGTAGGGTTTTGCTTAATGAGGAGCAGATATCTGATCTAAAGGAAACAATGAGACAAATTGTTGTAAGTGAAGGCGAAGAAGCAACAGACATTGATAAGATAAATGAGAAAAATCAAATATTAAAGAAACTTAGAAGCATAAAGAAGTGTCCACACTGCGGTGCTGTTCAGCAAAAAATAAAGTTTGAACCCCCAACATTCTTTTATATTGGAGATAGAAGGATTAAGCCTGACGAGATAAGAGATAGGCTCAGCAAGATAAGCGACGATGATCTGAGGCTTCTCGGCATAGATCCTACAACAAGCAGGCCCGAATGGCTTGTGCTTACAAACCTTCTTGTACCGCCAGTAAATGTAAGGCCTTCAATAACGCTAGAATCTGGAGAAAGGAGCGAAGATGATTTAACACATAAGCTAGTAGAGATAATGCGTATAAACCAGAGGCTTGAACAAAACATAAACGCTGGCGCTCCACAAATAATTATAGATGATCTGTGGGAACTTCTTCAGTATCACGTTACAACCTATTTCAACAACGAATCACCTGGTATACCACCAGCAAGGCACAGAAGTGGAAGAGCACTTAAGACGCTTGCACAAAGATTAAAGGGAAAGGAGGGTAGGTTTAGATATAACTTAAGTGGTAAAAGGGTTAATTTCTCGGCTAGAACTGTAATATCTGTAGACCCTTACATCGACATCGATGAAGTTGGTGTCCCTTACGAGGTTGCAAAGAAGCTCACAGTTCCATTCTATGTAACAGAATGGAATATGGAAAAAGCCAAAGAGTGGCTTTCAAGAACAGAATATCCGATGGTTGTTGACATAATAACAAAAGACGGCAAGAGGAAGAGAATAGTAGAAAGTGCAAGGGAAGAAATTATTAAAAGTATAGCACCTGGCGATATACTAGAGAGGCAGCTTATCGATGGCGATATTGTAATATTTAACAGGCAGCCTTCATTACACAGAATAAATATAATGGCCCATAAGGTAAGGGTATTGCCTGGAAAAACGTTTAGGCTCAATTTCGATGCAACACACCCATATGGTGCAGACTTCGACGGAGACGAAATGAATTTGCACGTTCCACAAACATTAGAAGCACAGGCAGAGGCAAAGTATTTGATGTGGGTAAACAACCAAATATTCTCGCCAAGAACGGGCGATGCTATAATTACCAACAATGAAGACGGCGTAACGGGAATGTATTTGCTAACAGAAGACACAACAAGGCTTACAAAAAAAGAAGCTAGCTATCTGCTTGCGCTTGCTGGTATATATGAACTTCCAAAACCTGGAAAAGATGGCTTATATGCTGGAAAAGATATATTCTCGATGCTCCTTCCACCAAAACTTAATTTTGAACAAAAGGTAAGAGGCCAAACAGTAAAGATTGTAAATGGCAAACTTGTAGAAGGTGTTCTTACAAAAGAAACTTATGGCAGAGGAAGCAGGCTACTCGCAAAGATTGCAGCAGATTTTGGCATGGAAGCAGTAAGCGATTTTCTTAACAGATCATCAAGACTTGCAGACGCATTCGTTACGCTTGCTGGTATAACAGTCGGAATAAAAGAATATATGATAAATGAAGATGTAGAAAGGGAGAGGCTTGCAATAATTGAAAGAACATTTAAGAAGGTAAACGAGCTTATAGAGAGCTACAAAAAGAAAACGCTCGAGCCGCTTGTCGGCTATACGCTTAAGCAATCCTTAGAGAGAATGATAATCGCAGAGCTTGATCTTGCTAGAGCAGCTGCGGCAAAGTATGTTGTAACACACAGCGAAAAGGATAATGACGTTGTACTTATGGCTTTTGCAGGTTCAAGAGGTAGTGAAAAGAACGTTGTGCAGATGAATATGCTGCTGGGCCAGCAAGCAACCCTATCTGGTGGCAGAATAAAACGTGGATATGCAACAAATAGAGTTTTGCCACATATAAAGCCAAATGATATAACACCTCCAGCAAGAGGTTTTGTAGTATCAAACTACTTCCACGGCTTAACACCTATAGACTTCTATATGCATGCAATCGGTTCAAGAGGTTCGGAGGTATACAAAGCGCTGCTTACCGCTAGAAGCGGTTATCTTTATAGAAGAATAAATAATGCATTACAAGATTACTATGTTGATTATGATCTTACAGTTAGAGATGTTCATGGAAAGCTGCTTCAAACAATATATGGTGGCGATGGTATAGACCCAGTAAAAGAGGTTATAAAAGAGATGCAGAGTGAGTAAATGGTGAAGGAGAATAAAGATCCAAATATTGTTCATGCTGGTGAGCCTGTCGGCGTTATTGCTGCACAGTCTATAGGAGAGCCAGGAACGCAAATGATTATAAGTTCTTTCCACTTGGCAGGTATGGCTTCTCAAATGGCTACAGCCGGTTTACCGAGGATGATAGAGCTAATCGACGCTAGGAAGAAGCCAGCATCTCCTTTAACTAGCGTATATCTAAAAGCTAGTATAAAAAATAATTTCGAAAAAGCAAGCGAACTTGCAAGAAAGCTAAACGAAGTAAAGATGTCAAACATAACAAAACATGTAATAGAGAATTTTGGAAAAGGCAGCATTGTAATAATATTAGATGTACAAAGGTTAGAAGCTTATGATCTTACAGTAAAAGATGTTGAATCGAAGATAAGCAAGTTACTTAAGGTAGATACAGAATCAAACGAAAAGAAGATAATAGTAAATTTCCACAAGAGAGATATAAAATTCATAAGAGAAATGGCTATGAAGATAATGAACCTTACAATAAGCGGCGTTGAAGGCGCAGGTACATGTGTATTACAACAGGATGAGAAGACAGGCGAATATTATATTTTGACAGATAAGAGCAACCTAAGTCCATTTCTGGAAATAGATGAAATTGATAAAAGTAGACTTTATACTAATGACATATTTGAGATGTATAGAGTTTTTGGTATAGAAGCAGCAAGAAATACATTAGCAAATGAGATCCTCTTGACACTTTCGCAACAAGGCATTTCAGTGAGCCCTAGGCACATACTTCTGCTTGCAGATGCAATGACATATGACGGCGAAATAAAAAATGTTGGTAGGCATGGATTAACTGGCGAAAAGAAATCCGTTTTTGCAAGAGCAGCATACGAAGAAACAGTAAAGCATCTAATAAATGCGGCAGCTTTCGGTGAAGTTGACATGATGAAAGGGGTTACAGAAAGCATACTTGTAGGTAAACAGATAGCGCTTGGCACTGGAAGAGTTAAGCTTGCGATAAAGAAAGAGGATCTAGCTAAAATAAGTAAGAAGAGCAAAGAATAGCAATGTATGGAAAGATAGTGAAAGATAAATAAATTTATAGAAGATAATTTTTATTTGATTTGGTGAAAGAAATGGTGCAAGAAAGACCTTTCGATTTGCTCAATAAATCTATTGGGCAGCAGATTTTAGTGAGACTTAAAAACAACACAGAAATAAGAGGCGTGGTTACATCGTTTGACGTGCATATGAACATAGTGCTGGAGAATGCAGAAGAATTAGAGGATGGTAACTTAAAAGCAAAACTAGGCACTATACTTTTGAGGGGCGGCAATATCCTATTTATATCCCCTGTGATGTGAATAGTGGGCTCCTGGCGCAATGGTAGCGCGCCTGCATGGCATGCAGGAGGTTGCGGGTTCGAATACTTCTTTTCGAAAATCCCGCGGAGTCCACATCATTATCTATTTTTTACTGTTAACTACCCTATCCTTACGGATGGGGCTTCTTGAGTCACATCTGCTTGTTCGGGGCTTCTCGCTTCATCTGCGAGCGTCTCCCCTACGCTCCATAGGGAAAGTAATTGCTGCCCTTGAACAGCTTAAAAGCAACGAACCAAATAAAAACAAAATAAATTAGAATTTTTCAACTTTTTCTTGAAAAAAACAAAGATTTTTAAATATTTCTGCATATAATTATAAATATGCCTAGTGAAGAAAAGCTAGTAATTAAGCCCCTTTCAAGACCATCGAATGAGACCTCAGATGAGCTTGCACGGTGGTTCTGCAAGGTGTTTGATCTCGAGGAAGAGTCAGAGCCAGAGATATTAAGAGAGGTAATAAGGAAAAGTATCTCAGGCGAGGGAGTAACAAGCCTAGAACTTTATAAGAAAATGAAGATGTCAAGAAGTACAATAATCTATCATCTCAATAGGCTAATAAGCACAGGTCTGGTAGTCAGAAAGGGCAGGAAATACTTTTTGAGATCAATGAGTCTCGAAGACACCATAGCAGAGCTCCAAGAAGATATGCTCAGGGAGTTTAACAGGCTTATAGAGTTTGCAGAAAAATTTGATGAACTTATATCGCGTGAGATTTATGGTAGAGGAAGCAAAAGACCAAAAGAAAGAGAACACTGAGAGCAAACAGGACCAAGCAGCAAAAGAAGCTAAACAAAGCAGTGCGGAAGAAGGTAAGGAAAGCAAGGAAGAGGAGAAGCTAGTAAGTGAGAAAGAGTACTTGGAACTCAAGGACAGACTTTTAAGACTTGCGGCAGAGTTTGACAATTACAAAAAGCGCACAGCAAAAGAAAACGAGAATGCAAAACTGCTTGGCAAGGCAGAGCTCATGAGAAAGCTTCTCCCAACACTAGATGAATTTGAACTTGCACTTTCAGTAAGTTCAAAAGAAAACAAGGAGATAAAAGGTTTTGAGATGATCTTCTCTAACCTGTTAGATGCATTAAAATCTGAGGGTTTAGAAGTTATAGAAACAAATGGAAAATATGATCCATACAAGCACGAAATTATACTTACAAAGGAAAGCGACAAGGAAGAGGGCTCAATACTAGAGGTTGTAAGAAAGGGGTATATGCTTAATGGCATTTTGCTCAGGCCTGCAACTGTTATAGTTGCTAAGGCCAAGAGCGAGCCTAGCGGTGAAGCTGAAGGCAAAAATAAAAAATAAAATAAAAAGGTGGTTTTATGGCTAAAATAATAGGAATAGATTTGGGAACTTCAAATTCTGCGGCTGCAGTATTAGAGGGCGGTAGGCCTGTTCTAATACCAAGTGCTGAAGGAATTACTCTATATGGAAAGGCTTTTCCGAGTTATGTGGCATTTACTAAAGATGGCCAGATACTCGTTGGAGAACCAGCAAGAAGACAAGCAATAGCAAATCCGGAAGGAACTGTAACAGGTTTTAAGAGAAAGATGGGAACAGATTACAAGTACAAGATCTTCGGCAAGGAATATACACCACAAGAACTTTCAGCGATACTGCTTCAAAAGATAAAGCGTGATGCAGAGGCTTATCTAGGAGAGGAAGTAAAGCAAGCGGTGATAACAGTCCCAGCTTACTTTAATGATAACCAGAGGCAAGCAACAAAGGACGCTGGCGAGATAGCTGGCTTAGAGGTAGTTAGGCTAGTAAACGAGCCAACAGCTGCATGCTTGGCTTATGGCATAGACAAGCTCAACAAAGAGATGAAAATACTTGTATACGATTTCGGTGGTGGAACACTTGATGTTACGATAATGGAATTTGGAAATGGTGTATTTGAAGTAAAGGCAACGAGTGGTGATACACAACTTGGCGGCACAGACATGGATAATGCACTAGTAGACTTTTTGCTAAAGGAGATAAAAACTTCTACTGGTGTTGACGTTTCAAACGATAAGCAGGCTATGCAGAGGCTTAGAGAAGCTGCAGAGAAGGCAAAGATAGAACTTTCTACAACATTGCAAACAGAGATAAACCTGCCATTCCTTACAGTAGGCCCTGGAAATACGCCTGTTCACTTTACCTATACACTAACAAGAGCAAAGCTAGAAGAGATTGTTTTGCCAATAGTTGAGAGGACAACAAAACCGGTAATGCAGGCACTCAAAGATGCAAAGCTTGAACCAAAGGATATAGACAAGGTAATACTAATTGGTGGACCTACAAGAATGCCTATAGTACAAAGATATGTGGAGCAGCTTCTTGGAAAGAAGATAGAGCGCGGAGTAGACCCTATGGAAGCAGTTGCATTTGGTGCAGCAATACAGGCGGGTGTTCTTACAGGAGAGGTAAAGGATGTTGTCTTACTTGATGTAACCCCACTTTCTTTGGGTATAGAAACACTTGGCGGAGTCATGACGAAGATTATAGAGAGGAATACAACTATACCTATAAGAAAATCGCAGATATTCACCACAGCCGAGGATATGCAAACATCGGTAGAGATCCACGTTCTGCAAGGTGAGAGAGCACTTGCAAAAGATAATGTCTCACTTGGCAGGTTTACGCTTACAGGAATACCTCCAGCACCAAGAGGAGTGCCACAAATAGAAGTTACATTTGATATAGATGCAAACGGAATTTTGCACGTTACAGCAAAAGATAAAGCAACAGGCAAAGAGCAGAGTATGAAAATAGTTGCTCCTAACAAGATGTCAAGAGAGGAGATAGAGCAAAAGATGAAAGAAGCTGAGAAATATGCAGAAGAAGATAGGAAGATAAGGGAATTTATAGAGCTTAAAAACACAGCAGAGTCATTAATATACACTGCAGAGAGAACACTCAAAGATAGCAAAGACAAAATATCAAAAGAGACCGCAGACGAAGTGGAAAAAGCAAAGAACGAGCTACAAGAAGCTATAAAGAAAGAGGATAAAGATGAGATAAGCTCAAAGATGGAATCACTAAAGAGTGCACTTGAAAAGTTAGGAGAAGAGCTTTACAAGGGGCAGGGCCAAGCACAGGGAGGAGCAAGCGGCGGTGGACCTGGCTTTGGCCCTAGTTCTAGCTTCGGTAGCGGACCAGATAACCAAGGCAATACAACAGATGCGGACTTTAGGGTTGAAAAATAAAATGACCTAAATGACAAAGGACTACTATGATATATTGGGTGTTCCGCACAATGCTACTCAGGAAGAGATCAAAAAAGCCTACAGGGAACTAGCACTGAAGTATCACCCCGACAGAAACAAGTCCAAAGAAGCGGAAGAAAAATTCAAGGAGATAAACGAGGCATACGCAGTACTAAGCGACCCTGAGAAAAGAAGGCAATATGATATGTATGGTCCAGCAGGCTTTGAGCAGAGGTACAGTGAAGAAGATATATTCCGTGGATTTAATTTTGAGGATATTTTTAAAGATTTGGGGCTCGACTTTGATTTTGGTTTTTCTGATTTTGGCGAAGAGCCCTTCTTTAATGTTTTTGGACAAGGCGGAAGAGGAAGAGCAAATGCAAATGTAGGCCAGAGCATACTATATAGGCTTGATATAACATTTGAAGAAGCAGCTAAGGGCACAGAGAAAGAGATTAAGTTTAGACATGTTAAAAAATGTCCACACTGCAATGGAACCGGTGCCGAACCTAATGCAAAGCTAATAAAGTGTCCTGAATGTAATGGAAGAGGTTTTATTGTAACAACTAGAAATACCTTCTTTGGCAGGATTCAAACCTCTACAGTATGCCCGAGGTGCGGCGGCTCTGGTAAAATATATGACAAGCCGTGCAGGGTTTGCAATGGCACTGGCGGGGTAGTAAGTGAAGAAAAAGTTGTTGTAAAAATACCTCCTGGCATAACCGATGGCACACGTTTAAGACTTAGGGGCATGGGCGATTATGCAAAAGGTGGTACTGGTGACCTTTTTGTAGAGGTGCACGTACTAGAGCACAAGATATTCAAGAGAGAAGGCAATGATATTTATGTAAATCTAAGCATACCATTCTATACCGCAATTTTAGGCGGTAAGGTAAAGGTTCCTACTCTCGATGGTGAAAGAGAAATTGAGATTCCTAGAGGGACTCAGCAGGGAGATAAAATAGTAATAAAAGGTGCAGGCATTAGAACGCCAAGAGGCATTGGTGACGAAATAGTTATAGTAAATATAGCTATACCCAAATCAATCTCAAAAGAAGAAGAAGAGCTTCTTATGAGATTTAAGGAATTGCATGGCGACGATGACAGGCAGGAGAAGAGGAGGTGGCCATTTTAGCTACTTCTGTTTTTCGCGCTTCTTTTTGCGCCATAAACGAAGATAAGCAAAACCACTAATCCTACAAATGCAAGGTATATGCTCTGCCAACTAATAGTAAGTAAAGCAAGGCCTAATGCAATGCTCATAAATGAGAAAAGTGGGGGTATCGCTGGAAGGGGTATAAGGTATTTTTTCTGTATATACATGGTAAAGAGCATACCTACTGTGCTACCTATGATTACACTAATAGGTATAAAGTAGTTGAAAGAAAGCTTGTAAGAGCTTATAGCAAGCATAAGAGGCAAGCCCAGATCGCCTGCACCAAGCTGTACCTGGCTTATCAATGGCATCTTGCCCTGCTTTATTAGCTTCTTTATAATAGGATTCTTTATTTTTGCAATCTCTTTCTTATATTTTTCATATTCTTTAAACTCTTTTTTGTTAAAGAAGTTTTTTGGTATTACCTCCACATCTGTTGAGCCTATTAGAAATGCTAGGTTCCTACTTGATAACGCCTTAGCGAGTGTGAGCATATGCTTTGTAACAAAAACAGCAATGTAATCATAAGCAGCAATTATGAGAACCAAAAAATATGCTACAGCAAAACCAAAATCAATACCAAGAACTAATCCAACACCTATGCTCGCTATTATCGCTACGGTGTTTCTTAATATGTGATATTTGTTCTTTATTAACACAAGGGCTATAGCAATCAGCAACGATGCAATAGAAACAGCGCCGACGCTTAATTTGGGCATAAAGTAACCAATTATTGTAGCAAAGACAAAAAAAGAAGCAGTAACTATTACAAAGCCTTCAAAAAGGGAGAAGAGTAAATCACCATGATAAATTTTGAAGACAAGCAAGATTGCAAGAGTTGCAATAATCAAATATACAAAGAACCAAAGTGCTTGCTGTGGTGTGTTAACTTGGCCGCTACTTGGGCTTTGGCTTGTTATATAGCTAACAGGTGTTGTAGTATAAACGAGGCTTGCTATAAGTAAGCCTCCAAACTGCACTATCATAAATAAGACAAGTATATTGAATTGTTGTCTAAACTCAATGCGTCTGATCAAGCACACACCAATAAGTATTTTCACAGCACTAATTTATAACTTTTATTAGCTAAACTTTCTATCTTTAGTTGCTTTATTCTCAAACAAAAATTATCAGACACATTATGCAAACAGTCTAATTTAGAAGTTGATAATTTTTATTGTTTTAATATAATAGTAATAAATGAGGATATGAACACTTTTAGAAAAAGTTTTATCAAAAAGAAGCCTTTGGAAAAGGCTTCAGCCAAAGCGCAAAGCGCGATGGAATACTTGATGACATATGGCTGGGCTATACTAATTATTAGTGTTGTTCTTGCAGCACTTTTTCAGCTCGGTGTTTTTAATCCAATGACATTTGCTCCTAAAGCACCACCTGGTGCATGCCAGGTCTTCAGGCCAAATGGACCTTACACAACCTCTTTCATAAACCTTGAAGGTGTATGCAGTGGCGAGTTGCCGCAATATGTGGCACAGTTTAATGGGCAGGGCTATATTTACGGAAGTCTTACAAGTTATTTTGGTAACAATAATCCATTGACTGCTGTAGCTTGGGCCTATATATCACCCAGCGGAAATGGACCAATATTTGGAGTAACTAGCTGTCCGCCAGGCGGCTGTTGGAATATGCCCTTCCTAAGTGAGGACGGTCTTACAGTTTTTGGTTGGATATGGGGAGTCAACTCAAACAACCCGATAAGCTATAATGTGCCATACGCCGGGTGGTATATGCTAGCAATAACCTATAATACATCCGGATCTGGGACTGAAGATTTTTATGTTAATGGGCAACTTGTTGGCAGCGCATCTGGCCAATATAGCCCATCAGGCACCACTGACTACTGGACAACTTATATAAGTGGTACAAAACCTAGTGGTGTAAACAGTTACTATAACAGTCTTATAGCGAATGTACAAGCGTATTCAACAAACCTAACATCAGGCCAGATTCAAGCGCTTTACCTAGAAGGCATAGGCGGTGCACCTATTGATTTGCAACATCTTGTTGCATGGTGGCCGCTTAATGGTAATGCAAATGACTACAGCGGTAATGGCAATAACGGTCAAATAAGCAATGTAAACTTTGTAAGCAACTGGTATAATGGTTATACACCACCATGAAGTATTAAAATAAGGAAAGATTAAAGTTTTATTAAAGTTCTATAAGTTAATAAAAATTGAACAAAACACATCACAATGATACATTTTTTGTTGACTAAGTTAGATTTTATTCTTCTTCCCTCTTTACTATCTTTATAAAGCCCGGTTTTGGCGTGTATATGTCGCCATTTCTCTCGAGCTCACCTATATACTTTGTTGTTGTAGCCCTATCTATGCCTGCTTTCTCTGCTTCTTCTAATACTGCTACTATCTTAGCTCCTTGGCCTCCTTCATCAAGCTTAGCTATGATCTCCATGAGTGTATTTATCTTTGTAACTTTCTCTCTTGGCATGCCTGTGAGAAGCGTATCGATATCTTTTCTACCTCCCCTGTCTACTGCAAGTGTGGTTAGCATATAATCAAACAGCGAGATTGCAAGCTCAGCATCTCTAAGCTCTATCTTATCTGAAAGCCTTGACTTAGCACTAGCCTCTGCAAGCCTTACAAGCCCTTCTATCTGTCTTGGTGTTATAGGCACCGCTCCTTGCTTAATGCCAAGCTTTCTAAGCTCTACGTAAAATTCTTGTATTCTGTTGCTTGCCTCTGGGCTTAGCACAGGCCTTACGTGCTGTCTTGCATAAGCAATATATTTTCTAAGCAGCTCAGGTTCTATCGGTGGCGCTTCTACCTGCTCATACTCTTCGATTTGAGCTAGCTGTGCACCTGCAGCCTGATGCTGCACAAGTATATGCCTTGCGATCTTCTTATCCTGCTCTTCATCTAAAACATCTATCATTGGAAAGATTAAATCAAACCTTGAAAGCAAAGCAGGAGGTATATCAAACTGTTCAGCGGGATACTGATTCTTGTCAAACCTACCATACTTTGGATTTGCGGCAGCAAGCACAGACGCCTTTGCATTGAATTTAGCAACTATACCTGCTTTTGCTATGCTTATTGTTTGTGATTCTAATGCTTCCAGTAGTGCAGACTTGTCTTCATCACTTATCTTGTCAAATTCATCTATGCTAACCTCGCCACCAGATCCTAAAACAAGTGCTCCGGCCTTAAGAGTCCAGCCCCCCTCAGCAAATTCATCCCTCTCTGCGGCAGCTGTAAGACCAGCAGAGCTTGTACTCTTTCCGCTAACATAAATTCCCTTTGGCACTATTGATGTTACAGCTTGCAAAAGCCTTGTTTTAGCAGATCCTGGATCACCTATAAGAAGTATATGTATGTCGCTTCTTATCGGGCCACCATCCACAAGTTTTTTGTCTGGTGTGCCGCCAAATAATTGAAGGGCGAGTGCCTTTTTAATTTCATCATAGCCATAAATTGATGGGGCTATAGACTTTGCTATCTTTTCAAATATGTGCGGATCTTTTGCGAGCTCCTTTATTTTTTGCTCCTCCTCTGGCGTTACCTCTATTTCTATAAACTCTTTTTGCCTCGGCTTAATAGATACGGCATCAAATAGCATTGTAAATACAGTCTTTTCTTCCTTGCCTTTTGCGTTTCTTCTAGGCCTTATTCTGAGTATGCCTGTTATATCTACTCTATCTCCAGGTATGACGCTGTTTACCAGATCATCTTCGAGCCATACCTCTAGCTGCCATGTAGGCGTGCTTCCTTTTAGCCTTTCCAAAGGATCTTGTACAGCAATTCTCTGCAAGTTTATGAATTCAGATTCTTCATCTACCTGTTTAAGAGATCTTCTTTTACACTGCGGACAGAATTCAGGAACATTTTCTTTCTCTACATTTACTTTTAACACAGTGCCGCAATATGAACATTTGAATGTACCTATATGTACCTTTGGCGTTATCTCTGACCTTTTTACAACCAGTGCATCCAACGTCAGTAGCTTGCCAATTTGCTCTGAACCAAGGTCTTGTATTAGCAAATCTTCGCCACTTGCCCCGAAAAATCTTGCATAAACAGGTTCTTTTGCTTCAGGGTTTGGATTCATTGCGGCAAGTGCAGCGTTAGCAATAGGTAGTATGCTATCGGGTTGATTTATTAGCTCGCTTGCTATTTCGCTATCAAATTTTTCCAAGTCTTTTACATCAATAAGTACGCTCCTCTTCTTAGGATAGCTGATAAACATCTCATTGATCTGGTTAATATAGTAAGCATTATAAAATTCGATGAATTTATTTTTGTATTCCTCAGCCTTTATAGAATCCATAATACCCCCTGATAAGAAAACAATAAACAATATAATCAAAAACAATAAAAAATGTATATTATAAAAGATATTTACAAGTTACTTTGATTGGTTGTTTCATGAAGTATATAATAACATCCGCACTTCCATATGCCGAAGGCATGCCGCATCTTGGCAATTTAGTGGGCTCTATCTTGCCTGCAGATATTTATTTTAAGTTTATGAAGATGCACGGAGAGGATGCTATATTCATATGTGGTAGCGACCAGCACGGCACACCTATAGAGTTGCAGGCAATTAAAAAAGGAACTACTCCAAAAGAGCTTGCTGACACAATGCACAATAAGATAAAAGAGGCATTAGAAAAATTTGAATGCACATTCACATACTACGGCAAAACAGATACTGAAGAAAACAAGGAAACAGTATATGATATATTCAATGCGCTTTACAATAATGGTTACATAAAGGAGGTTAAGTCTGAACTACCTTATTGTAATGTTGACAAGCGTTTCTTGACAGATAGGCTAATAGAAGGCACATGCCCTTATTGTGGCTATGAGCATGCACGTGGTGACCAATGCGAAAATTGTGGCAGGCTCCTAACTCCACACGAATTAATAAAGCCATATTGCACGATATGCGGAAAGAGTGATATTGTTTTTAAGGAAACAACAAATCTTGCATTTGACATGAAAGCACTTGAAAACGAGATAAGAGCATTTATCGAGAAGAATTCAAAACACAACTGGAGCAAGAATGCGATAAATCATTCGCTTAATTATATAAGCCGCGGACTTGAGGCAAGAGAAATAACAAGGGACCTAAAGTGGGGATTCCCTGTACCATTAAAGGGCTTTGAAGATAAGGTATTTTATGTTTGGTTTGATGCTGTTATAGGTTATATTGGAATAACAAAAGAGTGGAGCAATGAGAAATGGAAGGATTACTGGCTAGGCAAGTCAAGGCTTATTCAGTTCATGGGTAAGGACAATATTGAATTTCATACCCTTATGTGGCCAGGCATACTTATAGGCTCAAAGAAGGGTTTTGTATTACCTTATACAATCTATGCTTATGAATACCTTCTTGCGCACGGGCTTAAATTCTCAAAAAGCAAAGGGATAGGGCTTAATATAGAGAATGCACTTGAGATACTGCCTGCAGATTACTGGCGTTTTATATTGGCTGAGCTATTGCCTGAAGGGGCTGATGTTGAGCTATCAATAGAAAGGATAGTAGAAATAGTAAACAACGACCTTAACAATTTGCTTGGCAATTTTATTCACAGGTCACTTGTCCTTGCTGTTTCAAATTTTGGAAATGAAGTTCCATTGCTAAATGAGGATCTGCTAGGCCGTGAGGAGAAAAAGACAATAAAAGAAATAGAGAATAAAGTGAAGGAATACTTTAAGAACTTCAAATCTATTAAGATAAGAGAAGCGCTTAAAAATATTTTAGAGATTGCTTCTATAGGGAATAGCTTTATAAGCAATACAGAGCCTTGGGCTCTTGCAAAAAAAGATGATGAAAAGTCAAAGCAGAAGCTCAGCAACATTGTATACATTTTGCTTGATACTGTTTTCAAGCTCGGAAACATGCTTTACCCTTTTGTTCCGGAGACAAGCTCCAAAATTCTTGCATTCTTTAACGAGAGTTCACCACATGCAAGCTGCCTGGAAAGCAATTTAAGAAGCGGTTCAAAACTAAACATAAATAAACCCCAGCCATTATTTAAAAAGATAGGTGAAGAAGAAATAGAGAAATTTAAGAAATACGGGGGCTAAGTATACTTTAAGCTTATTGCGGCTACTTCCTGTATTGTAGAGGCGTAGCCAGGTATTGTATAGTTAAGCCAAACATACCCTGTAAACACATTTCCTAGTGCACCAGAGGCTACGCCAACATTGTTGTAGCAATTTGCCTTGAAGTTATAGCCGCTACCACTATATATTGTTATTCCGTTCAGCAATGCATTGTTGGGATATGCATTGTAAGGATAATATACTGAGTTTGCTGTTACATATATATTTCCAAAAGCGGGATTGTTGTTGCTTCCATTAATTGCTGAAGAGCAGGCAATTCCATGAACAATTATTGGCCCACCTGTTGCTTGAGATAGGTATATGGTAAGACTTCCAGTTCTATTTATAGCAAAAAGTCCGCACGCAAAACCAGGAGAAGGCACACATACAACCGGCGCGGCTGTAGGATTAAGCACACCAACTTTATATATAACAGCAACAGCGATTATAATTATTATAAGAGCTATTCCATAAGACATTAAAAAATCAACGGCAGCTTGGAGCTTCAAGCCCATCATCTATTTAGTCTTCATCTCCACCTTTGCCTCGAAATCTGAGATCTTATAATTAAACTCATCATTAGATTTTATTATACCTTTCTCCTTTAAGAATTCCCTTGCTAGCAAATAATATACTACAGCTAGAGAGCGCCTTCCTTTGTTGTTGCATGGTATTATAAGATCGACAAACTTTATCCAATTATCAGTATCACAAAGAGCTATAACAGGTATGTTTGTCTTGCTTGCCTCTTTTACAGCCTGCTTTTCGTTTCTCGTATCGCTAACAAGCACGATAGCCGGCTCTATAAAGTCATCTCTGTTTGGATTTGTAAACACCCCCGGCATGATTCTACCTTGCAAAAGTCTTGTTTTAGTTATCTCGGCAAACTTTGAAGCTGCTGCTATAGCATAAATTCTTGATGCGGTAACAACAATTTCCTTCTCATCATATCTAGCAAGCATCTTAGCCGCAAGCCTTATTCTTCTATCTATCTCTGGCAGGTCTAGAAGATAAAGACCATCTTCCCTAATCTTGTAAATAAATCTTTTCATTCCGGGCGTCTTTACCTTTGTACCTATGTGTACTCCAGCTTCTAGATAGGTTGCTTGGTCTATAAGCAATTCATCCGCCATTTATACACCTTTTTTTCGGGGTCGCCGAGATTTTCATGAGACATTTTGAATTCCCGTTTAATCTCGGGTCATGTGCCCCCTAAGCACAGAGCCTAACCAGGCTAGCAGACGACCCCGACATTCAATATTTTGTCTCTATTATTTTTTATCTTTATCGCTTTTCATTTCCTACCATAATCGATTATCTCATCTATTAGGTCAACATGCGATATTAGCATGCGCCTGCAACAATATCTCTTCACTCCGAGGTCATCTAATACCTTCTCTGGGTCTTCTCCGTTATCCACTCTTGCTTTAAATTTTTCCCATTTGTTGCCAATTACCTGACCACATGAGAAACATCTCACTGGTATCATCATATTCTCACCTCACCTATATGATGTCTGGAATCTCGCCCTCGCTTTAGGTCCAAGGAACTTCTTAGGCTCAACCTGTCTAACATCATCGATCAAAAGTGTTCTGTCATATCTCATATAAGCCTTTCTCACAATATCACTGTTTGCTGCGGCTGCTATCGCTTTTGCTATTGCATTCCTTGCAGCCTGTGCTTGACCGCTAGCTCCACCACCCTTAACATTTACATATATATTCGATGAGCTTGCTATCTCTTTAGTGAGGTTTGAAAAATTAACAGGCTCTAGAATAAGCTCTCTTGCCTCAACGGGCTTAATAAGCTCTATGCTAACGCCATTTATCTTTATTATGCCATTTCCCTTTACAAGCTTTGCTCTCGCTACCGCCTCCTTCCTCTTACTCTTTACCAGAATCACCTTTTGCTTAGGCGCTTTCCTCCTAGTTTTTGCTACTTTCTTTGCTCCTTCAGCCTGTGCTTGAGGTGAAAGCGAACCAAGCTCTTTGTTTAAGTTTTCTATGTTTTGATTCTGTTCCAAGTAATCACGCTATTAAGCCTTGTATCCGAGCTTTTCAGAAAGCTCCTTAACGCTTATTACATTTTCAAACATCTTTTTAATATCTTTCTTCTCTATCTCTTCGGGCTTCTTATTTTTATAGCTTTCTGGAACACCAACATAAACTCTAAGTCGCTTGTAGGCCTTTTTTCCCTTTGCTTTTTTATAAGGGAGCATGCCCCTTATAACTCTCTTTACAAACAGATCCGGCTTTCTTGACCAGTATGGCGAATGCTCTGGATTTGCCTTATCCTTAAGATTAAGCTTATGCTTGTAGTTATCTATTATGTTCCTCTCATGCCCGCTAATAAGCATTTTCTCAGCATTAAGCAAAACAACGTTATCGCCGTTAAGCAGCATCTTGGCTATCTTGCTTGCTGCTCTTCCAAGGATTGTACCTTCTCCATCGATAATTCTCTCAGTCATAAAAATCAAACATTATATTATAATTTTAGGCTCCTTTGCCTTTAAAGCCTCTTCTATGTTAATAATATTACATCCTCCCTTTTTAAGCTTTTCAGCTGCGGAAGATGAATACTCTATAGCTGCTATATTAAACTTCTTATTTGTATTGCCCACGCCAAGAACTTTGCCAGGCACAATAATATAATCGCCATCTTTTGCAACCTTATCAAGCTTTCTAATGTTTACCTTTATCCTCTTCCTTCTAGGCAGACTAGAAAGCTCTCTCAGATGCTCTATAAAGCCTTTGCTCTTAGCTCCAGCAGCAAAGGCTTTGTCTATTTTTGAAAGCCACTCGTTTATTTGATCTTTCTCTATGTAACTTTTCATAAACACCACCTATGCGGGGGGTGAGATTTGAACTCACGCAAGCTCTAAAGCTACAGGAGTTCTGATAAAATCCTCAGTCCTGCGCGTTTGACCAGGCTCCGCCACCCCCGCGCATCATTTTAATTCTTTTTCCGTAGCTTTTAAATCCTCTTCTATTATCTCCAATGCTTTATTTAAAATTTCCCTTGCACTCATTTGACCAAATGTCTCAATATAAAACTCATAATTTTGCTCATCTTTCTTTTCGTATGTTGCTAGGCCGGGCTGGAATTTTGCACTTTTTGAACCGTTTCCCATAACAGCCTTGCCATCAAGCTTTATCCTTTGACCTTCTGCAAGCTTTATTATTGGTATGTCATCGAATGCAACCTTTACGTTCTTATCAGTGCTTATAAGGTCTTTTGAGTAAACTGTTCCTGGACCTTCCATATCAAGATTAAATAATATCTCGTCTTTCTCATCATAGCCCTCGGTTGGCGTTATTAATGGTATAAGGCCTATCCTGTGTGCTATATATTCGTCGAACATGGAGCTTGTATTAATATAAAAAGTAACTTTGTCAATAGCAAATGTCTTTACTCTACTTATTATAATACGCCTTAGCGTATTGACGAAATCTACATCCACGCCACTTATATTAAATCTTATCGCTGTTGGAGTATTTTCAATAAATTCTACTTTCATGTAATCCCAGGATTTGATAGATATAGGTTATTTATCCTATATTAATATATTTATTTCTTTCTTTTCCCTTCCCCTTCTTTGCATATAGCAAAAGCTTTACTTTAGCACTATAAGTCTATTACTAGCTTTCCGCATTTTATAAGGCAAACTATTTAAAATAAAACTTAAAATTTGCTTATATGCAGGGGGATATCCTTTTTAAATTGAGTGAAGGAGAGCATTATAGGCTTTATGAGTATGGTGGGTTAGCAATAATTTATTATAAGATAGAGCCTGAGCCCGAAAGCCAAGCATTCGTCGAGATAAGCAATGCTAGCAGGATAAATCCGAAAGAAGGAGAGACCCTTCTCAAAAGAGTTATTAGAAAAAGTGATAGCTATCTAAGTAACGAGAACCTAATTGAAAAGGCGAGACAGGCGCTTGATGAAATAGTCAATCAATTAGGCCACAACAACGTACTTGAGCAGGTTCATACACTTATAGCTATAGTTGCACCCATATGGGTTGCACTTCGTATACATGATGAGCGATTTTTAGCTTCACAAGAGAGGTCAACAAGGTACGTTGAGTTTAGCGAGCTTTATATACCAGAAAGTATTAAAGAAAACGAAGAAGCGCTGTCTACCTTTATAAGTGCGGCTAACAAACTCTTGAATATTTATAAATCAGCATTCAATGAAATGGTGGAAATATTAAAGGAGCAGTACACAAAAGAGAATAAAAATGAACCCGATAGCGAATATATTAAAACAGTAATAGAGCCCACCGCAAGGGATCTTGTTCGTGGCCTTCTTCCAATGGGTATGGAAACGGTTGTTTTTCTTTCAACTAATGCAAAAACTCTTGAGAATATAACAAAGAAACTCCTAGCAGAGAATGACAGAACTTGCAACATAATGGGAAAAGGCTTAAAGCAGGTTATATCTGAAAACCTGCCTTCTATTTCAAGGCATCTTGACCCGGACCCATTCGAGACCGCGTATTTTAATAATACTAGAAAGGTAAACCAAACGTTCAGAAAGCCTATAATAAAGAGCTTTGACGAAGAGAGGGTTGAAATTTATGGCATCAACGAAGACACACTCCTTGAAGAAATAGCACATATCGCCAATATAAGCAAGGAAAATGTATTAAATTACATTGAACGTTTAACGAGCGAAAGACAAGGCAAATATGATGCTTTGAACAGCACAGTCTTTGGCATTGGTTCTATTTTATTTGATTTTGATATAAGCGTAGGTTCACTAAGGGATTTACAGAGGCACCGCGATACAATTAAAAATTACTTCATAGATGATAGTATTATTTACCTGCCGAAAGAGATAATCACAAGTAAACTGTTTGAATCTATAATGCAAACTTTAAGCGAAGTTGCAGATGCAAGAAGAAAGCTTAGCGAAATGGGTTTCACAGATGAGGCAAAACTCCTAATGCCTCTTGCAACTAGCGCAAAAATGAGAATGCACATGGGGCTTGGTGAAGCGATTTACATTATAGAGAACAGGTCTACAAAGGAAGCACATCCAGAGTATAGGCGCATTGCTCTGGCGATGCTAAATAGACTTTCTGAAAAATATCCGAATATAATAAAAGTAGCAAAGATTTTTGCAAATAGAGATGAGCAAACATATTCAAGAGTTGAAAAAAGGAACACAGATAAGGTAAACAAAGAGCTTCTATTCTAGCCGTTTTAGTTTCTTATAACACTTTTTTCTATTATGTTCTTGATGGAAGCAAAAAACTATGGTGAAGAAGAGAAAAGTACCAACCGCTTAGCAAAGACGACAAAAAAGAAAAAGCAAATTAGCGTATTCGATATAAGTAAGTAAATTTGGTGGGCTCATCCCCAACGGATCCCCCACCCTCAATACTTAAATCTTCATATATTTATTTCTTCTTGGGCTGCTTTTTATCTTTTCCCTCGTCCATTTTGGTCACTCTTGTCATAGCCATATGACAATGTAAATTTATTTAAAGCTTTTGCAACAGATTGATACGCGTCTGAACCATTAAAACTTTGAGTAATGGTGGGCTTCACAACCGAACTATCATGAGCTTGAAAAACTTATGAAACATTTAGTTATGATATGTTGAACTTCTTGAAAATTGATGGCTTGATATATTCTGTTATCAAGAAGAATGCAAGCGCAAGCATCACTACAGTAAGCACAGTATATGCATTTATGCTCACCATTAGTATGCCATAATAGGAAAGCAGTAGCCCCGCTATTATGCCGCTTAATGCTGCTAACATTAACGCATTACTTGGCCTGATACGCCACGTGGGTACATCTCTTGTTCTTATATTGAAAAGCACCAGCTTGTCTGTAATTACAAACATCAGGAATATCGCAGTCTGGAATTCAGCAACGCTCAGGTGAAGTATGCTTGTGTTTATATATGAAAGCACAAGTGCCTGAAGCACTAGAAGCACACCGAACACCGATGATGCATATGTGATCGACTTTACATTCCATTCAGCAGGCCTCTTAGAATAGCCCACATTGTCTGTTGCTATAGAGATGTTTATTAAGTCATTTGTAAATATAAGCAGAACAAGCTGCAGTGAGAGTATTGGTAGGAAGTGGAATATAAGGTAAATTATAGCTATGAAGCCGACTATCTGCAAAACCCTGGCTATCTTCACCATAGTATATGTAAGCATTCTCTCAAATATCCGCCTGCTCTCCTTTATCGCTTCAACTATGATATCTATGCCGTTCTTTGTAAGAACAAGGTCTGCAGTGCTCTTTGCGACGTCTGTGGCGTTCTCAACCGCTATACCCACTTCTGCCTGCTTTATCGCGGGCGCATCGTTTATGCCATCACCTGTCATGCCAACAATATAGCCACGCTGTTGTAGAGTCTTAACTATTTTGTATTTGTCTGAAGGGTATATGCCTGCAAATACATCCGCGGTGCTAGCAACCTTAGACAACTCGTTTTCTGAAAGCCTATCAAATGATGAAGCATCTACCACTTCCTTACCCAAACCAAGCTCCGATGCAATCTGCTTTGCAACTGCTATGTTGTCACCTGTGAGCATCTTTGGTGTTATTCCTAGCGATATGATCTCTTTAATGAACTTTGGTGCATCTGGCTTTAGTTTATCTGACAGGGCAATAATCCCAATAAACTGCCATCTTCCTTTTGAAGCCTTCGCAACTGCTATGCTTCTGAACCCAGAAGATGAATACTCTTCAACCACCTTTTCAACTTCCTTTAACTTCTGTGCATTGAGCTTGCAGAGCTGTGCTATTACCTGCGGTGCGCCTTTCGCAACCGAATATTCTGCCTTACCATCAGCTATTTCTGCTTCAGTCCTCTTTGTATTAGGGTCAAAAGGCATAAACTTAAGCTGCCTTCCAAGCGAAATACCAAGAGACTTCGCTTTCTCAAGTATGGCGATATCTATAGGATCTTTGTCCTCTGACCTTGATGCTTCTGCCGCAAGCTTTATGAGCTGCTTCTCATCGCCAATGAATGGGCTTGTCCGCTCAACAAATATTTTGTTTTCTGTTATCGTGCCTGTCTTATCAAGGCAAAGCACATTCATATTAGATGTTTCTTCAAGCGCCTCAAGCTTTGTTATAAGTACATGCTTGTTTGCAAGCTTCTCTGTCCCAAGAGCGGTTGCAACTGTGAATGCTGCAGGCAGTGCAACAGGCACTGATGCCAATATTACAACAAGTGAAAATGGAAGTAATATTGCTACAGCAGAATGCAACACAAAGACTCCGTAGATAAACATTATTGCAACTATACCAATGTCTGCTGCAACAAGGTATTTTACAATAGACATTATTGCCTCTTCAAGGTGAGACTTTGTTTTTGCTTCTTCAACGAGCTTTACAGTCTTACCATAATATGTATTTACTCCTGTCGCGACAACAACGCATGTCGCCTCACCATGAGTTACTGAGGATCCTGCATAAATGATGCTAGACTTTGATTTAGCCACTGGCATCGATTCTCCGGTGAGCGCAGATTCATTCACCTCAAGTCCTTCTGCCTCTATTACTTTTGCATCTGCAGCTACTATGTCGCCGAGCCTAACACGCATTATGTCGCCAGGAACCACATATTTTGCATCGATCTCAATCCATGAGCCAGACCTTAATACCCTCGCTTTTACAACAAGTCTCTTCTTAAGAAGCTCTATAGAAGAATCTGCTTTGTATTCCTCTGCGAAAGAAACGATGGCATTGAAAATAAGGAGCGCAAGCACAACATAAAAATCTACAATATGACCTAGCACATAAGAAATAGCTATGATAAGCCACAACATTATTGGTATGGGCCCATAAAACTTGCTTATGAAAAGTAGAAGCATGCTCTTCTTCTTTGTTGGTATCTCATTTGTGCCGTATATTTCAAGCCTTTTCTGGGCTTCGGTATTAGTCAGCCCCTCGCTGCTACAAGACAGGGCTTTCATAGCCTCTTCTACACTCATCGCCTTAAATTCCCTTGCATGCATTGTACATCACTACAATAACATTGAAATAAAAGTTATTATCGCTTGTGTAGAATTCATTAGAAAAATACTACAAGATATTCGGATCCTTTGCAAGAAGGTCCAACTTAATAGACACGCGCCCGAAGCAGGGATCGAACCTGCGACCTACTGGTTAACAGCCAGTCGCTCTACCACTGAGCTATTCGGGCATGAATAATCTTTTTCATAAACCCTATTTAAACCTTATCTTTAAAGAAAGGGAAAGGCTCAGCAAGGTTTATAAGCTTGACATAAAGGTATGAATGTTCGCCAAAATCCTTTGTAAACTCTATCTTGTCGCTTGAGTAATTGTATCTTATGAAGCTGCTCTCATTATACTCTTTCAGCTCGGCGTAATAAAAGGTCTTTTTATTATCTGTAAGCTCTTCTAACAGATCAAAAACACCTATATAGTATTTGCTATTCTTTTCAAATATATATGCCTTTTCTATCTCTTCTTTTTCAACAGCCTTCTTTACTAGGCTCTTTATTAGGCTTTCATAACGTTCAACTTTTATAATAATCGGCTCTTCGCCCTTTCTTTCTTCAAATGGAAATGATTCTAAAGGAATTATGTTTATATAATGCGCATTGAACTGTTCTTTGTATTCATTTGAAAAGTTTAGCTGCTCTCCTTCAGTTGTTGCGGAGTAGATCGCAAATTCTCCGATCTCAGCTGTATTTACATAATACGCTATTACAGTATCATCTAGCTCCTCCCCAAGAAGGTATAGGAAGTTTTTGTTTCCTTTCCTAAAAGCAAGAAGGTCTTTTGAATATGTATCAAAACTGCACGCCCCTCTAATAATGTCTAATACGCTTTTTGCCTTTATTGGAAGTATCTTTTTTGCTTTATTCTTTCCTTTTTTGCTGGGCATTTTTTCACTTTACAACAGCATTATAGATATAGTCAAGGAAGAGTATAGTTGCGTAAACAGGTTCATATAATATAGGAGAAAGTATAACCCCTTGGCTTATTGAGCTGTAATCACTTTCGAGGCTAGCCTTTCCAATTAGTTCTATGCGGTACTCCTTATTTATAAGTGGGCTTGTTGCTGAGCTAACACTTAGGTTAAATTTGTATACACCTGGCTCATTTACAAACACAGGATAAACAAAGCTGCTTGTTTTACCATGAAGTGCTATAACAGTATCAGATATATTCCACGCTGGCAGACCATATGCACTTATAATAAAAGGATCATCAGATATGCCGGTATTGTTTATTTTAATAATAAGGTTAACAGGCTGACCTATACCCGTCTCGACTTTTTTGGGTGTTACATTCAATTCGAAAACGTTTGTTGTTACATTAATATATGCATAGAATGTGAGGTTTCCAAGCCTTGAATAATTTCCTACATTTACTGCTCTTAAAACAACCTCGTAGGTTCCATTAGGTGCATTTGGCGCTACCGTTATCTTCATCTTCATCGGATTTTCATAAAGTGGTGAAGGCTGTGAAGACCATCCTTGTGGCAATTTAACCGCTTCTAGCGTGTCCCACCCAATGTTAACAAGGAAGCCTGTTGCATTTGTTGTCGTTGGTGATGCAAGCACATAGAAGCTTTCTCCAGGACCAACCTTTCCAAGGTATATGCTACCATTATTATACAATGTTCCGCTCACGGGGCTTAAAACACTAAGGTACATTGCATTAGAAATCGAAATAAAAAGTATAATAGCAACAAAAGCGCTAAGTATGGTTAAGCTTCTAAACATGTTTATCAATTTATATAATAAGACAAATTATTAAATTATTATTCATTAGCGCATTTATTCATTAATGCCCTTTTTCGCTTCTTTTTTTCTCTTCGTTTTTCATAATATAATCAAGCAGAGAGTCTAGATCCCTCTTTAGCTGTTTAACACTTGAGGTATTAGAAATAATAAAATCGGCATTTCTTATTGCCCCTTCAATGCCGTATCTTTTCTCTTTCGCTTCTCTAAATTCAAATTCTTTTATATTCTTTGGATCGTCATCTCTCCCCCTTGCCCTGAGCCTTTTATACCTGAGCGACTTTGGTGCGACTAATGCAATAACATAGAAATGCTTCATTCTTTTTCTGAAATATCTAATCTCTCCGACCCCCCTTATTCCAACAATTACTATGTTTCCCTTCTTTTTTCTAAGCTCTCTTAAGGTAAGCCTTGCAACAACATCATTTCCAAATTTCTTTCTA
This sequence comes from Microcaldota archaeon, assembly GCA_046536795.1. Classification (GTDB taxonomy): domain Archaea; phylum Micrarchaeota; class Micrarchaeia; order Micrarchaeales; family CABMGC01; genus JAGDYD01. The sequence goes on along the minus strand of JAWDMB010000001.1, from coordinate 182,824 downwards.
AGTAGTAGAGAAAACTCCCTTATACTTTTATTTGTTATTCTCATCTTTTTCTTCTTCATCTCTTCTCTTATAATGTCTCCCATCTCAACTTTTTCGAACCCTTTTCTAACGAGATATTGAGCAGCCAAGCTTTTCCCTGAGCCTGGCATGCCGGTTATTCCTACTACAATCATTTTAACACTAATGCACTATGCTTCCTTCCTTTATCTCTTTGTCAGGCACTAGCAGCGCAAGGTTTCCTTCACTATCTTCTGCGGCAAGAAGCATGCCGTTGGATTTTTCGCCAGCAATATCCTTTGGATCAAGATTTGCCACTACAGTAATTAACTTGCCTATAAGATCCTCTTTTCTATATTTAGAAGCAATACCCGCAATTATCTGCCTTGTACCCAGCTCGCCGAGATCTACCTTTAGCTTATACATTGGCTTTTTTGCTTTCTCATGGGGTTCTACATCAATTATCCTGCCTATTCTTATTTCGATTTGCAAAAATTCGTTTATGCTTACCATCTTACCACTATCTCTGCAACTATATTAGCAAAAAATAAATAAATAAACTCCTATGTAGATGCAATGAGACTCTTTACAGCGATAGACTTACCTGATGATATTAAAAAGCGCATTATTGAAAAGAGCGAAGAGATAGCTGCACCAGGCATTACGCTTGTAAAGAAGGAAGCACTCCACATAACGCTTCACTTTTTTGGTGAAAAATCTGAAACAGAAGCCGAAAAAATCAAAAAAGCGCTCGAAGAGGTAAGTTGGCAAATATTTAAAGTTAATTTATATGGAATAAACACATTTAGTCCAAAGTTTATTAGAGTAATTTTTGTGGCACTCAAAGATGGCGCTTCTGAAGTTTCAGAGTTATATGGCAGGCTTTCAGGTATGCTCGATGCCGAAAAGATCTCTTACGAGAAGGAGAAATACGTGCCGCACATAACAATAGCAAGAGTCAAATATGCAAATAGGGAAAGGCTCATCGAGTTCATTAACAAATACAAAGATTACCAATTCGGCTCTTTTGATGTAGGCTCTTTTTACCTTATAAAAAGCACACTAACAAGTTCTGGGCCTGTTTACGAGAAGTTATACGAGTTTAAGCCTCGAAACATTTTTTGAAAAATCATCAAAGCTTAAATTGTTGATAAGCTCACCTGGCCTGTAAATAATATTTTTAATTAGTACATTGTAAGACAATCCGGTCTTCAAATCTATTGCAACATGCCTTACTTCATTTCCAAACAAGTCTACTTCCACAAGTGAGTTTCTGCCGATCTTTTCTAAAAAGAGAAGCGAATTGACAAGATCTTTTGCATTAGCTTGCTTATTTTGCATGCCAATAATTCTAACTTCTATATTTCTGTCTTTTATTCTACCATATAACCTCTTTATAATCTTAGCCTCGTCTTTATTTAATGGTAATGCTGTCCTGAAGAATATACCGGATTCATTGCTGACGCTATAAATTGAGACAAGAATATCATACGTTAAGTTGTTTGCATAAATGTATCTTGTGTTAAAACTATTTTTTTCAAATATTATATCTCCAACCTTTATTTCTTTTAAAAAATCAGAGATTAATGCAATAGAGGTATTTACACGTTCACTTGGCAGATAAGTTGATTTTACACTGCCTAATGTAATCTTTTCTTCAGAAAATTTTTCTCTCGCGCTTATGCTCTTAAAATAGCCCCAGAAATCCATGCAATCGTAATGTTATTATACCTTCAATTTATATAAACTTATAAACTTTAACTGCATTTATTTTTTGAGGGCCCGTAACTCAGCTTGGCCAGAGTGGCTGGCTTTTAACCAGCAAGTCAGGGGTTCAAATCCCCTCGGGCCCGCCTTTTTATGCTTTGTTTTCGTTTGGCTTGACTGTAGGGAAAAGTATAACCTCTTTTATTGAAGGTGTATTGGTAAAGATCATGACAAGCCTGTCTATTCCTATTCCAATACCCGCTGTTGGGGGCATGCCGTATTCTATCGCTTCTAGGAAGTCTTCATCGCTTGGCGGCGCTTCTGGATCGCCTTTCCTCCTCTCGGCATCTTGCTCCTCAAACTTCTTCCGCTGTTCTATAGGGTCTGTAAGCTCAGAGTAAGAATTTGCGATCTCCTTGCCGTCTATAAACAGCTCAAACCTCTCACTTAACAATTTGTTGCCCCTCTTATCCTTTGTTAGTGGGCACATATATGCTGGGTAGTCTAAGACAAATGTGGGATCTTTTGTATCTGGTTTTATATACTTATCAAATAATGCATCTGCAACATGATATGCATTTTGCACAGATGTTTTAAGCCCCTCCTTCTCAATTATCTCCTTAGCATTTTCATCGGTAATGGTGCTTACATCTATACCAGACTTCTTTTTTATTTCATCAACAAAATAAACCCTTTTGAATGGTGGCTTAAAATTGAGCTTCTTGCCTTGGTAATCTATCTCATATGTACCATAAAGCTCCTTCGCTAAGCCGCTCAACAGCTCTTCTGTAAGCTTCATATAAGTATTATAATCTCCATATGCTTCATAAAATTCTAGAAGGGTGAATTCAGGATTATGCTCAACATCGACGTCCTCATTCCTAAAATCTCTTGAGAATTCATATACCTTTTCTAAGCCGCCTATTATAAGTCGCTTTAGATAAAGCTCATTAGATATTCTAAGATACATATCAACATCAAGGTAATTGTGGTGTGTCTTGAAAGGCTTTGCAAAAGCACCACCATAAACAGGCTGCAGGATTGGTGTTTCGACTTCTATATAACCCCTCTTGTTAAGAAAATTCCTGATATAGTCAATGATCTTTGTTCTAGTTCTAAATATATCTCTTACCTTCGGATTTACTATAAGGTCAAGGTACCTCTTTCTATATCTTATGTCGATATCCTTTAATCCATGAAACTTCTCAGGCAGCGTCCTGAGCGACTTCGCTAATATAGTAATTTCCTTTGCATCAATGCTTATCTCCCCTTTCTTTGTTTTTGTAACAACGCCTTTTACTCCAATAATATCTCCTATATCAAGAAGCGGCATAAGCTTAATTGTTGCTTCATTCGCAACACCAACCCTTGCCATTATCTGTATCTTGTCTGTAGAATCAAGAAGATCATAGAAGTGAAGCTTGCCCATCTCTCTTTCTCTTACTATTCTTCCGGCTACGCTCACTTCTTTACCTTCTAACTCGCTATATTTATCTTTTATCTCCTTTGCATGGTGAGTCTGCTCGTAGAAGTATGGATATGGCTCTATGCCCATCTCTCTGAGCTTCTTAAGTTTTTCAAGCTTTATCTCATCCACCATAGAATCCACAAATTTATGTATAGCTTATCTTTTTATTCTTTTTTATTCCTTTGCTTGCAGAAGGAGAGCACATTGATGCGTTGATGCATGCAAGATATATCTTTAAATACTTTATTTCATTAATTTATTAACTTGAAACCTATTTATAAAGGTTTTCAGGCAAATGATTAATATGCCAGGGTGGCGGAATCCGGTAACGCGTACGCCTGGAGATAAACCTGCAAGCGTATGGCTCTTCTGAGCCTTCTGGGTTCAAAAGGTCTCTGAAAATCCCAGCCCTGGCGATTGGTGAGCTAATGAGCGATGAAAAAGTCCAAGCAAATGAGGTAAAGCAAAAAAGAGAGGAGAAGAAAGAGGAAGGAAGCATAGTGAGAATTGCGGGTAGAGACATTAATGGTAATTTTAAAATTATAAAGGCCCTTATGCAGATAAAAGGTATTGGCAATACAATGGCTGCGGCTATAGCTAATGTTGCAGAAGAGAAGTTTGGCATTGATAAGTCATCAAGGATAGGCATGCTTCCAGAGGACAAGATAGGTGATCTTGAAAGTATAATTAAGAATCCACTAAAGTTTGGCGTGCCTGAGTATCTTCTCAATAGGCGTAAGGATAGGGAAACTGGAGAGAGTATGCACCTCATAGGAAGTGATCTGACTGTGAGGGTAAAACAGGATATTGATTATGATATAAAGATCCAGACATGGCGTGGCTTTAGGCACCAATATGGACAGAAGGTGCGTGGCCAGAGAACTAGATCTACAGGAAGAACGGGCGCAACTGTTGGAGTAACAAAGAAGGCTGTTGAACAGGCCAAGAAGGCGGCTGAGCAGCAGCAACAGCAAGAAAAGAAGGAGAAAAAGTGATTGAATGGGTGCACCAAGAAGACTGAGGAAGAAATTTGAAAAACCAACACTCATGTGGGATAGGCAGAGGATTGAGGAAGAGCATGCACTTGTTGAAAAATATGGTCTAAGAAATTTAAGAGAGCTTTGGAAAGCTTCAACAGAGCTTAGGCGTATAAGAAAGAATGTAAAAGAACTTTTCTCAGGTGCAGCGGGCGAGGAAAAGGGCAAGCAGATTATAAGCAGGCTTGCTAGATATGGTATAGTAAAAAGTGATGCAACGCTCGACGACCTTCTAGTATTAACGCCTGAGGCTTTTCTTGAAAGACGCTTACAAACGGTTGTATTTAAGAAGGGGCTTGCAAAAACAATAAAGCAAGCCAGGCAGCTGATAACACATGGCTTTATAGCAATAAACGGCAGAAGGGTTACTGTGCCAAGCTACTTGGTTAAGCTTGAAGAAGAAAAGGCCATAGGCTATTACAAGCCTTTTAATATAGAGCACAATATACTTTCTTCTGAACCACGCTCAGCATCTGCGGGTGAAAATGCCGCTAGCGAAGCTGAGCAACAAGCTAAAGAAGCTGAAGAGAATGAAGGTGAAGCATCGTAGGTGTTTTTATGGCAACAAAAAAAGAAGCACGAGCTCAAACTCCAAAAGAGGAAAAGAAGTCAAAGAAAGAAGAGATATCATATGAAACAGAGGTGATGCTAGCTAAGGAGAAACATAAGCAAAAGGGTATAAGATGGGGTGTTGCTCATATTTATTCTTCTAAGAATGATACAATAATAACACTTACAGACCTATCTGGTGCAGAAACAATAGCTGTAGGAAGCGGCGGCATGGTTGTTGATGCAGACCATGAAGAAGGCACACCATATGCAGCGATGCAAGCAGCTTACAAGGTTGCGGCAACTGCGATAGAAAAAGGAATAACTCACATTAATATAAAGATTAGAGCACCTGGTGGACACGGATCAAAAACACCGGGCCCTGGTGCACAAGCGGTTGTTAGGGCGCTTGCGAGAAGCGGCTTTAAGATAGGCAGCATCGAAGACGTTACACCAATACCAACCGATACAACAAAGAGACCTGGTGGCAGAAGAGGAAGAAGAGTTTAATCTCTTTATTTTTTCAAATATATAGAAGAAACAGCAGTATAGAGAGTATAATTGGTACCATAAGGTTGTCGTCTATTTCTATTCCCCAACTTTCAACGAATGCGGCAATAAGCGCAATAGGGAGCGCGTATAAGCCGATAAATGGGTAAGCAACAGCAAGTACTGCAACAAAATATGCGAATGATCCCTCAATGCTCTTTTCCCTATTATAAAATATTCTATGCTTGCCAAACTTTACCCCAACTATTGTAGCTAAAGGGTCACCTATAAATATAGCGGCAAGTACTGCTATCAAAAAGTTTCTTGAAAAGATAAAACCCATCGAAAGCAATGCACCAAGCGCGAGCCATATCGCCCCTGAACCGAAGTATGTATTCTTCCTCTCGAATTTATAAAGCATTCTAGAAAATTTACCCTTTGAGATTATTGTGTAGCTACCTAGTATAAAGCCCACAATTATAAGTGCAATTATTAACCCCCTTGGGTCAGGAAGAAGCGTAGCCAAAGAGATAATAGCTAAGCCTATAATAAGGTGAAGAGCGTCTCTAGTAATCTCAAGCCTTTTGTTCTCTTTTTTGTTTCCGCCCTTTTCAATAAGCTTGAACATACCTGGCATAATGCCAAGAAAGCCACTCTGGGCTAATAAAATATTATTTTTGCTGAACGGCAAAGCAACAAGCAGCATTATGCCAAAAACAATACCTTTCTTGCTTCCATAATTAGTTGCAAGCAGGTTAAAGAGGAGCAGAAGCGAGAGATATAAAATAGCGCCTATACTTCCATTTTCTATTTCAAACAGAATAAATCCTAAAGCTAGAAAAAGATAAAGAGTTAAATTAAATTTAGAAAAGGATTTTGCGTCTAAATACAATTTGTATAGTAGTAGCAATGCAAATATCAGCAATATAAAAATTGTCATGACAATGTTCCCAGGTGCTCTAGATTTATCTTCTTCAGCGCAGCCTCTGGATTGTCATAATAGAGTTTTGCAAATTCATTTATGCTCTTAAGGTCTGTCATGCCAAGCTGATTAAGCCTCTCTAAGATCTTCGCCCTTCTTTCTTCCTCTATTATAATTTCTGATGGCGGATAACCTGTGAGCTTTGATAATGTATCTCTATATGTTACACTTGGAAGTATATCAGAGCTTTTGTGTGTTTTATAATCATATGTGTATAAGTCAGAAAGAAGAACCTGCGTCTCTATGCCAGATATTTCGGATACCTGAGTTATCTTTCTAACAAATTTGCCGTTTTCAAATACCTGGGATATGATTATTATAACATCGATAAGAGGTATTATATCCATCTCAACATTCATTGGCGTATGCTGCAGTCTTGTAATAACGTCTCTCGCAGTTCCTGCATGTATTGTAGCCATTGCAATCTTTCCTATATTCATAGCGGTCATCATATCTTTAGCTTCTGCACCCCTCACCTCGCCTATTATAATTCTATCGGGCCTCATTCTCAATGAATTTTTTACCAAATCCTCCATGCTTATTGTCGGGTCTGTCTCTAGCCTAACGCAATTCTCCTGTGTTTCTGTGTTTAATTCGTATGTCTCTTCTATTGTAATAATCCTTTCCTCAGGCCTAAAGAAGCTAAACATAGCATTGAGAAGCGTTGTTTTACCGCTTGCCGGCATTCCACCTATAAGTATATTTGCAGGCCTAACCTTTAGACCATCTGTATAAATCCAAAGCCTAGCTGCGAGCTTGTAGCTCATTTCTCCTCTGTTGATAAGGTCTATTATACTCATCGCCTTGCCTTTGAAATTTCTAATTGTTATGTCAGCACCAAGCGGTGAATCTACTATATTTACTCTAGATCCGTTCGGAAGGTGGACATCAAATATTCTCTCATGAGATACTGCTGTGGTTGCAAACATCTTGAATTTTTTAACAAGAAGATCAAGTTCAAACCTACTCTCTATTTTTTCAGGAGCCTTGACCTGGCCTGCTTGTGTTGTGTAAAGGAATATGTTCTCTGTATTGTTAATCATAATGTCTTCTACATCTGGGTTGTTTAGATATTTGTTTATTGGGTAAAAATTTGTTGCGTCAGCAATTACTCTTTCTATATCTTCTTTACTTGCGCTTGGATTTATGGTTTTAGCAACACTTTCTATATATCTAGCCTTATCCTGTTCGCTTGGAAGGATGTTTAATGCACCTCTAAGTTGATCATAAACCTGCGCTTCAAAAATCTTAAGTTCGTTTTCCTCCAAACCAATCACACCTATTTAGTATAGTAACTACAATAACATTTACAACATATAAAAATATTTGTTTGCTTCTAACTAACTTACTATATTTTCAATGATTTCATTTGGATTGTATTTGACCAATTTTTCATAGCTTTCTCCTGTTCCAAAATAAATTATTGGTATATCTGTTTCACTTAATATTGAGAGCGTATTGCCCCCTTTTGCATCACAGTCAAGCTTTGTTAGTATAATTCCATTTAACCCTATTGCTTCATTAAACTCCTTTACCTGTTCTAGCAATGCATTTCCAGCGATGCTCTCCCCGACAAAAATCTTTAAGTCTGGCTTTGCAACCCTTACTATTTTTTTCATTTCTTCTAAAAGGCTTTTGTTTGTCTCCTGTCTTCCAGCAGTATCAATAAGAACCGCATCAATGTGATGGGCCCTAGAATATGCAATCGCATCGAAGGCTATGCTCGCTGGGTCAGCTCCATAAGTTCCTTTTATTATTGGCACACCAAGTTTTTCAGCATGCATCGCTAGCTGCTCTATTGCTGCAGCTCTGAAGGTATCGCTCGCTGAAAGCACACAACTCAGGCCAGCATCTTTTAACATCTTAGCTATCTTGGCTATAGTTGTTGTCTTGCCTGCACCGTTTGGCCCTAAGAAAAGTATCTTTACGGGCTCGTTTGCATCTATGCCTCTTTTTTCTTTTACAAAGCTAACAATATCTATATTTGATGACTTTGAAAGGGTTTGCAAAAGCGCCTCTCTTATAACCGCATTTATCTCTTTTTCTATATTTTTGGAGTCTACCTCTCTTCCAACAAGAAGCCCCCTTAGTTTTTCAATAAATTTTTCAGCAACATCATAGTTAACGTCTGCCTCAATCAGAGAAAGTTTAAGCTGTTCTAACATATCATCTATATCTTCTTCTTTTATTTTTACTTTCTTGAAAAGTAAGCTTTTTATTTTTGTAGTCGCTGTTATATCTGCTTTTATCTTTTGTACTTCTTCATCTTCTGCTTTTTTCTTTACTATCTCTTCCTTCTTTTCCACTTTTTCTTCTTTGTTTTCCTCTCCCTTTTTTTCAACTGTTTCTTCTTTGCTCTTCTCTATACTACTTTCTTTTATCTCGCCTTCCTCCTTCTTCTTAAAAGAGCTTACAAAATCAGAAAGCTTTTTCTTTAATGACTCAAACATTTGAATTACCAACTTTTTCCAATTCAAATGCAACATCAATAAGGTTCTTTTCCATCTCTTCCTTTCGCTTGTTTAGCTCTTTAATAAGCTCTTCTCCTTTTTGCTTGTTCTGCTTAAGGAACTCTTTTGCCTCATCAATGCCCTTTTCTATAAGGTAGCCAGAACCAACATATACTAGTGCTTTATCTACTTTGTTCAGCTTTGCCTCTATATACGTGCCTCCTTCAAGATTTAGTAAGATATTGCTGCTTTCAAGCATGCCTAGATTTTCGAGCACATCGATATTTCTTTGGGTAGCATTATAAATTAAGTTATAATTTGCTATCTCATTAAGCAAATTCTCATACTCCTGCATATACAAGCTCTGAAGGTATCGCAGCTGTTCTATAACCTCTTCTTTATTGACCGTTTCCATAATATCACTATTTTAATGAAAGAATAATAAGATTATAAGTCTAACGCGCTTGCAATCCTCGCAAGTTCATAACCTGTTGTAAGTTCGCCTATCGCTAGACCTTTTGAGTTTGCAATGCTACTAAGCCCTATGTTTAGAGAACCTAGATTTGCTGTAGATTGCTCGCCCTTAAACCCGACAATCTCTTCTATTCTTTTTTTCTCTTCTTCGCTAATTCTGTTGTTGAAGACTATGCCTTTATTTGTAAGTATATTGTTTGCACCAACTGTGCTAAATCCACCTATACTCGATTTTACCACCTCTACATCGAGAACATCTTGTATAAACTTTTCTTCCTTTTTATTATAATGTGGATTTACTATAGCTATTTTGTCATTAACAAGGATATTATTTCTAATCGCATTAAGATCTGTATCAAAAACTCCTATCTCTATACCATTAATCTTCTTTTTTAGCTCGTTTAGTTCCCTCTCATCAATTATCTTTGGTAGCAATATGCCTTTTGAATTAGCCACAACATATATGCCGACAAGCTGTGATGAATCTATAGTTAAGTCGAACCTTTCAGTATCTAATGCTTTTGCTATTTTCTCTGCCTTCTTTTGAGGTACGCCTTTCCCGAAAAAGCAGAAACTATCGGTTGCAAAGCCGTATATACCGATGTAGCTGTTACCGTAAATTTCTGTTTTTATCACGCTCATAAAAAGAAACCTAATTTTTCTGCTTGATATTATCATTACTGTTATTCTTTACCTCTTTCGCCGCTTCTTTGCTTTTTGCTTCGCCAGCTTTTCCTTCATTGAAGAATTTCGCTCTAACGAACTCGCCCTCTTTCTCGACTTCTATTTTTACCGAATCCATTCTTCTTGCAGCTAGCTGCACCCTCCTGTTTAGCTCTGGATCAATAATAACATTATAAGGTTCTGCATGTAAAAGCTTTGCGGCCCTTTCTCTAACATAGCTAATCGCAATGCTCCTCCTTCTGGGCTTATGCACTTTGCTAAGCCTCTTTTTCAGATTTATGTTGAGAACAGCCATAAAAACTACCTTATCCTAAGTTTTCTATGCCTCCAATCTCTCTGGAATTTGTTATATTCTATTTTCCTATGCGTTCTAAGTATGGCAAGCACTGGTATCCTCCTATTTTCCTTTAGTTTTTTTCCAAGCCTAAGCTTTTTTTCAGCGCTTTTTTTGCTCATAAAAACACCTTACTTGTGTTTAAACTCGATCTTTGGCTCTGGTCTAGCCGTAAGCTTTGCAAGGAGGTCTATAAGCTGCTTTTCTGTTATCCTCCCTGGAAGCCTGTTTGTTTGAGCCATTGAGATTATAAGATCAAGTAGCTGAACATATAAATCATAGTTTGAAACCCTTACATTCATAAGCCTCTCATAAGCTGCGGGCTCAAGATACTGCCTTACTATTGCCTTCTTCTGCTCCTCTATCTGCAGCTCTTTAAGCCTCTTTGCTATAGCCTTTTTAAGCTCCTTATCTTCGTCTCCGCCTTCGACCTCAGGCACCGCTCCCACCTTTTATTATTTCGTTGCTTATCTTATCTAGAAAAGATCTGCCAGCACTTGTTATCTCGCGGCCTGATTTACCTTTTTTAACATAACCGAGCTTTTCAAGCGCATTGAGCGCATCTCTTATTATGCTTCCGCCAGCCTTGTAGTGATGGTGTCTTCTTACGCCATGCTCCTTTCTGTTACCATATCTTGTTCTTAGCCTTGAAACACCTATAGGCCCATTTAGATAAACCTGCCTAAGCAGAGAGGCACACCTTATATACCAGAAATCACTTTGCTGCGGAACTCTATCTCTACCCGCACCACTTTTTACAAAATCCACATAAGCAGGCTTTGTTATGCCTAATTCTTTAAGCTTTTCTGCGGTCTTCTTTATAAGCACATTAGCTTCTACATCTTTTACATTTGCCATAAAATTACCTCGAGTTAAAGAGAATAAAAATAATCCCTTTTATAATTTTTATTTATTTCAGTTTTTAAACCTTTTTATTTTCTGATTTAAAACACAGGCAAATTAAAATTAATATGGGGACGGATAAATATATTAATATTTAGTAGTGAAAATTATAAAATCAAGAACTCACGTGATTTTTATGAAACTAAATATCATCGAGGATGAACCCAAAAGCTTGATAGTGGAATTCGAGGATACTGATAGAGGCATAGCAGAACTTATAAGAGGAAAGCTCCAAGATAAAGCTGATGTAGACTTTGTAGCTGTTACAAAAACCCATTTCGAAGTAGGAAAGCCAAGGCTTATAGTAAAATCTAGCAAGAATCCAAAAAAGCTTGTTATTGACGCTATAGAAGAAATAAGAGAGGAGCTGAAGGATTTTAAAGCCCAGCTACCAAAGAAATAATATGAAAGAAGGTATACGCATCTTATCGGTTGATGACGCTCCTTTTGCTAAGAGTGGCGGTGAATCGCTTGTTGTGGGCATAGTAGCAAGAAAAGGCATTGTAGAGGGTGTTATATCCTTTTATGTAACTGTAGACGGCAACGACGCAACAGACAAGCTGATAAGCAAAATAAGGCAATCGCGCTTTCTAAGAGAAATAAAGCTTGTAGCACTTAATGGCATAACATTAGCAGGGCTTAACATTGTAGATATAATAAGGGTAAATTCTGAGCTTAGCATACCTGTTCTGGCAATTACAAGAAAAAAGCCAAACCAAAGAGCGATGGAGCACGCTATCGAGAGATCGGGAAAAGGTGTGGAGGAAAAAATAAAGCTCCTTAGGAAAATAAATAAAACTTCACTTAGCTCTCGTTTAAATGGTCTCTACATTCAGTATATTGGCATAAATGAAAAAGAGTTAAGTGCATTCGTAAATACCACATACCAAATGTTGAGGCTTGCTCATTTAGTTGCAAGCGGTGTTGTGAAGGGCGAGTCAAAGGGCAGGCTATAGCAACTTATTTCTGTTAATAAGGTTCTAGTTTGATTCCTATTAGTATATTTCTAATAATCAAAAATAAAAAAATTTGACATTAAATTTATATTTGTTTTTATATATAATTGATTATATGCCAAAAATAATAGAAAAAGAAAGGAAGGCTATTATAAAAAATGAGATGCTTAGATTCCTTAGCATAGATGGAAGAGCAAGCATCGATAGTATAAGTAAGCATCTCAAGATGCCGAAAGCAACAACATATTCTATATTCAATGAAGTAGTAAAAGAATATAGACTTCATTTTGTACCTGAAATAGATCTTGAAGAGGTATGGAAGCACGAATTTATTAGAATAAGCAAACATAAATCTACAAAGAGGGAGATGCGCGAAGAAGCGCTTGCAAAGATCCCTGAGCTGGGTGCAGAGGAATATATCACATTCGTTAAATTCAATAAAGAGATGCCAAGTGATGAAGAGATAATGCGTGCACTCTCCACTTTTACTGCTCCGCAATTTGTTGCAAAGTTGCACGGAGAAGAAGATTTAGTGATATATGAAGTGAGCAAGAGCTTCTACGGTCTAAACAAATTTTTGATTAATTTTTCAAAAAGCCTCAAGGATTATGATATGCTGGTAAATACAAGCAGAATTGTAACAACTTTTGGCTTTTTCCCCCTTAGAAACGAGCTTATAGATGAGCTTATGCTTTCGAGCTCGGCAAAAGCCTTATTGGAAGGGCTTAACATAGATGGCAGAGGCGAAATAAAGGAGATTGCAAAGAGGTTCTACCAAAAGCCAGAACTACTTCTTTATACAATGGGGAGGCTAAAAGAAAGCGGACTTCTGAAAAGGATAACATATTTTGAAGCTCAGCCACAGAGCAACATAAACGGAATAATAAAGATAGTAATAACAAATGAATCCGATTTCTTCGATTCGAGAAACAAGTGGTTTGCTGAACTTATAAAGATGAAGCAAGATGAGCATCTTAAATATGTATATATGTGTGATATACTGAACCCTTCTGGCATTCTTGTTTTTGTAAACCTAAGCTCGAACGAAGAGATAGATAATCTGCTAAATAGTATGAGAAAGATCCTCAAAGGTGTTGAAATAAGTTATATAACAATGACAAAGACGCTTCTTGGGAATTTAGGAATAAGAAACTTTGACATGCGCTACTCTAGCCAATACAAACATTTAGAACTCGAAGGTCTTGTGCCGAAAGTGCAAAGAAAGGAAGAAAAGATCAGAGCTTAGAAATTGCATCAAGCACGCTGCTTTTGAATCCTACCTCGCCATGGTAGTCGTCGCGTAGCATTACACGATTTCCTCTTAAGTTTAGCGTCGGACAGTGAGTCTCATCACCGCCTCCAGACAATATTATTATTAACCCATTATTTTTGATAACTTTCATAAATATCAGAAAATATGTTTATCCTTAAACCTTTTATATCTTTCGCACTCTTCTTTGGCTACAAATATAAAATAGATCTTAGCCGCTCTACAAGTAACAAAACCGAAACCGTAAAGATTATAAAGGTATACCACTATAATTATTAATACTTTTTGATGCTTTTGGCATTATTAGTGTGAAAATTGCGTCTCGCAATTGGATATAGTCTTGAGGAGTGCAAAGAGGCTCGCAATTGCTTTCTTTTGCGGCAAATAGACTCCAGTCGATGCTGCTGGAGGGCACTGCTATCAGATTTCGACAGCCATGCAAGTTTGCCCAATGGCTTCATTGGGCGGCGTACGGCTCAGTAACGCGTAGTCAATCTACTGTAAGGAGGGGGATAACCTTGGGAAACTGAGGATAATACCCCATAGGCTAGGGATCCTGGAAGGGGCCTTAGTCGAAATGGTACGCAAATTGCAGCGCAACCGCCTTACAATGAGACTGCGTCGGATCAGGCAGATGGCGGGGTAACGGCCCACCATACCTATGACCCGTAGGGGCTATGGAAGTAGGAGCCCCGAGAAGGGCACTGAGACAAGGGCCCTAGCGCTACGGCGTGCAGCAGGCGCGCAAACTCCACAATGCGCGTAAGCGTGATGGGGGAAGTCTGAGTGATGCACTTCGGTGCATCTTTTGCCAAGTATAGCAAGCTTGGCGAATAAGTGCTGGGTAAGACGGGTGGCAGCCGCCACGGTAATACCCGCGGCACGAGTGGTGTCCACGATTATTGGGCTTAAAGCGTCCGTAGCCGACTGAAATAGTCTCATGTGAAATATAGGTGCTTAACACCTATGCTTGCATGAGATACTTTTCAGTTAGGGAGTGGGCGAGGTCGAGGGTACTTATAGGGGAGGGGTTAAATCCTGTAATCCTATAAGGACCACCGGTGGCGAAGGCGCTCGACCAGAACACATCCGACGGTGAGTGACGAAGGCTAGGAGAACGAATCGGATTAGATACCCGAGTAGCCCTAGCAGTAAATTATGCAGACTCTGGTGTTGCACTTGCTAAGAGCTGGTGCAGTACCGTAGGGAAACTGTTAAGTCTGCCGCCTGGGGAGTACGGCCGCAAGGTTGAAACTTAAAGCAATTGGCGGGGGAGCACACAAGGGGTGGATGCTACGGTTTAATTGAATCCAACGTCGGGAACATTACCTGGAGCGACGGCAAGATGATGGTCAGGCTAAAGACCTTACCAGATGAGCCGAGAGGTGGTGCATGGCGATCGTCAGTTCGTGGTGTGAACTGTCCGGTTAAGTCCGGTAAGTAATTGAGTGATGCTATGAAAGCGAAACTAAGCAAAGAATTATGCTATATCGCTGGTCTTTCAAGGCTTAGCGATAGCGAAAAATCTCTAGTCTATGCTAAGAGTGAGATTAGAGAAATAGTAGAGAAATTTATAAGAGAAGCAATAAAGCTAGGGGTAGATCCAAGAAAGATAATAGTAAATGAGAAAGAGAGTGAAGCAAAATTTTACCATTCAAAGCTGGCAAGGAATATAAGAGAAATAATAGAGAATGAAACAAAGATATTCAAGCATAAAAATGAATTTTCAGCAAACTTCGTGGCTGGCGTATTCGATGCTAGGGGAGTTATAAAAAAGAGCGTTGAGATAAGAGGGCTCAAGCCAGGCGAGGCAGTTTTGCTAGAGGGCCTTGGAATACATGTAAAAGATAATAAGATTGCAAATGTAAGGGATTTTATTATGTTTATCAAAGGCTTTAGTGTTCGCGTTGAGCTCACTCAATTGCCCGGTAACGAACGAGACCCTCGCTGACAGTTGCTACAGGTCTAGCGATAGGCCTGGCACTCTGTTGGGACCGCCTCTGTTTAAAGAGGAGGAAGGGGAGGGCGACGGTACGTCAGTATGCCCCGAATCTCCAGGGCTACACGCGGCATACAGAGGTTGGTACAATGGGTTGCAACTCCGAGAGGAGAAGCTAATCCCCTAAAACCAACCAAAGTTCGGATTGAGGGCTGGAACTCGCCCTCATGAAGCTGGAATCCCTAGTAATCGCTTGTCACCATCGAGCGGTGAATGCGTCCCCGCTCCTTGCACACACTGCCTGTCAAGTCATCCAAATGGGGTGCTAGTGAGGCGGCATCTTTATGGTGCTGTCGAACTAGTATTCTATGAGGAGGGCTAAGTCATAACAAGGTATCCGTAGGGGAACCTGCGGATAGATCACCTCAATATTAGTGTGCAAGATTGCGAAAGCCTCGCATAATTTCCTCAAGACTATGCTCCAATATGCACTTAATAATAAGGTTTAAATAGTCTTATAACAATATAATAACGGGTTTATCTCGTTATAATGCTTAAAGGTGAATAAAATGACAGAAAAACCACACTTGAATTTGATCTTTATAGGACATATCGACCACGGCAAATCAACAACAGTCGGAAGGCTTCTATACGAGACAGGTGCTATTAGTGAGCAGGATCTAAGAAAGATGAAAGAAGAGGCTGCAAAATATAACAAGCCAACATTCGAGTTTGCTTTCATAATGGACCAGCTAAAAGAAGAAAGAGAGAGAGGAATTACAATAGACATAGCACATAAAGAATTCCAAACACCCAAATACTACTTTACCATTATTGATGCACCTGGCCACAGAGACTTTGTAAAGAATATGATAACAGGTGCAAGCCAGGCTGATGCTGCTGTGCTTGTCCTTTCTTGCGCAGATGGTGTTCAGGCTCAGACAAGAGAACATGCATATCTTGCAAAGGTTCTTGGCATAAACCAGCTTATTGTAGGCATAAACAAGATGGATGCAGTAAACTATGATAGAGTAAAGTATGAAGATGTTAAGGCTTCTATAATGAACCTGCTTAAGACAGTCGGCTATGATACTAGCAAAATATTAGCAGTTCCTTATTCAGCGCTCGCAGGGGATAATGTTGCAAAGAAATCCGATAAGATGCCATGGTATAATGGGCCTACATTGCTTGAAGCGCTTGATACATTACAAGTTCCACCAAAGCCGATAGACAAACCTTTAAGATTACCAATACAAGACGTATACAGCATTTCTGGATTTGGTACTGTTCCTGTAGGCAGAGTAGAGACAGGTGTTATGAAGCCTGGCGACCAAATTATTATAATGCCTTCAGGCATAAAGACAGAGGTAAAGAGTATAGAGATGCACCACCAGCAATTGCAAAAGGCAGAGCCTGGTGACAATATTGGCTTTAACATAAAAGGTGTAGATAAGAAGGATGTTAAGAGAGGAGATGTTGTTGGTCCGGTGAATAATCCACCAACAGTGGCACAAGAGTTTACAGCACAGATAGTAGTTATTAACCACCCAACAGCTATAGCTCCTGGTTACACACCCGTATTCCATATACATACAGCACAGGTAGCTGCAACAATAGCAGAGATTGCTGAAAAGAAAGATCCAAAGACAGGCCAGACATTGCAGAAGAATCCAGAGTTCATTAAGAATGGCGATGTGGCAATAGTTAAGGTAAGGCCAACAAAGCCTGTTGTTGTTGAGAAATACAGCGAGTTCCCACAGCTTGGAAGATTTGCTATAAGAGATATGGGTCAAACAGTTGCAGCAGGCGTTGTACTAGATGTAGTAAAGAGGGAACAATGATTGCATGCCAACAGCTAGAATAAAGCTTATAAGCAGGAATGTAAACGATGTAAGAAATATAGCAAACCAGATAATAGAGATAGCAAAGGCTTTGAATATTAAGTATAGCGGCCCTATTCCATTGCCAACAAGAATATTAAGGATAACAACAAGGAAAACACCTTGCGGCGATGGAAGCCACACCTTTGATCACTGGGAGATGCGCATACATAAATGGATAGTAGAGATAGAAGGCAGCGATCAAGCATTAAGGCAAGTAACAAGAATACCTGTTCCTGATACAGTGCAGATAGAGATGACGTTGAGCTGATTTTATTTTTGCCTCTAACTTTTTCCTTATTTGGAATTGGTTTGGGGTTTTTATAAAGAGTTGAAGGAAACCATTTTGACTACTTAGAAAAGGTCTTTACGATTAGGTAACAACCCACGATGCCGTAAACATATACTTCATTTAATCTGCAAACGTTGCATTATTCGCGTTTCTCTACTTCTTACTTTAGAATATGGGGCTAACAGCTAGCTTGTAAGAAGGGTTAATACAAGCGAAATAAATCCTAGTGACATTATTATGTAACCTTGCATCTGTCTGAGCCTCTTGCTCTTTATCCTTGCAGAAAGGTATGAACCCAAAACTGCCCCAAGTGCAGCACCTAATACCAGAGATCCTATTATGGGCAGATAGGTGCCTTCAAATGGTACTCCAGCAAAGTGAACTATAGATCCTAAAACAGAAGTGACGATCATAGCAGCAAGCACGCTTGAAAAAGCAATTTTTGGGTTTGCCTTCCTTATTGCCGTGAGGTAAGTGCCTGCAATGCCTCCAATGCCTATGCCCATAAACCCAGCAACTAGCCCGGCTATTAGGTATACAAATGCAGACTCAAGCCTGTTTACTCTAATATTCTTTAGCTCTTTTTGCTCGTTTCTGTCAAGCATCGAAAAGCTTTTTTCAAGCATCATATCTTTATTGCTTCTTATATCTATTCGTGTTGCAATGACTGAAAATATACCTATGCTTATGCTTATGACACCAAATATGGCTTCAAAAGACTTTACTTCTACAAAGTAAGTAACAACAGATCCTAAAACCGCGCCTATTCCAGCGAACAGTACTATAGAATAAAAGAAGTTGCGGCTTATCGCATTTTGCCTTAGGTTTGACAATGATCCTATAGTAGCACTTGTGATAACAGTTACTAGACTGAAGCCACCTGCAAGTACAGGATTAATCCTAAACAAGAAGAGAAAAATAGCCATTATCAATACTCCACCGCCGATCCCAGCGATATTGCCTATTATACCTACTGCAAGTGCTGTTATGAATAACAAGACTAGTTCTAGTGAGATAAGCATAAATGTATTTTGTTGACTATACTTAAAACTCTTTTTATTTAGCTGTTGTTGCTAGCGAGAGTATAGTACCTAATCCTATGATGAATGCAATTATTCCTATTATTATTGCTGTTACTATTATTACTGCAAATGCCTTTAGGGCGCTTGTCTTTTGCTGGTTTGCAAGTGCCAATATCGTTACTATAAATGCCCAGATCTCAAATATTATTAGCACCAATGATCCTAAAGGCACTGGGCTAAGCCAATAGAACAGAATAGTTGGTACTATACCATATACCGTCGCTGTAAAGGTGTTTGAGTAAGGATTGCTAAATACCTTGAAAAGCTTTCCAAATATATGATAGAGAAATGCTATAACAAGAAGAGATATTGGTATTATTACAAGGAGCGCCAATATGCCGCCTATTACAAGCAAGCCAGAAAGAAAGCCAGTGAATAGTCCTGTCGGAGATGCCGATGGTACTGCCAAAGCAAGTATTATGTCTAAGATCAACGGTATTATGCTTAATTTATAGTAGAACGCGAGTGCTTCGCCGATTTTTCTCTCTTTTTGTGTTGCACTTTTTGGGTGCAGCATTATATTAAAGCCTTCCTTTAGCTCATCTACTATTATCATAGCACCACGTTAAAAGTTAAGGTATAAAAGTATTTAAATCTTTATAAACATAAAAATAAGTGCCAAACGGCCATAGGTGCAGGGTAACGCCCGATCCCATTCCGAACTCGGAAGCTAAGCCTGCACACGGTATGAAATACTGCCCATTAGGGTGGGAAAGCATACTGCTGTTTGGCATTTGATTATTTTTCTCTTTTATAAAGCTCCTCCATTGCACTTATTAAAATATCTTTATACTCGTTTTGAGGAAGCTCATTGCTAATTTCCTCTACTTTTTCCTTTGCCGAAGTTCCATATTTTTCTGCTACCTCTTTTGCATAGCCTATGCCGTCATACTTTTCTATCATTTCTCTAAGGAAATCAATCTCTTCCTTAGTCTTGTCCTTTCTTTCCTTGCTGTATATAGCATCAATCTTTTCTTTTTCTTCTTTTGTTGCTTCTTTGTATGTATGTAGTATTATCAATGTTAATTTGCCTTCATAAAGGTCGCCAAAATTCTTCTTTCCGAATTTTTTCTCATCGGCCGTCATGTCAAGTATATCATCTACTATCTGGAAGGCTATGCCTGCATCTTTGCCTATATTTTTAAGCTTTTCAAGCATTTCATCGCTCTGGTTTGCAACTATTGCACCAATCTGCAACGGCCCGTAGACAGTATAGTAGCATGTCTTGCTATCAGCTATTCTAAAATAAAGGCTTTCATCGGCATTTGCAAGCTTTTTTATGTTGTGTATGAAGTTATTTTCTATATGCTGCCCTGCTACTGTATATTCAAGCATGTCATAAAACTTATCATACAATCTTTTTCCCTTTACCGGCCCATATTTTAAAGTATAATCATGCAACATGCGCCACATCGCCATATGACCGAGGTTGCTTGCATTCATTGCATGTATCCAGCCATATAGTTTTTGTATTGCGGGTTTACCCCTCCTAAGATCAGAATCATCTTCACAATCATCTTGCATTAATATCCAGTCCTCAGAGAGCTGCTGTGCGGCTGCTGGAAGGGTGAGCTCTTCCACACTTGCTCCAAAAAGTTGGCCGCTCAGCAATACAAGCCCCGGCCTTCTATAGCTGCCCTGCCTGTCTATATAGTCCCTTGCTATCGTATAAAAATCCTTTGGCTCCTTTATCGGCACATAGCTGCATATTGTTGAATAAACAAGGTTTCTATATTTCTCAATATATTCTTTAAAGTTCATTCTCCCACAATTATCTTTTTCATTCATGTGTTTTTATCTTTTTTGATGCATATCGGCAATAATCCTTTAGAGGGCATTCATCGCATAGAGGCTTTTTCTTGCAAAACCTCTTCCCAAGCTCTACAAACTGCGCATGAAAATCTTTGTATAGCTCAAGATCTGGTCTTAGCCTGCTTTCGAAATATTCCTTTAGCTTATTGTATTCTATTTCTTCCTCTATTCCATATACTCTGTGCATTATTCTTTTTGTATAAGCATCTATAACAAAAGTGGGCTTTTCCGCCGCATACAAAATTATAGAATCAGCTGTTTCATTGCCTATGCCATTAAGATTTAGCAACTCATTTCTTAACTCATCTTTATCTTTGTCGAAGAATTTCTCTAGCGTTGAATAGTTCGCTTTTATGTATTTAAACAGATTGCTAAGTCTTTTTGCTTTTTGCTTATAAAATCCGCTTGGCCTTATTGCATCTTCAAGCTCTTCCAGCTTTGCACCTGCCAGCCTTTCAAGGCTAAGCATCTTCCTTTCTTTAAGATTTTTAATCGCTTTTTCAACATTCTTCCAAGCTGTATTTTGTGTTAGTATAGCACCAACTACTATTTCTACTTTTGTATCTCCAGGCCACCAGTTTAGATAGCCAAAATTATCTCTAAGCTTTTTATAAAGCTCTGTAAGCTCAAGCATTACAACACTAAAATGGCTAAAGCTTTATTTCACCAGAGTTTATTGCTTTTATAATCTCTTTTGGATCCTTACCTTCACATGTTATGTTCATGCTCTTGCATGTGCCCAATACTTGCTTGACCTTTTCAGCAAAGCTCTTTCCGTATAGCATACTCTCTTTAGCTTTAGCTATCTTCTTAACCTGCTCTAATGTAATATTGCCAACCACTTCATCTTTTCCCTTAGCCCCGCGCTGTATGCCAAGCTCCTTGAGGATAAGTGCGCTTGTTTGCGGTGTACCAACCTCTACTCTATAATTTTTAGTAGCAGGATCAACAATTACCTTTACCGGCACCTTAATGCCTTCGAAAGCTTTAGTTTTGCTGTTTATCTCTTCTATTATTTTGGCAACATTCACACCCAAAGGACCTAAAGCTGGACCAAATGGTGGTCCTCCTGTGGCTTTACCTCCTTCTATCAATCCATTAACCACTACTTCAGCCATAGAAACACCAGATTAAGCATTCTGCGCTTTTTCTATTATCTTGGCCGTGTTTGATTTTGTTGTTACTGGAATTGGCACAGCCACATCCATAAGCTCAACCGTTATTTCATCTTTAGCAGAATCTACTTTTATAACCTTTGCCTTATAGCCTTTGAATGGTCCCGATAGGAATTCAACAACATCATTAACCCCTATCTCCTGTGCACTCCTCTTTATTTCTATCATCTTATTCAGCTCTTCTTCGCTTAATGGTTTTGGCAGCATTCCTTTTACATGAGGCTCGTTCATTATAAGGTCTCTGCATGCACTCTCATCCTTAGCTTCTACTATAAGATAGCCACGCATTCCCTCTACAAGTATCATAGAGTATATTGGAAGGCCTTCCTTCATAGCCTTTTTTTCCAATATATCTAATGTTATTTTTTCTTGGCTTGATGTTACTCTTATAACAAAATACATGCTCTTCAGCCCGTTATATTTTTTAAACTTCAATTTTTAAAGATTATCATGAAACACAAACTTAAATGCTTAATTGTTGAGAAACGGAACGCAGAAAAGGCCAAAAAATATCTTTTAAAGCACAATATGCTAAATAAAGGTTATAAAGTATTTGGTAAAGAATCATTTATATATTTTCCTATTCTGGGCCAAAAGAACGAAAAAGAGCTAAAGCAGTTTGGAACTTTGGGCTATGCAAGTTTTGAGGAAAGTAAAGCGAGAATAGACTATAAGAAAGAGCTGGAGAAAATATTAAACAAAGCTAATGGCGAGGTGGCAAAAGGCTATGACCTTCTTGGCAATATAGCGATAATCGATGCTCAACCAAAAGTAGCAAAGCGAATTGGAAAGCTTATTCTTTCATTGAACAAGAATGTTGAAACAGTTTTGAGGAAGGCAAGTGCTGTAAAAGGTAAGTATAGAACAAGGTCATATGCCTATGTAGCGGGCAAGAGGAATTATATAGCACATTATAAGGAAAATGGCTGTATTTTCGAGTTTGATGTAAGGAAGGTATTCTTTTCACCTAGGCTTGCATATGAGAGGCAAAGAATAGCGGCTCAGGTAAAAGATGGCGAGCATGTTGTTGTTATGTTTGCTGGTGTTGGGCCATTTGCTATAGAGATTGCAAAAAAAGTGCCAAGTGCAAAGGTCATTGCAATAGAACTGAACAAGTATGCATACAAATATATGCTTAGGAATATACAGCTTAACAAGGTTGAGAATGTTGAGCCGGTATTGGGCGATGTTAAAAAAGTAGCTATTAAATATAGAAATTTCGCGGATAGGATTGTAATGCCCTTGCCCAAAGAGTCGCACAGCTTCCTAGATGCAGCATATGAAGTTGCTAAGCAAAAGGCAATTGTTCACTACTATACTTTTGTCCCTAGAGATAATAATAATGCCAGATCACTTCTTTTAAGTTTCTTTAAAAAGATGAATGCTGAGATAAAGGTGTTAAATGAAAGAATTGTAAGACCTTATTCAGCTAAGGAAGTTGAGATAGTGATAGATTTCATGTTATCGAAATAATTTTATACTTGAAAAGTGCAATAAAAGCGATCATATGAAAGCCCAGAGTGCGGTAGAATTCTTGACAACATATGCATGGGCATTCCTAATTATCGCTCTGTTTATCTCTGTAATTGTAATCCTCGCTACTATAAAGAACCCACAAGAATACTCCCCTTCCTCTTGCTACATAACGCCAGAATTACTCTGCTCCGGATCAGTGTTTTCAACAAACTATTCTTCGAGTACATTTGCGATTACATTTAAGAACGGTTTAGGTGTTCCTTTGTCATTTCCACAAAATTCATTTTTTGTCTACTCACCTTCACTTAACTACTCTTATACAGGAACATGTAATCCATCATATCTGTCAAAAGATGGTATAGAGACATGCATAGCAAAGATAACAAAAACATACGCGGTTGGTGTGCAGATAAATCCGGTATTTAAAATTGAATATAGTGTATGCCCAAGCTACACTAGCTGCACACAATTGTATAATACAACAGGCACCGCATCAGATATTGTAGCATTTAGCAAGTCGACATTCAGCAGCATAGCTCTTGCTACAAGCACAGGCACAGGAAACATTTTAATCAACGGCGTGCCGTATCAGAGTAATACGGTTGTTTATCTAATAAACAATCTTCAATATAGTATATACGCGCAGCCGCCCCAAGGCTATACCTTTAACAGCTGGATCGTTACAAATGCGGTTGTTGGTAGCACTTCTTCACAAGCTACCACGTTATATACAACAACAAGCGGCTCGCTTCTTGCATCATTCCATTAGCGTGCGCATGTTGCATTCAGTAAGAAGTATTAAAAACCTTTTCTGGCAAATATAATACACTTAATTATGCGTGTTTTTTATGGCAAAGAAAGAGCTAGAGAATAAATTAATAGCAGCAATTAGGGTCAGGGGCAGGGTCAATGTTCGCGAGAGCATAAGGAATACGCTAGAGAGGCTCAACCTAAAAAGGGTAAATAATTTGGCACTTATCAAAGGAACAAGCTCAACAATAGGCATGCTTCACAAATGCAACGATTACATAACCTACGGCGAAGTAAACAAAGATACATTGGCTAAGCTCTTTGCAAAGAAGGGTATAGCGCTTGATGAAAAATCTGTTAATGACTTAATAAACGGCTTGAAAAGCCCTAAAGAGCTCGGCATAAAAATGCCTATAAGGCTAAGGCCACCAAGGCATGGCTATGAAAGCACTAAGAAGAGCTTTACAGTAGGCGGAGCCTTAGGGTATCGCGGAGATAAGATAAATGAGCTTATTGCAAGGATGATTTAATGGTAATAAGGCATGAAAAGAAAAACAGAAAATACCACGGAACAAGAAGCTGGGGAGCTGGAAATATAAAGAACAGGAGAGGTGCAGGAGACAAGGGTGGAGTAGGAAGAGGTGGCAGAAAGCACAAGTTTACATATCTTGTTGTATATGAAAGAGAAAGGCTTCACAAGAAGGGCTTCAAGCCTTGGAAAAAGAAAGAGCTAAAAGAAATAGACCTTGAAGAGTTAAATAAGCTAGCAATTAAAAGCTCAGAGCAGAGACCAACAATAGAACTTAGAGGCTACAAAGTGCTTGGTGATGGCAATATAGAAAAGAGTGTAATAGTAAAGGCAGACGCTTTCTCGAAGCGAGCCATTGAGAAGATAAAGAGCGTCGGCGGAGAAGCTTTGCTGTTTGAGCAAGTTAATAAAGCAGAAGCCACCAACAGTGAAGAATAATTTTTATAAGAAGTTACACAGAAAAATTTTGTATAAAAGATTTTCTCTTTTTGGTTTTACTTTATTAAATTTTATGGTGGCGTATAGCCGCTATACCAATTGCTTACAAAGTTTACATTGCTTGCTTGACCGTTGTTGCCATTGCCGCTGTAGTCGTTTGCATTGCCGTTTAATGGCCACCATGCAACAAGGTGCTGCAGATCAATGGGTGCACCGCCTATGCCTTCTTGGTAAAGTGTCTGAATTTCGCTTGCTGAAAGAGAGGTGTTGTAGATTTGGATGTCCGCTACTAAGCCATCCATATATGCACTGCCATCCCATGTACCCGCAGCACTACCGATATAAAGCGGTGAATTTGTTATTAAGGTACCAGAACTAGTTCTAGTACAGTTTGCAGCACCGTTTACCCATATAGTTTGAAGTTTTGTAGAAGCATTCCAGCTTGCTCCAAACTGATACCAACGTCCTGCTACCGGCCCAGAAGAACATTCTAAGTCATCAGCCCAGAAATTAAGGTACCAGTGATCAGAACGCGAAAAGATTCCAAAACCTTCATCAGTTGTGGCAGGTCCACTCCACGCATAACCTAAATCCCCATCAGTAGTACCAGGACTTGCCAAATTTGTTCCTGGAGGCCAATAAACCCACGCAAGTATTGTAAAGGGGTTGCCTTGGAAGTATTTATAATTCACTATAATCTGATCTGCAGCACTTGCACCGAAACTTGCCACATACTGTGGTAGCTCGCCGCTGCATACTCCTTCAAGGTTTATGAAAGAAGTTGTGTAAGGTCCATCCGGCCTGAAAACCTGACATGAACCGGGTGGCGCCTTTGGCGCAAATGTCATTGGATTAAAAACGCCGAGCTAAAAAAGTGCAGCAAGGACTACACTTATGATAAGTATGGCCCAGCCATACGTCATTAAGTATTCCATTGCGCTTTGCGCTTTGGCTGAAGCCTTTCTTAAAGGCTTCTTTTTGATAAAACTTTTTCTAAAAGTTTTCCTAAGAGTCTTCACTTTCATATCCTCCACATATACTATTTAAAAAAACAATAAAAAGGTTATACGCTTACTTAAACGAAAGCTGCTTCTCTTACTTTAAGTTCAATGTAACGATGTCGCCATCCATTAATATGTGCTCTTTTCCCACTTTTTGATTCTTGAACTTTGCGCTTGGACCGGTTATATATGCATATTTCATCTCTTTTGCCAGGCCAGAATGAATACGCATCGCCACATCACCAACAGTAGCGCCGTTGCGCATTATCATGAGCTCGCTTTTCTCTGCATTAAGCTTTGGCTTAAGGTATATGCGTATAAGCTTCAAGGCTGAGAATAAAGCCTCTTCAAGCTCTTCTATGTTGTAGTGGTTTAACGCACTTATTGGCACAACCCTAAGCTTTGTATTCTCTTCCAGTTCTTTTACTATTGCATTATAGTCGCTTATTAGATCAACTTTGTTTAGAGCTATAATTGCATTGATATAAATGCTTCCAGAGGCAGCATCTATCAGCTCGCCGATTGATGAATCCGCATAGAAAACAACTGTAGCATTATAAATCCCAAAGCCGTTAAGAACTTCTTTTACCTCTGCTTCGCCGGGCACGTTGTGGCCGTTTGATACGATAGTAATGCCACCTCTTTCCTCTTCATCTAACCTTAGCTTCTGCTCGCCTATTCTTATGCCTAGCTTAGCAAGCTCTTCTAGAAGAGAATAAACCTGCTTATAATCATTTGCATCTATCACTATAAGAAGAAGATCTGCAACCCTTATTGCACTTGCAATCTTATATCCCTCGCCTTTGCCCTCATGAGCACCTTCTATAAGGCCAGGTATATCAAAGATCTGTATCTTTGCTCCTTTGTATTCAAGCATACCTGGTATTAAATCTGTTGTTGTGAATGCGTAGCCGGCGATCTTTGAATCAACACCAGTAAGAACTTTTAATAGTGACGACTTGCCAGAGTTTGGAAACCCAACAAGCGCAACGGTAGCGTCGCCTGACTTCTTAACGCTAAAACCAACCCCATGCTTTTTCTTCTTTGACCTTAGTGCCTTGCTTATCTTAGCTATCTTTGCTCTGAGTATGCCTAAATGTTTGTCTGTAGCTTTGTTGTATTTTGTGTTTGCATACTCTTCTTTTAGTTCTTGAAGCTTTCTTTCAAGCTCACTGTTTTCCATTCTAGGCACCTGATGGAGCAGGTAGTTAAGATGATATTTAATATTATAACTTTAGAAATAAAATTGTACGGGTTCTTAATAAATAGGGGTGGAAGAATGCAGAATGATGAAATAGAAATCAACGTTGCAGAAGAAAAAGATGCTAAAGAATTGACCAACTTGTATAGGAAGCTTTATGCTGGTGATGAAGAGCAAGAATTTTTCAAATCAGAGCCGATCCGGGCTATTTCAACTCTGGCTCAAAGGTTTTTGTTGCAAGATTGCAGGGCAAGATCGTTGAATTCGTGTGAGCTGTTTTCTACGAGCACATCAAAAACAAAGGTGTTGGTATAATAGAGGGGCTTTTTGTCGAAGAATAATATAGAAGAAGAGGAATAGGAAGGGCCTTGGTGAATGCTGCTATGAAATACCTCAGAGAGCACAGTTTTGCTGTATTTGTAACAACCTCGCCAGATATGGAAGATGCGCAGAATTTCTATAAAGCAATAGGCTTTAGAGAATCAAAGGTTTGGTATTTCTATGATTTTAGGCAGGAACGTAGTAGCAAGCAATCTTAGCAAGTTTGATAAAAATCAAAAATTTGTATTTGAGTAAAATAAATATACTAAAGTAAAACGTGCAGAGTATTCGATTTAAATATTTGAATAAATATTATACAAACATTAAGAAGTGAATAAAATGGCAAAGAAAACAAAGGGAAAGAAAAAGAAATAAGTGGATAGGTTTGTTTTTGTTTGTTTTTTATTTTTGCTCCTTCTGTTTTATTGATTTGGCAAATTTAATCCCTTGAACTTTGATGCTAAGCCCCTTAGGTTTCTATCATTCTGGAATGCACTGAGCAATTTCTTCATTTTTGCAAAGTCGCTTAGCAGCTCGCGCACATCTTTTTCAGTTGTGCCACTACCCTTTGCAACGCGCTTGATCCTGCTTGCATCATGCATAAGCTTTTCATCCTTCCTCTCCTCAGGCGTCATCGAGCTTATAATAGCCTTATATTTTTTCATCTTAGCCTCGCTCTGCTCTATCGCCTCTTTAGGCGCATCAGCTAAGCCTAGCAT
Source organism: Microcaldota archaeon (assembly GCA_046536795.1). Taxonomy (GTDB): domain Archaea; phylum Micrarchaeota; class Micrarchaeia; order Micrarchaeales; family CABMGC01; genus JAGDYD01. Next base: position 154,909 of record JAWDMB010000001.1, on the reverse strand, counting down.
GCTAAGTATATTCTTAATAGGGCCCATCTTTGACATTGCCTTGAGCTGCGTGTAGAATGTCTCGAAATTGAGCTCTTCTATGTTAACCTCCTCAGGCTTTATATTTGCTTCTTTAACAGCCTCTTGTATTGTTGAAACAAGCCCTTCTATATCTGGAATACCAAGAAGTCTGCCTACAAATTTGTTTGGATCATAAAGCTCAAGCGCGTTGAGCTTTTCACCTGTACCTATAAAGGTTACTCTAGAATTCGCAGCTGCTACTGCGCTGAGTGCACCTCCGCCCTTTCCAGAGCCGTCGAGCTTTGTTACTATAACCCCATCTATCTTTACCGCTTGATCGAATTCTTTTGCCTGCTTGCTTGCAACTTGGCCTATATCTGCATTTATAACGAGGAACTTTTCATCTGGCTTAAAGGCTTCTGCAACACTCTTAAGCTCTTTTATAAGCTCTTCATCTAAAGCGTTCCTTCCGCTTGAATCACATATTATTACCTTTTTGTCCTTTAGTGCTTCTAGGCCAGCCTTTGCTATCTTAGCGGCATCATGCTCGCCCTTAATGCCAAAGAATGCCACATTTGCCTGCTTTGCAAGAGTCTCTAGCTGCTCATAAGCTGCTGGCCTAGAGACATCGCAGCAAATAAGCCCTGCGCTAAGGCCACGATCTTGATAGAACTTTGCAAGCTTAGCGGCTGTTGTAGTTTTACCAGAGCCGTATATACCAAGAAGAAGAATCCTCTTTGGCTTGAGCTCAGGCTCATACTTCTTACCCATAAGCCTTACGAGCTCTTCATAAACCTTGCTTATTATAAAATCCTTATGCGATATTCCAGGCGGCACCTCTTCATGAAGTGCAGCATCCTCTATTCTCTTTGTAAGCTCAAGCACTAGCTTAACGTCTACATCTGCACTTAGCAATGTCTTTTGAAGCTCTTTGTTAAACTCCTTTATTGTCTTCGAATCAATTATAGTAGAGCCCTTGAGCCTTGCAATCGCTTTTCTTAGACCTTCACCTAAATCCATAAAATCATTTTAGCAATAGCATTAGCTAAATGTATAAAGAGATAAAAATATTTATATGTTCATAATCTATACAATTATGCGGGCTCGTAGCTCAGCCTGGTTAGAGCGGCGGTCTTATAATTTAAAAATAGGTAAGCCGTAGGTCGAGAGTTCGAATCTCTCCGGGCCCATTTACTTATTATAACTATCGACATGTTTTGAAGATAATAAATCAAAACATAGGTATCTTCTTGTCTTTTCAATCCCACAGATCCTTGAATGCCTTATTGCTGAAAAGAATCTCTTTTAGCTCCTTTTCAAATTCGGGGTCATTTCTCCTGAGCCATTCGATAAGAAGTGATGCGTGCTCCTTTTCGTCATCCCTGTTGTGCATAAGCACGCTCTTTAGCTCTTTGTTCTTGCTTGCACTTATTCGCTCATCATAATACATTATAGCTTGCAGCTCCTCTACCAATGACTGCCTCGCCCTGTTGAGATCCCTTGTAGCTTCATCAACATTCTCTTCCATCATCTTATCAGCTCTCCATATAAGGAGCAAGATAATATGTTATCGTTGCATCTCCTATGTTGTAGCTTAGCTTTATAGGCTCGTTTGTCCTTAGCGACATTGTTATTGAATTGCCAATAGGGCATGATTTTACCATGTTTTCTAAATACTCCAAGTTAAAGGTTGCGTCTGCAGCTTTTTGAGCCTCGAGTTTCTTTATTACTGTGCCGTCAGGCTCGTGCACCTCTTCAAGCTCGCCTGAATCGCCATGCGCTGTTATTGTAAAGCTGTCTTTTGCTGCTTTAAATGAAATGTATGAAGATATAAGGTTTGCATCCTTTATTATCTCTTTCAGCGGCTCGCCAGCAACTTCGACATTTGCATCAAACTGTACATTCGGCTCCTTCTCAACATTTTTTCTAACATCTATCAATGGTAGCTTATACCTTCTTCTCACACCCTTGCCAACAAACTCTATCAGAAGCTTTGAATCTGCATCTTTCATTACAAGCACTTCATCATCCCTCGCTCTTGAAAGAACCTTGCCTAGGTTTTCTATGTTTAAGCCTATGCTTGTCGGCTTCTCCACCTCGAATTTTGAAAATGCCTTGCTTGGTATAAAGAATGAGACCATGCTTATTCCGCTAGGATCCATAGCCTTAAGGCTAATGCCTTCCTTTGTTATATTGAATGAACCCTCATCTATTAGACTTACTATCGATTCAACGCAGTCGCGCCAATATTTTGCATTATCCATCTTTAATTCAAACATAGAACCCCCTTAATAAATATTAAAAGAAAAAGCTTAATAATTCTATTCATCGCCTTGAGAAAAGGAAGAAAAATAGTATGGCTATAATGATAAGTACTATTGCAAGAATCTCCGCAATTACTATAATGCCCTGCGAAGTGCCAAAGATTATTGGCACTGGGCCTATCATAACAACGCCACCAACGTTTACATTGCTTTTCTGCTGCTGGCTAGCACTCAACAATGTATATAAAAAGAGGAGCATAAAACCTGCAAGTATGAGGATGATCCCTATAAAAGCTATATAAGTATACATAATTTAAAATATGAAAAGAAAAAAATAAATTGATGTGGTTTTGTGATAGGCGTTTTATACTCCATACTAGATATTGCCTCAGTAAATATGGCTAATTACCTGGAAAGAGAGCATGGTCTTGAAGAAGTTGATGAAGGTAGCGCGTGTGCATATAGCAACAAAGCGTGCATTATTAAGACAGGCAAGTCTTTATTAGAGCTTGATGAGCTAGACAAATACAACTTTGAGCTTATATACTTCCTTAGCAAGCACTCCAGCGCAAAAGGCATAGCGGCGTTTACAACACATCCAACTGGAAATTGGACTAAAGAGGCTAAGCTTGGTGGCAAGCCTTATGAGCTTTCATATTCTGCGCCCCTTGAGATGCTAGAGATATTAAGAGAGCTTAAAAAGACCAACAATTATGGCCTAGAGATAAGCTATGAAGCAACACACCATGGGCCATTGCTTAAAACTCCGTCACTTTTTGTTGAAGTTGGAGGCAACGAAGAGACTGTAAGCAATAAAGATTATGCAAAGGTAACAGGAGAGGCGGTTTATAATTCAATTTACAATGATGATGTAGAGTTTAGCAAGGTTGTAATAGGTATAGGCAACACACATTACCCTACAAAGTTTTCTGAACTTGCTTTAAATAAGGGCTATGCTTTTGCACACATGCTGCCAAAATATGCGATAGAAGGAAACGGTGATAATGTATTTATGCTGGAACAAGCAGTTAAGAGAACAAAAAATGATGTTGAACTTGCTGTTATAGACTGGAAGAGCCTTAATAGTGAAACAAGAGCAAAGGTTATTTCAAAATTAAATGAATTGGGCCTGGATTATGAGAGAGTTTAGATTTGCTTTATTAATAATAGTTATAGCTACATTTCTTGCAGGCAATGTATTTGCCCAGTATTGGTTCCAGTTCGGTGCAAGAAGCGGCAATGATGCATCATTCAACAATGGAGCAAGGGTTGAGATACAAACAATAACGCCGCAAAACCTCACAAGCGGCTCGCTAGGATTTTGGGTTGGCGAAATATTATCAAATGGTGCATTCATCCAAACAGGGTATTTAATCGAAAATGCAACAGGCAATTATCCGGCAAGTTGTACTGAAAGCGGCTGCACCAATTATGAAGAGATAAAGGCCGGGGATGCTGAATGGTTCTACGAATACTTTCCACCAAATTCTCAAAGTGGCTTCCTTGGTGCTATTGGACCTAATGGCTCTGCGGGTGCAAATGGGACATTTCATACTTACGGCTTTTATTCTATAGGAAATACCTGGTACTTCACTTTTGATGGAAAAGTTATTGGAAACACAAATCTTGGAACAAGCACCTCGGGAGCGCAAGTCCCTGTGGCTTTTGGGGAACTTGCAAATACAAGCACCACAAGCACTTACATAAAAGATGTTATATTCTCAAACTTATCTGTATATAAGTATGGGCTTTGGCTCCTTGTTTCAAGCGGCTATGCTTACATTGGTTATGGCGTTGGGAGCGAGAAGGGTCTGAAAAACCCTTATGGAATAAAAGAGCTGGGCAATAGAGTAAACTACTTTGCTGTCGGTTCTGACTTGCCACAGCCCCCTAATGGAACACAACTTTGGACGCTAGGTTATTATCTTAATATTAAATCAAAGTATGGCAGTTTAAATAGCACAACAGGCTATATTGCTTATTCTTCTGCAAAGATAAGTGCACCCCAGTATGTTTATATATCGCCAGAATCTAGGGCAGCATTCAATGGCTGGACCGGCTATGGGCTTGGATCATACACCGGTCCATTAAACTCTACAACTATTAATATTGATAGCAATATTACAGAGGTAGCTAATTGGAAACTAGAGTATTTTGTTAATATATCCTCTTCATATGGCTCAGCAAGTGGCACAGGGTGGTATGAGAATGGGAGCACAGTATATTATTCAATAAGCAGCCCAATAATATACAAAAATAGTACTACAAGATATGTGTTCCTTGGATGGAGCAACGGAAACAAGAATACAAGTGGCAAGATTATTGTTAATGGACCTGTAGATATAAAGGCAATATGGGCTGAAGAATTCTTAGTATACGCAATAACCCCTTATGGTAACGCAACAGGCTCTGGCTGGTATAGAAATAACACAATACTCTTTCTTAAAGTGCCGAAGGAGATTATAAACCAAACGCCTGACGAGAGACTTGCTTTTTATTCATGGAGCAACGGAAATGAAAGCCCGGAGCTAACAATGCTTGTAAACGGCCCCGTTAATCTAAGTGCGATATACAGAGAGCAGTATCTCGTAAAGCTGATAGGGGTAAATAGTGATAATGAACCAGTAAATGTTCAGTTATTCAGCGTAGATGGAGAGCCCACAAACGGCAGCGTGTTCTTGTTTGCAAATACAACAAACAAGGTCGATTATGTGATCTATAAAGGCGTTAAGATTATGTCTGGTGTTCAAATCAGTGCAGATGCTCCGAAAACAATAACTATTCCTCTGCGCGTATACAATGTAGTAATATCAACAAAGGATATTTTCGGCTTAAATGTAAATGCTCTCGCTCGGCTCAGTTTTTCTAATGGCAGCACAATAGATACATATACCAACGGAAGCCTCGTCTTAAAGAATGTACCTTATGGTTATGTTAATGGAACCATATCCTATCTTGGTATATCACAACATGTATTGCTTGATGATGGTACTGGAGCAAGTCTTATCTTCTTCTCTACACTCGATATCGGCGTCATTGCCGGCGTTGTAATCGCGATAGGAATAGCGTATTATGTGGCAAGAGAATATGAGAGAAAGATTGTTAAAGGCAATTCCGTTGCAAACGCAGATAAGCTAAACAAATCCAGCAATGGATAATATTTTATGCATTAGCTTCTTATTTATTAATGTGGTTGTGTGAAGGTTGCAATCTTTGTACCACCAAAAGATTTCAGAGACGAAACACTTTCAATGATAAAACTTATTCTAGAAAAGTGGAATGTAGAAAAGGTTATAACAAGCTATACTACTAAAGAATGCGTAGGCAAGCATGGTGCTATTTACAAACCTGATATAAACACAGCCAAAATAGACCCAAGCGAGTTTGATAGCATATTGCTAGTTGATGGTGAAGGGGTAGAGGCATATAAGCTTTATGATTTTAGGCCTCTTCTCGACTTAGTAAAGAGATTTCATGATTCTAATAAGATAGTTGGGGCTATTGGAAATGCAATAAAGATCATTGCAAGGGCAAATGTAATAATGAATACAAAGATCTCTGCACCGGTTGATGAAGAGACGCAAAGGCTTATTAGGATTTACTATGGTGTTAATTCCCCAATGGAAGTGGAGTTTGACAAAAATATACTTACAGCAAGAAATCCGGAGAATGCAGAGGCGTTCGCACAACTCCTTCTAGAAAAACTTGGTGTTAAATAAAAACAACAAAATCTTTCATTCAATTTTGCTTATAAAAGATGTGCTTCTCTGCACCACACTCACATTTATATACCACATATTTCTTTGAGCTTGCAATCCTTACCGAACAGTTTATTCCAGGAATAAGGAAGTTATTGCATTTTTTACATATCATTTGCTTTTTCTCTTTTGGTATGCTTACCTTATAATGCATACTTATATCTCTAGCCAGCTTAACATATCTCTTTGCGAGTTTGCGGGAAAGCTCGTTGTTCTCTCTTGTTCTCTGTTCCGCAAGCTCAAGAAGCTTTTCTATCCGCTCATTCGCGATCTTTTTAACTATCTTTTCCTTCATAGCCATTCCCAACTCTAACAAGAATTAGAAGAACTCCTTTTTATTGCTTATTTATCTTGCTACCTTTTATAGCTGAGCCAACTTTGATAGGCTTTTACGTCTCCATCCTTTAGCCTGTTTAAGACTTCTCTCTTTATTTCCTCTGTTGTAACCGCGTCTCTTGCCGCAAACGTGTTTTCTACTTCTTTTGCTATCGCTCTTGCATTTTCTAGGGAGCTACCTACCTTAACAATAGCAACTACTATCTTTTCAAGCGATACGTCAAGGAGCTTTCCTATACCGATTGATACAGATGTTAAGACAGCACCATTCCCAATTCTTATAAACTCTTCTTCACTCCCATTTTTCTTTCTTACCTTCATGCGCCCACAAAGCTATATCGAAAAAAGGCGTAAATCGCTTTCTATTCTTTGCGTGGATTAAGCTAAAAATAATTCCAACAACTTGTACTTATTTTATATATACTTTTATTACACAATCTTTATTATGGACCAAGTGCTAGAGCTTGCATATAAATACCCTTTTTCTAATGAGGCTAAGGAAGTTGTAAAAAGTCATGAAAGCTCAAAAATAGATACAAGATATCTAGAGCTTGGAAAACTTAGGGTAAATGAAGCGATTACGAAAGGGGTAATAGAATTCAGCGAAGCAAGCAACGATGAACTCAAGCTTGATTATGTGATAAGCTATGTATATGCTAGGATGATTGCAAGTGCAATAAGTATAGCAGCTGTAGAGAAATATGTTTCTGCAGAAGCAAAAAGATCCGCGCAGGCGCTTAGCTCTGAAAAAACAGAGAATATAATACATATAGCCAATGAGCTCGGAATAACGGTTGAAGAAAATGGCGAGCTTTTTGCAATGCCTTTTACCATTTATCTTCTTAATATGCCCAAAAGCGATGAATATAGGCTTATACACCAAAAGCTAAGCAACGGAATAGTTTACCTTGAGAGATATAAGCTGATAAGAATCCTTGAAACAGCATTTACAAAAGCTATACATGTTGGAATGCCTATACCGAAGGAGAACCTGCCAAAAGAGGTTATAGAGGTTTCGAAGACAATAAAAGTTCCTGTGGAAGAGATAAAGATAAAGACGAAAAAGAGTGTAGATGGAAGATATGCTTGGATAGAAAAGCTCCTTGCACATCCGCTACCTGATTTTAGACATAGAGTAGTTAATCTCATACTTGCACCATACTTTGCTAATGTTAGAGGATTAAACGAAGAAGAAGCCACAAAAATAATAACACAATATATTGAGAAATGCAAAGAGCTAAATCCAAATACAAGAGTTGGCGAGTCTTATATTGCATATCAGGTGAGATATGCAAAGAGGAAGGGGCTCAAACCTTTATCACTAAACAAAGCTAAGGAGCTGCTTGGCGGGATAATAAATTTTGATGAGTTGAGCTAAATGATACATACTCTCTGCTATATATGTGGCAAACCAGCAAAGCATGTATGCAAGCTTTGTGGCAGGCATGTTTGCGAAGAGCACTATGACAAAGAAACAGGCTTGTGTATAAACTGCAAGCTTGGCAAGCGTATAAGCTAAAGCTGGAAGTTTTCTACAACAAAGTCAGATGCACCACTTCCTTTTGGGAAAGCTTTGCCATTTGGTGCTTCTACAGGTAAGCCTATCTCTTCTGCAACTCTTATAAGCTCTGATGTATCGACAATTCTATCTGTATAAAGCTCATAATATTTTATGTTGCCTGCTGTAGCCTCTTTTATTTTGAAGGTAAGCTGCTGTAGCATGCCACTTCGTTTGACCCTTATCTTTATGCTACCCTTTCTCACTATTTCGCGTGCAACCTCACTTATCTGCATAGAATCGGCTTCTCAAAGCATGAGATAACGTCCAAGTTAATTTGAACCAAACTCAATTATAAATAGATATCTTCCTTATTTATAATTATGCTTTCAACATATCTTACCTTGCTTGTGTTTGCAATCTTTTCGCTGCTTGTTCCTTTAGCAATGTTGCTTGCATCAAAGCTTATGGGCAAAGATGAAGAGCATAATCCAATTAAAGATTCAAACTATGAGTCTGCAGAAGTGCCTATAGGCAGCGAGGTAAGCATAATGAATGAATACTTGCATTATCTTAGCATTTTTATCGCGTTTGAAATAACCCTTGCAATTGCACTCCTATGGGCAATAACATCTAGAGAAATAGGATTTGAGCAAAGCTTAATGATATCGCTTCTTCTTATTTTCTCAACTATTCTTGCTATATTAAGTATAGCGATTTCGAAGGTGAAGACAAATGAGTGATGAAAGATTTGAAAATGCAAAAAGAGAGATGGAACAATTGGTGGTAGATTCGCTTAAGAATTATAAGGCACCTGTGGGCGTTTTCTTTACAAATCTAAAAGAAGCCACTAAGGCAATCGCTTCGGGAGCAATAAGATGGTCTAGAAAGAATTCACTCTGGCCCATGCAGTTTGGACTTGCTTGTTGTGCGATGGAGCTCATGGATTTTGGTGCTTCTAGGATAGATGCTGAAAGAAAAGGCTACCTTCTCTTTAGAGGCACACCGAGGCAGTGCGATGTTATGATCGTTGCAGGCTGGATAACAAAGGCTGTCGCACCTGAAGTCAAAAGATTATATGAGCAGATGGCAAAGCCCAGATATGTTATTGCATACGGTGAATGCGCTGTTAGTGGTGGCCCGTGGTGGGAGAGCTACAACATAATAAAAGGCATCGATCAGATAATTCCGGTTGATGTATATGTAGCTGGCTGCCCGCCAAAGCCTGAAAATCTTTTTGAAGCACTTATGAAGCTTCAGGAAAAGGTTGGTGGTAAGATTGAAGATTAAAAAAGAGGAGTTGATTGAAAAGCTTAAGGAGCTCTCGAGCAAAGGCTATAACTACTTAGTAAAGATAACAGCTGTTGACTACATAGACCATCTTGAGGTAATTTACTTCATTAGGAATATGCAGAACAAAAAAGAGGAGAATGTAAGGCTAGATTTAAAGAATGGAGAGAGCCTGCCTACCATCATTGAAATTTATAAAGCCGCAGATTATTATGAGAGGGAGCTTAGTGAGATGTTTGGTATAGCAATAGAAGGTAGAGAAGTTAAAAGATTACTTCTTGAAAAATGGGACGGCTTGGAGGCTCCGCTAAGGAAGAGCTTTCAGTGGGGCTCAGAGTACAAAAGTGGTTGAATGCTAACAAGGATTAATGTAGGACCTATACACCCAAGCACACATGGCGTGCTTAGGCTAGTAGTAACGCTTGATGGTGATACGATAGTTGATGTAGAGCCGCATATAGGCTTTTTACACAGGGGTGTTGAAAAACTTGCTGAAAACAGAATGTATATGCAGAACGAAGGCTATATGGAGAAGATTGATTATGTTGCGCCTATGGCTTATAGCGACCTTTACATAGCTGCTTTAGAAGAAGCTATGGGCATACATCCAAGCGAAAGAGCGAAGTATGTAAGACTTATATTGCTTGAATTTCAGAGAATTGCTAGCCATTTGCTCTGGCTAGGTACATTTTGTAATGATCTTGGCTTGATGTTTACGATGTTTACATGGACCTTAAAAGATAGAGACTTGATCTTAAATCTTTTGCAGGATGTCACTGGAAGCAGAATGTTTTATGTTAATATGCGCCTTGGCGGTGTCTCTATAGATCTGCCACCAAACTTTGAAGAGCATGCAAATAAATTGCTTGATTATTTAGAGAAAAGGTTTAAGGAATATGGGGTATTTCTTGAGAAAAACCCTGTTTTTATAGAAAGGACAAAAGGTGTTGGCGTATTAAAAAGAGAAGATGCGATAGCTTTGGGGGTTACGGGGCCTGTGCTCAGAGCTTCAGGCGTAAACTTTGATGTAAGAAAAGATTATGCATACTATGCATATGAAAAGCTCCATTTCATACCACAGATCCAAACCAAAGGAGACTCTTTTGCTAGATATAAGGTAAGGATGCAAGAGATGAAAGAAAGTATAAAGCTGATTAGGAATGCGCTCAAGCTTATGCCTGAAGGTGATGCGCTTGGAATGCCTATAAAGCTCATCTCGCCACCTGTAAAGGAAAGCGAAGTGATAGTAAGAAGAGAGCTGCCGAGGGGTGAAGGTATGATTTTCATGGTTACTGACAAGCAAAGGCCTTATAGGCTTTCGCTAAGAACGCCCGCTTTTATAAACCTCTCAGCACTTAGATACATTGCAAAAGGAGCAAGTTACGCAGATCTTTTCTCAATACTAGGTAGCCTAGACCTGGTGATGGCTGATGTTGATAGATAGTTTTGTGAAGTTGATTATTGAGGTTATTGCAATCTTCATACTTATTGTATTCTTTGACTATATTTTCGGTTGGCTTGAAAGAAAGACTATCGCAAAAGCGCAGCTTAGGCATGGTCCAACTTATTTAGGCAAATTTGGGATTTTGCAAAACCTTGCAGATATACTAAAGCTTTTAACAAAAGAAAACGTTATACCAAAGAACGCCGATAAACTTATTTTCTCTACAGCACCACTATTGCTTCTTGCCTTATTTATTTTTCTTGTATATCTCTTACCTTTTCCGAATGGCTTGGGTATAGATATAAGCATAGGGCTTCTAGCTGTATTTGTACTTCTTTCATTTTCTCCGCTTCTTATATTTCTTACAGGTGCTGCAAGCGGGAACAAATTCTCTTTAATAAGTGCACAAAGGTCTGTGATAATGAGCCTCGCTTACGAAATACCGCTTATACTTTCTGCCGCAGCGGTTGCACTTTATGCTGGTAGCTTCAACATAACAAATATAGTATATAGCCAGGCTAAAATACCTTTTATAGTGCTTATGCCCATCGGCTTTTTTGTGTTCTTTATAGCAATGCTTGCAGAGCTTGAGAGGCCACCTTTTGACCTAAGAGAAGCGGATAGCGAGCTTATAGCGGGCTGGCTTGTTGATGTTGGAGCGCCATACTATGCTATGGCCTTGTTTGTTGATTATACCAGAATGTTCCTAGGCTCTCTTTTGATTTCGCTTCTTTTCCTAGGTGGCTGGCTTGGGCCTTATTTGCCTGGCTTGATATGGCTTCTAATAAAAGTATTTGTTGTTGCTGTTGTTATAGTTATAATAAGAGCCACCACCGTTAGAATGAAGCTTGACAGGCTTATGAGGTTTGGATGGTTTTGGCTCTTGCCACTTGCCATATTAAATATTATATTTACTTTTATGTTGTTTGTAAAATAAGGTGCGAATATGCTTAGGCCAATAATTGAAACAATAAAGGCTCTTGGCAAGGAGAGGTTCACCACAACCTTTCCTGAAGAGAGGGAAAGGCAACCAGACAATTATAGGGGCCTTCACAGACTTGACATTGAAACGTGCATAAGCTGCGGTGCATGTGAAAGAATATGCCCAAACAAAACAATAACGATGGTAGATGCAAACACTTCAAAAGGAAGAAGAAAACTCCCACAAATAGATATAGAAAGATGTCTTTTTTGTGGCTTATGCGAAGAAGTTTGCCCTACACGCGCTCTTACACTTACCAAAAATTATGAATATACAGAATTCGATAGAAGGCGTTTTATAAGGAGGCCAGAAGAATTGAGGTGAAAGATTGTTTGGAATAGAAATTTTTACCTTTGCGCTCATCACAATTTTCACGATTGGGGCAGCTTTCTTTGTGTATCTATCAAAATCTATAATGCGTTCTGCTATAGCACTTGCCCTTACCTTCTTTGGCGGATCGCTTGCAATACTCTTTGCTGGCGAGAGCATTCTTGCACTCCTGCAGCTCTTAATATTCATTGGTGGATTATCGACATATTTTATAGTGGCACTCTCATTAGAACGTGGAAAGAACAGAAATGCAAACCCAATATATTTCTCTATACTTGCAATCATAATCGCCTCTTCACTGATTATAATGTTCCTGCAATCAAGCGGACCCACAAATGCACAGATATTACAAAACGGCTTTCTGACAAGTTTTGCAAACAACGAGGAAAGCGCATATTATCTTCTTTATATTATTGCATTTCTCCCATTTGCTGGAGCAATAGGGAGTATACTTCTTATAAGAAGATTTGTTAGGGAGTTGAAATGATATTATTGCTTTACCTAAGCATTGCCCTTATTGGAATGGGGCTTGCTGGAGTGATTGCTAGCCGCAACATTATATTAACAGTATTCTCTATCGAGATTATATTTCTTGCAAGTATTGTACTTTTGGCATATAGTATTACATATAACCAAAGCGCTTATGGTTCTGAAATGATTCTTGCCATATGGGCTGTTGCAGCATTGGATGCAATGGTGCTTGTAGTTATTTATTTGATACTAAGCCATATAGGTTCAAAGTTTAACGTAAAAGAATTCTTGGAATTTAAGGGATAGAAATGATTGCACTTATATTATTAATACCTTTGCTCGTTGCTCTGCCAATCATAGCTTTAATGAAAGAAAGTAAAAGAATAGCATATGTGGCAATTGCTGCAAGCATAGTAAGCCTTGCGCTTCTTCCTTTTGTTAACTTAGAAACGTTCAGCATAGAATGGTTTAATGTAGGTGGTTTTGAATTTAACCTTGTAGGTTCTGTTTCAGAATTAAATATTGTGCTTCTTATAATTATATTCCTTTTAGCACCGTTTGTGTATACCTATTCTCTTGGTTACATTAAAAACAGAAGCGAGTTCAAACGATACTATATTGAGATGGTGGCGTTTACTGTTGCTATGGCTTCATTTGCAATCGCAGGCAATTTTATCTTTCTTTTTATGGCATGGGAATTCCTCAGCATTACTAGCTACCTTCTCATAGGCTTTTGGTATAGAAAGAGAAGTGCCACCCTCTCCGCAAGAAGGGTTATTACAATTGTGTTTATAGGTGATATCTCTCTACTTGCATCAATAGCTTTGTTTTGGAATGTTTACGGCACGCTCACATTCTCAAGCATAAATGCATCGAGTGGAATATTATCTAATGCAGCTGCACTTTTACTTATAATAGCAATACTTACTAAATCAGCTCAATTTCCATTTAACGAGTGGCTTCCCGATGCGATGGAGGGCCCTGTTCCGGTTTCTGCATACTTGCATTCTGCAACAATGGTAAAGGCTGGCGTGTTTGTTGCAATGGTACTATTTCCAATCTTTGCACATACGCACGCGCTTATTTATTTTCTAATCATAGGCATGCTAACAGCAGTGATAGCAACGACAAATGCAATGAGGGAGAAGCATATCAAAAGGATCTTAGCATATTCGACTGTGCAAGAGCTAGCACTTATGCTGAGTGCTATAGGAATTGGCGCACTTGGGGCTGTGCTCTATTTCTTCTTTGCACAGGCATTCTATAAAGCTCTCCTCTTCTTTAATGCAGGAGTAATGATGGATGCAAATGAAAGTGAAAATATAGATTCAATCTATGGCCTTAAAAAGAATAAGCTCTTCTTCCTCTCTACTCTATTCGGTGTTTTGGCACTTGCAGGTTTCGTACCTTTTGACGGCTTCTTTTCGAGCGTTATGATAGGCAGCTCATTCTCAACAAATCTGTTTGCATATATAATAATAAGCCTCATAAGCATTGCCACAAGCTTTTACATATTCAGATGGTTCTTTGCTGTTTCAAAAGATACAAAAAATAGAAATATAATAGCAAGCTATAGAATCCAACCAAGGAGCATGCTGATAAGCATTGCGTCACTTGCTGTAATACTACTTATTGCTAGTATCGTTTTCTTCTACTTCAACAGGTTTGGATACATGCTTAGCTTAAACTTGAGCGAAGCTCTTATCGAAACCATTCTTGTCATCATAGGTTTTGGGATAAGCTATGAGGTATACGAAAAGAAGGAATTTTCAATAAAGTCAAACTTTTTGGACAAGATATTATATAATAGTGTTGCAATCAATACATTTTACAACTGGTTTGCAGAATTTGTTTACAAGATAAGCGAAGGTATAAGCATATTTGATCTTTATATAAATGACCTGTTTGACTGGATTGGACATATTACTGTAAGGCTTGGGGATATTACAAGAAATTTGGCAAATGGCGATATTAGCTTCTATGCTCTGATTATTGTAATAAGTGCAATTGCGATAGGTGCATTGGTGTTGTTTATATGATTCCAGTATTGCTAATAATGGTGCTTCTCCCTATTGCCGGGCTTCTTAGTATAGTAGGATCTAGGAAAGGTGTTGGCAATATTACGCTCGGCGTTGCTGTGCTCGAACTACTTTTATTTATTTATGCTGTCTACACACTTTCCCATTCTGGCCCATTTAATGAGAGCTATCCTTTTATACCGAAGCTAGGAATTAATTTTGAATTTTCACTTAACGATCTCAATTTTGTGTTTGTATTTCTTTCTGTTATTGTATTTACTGCTGCATCTGCAACAAGTGAATTCTTTACAAAGGAAGAGCACATAGGCTATTACTCTCTATTCATGCTTGCTGAAAGTGGCGTACTTGGAATGTTCCTTTCAGGCAATTTAATTATATTATATCTCTTCTGGGACCTTTCAATAATTTCATTATTCTTTATGCTCTTCCATTTTGGAGGATACGATAGAAGATATGCCTCTATAAAATTCATTATCTATTCTTTGCTCTCAAGCTCGCTTCTTCTTATTGGAATAATAATGACTTATTTTTATCTCCCTGTTCACAGCTTTGAGATCTCGCAACTCATGAGTAGTGGCTACCTTATACAGAAGCCATTCCAAACGATAATATTTATCTTGCTTCTGCTCGCTTTCATCATAAAGATGCCTGCTTTTCCTCTTCATGCATGGGCTCCTGATGCATACTCAGAATCCACACCAGAAGGCGCGATGCTGCTTGCTGGTGTGCTTTCAAAATTTGGCGTGTATGGCCTGCTTCTTCTATTTATCTCTATGCCCATAGCAAAGGAATACTCTTTCTATGTTGCAACTTTATTTGCATTTTCATCAATATATGCATCTGCTGTCGCTCTTGTTCAAAAGAATCTTAAGAGAATGCTTTCATATTTGAGCATAAGCGAAATCGGCATTATAGGTTTTGCAATAACAACATCAAATATTATTGGACTTAGCGGAGCTTTGTTCGGCTCTTTAAGCCACGCGCTTATAATAAGCCTTCTCTTCCTTCTAACCTTTAGCATAGGAAAGGTGTTTGGCACTACTATACTGCAAAGGCTCAGTGGCATACTAAATGGGTATCGCGTGCTTGGCTACTCATTCCTTTTTGCGATGCTTGCCACACTAGGCTTGCCACTCACCACAGGTTTTATAACTGATATTCTTACATTGATTGGTGGCGCTAGAAGCTTTGGCCTGCTTATACTTGCCCCAGCCTTGGCAATAATTATAAACGCTTCCTATCTATTCTGGATCTATGAAAAAAGCTTTTTAACAGGTGAAAGCAGTGAGCTTTTTGAAGCACTTGATAAAAATGTCTATATCGCCATATTGCTTCTTATAACCCTTATAATTGCATTAGGGGTTTTCCCTTTAATTATTCTTAATTATATAGGTGTAGCCGTATGATAGACTTATTTGACATGTTTGTACTTAGCGTTGCACTTTTTGTGCTCTTGAATATACTTGTAAGGCTTGCAAACAAGAAAAAGTTGCATTTTGCGATAACGCTTTTCTTCCTCACTTTAATACTTACAATTCTCTCATTAATGCTTTATTATAAAGATTTTGGCTTACATGTTGGTTTCATTAATGCTAGCCGATTTTCTGTGCTTATTGCGGCAATATTAACAATGGGTATGATTCTTATACAGCTAATAGCATATGAAGAAAAGGAGTATACTGATTTTTCTCTTCTCTCTAGCTTCTCATATATTGGAATGCTTCTTGTGGTGATGTCTAGCAATATTGTTACTATTTTTATAGGACTAGCGCTTTTAACTGTTCCTACAGTATTTGCTTTGCTTCTTTCTAGAAAATGGATAGAGGCTGGTTTAAAGTATTTTATAGTTACAGCTCTTTCAGCAAGCCTGTTTGCATTTGGGGCAGCAACGTTGTTCTTTTCTACAGGAAACTTGCAACTAAGCCAACAAGGATATAGCCTATATAGTTTAATTGCATTTCTCTTCTTTATAACATCGATAAGCATAGAGGCTGGTATATTTCCATTTAACCTGTGGGTTCCTGATGTTTATCAAGGTGCTCCCGCATTTATAACATCAATGCTTGGCGGCTTAAACAAGAAGGTTGGGCTTATCGCACTTATTTATATTTCAATACTTATGTTTCCGTTCATCTCCCAGGATCTTTTACTTATACTCGCAGTGCTTACAATGTTTTATGGTAATCTTGCTGCACTAGTTCAAAAAAATGTAAAGAGAATACTTGCTTATTCATCTATTTCACAAGTTGGCTATATATTAATAGGCATTGCTTCGATGAGCAAATATGGTTTTGCCGCTAGTACTTTCCAGATATTCGCACACGTATTTGCGTTTATAGGGGCTTTTGCCGTTGTGACTTTCCTCGAAAGAAAAGAAAGAAAAGAGATAATAGAGTATATAGGGCTTAACAAAGAGAATAAGCTCGCTTCTTTTGCACTCTCATTGATGCTTCTTTCAATGATAGGCATGCCTTTTACAGCCGGATTTGTAGGCAAATTCCTCCTATTCTCTAGCGCTATATATTCAAATTTTGCCTGGCTTGCAGTGCTGGGCATAATAAACACTGTAATCTCAATTTATTATTATGCAAAAATTATAATTGCTGTATATACAAACAGAGAAGGAGCTAAACCAATTAAGCTTGGGGCCCCTATATCCATTGCCTTACTTATCTCTATTGCGATTATACTTTTATTCGGCATATATCCTGGTCCGCTATTTAATATTATGCGGGCTGCTGCTCCCACACTATAAAAAATTTAAGGATGTTTTGCTGAATAAATATTATGGCTGATGAAAGCAACGAAGATATAGATGCTTATTCTGGCATGATAAGCAGAGAGGCAGCTTCGAATCTGTCAAAACCTAGAAAGATTAAGGTAGATGATATTTTATCTGGCAAAGTTAGTGAAGGGGAACTTGTCGATATAGAAGATTATGTTTACAGGGTATTTAACCCTAGGCGCTTTGAAAAAGACGGAAGAGAAAGGCACGTAAGAACTATTATATTAGGCGATGTTGAAAAAAGTGTGAGGGTAACGCTCTGGGACAAGTCGTCTGCACTTGTTGACATGATCCCTATCGAAAGACAGGACAAAGTGTATATAAACAATTTGCTTGTAAGAAAAGGCCTTAACGAACTTGAGCTCTCAAGCAGAGGAAACACCTTCTTTACGCGCATTAGTGCCTCTAATACAGGTATAAGCGACTTTTCTACTCTTAAGATAGGTGAAAATAATATAGATATTTTGGCAAAGGTTGTTGCAATAGGTCCTGCAAAATACTTTGATGACCAGAACGGCAAGCAGAGGAAGGTTGCAAGATGCACACTAAGCGATGGGCTAGTGAACTTAAACGCGGCCTTCTGGGATTCGTCATGCGAATATATAAGCGCAGCACATCCAGGAGATTATATAAAGATAGAGTTTGGTTCGGTAAAAGATAACAACGGATTAGAGATAAATGCTGGAAACTTCTCAAGAGTAGTTGCAAATAAATTGTTTAAAAATAGAATGAAGTGGCTTAAAGATTAACGCTGCCCGTAAGTAGACAAGAAAGATAGATATTTGCCTATAACCATGCTTGGCGCTGATGGCTTTGTTTTTTCTATAAGGGTAGTAAGGTCTGCCATGCTTATCTTAACCTCTGTGTGCATCGTGACCGATTTTTCAAGTGCATTCATCTTTGCTTGCCTACAAAGATTTGCTATATCTGCACCGGTAAAGCCTGGTGTCATGTTGCCAAGCTTTTGAAAATCTATATCTTCTTCAAGTGGTGCTTTCTTAAGGTAAAGCTGGAAAAGCTCTGCACGCTGCTCTTCATTAGGTGGGGGCACGAAGATAAGCTTGTCAAACCTGCCAGATCTGAGAAGTGCTGGATCTAGTGCATCTGGCCTGTTTGTTGCACCTACAAGCACTATGCCTCGTGCTGACTTAATGCCGTCGAGCTCCTGCAAGAATTCACCTGTAAGCTCAACACCCAATTCGCTTGCTACCTCTCTGTTAGGCACAACCGCATCTATCTCGTCTACGAATATTATAGATGGTGTATTTTCTTTAGCTCTGTTGAAGGCTTCTTTTATTGTTATAACTGCTTTATCCAAACCTGTTTTTGCTATCTCTGCGCCAGAAAGAAGTATCATATGCACATCCCCTATCTCTGAAGCAACTGCGCGCATAAGCATTGTTTTACCTGTACCTGGCGGACCAAAGAGGAGAATGCCTTTTATGTTTTCAACATCATACTTCTTTACCAGATCCGGATGTAATATTGGTATTTCTACCGCTTCGTAGATCGCGCGCTTTGCCTCTTCTAGGTCAATAACATCCTCTAGTGAGACCTTTTCTTCAGCTTCTTTTTCTAGTCTTTCTGGGTGCAGCCTTCTTTCGTAATCAAGCTTGAATGTTGTATATTCTTCAAGCTGGCTAAGAGATGTTGAAGGTTTTGTCATCTTTATAACTTTTATCAGATCATTCATTGTAATTTCCAGTACTTTGTTCATTGAAGTAGCTTCCTCTGCCACTTCCCTTGCAGCCTCATCACAAACATTCTTTATGTCTGCACCTGAATATCTTTCTGTAAGCTCAGCGAGCTTATCGTAGTCTATATCATTTCCAATAGGCAACTTGCTTAAGTAATACCTAAATATCTCGGCTCTTCCATGCGCATCAGGAAGCGGCATGTAAATGAGTTTATCAAATCTACCAGGCCTTAATAAGCTTGGATCGATTAGGTTTGGTACGTTTGTTGCACCAACTATGACTACATTGTCTATCTTTTGGAAGCCGTCCATCTCGCTGAGTAGGGTTGAAAGAATTTCCTTTCCTGTTTCTGTTGTCTGTAACTCCCTATTGCCAGCTATGCCATCGATCTCATCGAAGAAGAGCACACATGGTGCATGCTTCTTAGCTATTGCAAAGATCCTAGAGATTGCCTGTGCACTTTCGCCAGCATATGGTGATATTATGGATGATGCCTTAACATAGAAGAAGCCGGCCCTAATCTCATTTGCTAGCGCGCGCATCATTAAAGTTTTGCCTGTACCTGGCGGGCCAAAGAGGAGAATGCCTTTAGCAGGCTTTACTCCGTATGCTCCTGCGATCTCTCTATGCTCAATAGGTGAGATTATGGCTGTTTTAAGTTCTTCCTTTGTTTCCTCGTAGTCGGCAACATCGTCAAGTGTTTCTTTTGAACCACTTGTAAGATCTTCGAACCCTTCTCCGAACTTTGCCCTAAAATCTTGCTTCATTACATCAAGTGCCTTTATTACAGGTATATCGTTAAGCTCGAAGAGAAGAAGTATAAGTGGTGTTATGATGAAGCCTATGAAAGGATACAGCGAAAAAGGCCTATTTGATAGATATGATAAACCAACATAAGTTACTGGTATTAGAATGCTAAATAAGCTTGCAATAGTACCTTTGTATTTTGACCTGCTGCTTATTACGTAGTTGCTGATTATAAATACCAGTATAACCCATACGACAAGCTCGATTAAAACGTTTATAGGCTGCGAGGCTATAGATGCTATTGAAAGGAAGAGTGCATTTACTATTCCACCAGTAACCTTAAAGCCGAAAAACTCGCTTACCGCATTTGACCATGCAGAGCTAAGGTTTGAAAAAGAAACTAATTGCTTATCTGGAACAAGATAATTTGCATAAGCGCTGCTTGAAATTACTGAATGCGCAAGTGTTGCATTAAAGGCTATAGCTCCTGTGTTCTGCAAACCAGTGAGCCCAGAAACAGCTGCAATAATTAATATAGCAAGCGCCGCAGCTATTATGCCTCTTTTTGTGCCGATGATCATTATTGCAAGAACAAAAACAGGAATTTCAATGAAATAGCCTAAGCTTGAAAAAGGAAGCACACTAAGCACATAAACAAAGGTTATAGTCCTGTAATGCTTAAAGCCGAAAAGGAAGGCAACGCCCATGAAGAGCATAAAGAGCCAAGCAAGAAGCGGAGTTTGATATATAAACATAGGCAGCGATTCAAAGAAAAGAGCCATCATTCCTATCAATGGATGAATCATTGTTAGTACAAAGGTTAAAATAAGAAGGGCTATTATTATTGGAATAGGAAAGAATGGTGCTGCAAAAGAAATACTTGCAAGTGCGAATGAAGTGGCAAGGGCGTCTAGAAAATTTTTATGCGACGCAAACTGTCTTAAAAGGTCTTTTAACCAATAAATATAAAGTGGGGCTTTTCTTTTAACCACAATCTTCCTTTTAGCAGATTTTTTCGTGCTTAGATTGCTCAAATCCTGCTTAGCTTTTGGGTTTGTCGCCTTGGATTCTCCACGCTGAATATTTGGCATAATTTTTATAGCTATCTATAGATATATTAATATTAGTCTTTACCCGTTGTAGCTCAATGGCTAGAGCGGCCGGCTGTAGCTTGACACCTTTTGCTTGTCAAAAGGATACCGGCAGGTTGGGTGTTCGACTCACCCCAACGGGAAATACTCAATGCTAATAAATGAATAAATGATGAAGCCTCGGTAGTGTAGTGGTCTAGCATACGAGCCTGTCACGCTTGTGACCCGGGTTCGAATCCCGGCCGAGGCGCGTCTATAAGATTTGCTTTCTAAAAACTTTAAAACAACTAAAGTCTCATCTTTAATCGTATAGAAATTTTAGCCTCGCCGAGCTAAATTACAAAATTTTATGGTGGTGTATAGCCGCGATACCAGTTGCTTACAAAGTTTACATTACCGCTTATTTGGCCGTTGTTGTTATTGCCGCTGTAGTCGTTTGCATTGCCGTTGAGTGGCCACCAGCCAACAAGATGCTGTAGGTCAATAGGCGCGCCACCTATACCTTCTTGGTAAAGTGCCTGAAGTTCACTCTGCGAAAGAGAGGTGTTGTAGAGCTGGACATCCGCTAAATATGCTCCAAAGTCTTTACCCTCGCCCCACCAATACGAATTTCCCATCCACCAACTATACCCAACATATGTATAATTTACCGGAGGGTAGGGCTCGCTCCACGTTACATTATTGCAATTTCCATTTACACACATTGCCAGATAATTTCCTGTTTGACCAGGAACATAGTGAAATACGTCTGCTATAAATACAAATCTATTGTAAGGTATACCACTATAACCAACGCCAACAGCCGCACACGGTACGTTTTGGCAGTAGCTGTTATAGGTGGTAGCATAAAATTCTCTAGCTCCTAAGGTATATCCTGTATTATTCGATGAGCCCCCAATATAAAAGCCAGATGTGCAAGTACAACTTGATTCTTGCAATGGTAGACGATAGGTACTACTATTTAGTAAAGCGGTTTCATCAAACCATGCGGTTATTGTATACGACCCGCCACTCCAAGCAGTATTTATAGTTGGAGAAGAGGGAACATTAATACCACCCAGGGAAGTATTTGAAAAATAAGCAGTATACTGCGGTATCTCGCCACTGCATACGCCTTCAAGGTTTATGAAAGAAGTTGTGCCTGGGCCGTTTGGCCTAAAAACCTGGCATGAGCCAGGTGGCGCCTTTGGCGCAAATGTCATCGGATTAAAAACGCCGAGCTGGAAGAGTGCAGCAAGGACTACGCTTATAATAAGTATGGCCCAGCCATAAGTCATTAAATACTCCATCGCGCTTTGCGCTTTGGCTGAAGCCTTTCTTAAAGGCTTCTTCCTAAAAGTTTTCATATCCTCACATTATACTATTAAAAAACAATAAAAAGATTACTTAGAATTGCTAATCTATTTGCCAATCATATTCTTTACCTTGACTACCTCTTTTTTGCGGTTTCTTTTTTAAATTTTAAAATACTTAAGTTGCTTGAAGAGTATGTATTCGGATACAAGATCTCTTATAGTAAACGATGTGATGAGCAGACCTGTAATTACAGCCAGAGGAAAGGATAGCATAAAGAGCATTGCTCAGAAGATGAACAAGTATGGTGTTAATTCTGTCGTAATAGTCGATGAGAAGAATGTGCCTATTGGCATAGTCACAGAAGGTGACATTATAAGAAGGCTTCTTTCAAAGAAAAGAAACTTGCTGTTTGCAAAAGCTTCGCATGTTATGAGCAAGCCTGTTGTTACAATTAAGAGAGATCTTTCTCTAGAAGATGCTGCACGAACGATGGTAAATAAAAGGATAAAGAAGCTATGTGTGGTAGATGATAACGGCTCACTTATAGGTATAATAAGCGAAGGTGACATAGTAAAGAATGCAAGCTATCTTATAGATGTGCTTAAAGAGATAATAGAAACAGGCTACAGAAAAGAAGAAGTTTAATTATACCACATCTATGCTGTTTTCTGGGTAGCCAAGCTTTATCAACGCTTTTTTAACTTCCTCTTTGTGCATGCCTTGCAGTTCTATAACACCATTTTTATATGTGCCGCCACACGCAAGCATGCTCTTCAATGACTTGGCCACCTTTTCAAGTTCGTCGCCCGCTAGGCCCTCAACTATTGTAACATATTTTTGGAACTTCTTCTGCTCCACATATACCTTAATATTCTTGGACGTTTCCCTTTCTAGTATGTCGCACACGCAAAGTTCTTTTGGTAAGCCGCACTTTGGACAAATTTCAGACATTAGAGCTTCACACCCCTCTCTCTTAGTAGAGTTAAAATTTGAGCAACCGTTCTTTTTAATTCCCTTACCTTTACTTTCTTACTTGAAACACCAGTAGAGGCGATCTTTCTCTTCTCTATGCTAAGATCTAGCCTTACCTCATCAAGCTTCGCCTTTAGTGCATCGTTAGACAAAGACCTTAATTCTTTAATCTTCATAAACATCACTGTGCTTCTGCAATACTCTTTGGGAGTGCAACCTCTTTAATTTCTCTATCTGGGAATACTGTTCCAGGCTGCACTATTCTTACTGTAATGCCAATAGCACCGTATTTTGGATAAGCTGTAAGATGGACTTCATCAACAAGATTCTTAACGGCACCGGCCTTTGGCATGTAGCCATGCCTTACCTTCATCGTTCTTGCTTTTGCGCCCTTTGCGGCAAGCTTACCGCTTGCTATAAGCTCGGCTCCAAGTGCACCCTCAGCAATAATATCTCTTAAAACAGAATGTAGCAAGCTCCTTGGGTTTGCACCCCTCTCAAGCGAATTTGCAATATATCTGGCAACTATCCTGGGCTCAAGCTTAGGATTCTTTACTTCAGCAACACTTATTTGAGGGTTTTGTATATGGAACTTGTTCTTAATTTCTTCTGTAAGTGCATTAATTGTCTGGCCGCCACTTCCTATTACCCTTCCAGGATTTGTAACGTATACTGTTATTCTTGTAATAACTGGTGTTTTCTGTATCTCTACTCTTGAAAAGCCGGCCTTGCTTAAAGCCTTCTCCAAATACTGAGAGATTCTAAGCTTAATTAATGCATCCGCTATAAATTTTCTTTCAACGACCATTACTTCACCGCTTTATTGCCTTCTTTCATCTTTTGCTCAGCCACTTCTTTCTTATTTTCTTCCTCTTTTGACTTTTCATTGGCTTCTTTTTCTTTGCTTTCGCTCTTTTCCTTCTTATTCTTTTCTCTCTCTTTTTTGCTTAACGTATCTTCAAGCTCCTTCTTCTTTATAAAATATTTCATGCTCTTTGTAAGCCATGCTTCATCTTTGCTTGCTAAGCCTATCTCTACTTTTGCATACTCAAGATCACTATGCATAATCGATGCTCTTCCATACATGCCCCTTCCCCATGCTAAAGTGCCTCTAGAAGGGTATCTTCTAAGTATTCTTGTCTTGTTTGCTGCTGCGTGAACAATATATAGATCTTCACCAGACAAGCCTTTATTGTTTGCATTAGCTATCGCGTTTATAAGCGCTAGCCTTACCTCTTTTGCAGCCTTTATAGGGTATGCACCCTTTCTACCACCAAGCTCATGCCTTGCACCCATGTGCTTGTTGTGCCTTTTATACTCTATGGGCATTTCCATAGCTATAAGCCTGTCAAGCTTATCGAGTGCAGCGCCTGCATTCATGTATCTTATTGCATCGCATACCGCAGCTAGATCCTTATAGCTAGCATTAATATCATACCTTTGTGCAAGAACGATATTTTCTGCATTTTTAATATTGAAAGAATATCTCATTACTTCACCGCTAGGAACTTACTTCCACGCGTAGCTCTTATACCTGGCGCAGAGTGAATGACACGCTTTGTTGTAAATATAAACTCGCCAAGCCTATGGCCGAGCATTTCAGGCGTTATATAAAGCTCCTGGAACTCCTTGCCATTGAATACTGCAAACTTCTTTCCGACCCATGTAGGAAGAATAACAGCGCTTCTAACATGAGTTCTTATTATTTTATTTCCGCCTTTCTTTTCAAGCTTCTCTACTTTTTTAATAAGCTGCTTTTCCCTTACGCCCATCCTCTTAAGGGCTCTCCTTTGTCTTGATTTAAGCAGTTTTGCAAAATCATCTAAGCTCATGCTTTTGAGCTCTTCTAATGTCTTTCCTCTAAATGTAAAAACTCTAGCCATTTTAACCCCTCTTTCTTCTTCCTACACGTCTTGCAGCAATGTGGCCCACCTTTGCACCTGGTGGTGCACCCCTTGCTACCATGCTTGATGCACCCTTGTGGTGCTGTTTGCCACCGAATGGGTGATCAACAGGATTCATCTTTACTCCTCTATTGACTGGCCATTTGGCATTAATTGCATGCTTAATATAATGATTCTTTCCTGCCTTCATTATTGGCTGCATCTCCATGCCGCCACCTGCTACTGTTCCTATCTCTGCTCTGCAGTTCGCATCAAGCTCTATAGTCTTTTTAGAAGGAAGCCATACGCTTACCTTATCACCTGCATGAGAAACAAGAGTAGCATAAGCGCCAGCGGCCCTTACAAACTTGCCTCCGTCTCCAGGCACTGATTCTATATTATATATGGGCATGCCGTCGGGTATTTTTGAGAGCGGCAATATGCTGCCAAGAGATATATGTGCTTCAGGGCCCTCTTCTATCTTATCCCCTATCTTTATGCCTTCAGGCGCTATAAGTATTGATTCTGAATTATCCTCATATCTTATCCTCATAAGTGGAGCTGTGTGGCCTGGATCATCTATAAATTCGATTACCTCACCAACCGCTTTATTAGCTACGCTAGGCCTGAAAGCCACATCAGCCTTAAACGTGTTTGGTGGCTTTCTATACGCATTACTTCCTTTTCCACGCCTTTGCTGCTTTAATCTCTTACCCAATCTTTCACCTTTATATTAGCTTCAGCTTTAACGCTATGTCGCTAGCCTTATATTGAGGACTTAACTTAATATAAGCTTTTTTCCTATTTGAAGGCTCTCTTATTGTTGAAACCCTTGCCACTTTAACATTAAACCTTTTTTCAAATTCTTCTTTTATCTCTTTTTTAGTCGCATTCATATTAACTACATATGTTATGATATTATCTCTCTCAATCATATTTATTGCTTTTTCTGTAGCTATCGGGTAAATAAGAGTTGTCATCTTATCACTTGCTTTATCTTCAACTTATTTAATTCATTTTCGAGATTCTTAACTGCAGATTCACTCCATATAACTATTCTTGGCATAGCCCCGGGCGCGAGAAGCTCAATGTTTAGGTCTGAAAGCTTTGCATGCGCAACCCCTGGTATATTTCTGCTTGCTAAGCCAATACCATTATCATTAAGTGTTACTATAAGAATACTCTTTCTAAACTTCCTTATCCTTGAGCTTCTTCTAAGCCCTTTCCTTATTCTTGGCTCATGCGATCTCTCTAGCTCTTCGCCTAAGCCGAGCTTATTTAATATGCTTATAAGCTCCTTTGACTTCTTTATACTTTCTATCTTATCATCAACAACAAATGGAATATTTTTATTTACTTTATGCACCTTACCTATAATTTCTTTATTTGCTGAGCCGCCTATTGCAGAGGCAATAGCCTTTCTATACTCTTTCAGATTTATAAGCTCAACCAACTTCTTCTCTATCTTATGAGGATGTGCACGCCTCCCTTTTACCGCAGAAGGTATCCTTCTAACATCGCCCATCGCACCTCCGCCAAGCTTTTGCCTAGGCCTTATTGCTATACCCATATGCCTGCCAGACCTATATGCACCCGTCCTGCCAACATATACTGCTGTTGTCTGAAGCCCAGCAAGCAGATAATGCCCTTGTGGCTGGTACTTTAGGCTCTGCTCAGCAAGGAGGGCCCTTCTTACAAGGTCTATTCTAAAAGGTGTATTAAATACATTTGGCAACGCAATCTTTCCAGAGATTTCGCCATTAAGT
The DNA here is from genome assembly GCA_046536795.1 of Microcaldota archaeon. Lineage (GTDB taxonomy): Archaea > Micrarchaeota > Micrarchaeia > Micrarchaeales > CABMGC01 > JAGDYD01. The sequence goes on along the minus strand of JAWDMB010000001.1, from coordinate 128,260 downwards.
GAATAGATATCTGCTTCCATGATCATGCACCTTGCTTAGATGCTGTTGAGATATAAGTAAGTTTCGGCTCTTTTTGCTCCTTTACTTTTGCACGAAGCGCTTTCCTTATTCTTACAAGTCTTTTTGCTGGTCCTGGAACAGAACCATCAACAATTATAAACTCGTTCTTTACAATACCATAGTTTAAAAATCCACCCTTTACGTTTACTGTTTTAGCTTCTTCAGGGCTACCTAGCTTCAATACACGTTTGTTTAATTCTGTCCTGTAATTGTAGCCCATGTGCCCTGCGTGCGGCACCGTATACAAAACTTTTGGTGGATGCCAAGGACCTAGTGTTCCAACATGCCTAACCTTACCTGTTGCCTTTCTTATTTGCCTGGCTACGCCAAATCTCTTTATAACGCCAGCCCACCCCTTTCCCTTTGTAATAGAGGTAACATCTATATATTCGCCATCCTTAAGTACATCTTTTGCTTTTATCTCTTTTCCCATATTCTGCATTATGAATTCGAGCTTCTTTTCTAAAGAATCACCGCCTATAGGAACTTCAAACCTTGCTATCTTTTTCTTGCCAAAACCCAAGTTTGATGGATCAGCAAAAAGTAAGGCGGTAATATCTATATACTTTGAAAGATCTTTCTTTACCTCTTCCAACTTTTCGGCTGTATTTTTAATGTTCTTAACACCAACCCTGCGTGCAAGCTCTTTTGAGTAAAATTCTATTGCTGGCTCTTTATATTCTTCTTTTTTGTAGAGCCTTGCGCCATAAAGGTATATTTTTGGCACTTCTAACACGGTTACTGCTCTTACCACCTCACTTCCTTTAGATGGTGATTCACTATCATCAATCATACCTACATGAGTCATTCCCACTTTATAAGCAACCAAACCGAGAAGCAGAGGCTCAGCTATCTTTGGCCAGCTCCTTATCCTTGGGAGCTGACGTTTTGCCCTTCTATGAGGCCAGAATTCTAGAGAACCTCTTCTCATTTGTACACCTTAAAATAAAAGGAAGAAAACTTATGAGAGATTATATTCGATCATATTTATATTACTATCGCTAAACCTTTTTTAGTGGAATTTTTCTACTCTATCTCATCCACAGAGCTTATCACTCGCATCTGCTTAATTATACTACTTAAAGAAGCGATGAGCGCTACCGGGTCATTCGCTTCTATATCTAATGTTATTTTTCCTCCTTTTTCTTTTATTTTTAACTTGCTTCTCTTATACTCTTTTGGCATGTCCATTACCTTAATGTAATCCTTTGCCTTTTTTCCCAACTCAATTATCAGCTGAGCTTTTATTTTAACACCTTTAAACAATATTCTTAAGCTACTTGTCTATTATAAATTTATCGCCGTATTCTTTCCACGGTTCTTTAAATCCGATTTCGCCTTCTCTATAAATATCTAATTCATCGACGCTTGCAAGAGAGCCTTCCGCAAACCTTATCTCTTCTATAAAATTGCTTAGATTGCCTTCGTCGCCCTCTGCAAAAATTTCTACTGAACCGTCTGGAAGATTTCTTACAATGCCTTTAATATTATTTTTTAATGCTCTGCCCCTAACAAAATATCTGAATCCTACACCCTGCACTATACCTTTTGCTATAAGCCTTACCTTCATCTCTAGCCCCTAATGTTTGCTCTAACACTAGGTCTGTTTTTATTAGTACCAAAGCCTTTGTGCAATAGTCCACGGTGTTTTCTACCAGAACTTGTCAAACCTCTGTAAACACGACCTTTCTGCTTTATTATATTTTGATACTCCTTATCATTTTGGATTGAAGGGTTAGATCTATCTAACAATATTACCTCATAAAACATGTAGTTGCCATCCTCTCCTACATAATAGGAATTAAGCACCTCTGCATTAGAGAATTTTCTATTTGCTCTTTCCTCAGCTACACTTTGGTATGATTTTCTATATGCAAAAAATCTTGCATTTTTTGAAGGCTTTCTACCACCCATTGGCTTCTGCCTTTTCCTTAAGCCTTTTCTTACTCTCACTCTAGCAACTATAACGCCTTGCTTTGCCTTGTAGCCGAGCTCTCTAGCCCTTACCAAATTGGTTGGTCGCTCTATTCTCACGACACTTTCTCCTTTTCTCCACTTTGCCAAGCGATCTCTAAGAATAGGACTTCGCTCCTTGTACTCTTGCTGGAATGTGGCTTTCATATATTTTGCAATTCCCATCTTAAACACCAGAAATTAGGAATAAGTAGATATTTTATTTTAAGAGAAAATATTTAACTCTTCCCCTCTCTCAATGGCTATGCCCTCACATCTAAAACTTGTGCAAATCCCTTCAGATAATAGTATATTGCAACGTATGATGGCAGGTATTCTTCTACATTATCAAATGGACCATAAACGCTGTTAGCCATCATCATTGCCGGCGCTTTCTCTATTTTTACCTTCATTTCTCCTTTCTTAAAGGCTATTGCGTCATTTAATGGATTAAACTTTTCCAGTTCTGAAAATGAGAGCTTTTTTGCTATTAAACCTGTGCTTCCGTGAATTGTATTGGGAAGCCTTATCACATGCGTAGTGTTGATTGTAACATTCTTATCTATAACGTCGCTCTGCTTTATCACTTGTTTTTTAAGTATGTTCTCCCAGAATTCTTTTTTCTTCTTTATGTAAATCATATCCCAATTTCCATTCTTTATGCCCATCTCAACAAGTGCCTTTTTCTGATAAAGATTTTTTGCAACGCGCCTCTCTATGCCAAGCGCAATCAATGCGTCTACCCCGCTTTCTAGCGTTTTTATAAAGTTTCTGGCGATCTTGCCACCCCAGCCCGGATCTGTAGGCTTAGGACCTAGCAAAACACCTTTCTGGCTCATGGTTGGAAAGATTTCGTTGAAGTCAAGCCCATTTCCAGAGATATAATCGGTTATCTCTTTTCGAGCATCATCTTTAAGGCTGAGAATATCTTTTGAAATTACATGTATATGATAGCCTCTGTTGCCACTAAAATTTATCTCTATCTCATCTTTCTTGAATCCAAAGTCAGGAATGAGAAAATCCTCTATAAGCTTAAAAACTTCATTTTTTGCAACACCAAGGCAGTCTTTACATACGAATTCTTTGCCGTGCAGTTTTTGACATGGAAGATCCATATCAGTTATATCTATATCAAAAGCGAGCTCAGCCCCTATTAGCTCTTTTCTTTCCATCGGCCGAGCATCTGGAAATCTGTAAAGTGCTGGGGAATAATGCATATGCATTGGTGCTTTCTCTATCGCAAATGCCTTTAGCTCTGCTTCGTTCTTGAAGGAAAGGTGACGCTGCACTATCTTTTGTTCGAAATCGCCATATGCAAACTCTCTCTTTTCTATGTTTGTGGGTGCTATCTCTGCATTCCTATAGTATTCTCTTACCTGGCTGAGGATAAATTCCTTAATATCCATATGCCCACATTCAAATTTCGTCAATTATAAATATCCCTAAAAACCTTTTAAATCATGGTATTTTTAATAATAAAGCATGCGCAACGGCAGATATGTTGTAGGTATAGACTTTGACGGTACGCTTACGAATCTAGACGGTGTGTTCAAGAAGCACTTTCCGATAGGTGGACTTATAGCTGAAATTATTGAAAATATTGTGTTTTTTGTGGCGGATGTGCTAGGGCTTGGCCAGCACTTTTCCAAAAAGATACTAGATGATGGGATACAGCTTAATGAAGGCTTAAAGGAGCTTATAAAAGAGCTTCAAGAAAACGATGTGGATGTAGTAGTTGTAACAGCAAACAAGAATATAAAAGAAATAAAGGAGATTCTTGCAAAGAATGGACTCGAGCTTGAGGTTTTATATTCAAAGCGCGGTGGAAAGAATGGATTCAAGTTTATAGATATTTTACTTGACGATAGCTATAGCGAAATAAACGAGAAGGTCAAGGTTCTATGGGAAGGAAGGCATAATTCTATACTCGCACGCTTGCTCAAACTTGCTGGGAGAGATGTTGCTGCATCTCCAGAAGAGTTCAAAGAGATACTTAGAAAAGACATGGAGAAGAAGGCTGTAAACGTAAAGATCAACACTTATCCACAAAAGCAAACTATTTAGGAAGATGGGCCCATTTATTTTTAAATACATCCCCTTTTGATATTCCATTAGGTTGTTGAATTTATATCTATATTATTCACCCCCTAACCACATTAACTAGCCTCAAGATTGCGCATGAGTACTTACAGTCCTTCTTCCGCAAAGCTCTTTTTTAAAATTTCCCCAAAAGTTATAATTGCTTAATATCTCGATAATCTTGCTTGCTTCCATAGTATCAATAAGTATTAAAATTTGACTCATGGTATGAGTCACTTTAAACGCAAATAGGCACTGCACTATCTGAAAGTCAGCATACAAACGCGACATCATCCACCCATAAATGATATGGACTTCGCAACAGAAAACTAATAGATCACATTCTTTCAGCATAAAGTTCTAATCAAATAATTTTATCATGACAGGCTTTTTTCTCTTTATTTCCTTTAACATGTAGTATATAGCGAGAAGAAGTATGATTAGTATAGCCCCAATCAAAAGACTCTCTTTAGGCATTCCAAAAAGGAAGGCAAACAGAAATATTATTGTGATTATTGTAAGGTAAGGGTATAAGGGCATAGAAAAACTTGCCTCAGAGCCACTTCTTCTAAAGTGTATTAGGGCAAAGCTGGCCATTATATAAGAGAAGAGAAGGCCAAAATTACTTATAGCAGCAATTGTATATATGTTTCCAGAAAATAGCATAATAACGCCTATTATCGCAGAGGCTATAACACTGTTTACTGCCACATCGCTTTCTTCATTGTATTTTCTGAAAATTTTTGGCAGAAGCTTATCCTTACTTATCTGATAAAGCATCCTAGATGAACTAAGTATCATTGCTATTGTTGCAGAGGTTGTAGCTATTAATGCACCTATATCTACAGTAATGAAAAGCCACTGTGGTGCGTGTGATGCCTTTAGTGCAAAGGAGAGAGGGTCGCCGCTTATCTTATATTCTGAAGCAGGCATAAGAGCAAGAAGAGAAAATACAACTAGAACATAAAGGATAAGACTTATCACGGTTGCAAGTATTATTGCTTTAGCGGCACCGTTTTTACCCCTTATTCTAGAAGTAAGTGTTGAGATTGATTGAAAGCCAGAATATGCAAAGAATATTACCACACTCGCTGAGAAAATAGAAAGTAGAGCATTGTTAGGCACAGAAAAATTTGAGGTAGAGAAAGTTTTATTCGACAAAGAGATTGCAAGTGCAGCAATTATAAAAAGCAGCAATATAGAAACTTTTATTGCAACCAAAACCGCATCGGACTTTGCAGCTTTTTTAATGCCAAGTATATTAAGAATTGAAAGCACAAAAATAAGTAGAATCGCGAATGGTATGTTAAAGGCATTGCTAAGAGCTAGTATGCTACTAAGATAAGATCCAAAACCTAACGAAATTACAGATATGCTCGTTGCATAGCTAAAAAAGAGTAATATTCCTGTTACAAAACCAAGCTCGCTTCCAAAGGCTTTATATACAAAAGAATAAGAGGCGCCCACCTCATTGGGCATAAGTGATGAGAGCTCGCCTATCTCTAAGCCAACAAAAATTGCAACAATACCAACAAGCACAAAAGCCAACAAAGCGTAGCCGCCCGCTATCGCTATTGCTGTGCCGCTTAAAACAAAAATACCAGCACCTATTATTGCACCTAAACCAACTGCAAGTGCAACTGGTATACTAATCTTTTCTGGTGCCATCGCTAATAATAATCCGAAAAGAAATTTATATTTATATAGTCATTTTTAAATTATGACGAAAAAAGAGATAGTCAAACAGGTAAAGGAAGTAATAGAGAAGAATGGCTACCTGCAGGTAGCAATTGAGGGCATACATTCTGCGGTAGACTTAATAGCTGAAAAGAAGGACAAGAAGCTTCTAATTAAGGTTGTAGAGAACATAGATTCGGTTAGCAGGGATATTGCACTTGAACTTTGCAAGCTAGCAGACTTTATCGGTGCTCAGCCGCTTATAATTGGTGAAAGGTCAAAAAATGTAATTTTGAACGAAGATCTAATTTATAAGAGGTTCTCAATCAGCTGCGTTTCAGTAAAGGGATTTGAATATCTGCTTGATGATGTGCCACAACCCATAGCGGCAAAAGGTATAGGTGCAAAGGTGCGCATAGACGGTACAAAATTGAAGGAGATGAGGCATATAAATAATATAAGTGCAGAGGAGCTTGCCCAAAAAATCAAAATATCAAAGAGTAGTATATACAGATATGAGCACAATTATGCATATGTATCATTAGAAGTTGCAAACAAGATAAACAACTTCTTTAAAAGCAGGCTAGATGCAGAAAAAGAAGACGTTGAGAGCAACATATATTCGAATAATAATGAGATGCTGCTTGCAAGAACAAACGTAAGAGCGCTTAGCGTGAAAAGGTTACCATTTAATATTATAGCCAAAGGAAAAACAAACTATTATGAAATAGCATCAGAAGGCGACATCAGAACACTGGTTAAGAGGGCAGTGGTGCTTAAAGAGATAATGGAGACTTTTAAAAATAATTACTCTTTCTTTGTCATTGAATCTGACAAAAAAGAGATAATGGATCTACCAGTTATTAAAAAAGACACACTTTATAACATAAATTCTGAAGCCGAGCTTTTGGAGATTATAATGAGCTGATCAGCGCTTTCCAAGGTAGTTTATATCCTTTATAATCTCGTCAAAAGAGCTTTGTAGAAGCATAATTCCTGCAATTGCGAATACAGTAATTATTGTTATAGAAGTTATAAATAATGAGATAACGTTGAAAAGTGGATGATTTGAAAAGTATATGGGTGCTATAAGAAAGGCTGACACTACGTATACTGCCCATACGAATATAGATGCGAGTGCGAGTTCATAAAATTTGTAATCAAACACGAACATCAATATAATGTAAAGTAGCAGCAATACGCCACCTATAGTGAGTAGGAACATAATCATGCCTGGATATATAAAAAACACCAATGGGACCATGCATAGGATTAGGCCTATTATAAATAAGATAAGGAATATTCCCACATGCTTAGAATGCGCTCTACGCTCATTTGCATTCATAAGCTTAGAAACTTTATTATGCGCATTTATTATGCTACCTATTATAACAAACGCAAGTAAAAGAAAAAGTAAGAACACAACTACAAACGTGGTATAAATATTAGGTATAAAAAATGCATTAAGAATCAGGAAAAAGGCAAGCCCAACGCTATATGTTGCAGAAAACATAAGGAAGGAGAGCCCTAACGCCTTCTTGTGTTCAAAGACCCAATACTTTTTAATATGAGCTCTTGCATATTTCATGGGATCTCAAATTTTCTTTCTATTTAAAAGTTTTTAACTCTTTCTAAATTTCGCTAAAAAAGAATGAAAAGAATAGGATCACCTATAAGGAGAGATAATATAATTCCTGCTAAGATAAATACTGAAAATGGTATCGCATTTGTATATACGGGTATTTTCTTCTTGATGTTTTTTAATGCAGCTATTGCCTTCCTATCAGCGAGCCTACCGAAGCCAGAATACTTTGATTTAAAGAACATTATCTCCTTCTTGCTCATCAGATTTATGGCTATAATGTCATCCTCCCCAAGCTTGCTTGGATAGATCCATGTTATCATGCGCTTGTTCATGCTTGCTTCAAAGAGAAATATCAACGCTGAGAAAAACGCGATAATTATTATAAACACCACTGGGATAAGTGCCATATGGCCGAGTAGAAGGTAGATAAGCATAAGAAGTACTAGATAGGATATAAACACTACAAATGCCTTTATCACTGATTCTTTTCTAAGCTCCGGCTTGCTATTAAGCATATAATAAATCGGAAGCGCTATTATTGCCACAATGCCAGAAGATATGAATACAGAAAGAACAAAGGGAAGGCCCAGCTGCGGTATGTTTAGAAGGGGCGTTGGTTGTATGGGCAACATTAATGAGACAAATGCAAGCTCTAGCCCATCACCAAGACCTAAGAAGCCGGCTTTGTATAATATATAACCAGCGGCAACAACAAAGGCTGCAATTAGTAGAGAGAGCTCTAATGTCTTAAAAGGATAAAAAAAGGTAAAGATAATACCCACAGCTATGCTAAAGTATGCAAAACTATTTGGTATGCTCCTTTTGTTAAATATATCAAAATAGGCATAAAGGGTTGCAAATGCTAAAAGCACCAATACCCTTATTACCTCAAGCATATACTCAACATTGAGATTTTGTAGAAAAGATTTAAATATAATATGTGTATTATTATTCTGGGAAATTATGAGATTCCCTGTCGCTATGAATAAATCAATATGCACATGCATTATACTTAGCGACAGCTATTTCTTGAATAAAGCTGCCGCATAGGCGCATGACAATTTTTTGGGGTGTTTGCCTATGCGTGCAGAAAAATATATTGAGTATAAACAAGAAGCTGTTTTTAAGGCAGTAGAGAGAATCAAACTCAGCGAGAAGGAATCAATAATTATAATGGAAATAGGCTATGACCAGATAAGATCTGCATCCGCTTTCGTCGAATACATATTTGAAGAATACGGATTCTCTAGAAGTACTATATGGTACAACCTTAAGAAACTAAAGAAAAAAGGTTTACTCTCTTTCTCTGAGAGAGGAGAAGATCAAAAACCACTAGAGCTTACAAGGATGGGCATATCCTTTATGAGGAACATTGCTTATACAAATGCCAGCAAAGCGGCATATGGTATTGCAATAACTTCAAGCTATTGATAAGCATATAAATATTTTCTATTGCTATTTTTATTGTGGTTTGGATGAAGCAGTATATATGGTTTGATGGCGAGTTTGTAGAATATGAAAAAGCCAAAGTGCATGTACTAACCCATTCTCTACAATATGGGAGCGGTATATTCGAAGGGATAAGAGCTTATGCTACAGATAAGGGTCCTGCGATATTCAGACTACAAGACCATTTAAACAGGTTCTTCAACAGTGCAAAGATTTATTCCATGAAGCTTCCTTTTAACAAAGAAGAAATTAGGAACGCTATAATAGAAACACTAAGAAAAAATGGGCTTAATGAAGCGTATATAAGGCCTTTTGCATTTTATAACGATGCACAGATAGGTATAGACGTAACAGGAAAGAAGATAAGCGTTATAGTTGCTACAGTTCCTCTAAAGACCTATTTCAAAAATAAGGATAAGGGGATAAGCTGCAAGATCTCAGAATGGCATAGGATAAACTCACTTATACTACCGCCGCTGGCTAAGGCTAGTGGCAACTACATAAATTCTATAATTGCTTCGCTTGAGGCAAAGGCGAGTGGAGCAGATGAAGCAATACTAACATCAGTCCAAGGCTATGTTGCAGAAGGAGCTGCAGAAAACATCTTTATGGTAAAAGATGGTTTGCTGATAACTCCACCACGCGAAGCGGATATACTTCTTGGCATAACAAGAGACTCTGTAATAAAAATAGCAGAGAGCCTAGGTATAGAAGTTATTGAGAGAAATATACATAAGGAAGAACTCTATACATGCGATGAGCTCTTTTTTGCAGGAACCGCTGCGGAGATAACGCCAATAGTAAGCGTAGATTCAAGAGTTATAGGAGACGGAAAGGTTGGCCCTATCACAAAAACAATAAGTGATAAATATTTTGACATTGTGCATGGTAAGGAAGCGCTCTTTAAAGAATGGCTCACTTATATAAATGAGAAATAATCAAAGAGTATTTCAAAGGAGCTTAAGGCTCTTTGTAAATTGATCTATTTCTGTACTTTTCCAAGGGCCTATGCCAAGAGCGGTTATAGTTCCTGGAGGCAATTCCGTCAAACCAGCATCACTTACGAGCGCAGCTGGGATATGCTTATACTTAAACGCTTCATAGAGCCTCTTAAGAGCTTCTTCACCATCTAGCTTAAGCACTATCTTCTTTTCCCCCGTATCCAGCCATGTTTTAGCTATCTCTTTATCCTGCTTTTCCGCTTCAAAGTAGCTCATTATCGATGCGTGAGCAACCTGTGCACAGGTCTTGCCCTTGCTCATTTCCAAATCGCTTCTTACAATAATTACTTGCTTTATTTCTTCCACGCAAATACCCACTAACGAATATTTAATACTATCATTTTACTATTTTATATACTTCCTCTCCTTTGTTGACCTTGCATCTAACTAAAATACCGACCGAATCCCCTTCCTTTGCAATGCTTACATCCTTTCTGTCTATCTGCATACTCTCAACCTTTTGCCTTATCGCATTCTCTTCGTTCCCTATTTCTATTATATCACCCAAAGCGAGTGGGCCGGTGAGCCTCACCGCTGCAACACTTATTTTTGAAAAATAATTTTCTACTTCGCCGATCTTTAACTTGCTTGCTTGTTCAGTACTTTGCTTTTGCACCTCTCTTGCTTCTTTTGCATTGAGATCATCTAGTATATCATCAAGGTTATAATGCTTTGACATCGAACCACAAATATAATAGCGTAAAACTAAAATTATATTTGTTTCTTCCTAAACTCTTCCCTTAAGGTATCCAAAACAGAAAAGAATGCTCGCATTGCATTGCCAACAAGATAGAATCCTTTTCGCTTTAAATATATAAAATCTTTATTTTCACCGATAATCCCAAAAAGACGCAGTAGATATATTAAAGGAGCCAAAGAAACCCTAATATCTTCTCCATATCTTTTCTTAAAATCTGATTTGCTGATTTTAAGAGCAAAGAGCCTATTCAAAAAATAGAACTTTTCAGAATCTCCTTTATTAATCTCTTTCACAATTATGCTTGGAATAAGCCCTTTCTCTAAGAGCGCTGCGTATTTCTCTATCGAGAATGTATTAAGCAGGAATTTTTCATCTATGTAGCTTATACTACTTGTGCCAACGCCAATATAGTAGTCATACTTTGTTATATATTCATCTATCATCTTGCCATCGCTTATAGAATAGCACCATGGTGTGGATGGATTATAGTGGTTTTCATCCATTATACGCATAAATGTATTGTAAAAATTTTTCTCTCTTCTTCTATCTATATTTTTGAATAAATATGAATAAATTGACGGCATAAGCGGATATGCCGTTATTTGTTTTACCTTATTCTCGATTAGAAGCGAGAGGTCATTCTCAAATGTGCTTATAGACTGAGATGGAAGATTAAAGATGAGGTCAACATTTAAAGTATCGAACTTTTTGTTTGCAATCTTTATTATGCTTATGGCTTCTTCCTTGTCCTGCCATGCCCTGCCTATCTTTTTTGATAGCTCTTGGTCAAATGTTTGTATGCCTATCGAGAGGCGCTTAACGCCCACCCTATATAATTCGTTTATTTTGCTTTCGTTAAGCTCTCTAACTGTGGACTCGATAGATATATCATTAATATGAAATCTTTCTTTTATGTATTCGATAAGTTCTATTATCTTGTCAAAATCTACTGTTGGGGTTCCGCCGCCTATATAAACGCTGTTAAAATCGTATCCAACATCGTAATAGAGATTTATCTCTTTTTCCAAAAGATTAAAATAATATTTCAGTCGCTCTGGTTTGTATAATTCCCTATTAAAACTGCAGAAAGGACAAAGAGTTCTACAAAAAGGTATGTGCACATAAAGCATTTCTGCTTTGCCTTTATAAGTTGGTACTGTGCCATTGGCTAGATTATTATTTAATAAAAATCTTGAGGCTTCTTTAACAACTATTTGTTCACTTATCTTCTCGAGCACTAGCATCACTTTGCTTAGTAGAGTTTTAATGCATGCAAAAATAAAATTACATTTCCTTATGACCATCGAACTACAGAACTATATTCTTTTCCTTGGATATCTTGCAATCCTCAATCAGCAATTATGCAAAGGCATATTTGGAACATTATATAAATCAAAAAGATTAAAAGGACAAATTCGGAGGACATTTTTCAAAGAGGAGAACCTGAATTTAGCATTATGCTAATTTTATTAGTAATATATAAATATTTTTGCTTGCAATATATAATTATGGAGCTAACGAAAAAAGAAAGAGACTGTTTAGTGTTAATAAACGAATTTGAATCAGACTTTCCACCGAGGCTTATTGATATTGCAAAGAAATTGCAAGTTCAACCCCCAACAGCATATAATTTAGTCATGAGACTTAAAAGAAAAGGGCTTATAGAAGAAAACAGAGGCAGCATAATAACTACACAGAAAGGGAAAAGCACATATAGAGATATAATAATGATGCATAGATGTTTTGAAACGCTACTAAATAAAGCAGGCGTATCAGCAAACACTGCATGCAAAGAAGCCCAAAAAGTAGATTATCTGCTTGACACAAATTGTGCGAAGCCATTGCTCAAGTTTATTGGAAATCCTAAAATATGCCCGCACGGTAAGCCCATATTTGTTAATTGATCATTATGTTACCACTTCTTTATAATCTGTTGACTGTGCTAGATATCCAGATCAATCTGTGGAATCCGACAAATGTGACTTTTGTAGAGGCACTTATCCTTTCTTTCTTACTTGGCATAGTTCATGGTATAACTCCAGATGAGCATACGTGGCCGATAACTTTCTCTTATGCGGTAGGGAGCTACAGTACAAAGAAGGGAGCAAAGGCTGGACTTATATTCTCAAGTGGATTTACTTTGCAAAGAGCCTTGCTTTCTGAGCTAGCATACTTTGCACTTGTTGCAATATTTACAACAACCTTGGCTTTTGGCGTAACATATATTGCTGTTGGTGTAGCCATGGCAGGCGCAGGCTTTTACCTATCAACACACAACAAATATGTCCATTGGCATTACATAGAAGAAAAACTTGGTGAACTTTTTGGCGTTCACAAAAAAGATAGTGAGCAACAGAAGAGAGAATTTGAACACGAACTTAACCCACTTGACTCAAATGATGCTTTGCAACAGCTAAAAGAAGTGCCTTTAAGGCTTGCATTTCTCCATGGACTTATTGCAGGCTTTGGTTTTGGTGCATTCGCGCTAATACTCTACACAGTCATGGTGCCTGCTATGCCTAACATGTATGTTGCGTGGCTTCCTGGCTTTTTGTTTGGTATAGGCACTATGGTTACGCAGATTGCCTTTGGTGCGTTTTTTGGCGCCTTCTTGTCAAAAAAGAAAAATTTGTCAAAAGAAGGCATCGCATTTGTATCTAAATATATAAGCAAAAACATTCTCTTCTATGGCGGCATAGCATTTGTAATTGCAGGTGCTTTAATACTTGCTTTCCCACAAATTACAAATTTGGGCATTCAAACAGGAATAAAGATTCACAATCTACACAATCTAGGTATTGGATTCTTTCTTGTTGTTGTAGTAGTGGGGGTAATAGGCATCATCTCTTATTACCTTGGGATTAAAAAGGCGGTAAAACTAAACTATCAGAATACTAATAGTGCTAAAAACTAGAATGCATTTTAAGAAGAAAGGTTAAGGTTGTGCTAGGAAAAGTGTACAAAGAAGACAAATGGCTCTTAGGCTGCTATTTTATAAGTTTGCGCCTCAAGCAACAAAAGAAATAAGAAAATGAAGCCAAAGTGTGCGTCGCGATTATTGCTTGGCTTTATTCCAATTAGATAAAAGCCATTTTGCAAACTCTTCAAAGTGATTGTTTACATAATCAAATGCGTCTTTGTTTTTGTCGTATATAAATGCTCCTTCTTGTGAAAAGAAAGCAGCGCAAGCTTCTTTGTAAACTGCATGCGCTTTTTCTATTTCGTTTTTCATAATAAGAGAAACAACCTCGGAAAGACTCATTTGAAATCTATTTAACCGCTCCATTTTTGTCTCGGTGTTAGCCGAAAGCATTGAGGGGGTATTTCGTGCAACGTCCTTCATGGATAGTATATCTGGGTGTAATGGTAGCAAATCCTCTACAATTTCAAATCTCTCAATCTCAGGCCCTTTTGTCTCCACTACCTTCAAGGCAGACATAAAATCACTGATTACACAACGCAGGATAGATTAATATCTCTTTCGCTTTGCTGTTTTGAACCGAAGGCCCCCAGACGAACAATATCTCTTATGGGATTCGAACCAATTACCGAGGTGCTCCCGTCGGGATTTGAACCCGAGTTGCAGGGTTGAAAGCCCCGCGTCCTTGGCCGGACTAGACGACAGGAGCAAATCAAAGGTATTTTTTAATTATCTCTAAAACCTTTTTATGCGTTGCTTTTATTGAACTCTCGCCATTTATTACCTTGAAACTGAACTTTTCTGCGAGTGCCAGATATTCTTCCCTTACTTTCCTAAGCTTTTCCTCTTGCTCAAAAAGTTCAAAGTTGAACCTACTTTCACTTATCCTCTTTATACACGTTTCTGGTTTTACATCTAAAAATATTGTAATATCTGGCATTCTAAACTTCTCGTTTATCTTAAGTAGCCATTCTCTATCTAAGCCTGCCGATGCACCATATGCCACGGATGAAAACAAGTATCTATCACTTATTACTATAAAGCCCTTCTTAAGCGCTGGTAATATTTCTTTTTCAAGATGGTTTGCCCTATCCGCTGCAAAAAGAAGCTGCAATGTTTGAGACGATAGCTTTAGATCACCTTTTAATACAGCCCTTATTATACCACCTATTATGTTCTGTGTTGGCTCCTTTGTGAGAAGAACTTTATTTTTCTGTTTGAGGTATTGTTCTAGCAAATAAGCTTGCGTTGTGCTACCGGCACCGTCTAATCCTTCGAATGCGATAAACAGTCCACTTTTCATTCAATCTAAAAGATATATGCAAAAGAATTTATTAATGTTTTATCAAAAAGAATCTGTGGTTTTATGATACTCTCGGATTTTGATCTTGAAAATATGCTGAAAGAAAAGAGGCTCGTTATAAAGCCGTTCGATAAGGAGATAATAAGGGAGAATGGTGTTGATTTGAGACTCGCCAACGAAGTAGGCTACCACAACCCAATGCTAAGCGAAGATTTTGTTGTTGATCCGTCTAAAAAAGAGGATATAGAAAACGAGTATATAATAGAGAAAAATAAAAAGGAGATAATTCTGCAGCCAAAAGAGCAAGTTTTGCTTTCTACTATAGAATATTTAAAAATGCCTGATAACCTTATAGGATTTGTAGAACTTCGTAGCACCTGGGCAAGACATGGTTTAATTATGCCACCCACAATAATAGATGCAGGATTTGAAGGCACTATAACGCTCGAGGTTTATAATGCTTCTATATACAAGATAAAGCTTAGACCAAGGCTAAGGTTTGCACATATAATATTTGCAGTAACTATGAATAGAGTGAAAAATACGTATAAAGGGAGCTACAGCGGGCAGAAAGGAGTATTCAAACCGAAAGTAATAAAATAGAAATTACCTTGTCAGGTCGTTTATTTCTTCTTTTGAAGCTTGCTCCTGCTGCGAAGGGCTTGCTGAAACCAATACAACATCGCCAACATTCTTCACATTCTTATATAGAACACTTTTTGTCCTCAATATATTCTTTGGGTCCCCTTTCATGCTCTTCCATGGCACCATGAGAAGCCTGCTTATCTCGCTCTTTTCAAGATCTAAGATTATGCCTTGCACGTCTCCAAGATACTGGCCCGCATCGCTATATATATCCATATGGTACAATTCAGATAGTTTCATTTTAACACCACTGTCGCCTAAGTATTAATTAAAGATAAATGCTTATAAACCTTTAAGAAGGGCAAATTTAGTGGAATACATCTGACCAACCTGCAAAGGGCTTCAACACTGAATGCATAACAGAGAGCCACATAAACATAAGGATTTCATGGTTGGAACCAGTCTATTTCGTAATATTCGTGCCCACTTTTAGGTAAAAGTATCTGCCTAACTTTGTAATATGTTATTGCTGTTTCTCTGTCAGCAATCGCTATTATAAGCTCAAGCTTTGAATCCTTAGCCTTCTTGATCGCACCCGCGAGCTCCCTCCCACCTATCTGCTCTTCTTCTCCTAGTGATAGCATTGCATATTTTGGCTTATCACGTTCTGGATTATCCGCCTCGCCGCCGTGCCTGTGGTAAAGTATATAGTTTATTTCTGTTTCTTTCTCTTCCACCTCGCCAGGTATTGCGAGTATAAATGTCTTTCTTACAGAATGCGCTACTCTTATCGCCCTGGCCCATTCAGAGATTAGAAGTTTTGAATCCTTTGGAAAAACGTGAAGCACGTGCTTAGAATGCGCCCATTCATTCTTTGCTGTATTTAATCCGGGCCTCGCTCCGGGGAAATAAATTCTGAAATGTGTACCAAACTTAAATCCTGTCTTAACTATATAACCGTTTTCTCGCCAATCCTTATACACTTGGTAGAGCATAGGAAATTCTTTCCTCCTCTTTTTTGCATAATTAATGATTTCTTTTATGTCGTAATCGTTTATCATAAGTTTCTTGTGCTCCATAAGGAATACTGTCTCATATATATCCAATTTATTTAGCTTGCCTTTTTCAGGGGCTTTATATGAGCCAAATTGGCCAAGCCAGAATTTTTCATAAAGTTCTCTTCCTTTATCAGGCTCTTTCACTATTGTAACAAGATCATCTGGGAAGAAAACCCCATCGGCGGTCCATTTTGGCAGCTCTATAGATGAAGAAGGATACTTCTTGATAGGGGTTATATCGGGCTTTTTGTATACTGTATTGTAAGGTTTTGCAACCAATCCACGCTCGCGCCAATCTTTATATGCAAAATAGCTTGCCATCAGTTTTTTCTTCTTTCTGAAGATCTCAGCAACCTCATCAAAGCTTAGGATTTTGCCTCTAAATTCGCATTCTGCATTTCTTATATCTACTAAATATAGTGCTTCTTCCGGAAGCAGAAAAAGATTGCCCTCTCTCTCGTAGCCAAAAAATCCACTCTTCAAAATATCTTTCGTAGACTGATCTGCTGCAATTATCTCTTTTTTATTTAAGAACTTAAGTTTCAGCATAAAGATCAATAACCAGATTTAGATATAGTATCGCAATAAATAATAATGTAAGTTTATAAATTATCAAAAATATAAATTTTTAAGTGAGAAAATGCTTGAAAGCACACCAAATATACCGGAAAAGTTAAAATTGATGATGAAGAAGCAAGGCTATCATTTTGTTGGGAAGCACTCAGCAGCGAAGCTATGCAACTACACTATAAGTAGCTTAAAAAATGGCACAACATGCTACAAAAACCAGTTCTATGGAATAAGAAGCTGGCGTTGTTTACAAAGTACACCTGCGCTTGGATGCGATCTTGCATGCGTCTTCTGTTGGAGAATAATACCCGAAGAGGTTGGAGTGAAGTGGAATGAATTGAACTTTACAGAATGGGACAATCCATCAGATATTGCGGATGGGCTTATTGAAGCACAGAGAAAAATGCTTATAGGCTATAAGGGCAACGACAAGGTTGACAAAAAGAGGCTAGAAGAAGCAAATGACCCGGCACATGTTACGTTTAGTCTAACAGGGGAGCCACTCTTTTATCCTAAAATGAGCGAACTCATCGAAGAGTTTCATAAAAGGAAGATGAGCACCTTCCTCGTAACAAACGGAACCCTACCTGAAGCACTTAAAAAATTGAAGACTTTGCCAACGCAGCTTTATGTTTCGGTGCAGGCACCAAATAAAGAAGTTTATGAAAAAGTTACAAGGCCCAAGGTACCACATGCCTGGGAAAACTTTCTTGAGTTCCTTGATGTCTTCTCAAAACTAAATACTAGGCGCGTATTTAGGCTTACGCTCATCAGAGGCTTGAATCTTGTTGATGCAAAGGGCTATGCGGAACTAATAAAAAGAGGAAATCCTGATTATGTAGAAGTTAAGGGTTTTGTTTTTGTTGGTGGAGCAAGGAACCCATCTAGGGGCTTAAGCTATGGGCTTATGCCTAGTAAAGAAGAGATCATCAATTTTGCAAAAGAGATTGCAGAAGCCTCTGGTTATATCTTTACAGACTACCACAAACCTAGCAATGTTGCACTCTTATCAAGAAATGAAGAGATAGCTTCAAAGAGGTTGATACACTTTGAAAAATAAAAAGAAAAAAGAAGAAGGTGCCCTGAACCTGAAAAGCATTGAAAAGATAGAGGCAGAGATTGACTATAAAAAGAGGATAAAAAGGGTAGAGTATATTTTGGTTAGCATACTCATTGGAAGTGCAGTTGTATTTGGATTCATAGCTATAAGTGCAATACTTAGTGAAGGGGTTTCAAAATTTTTACAAACAATCGAATCTATAAATCTTTTTTATTATGGAATAGCCCTGCTTCTGATATTCTCTGGTTATTTGCTTAGGTTTCCTAAATGGGAGTATTATCTTAAAAAATTAAAAGTAAAGATACCAAGAAGAAAAAATTTTGCAATCTACCTTTCCATGTATTCGATGGATGTAACTCCAGGAAGATGGGGAAGGGCTGTTGTGTCGTATACTATAAATAAGCTTGCAAAAGTAAGGTTTAGCAAAACTTTCCCTGCTGTTGTTGCTGATATTTTTACCGACTTCCTCGGGTTTGCAATTATATGCATTTTCTTCGCTTTTTTTGTTCATAAATATATTGCAATCTCATTAGTAATAACAGCGATACTTCTTCTGCCTTTTGTCTTTCTTTACCATGAAAGGCCTTTTGCATACTTAAAGTCGAAGCTAAGCAAATTCGAGAGCTTAAAAAGCTTTTTCGAAGTAGGAGACCTGTATTTTAGATACAATAAGATGCTTGGGAGAAGCGCTTATTGGTACTCTATACTTTATACTGTACCTTCTATGCTTCTAAATGGTTTAAGCATGTATTTTGTAATACTGAGCTTTGGAATAAATGTTGGCGTTGCAAATATACCAACAATCTTGTTTATCTACTCTTCATCGCTCATTTTCGGAATGATAACAGGTATACCTGCAAATCTTGCTGTAACTGATGGTGCGATGATTAGCGAGCTTATTGCGTTTTTCGGAAGCAAGATAGATTTTGGGCTTGCATCGGTTATAACAATATTCTTCCGAATCGCAACAGTATGGTTTGTTGAGTTGTTTGGATTTATTGCCCTTGTATATACATTTAGATACTGGAGATAGCATATTTTGAAAGAGATTCTGCTTCTGCAAAATTCGGATTGGAAGGGATTATTAAAGATATTAGCTTGCCCTTAAACCTTTCTGAGATTTTAGAAAGGGTATTAATATCTGCATAAACGATCTCTTCGTTCTCCTTACCAACATCCGCAAGAACAAGTATGTTTTGTATTATGTTTATCTTCCTCTCTTCTTGTGCTTTGTTTAGCAGATCTATTGCTTCGCCTAAGCTCATGGCCCTGTCTTCTTTGTAATTATAATCAAGAAGAACAAGAGTATGCTGATTGTTTTGAAGATTTTTGCTTATTACATCTATAAAAGAAATAGGCTTATACTTATTACTCCAAAAAGGTATTGTTGTGGTTGGGCCAAACCTGTATATATCTAAGCCACTCTCACCAATCGCGGCTGTAAATATAGAGGGAGCGTGAATGACTTTAACAGCTATGCCCATTTTATGTGCAATGTCAATTATGGTGTGGTGGGTAGTAGCTATAAGTGGATCGCCCATGACAAAGATTACCACAGTTGCGTTCTTTGCATAATCCACTGTTGCCTTTGCATTTTCTTCTAAATCAGATCTGCTGAGCTTTGCTATATTTTTGCCTAGAATCTTTTCAAGGTAATTGATGTAGTTGCTGCTTATTCTGTTTGTATATGGATCAAGAAAAAGCTTATCTGCCTTCTTCGCTATCTCAATTGCACGCACCGAAATATCGCCTTCACATAAACCCAAGCCTACCAAAAAAAGCAAACCAACACCTAATCCCTTATTCCTTCTGGTGTTATTTTTATTACACATTCGCCTTCTGGCATGTTTGGTGAATCAACTAGCCTTATGATTCTTTTATCCTCTTTGCCTTTTCTTATATAAAGCCTTGTTGTAGCGGCGTGAGCTATTATGTTGCCGCCTACTGGTGTTGTCGGATCGCCAAAGAGTATTGATGGGTTGTCCATAACTTGGTTTGTTACATAAACCGCAAGATTGTATTTATCTGCTATGCTCTGCAGCTTATGCAGGTGCTGGTTTAGCTTTTGCTGTCTTTCTCCCAATGCACCCCTTCCGACAAACTCAGATCTGAAAAGTGCCATAAGCGAATCAACAACAATAAGCTTAATGTTCTTCTCTGTGATTAGCTTATCTGCTCGCTCTATTGTAAGTATCTGCTGCTCTGTAGAAAAAGTCCTAACAGAAAAAATATTCTGAAGTGCTTTCTCTGGATCAAGGCCAACCGCTTTAGCCATTGTTGCTATCCTTTCTGGTCTGAAAGTGCCTTCAGTATCAACAAATAGAACGTTGCCTTCAAGCCCGCCTTTTTCGACAGGAAGTTGCACATTGACAGAAAGCTGAAAGCCTATCTGTGTTTTTCCAGAAGCAAACCTACCATATATCTCTGTAATACCATTGGTCTCTACGCCCCCACCAAGAAGCTCGTCGAAGCTCTTAGAACCTGTTGTAATTCTACCGAGAGCCTTTCTCTTTTCAAAAACCTCCTTACCTGTTTCATATTCTATAGTTGTTGCCTGCTTTGCCGCATCTATTGCCTTCTTTGCCGCATCAACACTTATACCTGTCAAATCTGAGAGATCATGAGGCGAAGAGGTTGCAATCTTCTCTATAGTATCAATACCTGCTTCTCTCAGCTTTTCTGCTGTTGCTGCACCTATACCAGGAAGGTCTTCTAAATCCTTTATGTTCTTTTCTTTAGCCATACCCCCAACTAGATAGATATTGAAAAATAAGAAATATAAACTCTTTTGAATGGCTATAAGGGGCTTAATAAGTAAGCCAACCTTATATCATGGATTTTTATTTCTTTTCAGCTAAATTCAAACTAAAAGGAAGAGGCCAGCGCTTTTTCGCATGCGCTGGCAAGGCGACCAGTTTTACCCTTCCCACAGTAGAGAACCCGTATTTAATATAGAACAGTACAGATTTAAAAATGTTTCCATTTAGTGGAATTTTTCAAAAATATGGAAAGTGATGCCTTGCTCTTACTCACGCTTGACGAAAAGGGAATTGTCGCTGCACTTATTCTTGCTGTGCTTATACTTTATTTTGGTGGTAGCGAAGGGTTGTTCTTTCTAGCCCTTCTTCTCTTGTTTCTTGTTCTCTCCGCTATAGCAACAAACGCCGGCAAAAAGAAGAAAAAAGAACAAGGCCTATATGAAAAGTCTAGGGGCTGGAAGAATGTTGTTGCAAATGGCTTGGTACCGCTCTTTGTTGTGATACTATTTTACTTTGCCCATAAATCTTTTGAAGAAATCCTTCTCCTTGGTTATATTGCTAGCATAGCTTCAATAACCGCAGACAAATTTGCAAGCGAGATAGGTGTTCTTGACGGTACTCCCATTATGCTGCTCACACTCAAGAGAATAAAGAAAGGAACTTCTGGTGGTGTAACAGTGCTTGGCTTGGCTACAAGCTTCGTTGCTGCATTATTAATTGCACTTACCAGCTTTATTATAAGCCCAAACTTCGTTGCTTTTATAATAGTTCTTTTCTCAGGCTATATGGGCAATATTATTGATTCTCTCCTGGGCTATTACGAAGAAAAGGGCTTCGGAAACAAATTTACAACCAACTTAGCATGCGCTCTCTCAGGCTTTCTTATTTCTTTTGTCCTTCTTGCGCTAGCCGGGATTTGAACCCGGATTGCGAGCTTATTCCAAGCTTGGGAAGCTCGTATCGTAACCAGGTTAGATCACTAGCGCATTTAGTGCATTATAATAAAATAGATAGAAAAAGTATTTTTATTCGTTAGGCTTACCTTATATATGTCATGTTTTCCTTTGAAGGTTCCGCCCCTTTCATAGCCTCTTCTATTGACTTCATCAGCTTCTCTGTTTCTTTTTTAACAGATTCTAAATCTGAAAGGTCTATGGTTATTCCAAGTATAGAAGAAAGTTTCTCTAAAACAGCTTTTGCAGCATTTGCATCTACGTCTACTAATCCGGTTTCTCCCATCAAGCATGCCGCATCTATTTTATGCTTCTTTGCAAATTCTATTATAAGACCTGCCGAACCCCATATGGTACCGGTTGCAACACCAAATATAATGCCCTTTTCTTTCAAATTATTTATCTGCTCATCTGTTGTTGCAACACCGAAAACTCTCGGATTCTGAACATAATGATCAGCTATGTTATACCCGCCGACAGTTATTATTCTTTTGCCACCTATAGACTTGAAGAACCTTACTATTTTTTCGTTAACCTCATATTGGCCTTCTGGGGTAACCGCTTGTGTGTCACCAAGAAGTATTACTATGTCGCTTCCTTTTTTGTTTGTGTTCTTCCAATAGTAGAACCTGTTGCTTACCATTCTACTTTTCCCGTTAGGGAGCATTATCACTTGATGTGGAAAGGAAGAAGAGTATAAAGTAGCAAACTTCTTTGCCTTAAGCTTATTCTTAAGGTGTTCAGCAACTAGGCTTCCAACACTACCAATGCCGGGTAGCCCCACTATTAAAATAGGGTTGTTAAGCTTTACTTTTTTATAGTATATTTTTGAGCCTTTCATTCAGATTCGCTCTCCATTTTTTTAAGTTCAACAAAACCTTGAGTTATCTCTTCTCTTAAAATCTCTTCCGCCTTTTTTATTTTTGATTCTGCGGAATGGTAATCAGTATCTTCTGCGGATAGTTTATAATGGGGTGCACCAAGATATAAAACCTCTACACCCAAAGCCTTTACTTTGTTCAATGCGCTTTTGATAATATCTATACCTCTTTCTGTATCATAATCTTCTATCTCTGCAATGTAGTTGACTTTATACCTCTTTGGTCTAATGTTTTTTCTTACTATCTCAATAAACTTATTTTTGAATTCTGGATCTATTGTTCCTATGTCTTCTCCGTTTACTATTGCATCTATAACATCAGAATAATTCTGAAACTTCTGTGCAAGAGCAGCTTTTATCTCTTCTTTTTTATTTTCCTTTTTAGATTCGCTAAGGGCCTGTTCAAAAAGTTTTTCAGACCTTTTCTCAAGATTGTATTGACTTATCTTATCTTTTTCCTCTTTTTGGCTCACTTTTTTGAGTGATAAATCGACAGCTTTTTTCTCAGGATCAACAAACACAACCTTTGCGACACGCTGCTGCCCTTCTTTTATGAATTCGTGTATATTTTTTATCCAACCGGGCGCAACCTCCTTTATAGGTAGGTATGCATCTAGGTTATATTCTATTAAATCACAGTATGCTCCGAAAGGCATTATCTTCTTTATTCTAACTATAACAAGCTCGCCGTTTTCAGGAAGCTCTTTTGGGCGTATCATTTGATCAGCGCTTTATTTCAAGCTTCTTTTTTGTTCTGCCGCCACCAAGCACACGCTCTACAGACTTGTTGCATACAGTACATGTAAGTATAACCTTCTGCTTTTTACCCAATTTTTTGGTGTGAGGCTTTGGCTCGACACTACCTACATGCCCTCTTATTGCTCTTTCGTGCCTTCTCCTACCTACATTAAGCCATCTCTCTGGCTTTTTTGAATAAAGCTTTACCGTATGCAAAGTGTGCTTTCTACAATATGGGCAGTAAGCCATTATTTCTTTTGGCATTTTCATAATCTCACTTCTTGCTTGCTAAATCAATTCACCTATCTTGTTTTGAAGTATATATTCAATTTCTTTGCTGTCATCTATTTCTATTATTTGATCTTTCGAGAAAGGACCTATCTTATTACCCTCTGGTGTTATTATTTCTGGTATATCTAAGTTTATTTTTATTCTTTTTACCTGCGAAGGTTTTGATTCCTCGTTAATTATTGCTTTTATTTTCTTAAACAAATTTTCCTCAAACCTTGGTATAGGCTGTGGTAATTGTTTATTATAAGCAAGATATATTAAAACCTTTTGCATGCGCTTTTCTTTAAGCTGATTTACTAATTTCATAAAGTTTTCCAAATACTGCTTGCTTTCCATGCTTGGATTTTTCTTTAGATTTTCTATTTCTTTGTCTATCTGCTCGTAGAAATCTACAGGCAATGGGAGAAGCTCACCTGTTTTCCTTTCTGCCTGAAGCTTGCTGAAAATTACTTCTGGCGTTATCTCTTCCATTTTATCTCATTATTTTTATTCATAAAAAAGTATAAAAATAAGTTAATAGACCCTACACTTCCACTAATCTTCTACCTTTTTTATTTGCATTGTGATCTCTTAATAAAACTCAGTCATTAATAATATTAAGAAGTCTTAAAAATAGTGGAAGTGAAGCCCCTTAATTAGCGAGGGATGGATTTGAACCATCGTTCTCCGGGTTATGAGCCCGGCGGGCACTCCAGGCTACCCTACCTCGCTATAGGGCTAACGAGCAACAGTGTCCCCTTTCTCTATAAGTCGTTGAGCATCCTCTTTGCTTATTCTTACGAGATTTCCACCGCAATCGCACTTAAACTTCATCTCAACAGCAGTGTCAAAAGGGAAAATAACTTTGTTCTTTTCAAAGCACGTATCACAAATGAAGAAGTCATTGCAATCATCAGGCAGTTTATATTTAGCCAGTTTGTTGCTTTCAGAAATGTTTTTCTTTACTTTATCTATATTGTCTGTGTTAATATACCATTTGAAGGTAAGCCAGCCATTCTTATCCTTGAAAGTATCATATTTTGTTATTCCATAGGTATTAAGGGTATTAAGAATCCTTCTCACTTCGTTTATCTTTATATTCAGCTTATTTGCAAGCTCTTCGTCGCTCAAAGGTTCATTAAGGGTAGATAATACATCTATTGCTTTTCTTCCAACATTCTTTATTATATAATCAGAGAAATCTTTATTATTTACCATCTCATCGATAAACTTTACAGTCTCTACAGCATTTTTTGCACTTTGTTGCTTTGCGGTTTTTGTTCTATTATCTGCTTTTTTAATAGGCATATGCCTAGCCTTTGAAGCCGGTTTAGACTTCGTAATCTTCTTAGTTATTTTTTTAGGTCTGGCGAGTTTAGCCTTTTTACCTATCTCGTGCTTATTTTTTATTTGGATTTTCGT
The DNA here is from genome assembly GCA_046536795.1 of Microcaldota archaeon. Taxonomy (GTDB): domain Archaea; phylum Micrarchaeota; class Micrarchaeia; order Micrarchaeales; family CABMGC01; genus JAGDYD01. The sequence goes on along the minus strand of JAWDMB010000001.1, from coordinate 103,238 downwards.
TTTTGGGACTTGCTTATAATAATCAGGCATAAGTATCACCATTACTTAAAATTATGCACGGTTTAATATAAATATATTCCTATTTACAGAGTAGAATAAATAAAAATAAATAGAAAAAATAGCTCTTAATTCTTTTTTTGTTCAAAACGGGCCCGAGGGGATTTGAACCCCTGACTTACTGGTTAAGAGCCAGTCACTCTGACCAAGCTGAGTTACGGGCCCAAGTGTTATTTTTACTTAAGCTTATATTAATACTTTCTCACTTTTATATCTAACCTTTTAATTGCTTTAAGTATTTTTTCTTTATTTCTTCTGTCAGATGCAATTATTAAATCTTCTCTCTCCTTTTCTAAGTTCTTTATAATTGGGGATAGATCTTCGACATTCCCAAGCCTCTTTTTATTTCTGTTTAAAACAGGTATCTTTTCTGTTAAGAACTTTTGCTTATCCTTAACTACAATAAATTCATCTTCTCTTAGGCCTGAATATTTAATTATAGTGTTTTCAATCTCATTTATTTCTGGTGCAGCTTCTATACTCCCAACAAATATCCTTTTGAATAGTTTCCTTTCGAGCAGTCTGGCAATAAGCCTATTTGATGCTTTCGAGTTTGTGAGCTTTGTTATAAGCTCAAAATCCTTCAGAGAAGGATATTCTTTGATGCCAAGCTCAGCATTTTCAATTGCAAGCCTTACTGCTTTTTCAAGCATATTGTTTGCTATAACAACAGCATGGTGGTGATAAACAGCGGTCGACATGAAATATCTTGCCAGAAGAAGCGACTCTGCAGGATGCAGCCCCTGCTCATATACTGCTAGGTGGTGTCTATAAAGTACCATCTTGCTCTTTATCTGCTGATAATCTATAATACCATAGGTTACGCCAGTATAATATGCATCTCTTAAAAGGTAATCAAGCCTGTCCGAGCCAAGAGAAGCGGTTACTATCTCGCCATTTAATTTTCCCGAGAGTCTTTTAATTATATCCTTTGTATTTAAGCCGTTCTCTTCTAGGGTTTCTTTTATTTTGCCTTTAGTCGTTAATTTTTTACCGATCTCTTCGTGATTTGTGTGTAAATATTTTTTGAGTATGGGGTCAGAGACGTGTGAAAAAGGGCCATGGCCTACGTCGTGGAGTAGGCCAGCAACTGCAAGCATTTCAACCTCTTCCTCTTCTAGGCCCATCTCTTTGGCTATAACTTTAGTAATATGCATTGTGCCAAGTGAGTGTTCAAATCTTGAATGCGTAGCCCCTGGATAGACAAGATAAGCCAGGCCCATTTGCTTAACATATCTGAGCCTTTGCATCTCTGGTGTATCAAGGAGCTTTGACTCTATAGGCGTTAGTTCTATATTACCAAATATTGCATCTTTTATGAACACTTACTCACAACTTTTTATGAAATTTTTAATTATAGTATCAAACTTCTTTCCTATTGGTGAAAGCTCATAGCTCACATGTACAATGGGCTTGTTCACCTTTATTATCCTGTTCAAATCGGTTGGCGTGGCAGATACTACAACATCGCATTTTGCATTGTTAATAACTTGCTTCAATTCCTCTATCTGCTTTTTGCTATAGCCAAGTGCAGGTAGTATCTTCTTAATATCGTATTTTTTGTAAGCTTCTTTTATTGTACCTACTGCGTATTTTTCTGCATCTATAATCTCCTTTGCCCCATAATTCTTAGCAGCAACGGTCGCGGCTCCAAATTTCATATTACCATGTGTTACTGTAGGACCGTCTTCTATAACAAGCACTCTTTTACCCTTAATCTTTTCTCCATCAGCACTTATCACAGAGTTAGCAAAAATAATCTCTGCCCTGCTATTTATACTTTTAAGATTCTTCACCAATCTTTCTATTTCTGGTTTTGTTGCTGAGTTTACTTTGTTTATGAGTAATATATCTGCCATTCTGGCAACAGTCTCGCCTGGATAATAATTTAGTTCGTTCCCAGCACGAAGAGGGTCTGCTACAGTTATCATCAAATCGGGCTTTATAAATGGCGCATCGTTATTGCCACCGTCCCATATGATAATATCTGCTTCTTTTTCTGCACTTCTTAGTATTTTTTCATAATCTACGCCAGAATAAACAATTGTGCCTTCCCTTATGTGCGGTTCATAATCCTCCCTTTCTTCTATTGTGCATTTCTGTAAATCAAGGTCTTTTAAATTTTCAAATCTCTGTACCGCCTGCTTGGCAAGATCACCATATGGCATGGGGTGCCTTATCACTACAGGTTTCTTTCCGTATTGTTTAATTAGCCTAGCAATGTAGCGCGATGTTTGGCTCTTTCCAGAGCCTGTTCTAACGGCGCACACAGCTATTACGGGTTTTTTTGACTTGAGCATCGTTCTCTCTGGTGCAACCAACCAAAAGTCAGCACCATGCGCATTAGCTATGCTTGCTTTGTGCATAACCTCTTGATACGGCAAATCACTATATGCCTGCACACAGATATCTACTTTATATTTATCAATAAGTGAGCCAAGCTGTGATTCATCATAAATTTTTATTCCTTCCTTATATTGCTCTCCAGCGAGCTCGCGAGGGTATTTTCTGTTAGATATAAACGGTATCTGGTTTGCTGTGAATGCAACAACCTCATATGCTTTATTTCCTCTAAAAAGAACATTGAAGTCGTGGAAATCTCTTCCAGCGGCACCAAGTATAATTATTTTCTTCCTATTTGCCTTATCCATTCCACCACAAATAATACTTAAAATTAAAAATATAATAATCTAACCAAAAAAGGGCCTTTTTCTCTCGATAAAATAGTCTCAAAAGGTTTAAAAGGTTTGAATTCTAAATAAAATCTAACGGCCAGTATAGCTATTAGCTGATCTTTATGACAAATGCTGAAGAGGAGTACAATGCATCAAAGATAGTGGTATTAGAAGGTGTGCAGGGAGTTCGAAAAAGGCCGGCAATGTATATAGGTTCTACAGGTTCAAGCGGGGTTTTACATTTGCTTTTTGAGCTTATAGACAACGCGGTTGACGAAGCAATGGCCGGATATTGTAAGAATATTACTGTACATCTTATGCAAGATGAAACAGGAGATATAGCCGAGGTTATAGACGATGGTAGGGGCATACCTATTGATATTATTCCAAAGTATAACAAAAGTGCACTAGAGGTGGTAATGACATCACTCCATTCTGGTGCAAAGTTTTCAAACGAGGTTTACAAGACAGCAGGCGGTCTGCATGGTGTAGGACTAACTGTAGTAAATGCACTCTCCGAATTTGTAGAAGTTAGAATAAGGAGGGGTGGCAAAGAGTATATGCAGACTTATAGTAGGGGCGTGCCCACATCGGAGCTTAAAGAGGTAGGTCCCGCTACAACTACTGGCACAGCGATAAAATTTAAACCAGATAAGGAAATTTTTCCGTCGCCAACCTTTGATTCTACAGCACTTAAAGAAAGACTTAAATACACGAGTTTTCTTAATCCTGGGCTCAAAATCTTCTTCATAGACGATAGATTCGGCACCCACGATGAAGAAACATATTATTCGGAGAACGGATTGCTAGACTTCTTGAAAGAATTAAACAAAGGAATGACCACAATAACAAGTCCAATATATTTCAAAAAAGAGTTTGAGCAGAATATATTGGAGTTTGCACTGCAATACAACAGTAGCTATGATGAAAAACTAGAATCTTTTGTAAATAGTGTAAAAACAGAAGAAGGGGGAACTCATGTAATGGGTTTTAGAGCAGCATTAACAAGAGCGATAACAAATTACATAGAAAAGAACAAAACGCTGAACGGAAAAAAAGAGATTAAGATAAACGGTGATGATGTAAGGGAAGGACTCACAGCAATAGTAAGCATAAGAATACCAAACCCTGAATTTGAGGGTCAGACAAAAGAAAAGCTTGGCAATACTAAGATAAAAAGCATTGTAGAAACAACATTTTATCAACTTTTTTCTCAATACCTTGAAGAGCACCCTATTGATGCGCGAGCAATAGCAGAGAAAGCAATAAATGCGGCCATAGCTAGGGAGAGTGCAAGGAAAGCAAGGGAGCTTGTTAGAAAGAAAAGTATATTTGATGGTTCTGTACTTCCAGGCAAGCTTGCTGATTGTATAAGTGCGGATCCAGATAAGAGTGAAATCTTCATAGTTGAGGGTGAAAGCGCAGGTGGCTCAAGTAAACAAGGCAGAGACAAGATGACACAGGCGGTATTGCCTTTAAGAGGAAAGATTCTTAATGTTGAAAAAGCGACAGATGAAAAAATATTTGAAAACGAAGAACTTCACGCGATGGTTGCTGCTTTTGGCACAGGAATAAAAGATACTTTTAATGTAGAAAATATAAGGTATAAAAAGATAATAATAATGACTGATGCAGATGTAGATGGCAGTCATATAAGAACGTTGCTTCTAACCTTCTTTTACAGATATCTAAGAAAGATTATAGAATTGGGTTATGTTTATATAGCACAGCCACCTCTTTATAAGGTATCAAAGGGAAAAGAGGTTTATTATTGCTATTCAGATGCTGAGCTTAATGAAAAGCTAAAAGAACTGGGAAGCGATGTAAATGTGCAAAGATACAAAGGTCTTGGAGAGATGAATCCAGAGCAACTTTGGGAAACAACAATGAATCCTGAAAAGAGAATACTCAAAAAGGTATATATAGCAGACGCGGAGAGGGCAGACAAACTCTTTTCAATATTAATGGGGATGGATGTAAACGAGAGAAGGAAATTCTTAGAGGAGCATGCGAGTGAGGTCGCATTCCTAGATATATAAGGTGTATAGATGGAGAAGATACTCCCAACTCAGCTCGAAGACGAACTGCAATCAAGCTACATAGACTATGCAATGAGCGTAATAATAGGAAGAGCTATTCCTGATGCTAGAGATGGTCTTAAGCCTGCACAGAGAAGGATCCTTTACGCGATGTATAATATTAATAACCTTCATAACCAGCCAACGAAAAAGAGCGCAAGGGTCGTTGGAGAGGTTATAGGTAAATACCACCCACACGGCGATATTGCTGTTTATGATGCCTTAGTAAGGCTTGCACAGGACTTCGCTATGAATCATGTGCTTGTTGAAGGGCAAGGCAACTTCGGCTCTATAGACGGGGATCCACCTGCAGCAATGCGTTATACTGAGGTAAGGCTCACAAGCTTTGCCGAAGAGATGCTTGCTGATCTTGATAAAGATACCGTTGATTTTGTGCCTAACTTTGATAATACCGAAAAAGAGCCGGTAACATTGCCATCTAAGATTCCAAATCTGCTTGTAAATGGTGCAGCTGGAATTGCAGTTGGGGTTGCAACAAGTATACCACCGCACAACCTGGTAGAGGTATGCGATGCTATAATATATACAATAGAGCACGAAGACGTGACAGTAGATGATCTGCTTAAAATAATAAAAGGGCCTGACTTCCCTACAGGGGGCATAGTGCTCATGTCAAACAACGCCTATAACGGCTACAGATATGGTAGGGGGCAGGTTACAATAAGAGCAAAGGCAACAATTGATGAAAAAAAGAATGAAATAATAGTAAGCGAGATTCCATACAATGTAAATAAATCAGAGCTTATCAAAAGCATAATCGAGCTTGTAAAAGAGAAGAAAATAACGGGCATATCTAACATAAGAGATGAAAGCGGAAAAGATGGTGTGCACATTGTCATAGAGCTAAAAAACGGCGAGGATGGGAATAGCGTGCTTAATGCGCTTTATAAGCACACTCAGCTTGAAGTAACTTTTCCTATAATAAACCTCGCGGTGATAGGTAAAAGTCTTAAGAACTTCAATATTCTGCAGCTTGTCCAAACGTTTATCAATTACAGAAGAGAGATAATAAAGAGAAGAACAACATTTGAGTTAAATAAAGCAAGCGAAAGGGTGCACATACTTGATGGTCTTATAATAGCAATATCAAACATCAATGAGGTTGTTAAATTAATAAGGGAAAGCACTTCAGTAAGTGATGCAAAGGCAAAGCTAATGGCTTCTTTTTCGCTCAGCGAGAAACAAGCGAATGCAATACTTGAAACGAAGCTTAGCAGGCTTACTCATTTGGAATATGATTCAATAAGCAGCGAGCGCTCGAGCCTTTTGGAAAAAATAAAATACTACAACGAAGTTTTATCAAATCCAAAAGAAGTAGATAAGATAATAGTCAATGAAACAGAAGAGATAAAACAGAAATATGGAAGGAGTAGAAGAACAGAGGTAATGGAAGTAGAAGAAGAGGAGGTAGAGCTTAAAGAAGAAGATCTGATAAGCAACGAAAGAACAACTGTGATATACACGAATACTGGTTATATAAAGAGGATGAGCCTCGATTACTACAAGGGACAAGCGAGAGGTGGCAAAGGAATTATCGCTATAAATCTTAAGGAAGGAGACTATGTTAAGCAAATAATTACATGCAATACGAAAGATTATCTGCTTTGTGTATCAGACAAAGGGCGTGCATATTGGCTTAAGGCTTATAAAATACCAGAAGGAAATCGCTATTCTGAAGGAAAGAGTATAGTAAATCTACTTAATCTGAAAGAAGAGAAAATAATAGTCTTATTCCCACTACGCGATCTTGAAAATTCAAACATAGTACTACTAACAAAGAATGGCTTGGTAAAGAAGATGCGCGCAAGGCTCTTTTCAAGACCCAGGTCAACGGGCATAACAGCAATTACACTTAGAGAAAACGATTCAGTTGTTGACGCCATATCATACATTAATGAGAAATACTTGTTTATAATGAGCAAATTAGGCAAAGCTATAAAATTTGAGGAAGCAGAGCTAAGGCATGTTGGCAGAGGTGCGATGGGGGTAAGAGGTATAAAGCTTGCAAGTGGCGATGAAGCTAAGAACATAATAGCCGCTGGTGATATAGGTTACATACTAACAGTTACAGAGAATGGATACGGCAAGCTTACCGAAGTGGGCAAATACAGGGTGCAAAAGAGGGGAGGTATGGGGGTTCTAAATATCAAGGTTACTGAAAAAACAGGCTATGTTGCAAAATCTCTATTCTTAAGCGGCGAAGCAAATGTAGTTTTGATAAATTCAAAAGGAATAGCAATATCGTTTGATGCGGCAAGTATAAGGATAACAGGAAGAAATGCAAGTGGGGTAAGACTTATGAAGCTCGATGAAGGTGCAAAAATGATAGATGCACAGATCTTTGCATAATTTTTTATTCCCTCCAGAACTTTCTGTACTTTATATAATTTTTTTGTGCTTCTATTAAATCTATGAGGAAGTAATTGTAATCACTTCTTATCATTTTAAGTATTTTTGCAGCTGTTTTTACGCCTATACCATATGTTGAAAGTGCGATAAGTGCCCTTTTACCATATTCATTTATTAAATCTGCGCAAGTAAGGCTCTCAGAATAGTACTCTTTTTCTTTTTCAGATAATTTTTCACTTTTTTTCACTTTTTCTATGCTTTCCATATACTCTTCTCTATATATAGACACCATATTGCTCCCACATGCTGGACACTTTATCTTATCACCTTCCTTCAGCTCGCTTAAGCTTTTGGAAAACCTAAATCCGCAAAAGGTACATAGTAGCTCAACCGTTTTCTTCTCTATGCCCTCTATAAACTGTTTAAGTTCGCTGCTTCCGGGAGTTGCTGGCAGAAGGAGCTCTTTGTAATAGTATGCCGATCTGAGCACTTCATTTGCAAAAGGGCTCAGTTCACCGAAATCGTAAAATTCAAAATGCAGGTTTCCTTCTCTAAGTGAGCTAAGAAATTCATTTACATGTTCAATATCGTAATAATTCTTGTATAAGTCCCTTACAACTTCCTTATAAATTTCACTTCCCTTATAAAGCTGGATAAGCCTATCAGCAATATTTCTTGTGACAGCCGCTTCTTTTTCGATTATGCCGAAAAGTTTTGCAATTTGCACGAACTTATATCTGAAAAGCTCTGACTGTGAAATAATCGCGCTGTTGTTTATCAGGTTTTCTATGTTAAATTCTTTTAGTATGCTTAGATCCATTTTAATATTTGGTCTTTTCTTTGCAAGGCTAATATCTAATATAATTGCATAAGGCGTAGTCTTTATTGTAGTAGTGCCTGCATCAGCAGTAAAAATGCTACCTATTATCTTGCCTAAAAAGTCATTAGCAAGCTTTCCTAGCGGAGAATAAATTATTACATAATCTCCACGTATCTCTACAGGTATTTTGCCCTTCTCGAACCTGTAATACTTGTTTTGCTTTTCAAAGAACAAGCTTATCTCTTTACTTAATTCATTGCCTATATTCTTCTCTATAAAGCCTATATCCTCTTTTTCTAAAAGAGTTCCTACAGCATTAGCAACCTCAAACGAAACGGGAATATCTTCGCCCTCCCAATCAGGAATAGCAGCTTCTATGCTTGTTGAAGGCTCAACATAGATTACGCCTTTATCTATACTAACAACATGCCATGGTAAGCCTTTTGCTATAAAGTCTGAACCTTCATCTATATAGTTTGCAACGAATCTTTCATCAAGCGATGAAACTATCTTATTCGTTGCAATATTTTTCACGACAAATCTTGAAACGTCTGGTATCACACTTATGTTATTTATAAAATATTTTAAGGTCTTCGAGCCTCTTAATATTAGATTGTTAGCGCGCTTTATGATATGCTGCTCTTCAAGTGTTTTTAGTATTCCTTCAAAAGTTTCTTTTTTAAGATCAATAAAAGGCCCTGCTCTTGTGAAAATTTTTATCACCTTGCTTTCACATATGCTGTTATATTCAAGGGCGATTGAAGCAATCTGATTAGCCACAACATCAGCAGGGTTTCTTTCTATTCTTTCCTCTTCAAGTCTTCTTTCAATAGAGAGCCTTGCAATAACCCCGGATTCTAATGCATCGATGATACTTCCTACTATTATAGTTCCTTTGGCTTCACCCTTAATGCCATGTCCGCTTCTTCCGACTCTCTGAATAAGCCTTGTTACCTGTTTTGGAGAGCCATATTGCATTACAAGATCAACATCACCTATATCTATGCCGAGCTCTAAAGAACTAGTTGCAATAATGCTTTTTATTTCACCCTTCTTAAAAGCATCCTCTACCTTTATTCTTTCTTCTTTGTCAAGCGAGCTATGATGAATTGCAACAGGCCCGAATTTATATATATTTGATAAATATATTATTTTGCTTCCAAGCGATTCTGCAATTTGTCGCGTATTTACAAAAAGTATACTCTTTCTGTTTTCTTTTATAAGCGAAATAATCCTTTCTATTCTTGCGATTGATTCTTTATCAAGCGAAAATTTTTCTCTAAGCTCCTTATAATTGTAGATTGGTTCATTTGGCTTCTCTACCGTTAATGAAAATTTTTTCTCCCCGCTATCTTTTATTATTTCATATTCTCTTTTGCCAAACAAGAAGAGTGCAGCCTCATTTAGATTGCCCACCGTTGCACTTATTCCTATTCTTTGAAATTCGCCAGCAATTTCGACAAGCCTCTCCAACGCAATAGAGAGCTGGGCCCCCCTCTTTGTGTGATATAATTCGTGTAGTTCATCTACTATAACTGTCTTAACATTCTTTAGGGCGTTTCTAAATGACTTTGTAATTAATATAATCTGCAGCGTTTCTGGGGTTGTTATTAGAAGCTGCGGTGGCTTTCTTGTCTGTGCACTTCTTTCTTTGTTAGGTGTATCTCCATGTCTAACCGCTATGCTTATCTTAAACTTGCTGCAGATATCTTCAAGCCTTTTTAGTAAATCTCTGTTAAGTGATCGAAGCGGTGTAATATAGATAGCCCTGATTCCAACAGAATGTTCCTCTCTAATCTTTTCGAGTACGGGGAGTATAGCGGCCTCGGTTTTACCTGTTCCTGTCGGAGCGGTTATTATACAATTTTCTCCGCGTTCAACTTCGCCTATTGCACGTTTTTGTATCTCGCTAAATTCTTTGAACTTTGATAAGAAATACTCATAAACCTCTTTTTTATCTTCAAGCAAAAGACCACTTAGCCAAAGAAGTTAATAATAGCACTACCAAGGGCGTTCCTTCTTTCATTGTTTATAACATAGCTAACATTAAGAGCCACTCTTAAGCCTAGCGGGATACCGGTTATTATAGTATTGTTCTGATAGCATGTAGCAACGAGGCTTGCATTTGAACCAGGTGCAATGCTAATATTTGCAGGCGTTTCTTTGCCCTTTCCGATAAAGCAGTTTATACCATTTATTGTAACACTCCTATTCATAATATTCTTTAGAGTAAAGTATATCTGGCCATTTGCAAACTTTACGTTGATGCAGCTAAAGTTTTCAACATTGCAATAGTTTGTAAATCCGGAAGAGAAAACAAACGAGCTTCCATTTGCGCCAAGCTCTTTAAGCAGATTTATATTTACAGGTACAGCAGAGATTATTGCGCTTTGGTTAACAAGCGAGAAAAGGGTAAAGTTATACGGTACTATAAACGTGCTCGTTCTCACAAGACCAAGCTTGCCTATCTTATGCGATGCTTGGAATATGTATGTGCTGCAATAGCTCTGATTTGTTATGTTTGTTATTATACCATAGCATACGAGGCTTACCGGATTTTGATTGATGCTCGGCACAATAACAGCATTCGAATAAGCTAAAATCCTTGCAGCATATGGGGAATTTGTTGGGAAATAATATGCTTTATAATCAGCAAGCAACACCGTATTGTTTGGCATGAAGTTTTCCATTTTGGTAAATGCAGGATTGTTTGGTAATGGGTTGGTATAATTTTTATCAATAAGGCTTAGGCATGAGCCATTTTTATATACTATATTCTTTATCCAGCCGTTAGAGTACCAGCTACATAGTGTTATATTTTTTCCAAGTTCTGCAAGTGTAACATTATTGCCATTAACCTCTTTTTGTGTATAGCTTGCATTTACCGCTTGTAATGCGCTAAGTATCGCATTTTGGTTTATGCTTCCTTCAAGCCAAATCGAGTAAATAGAGCTGCCGTTTGAATAGTTTGCATAAGCAACACCAATATCGCTTATATAATTGTGTGCAATCCCGATTAGCGAAGTAAAGAGCGTATATGGTAAGTTAAGATCTGCAAAATTTAGTTCATTAATTGAATAATTATAATATAGAAACGTAGCAACAAGCGCCCCCACGGAAGTAAGATTCGCTTCCTTCAGATATATAAGACCATTTGAACTTATTGGTGCATAAGCCTCTAATGCTTGTGGTGCTTTTACATTTATAATTGTGGTGGCAATAGTTTTTGACCTATCAATTATCGGGTAAAGCTTCGCAGGATCCGCTACTGCAGTTATGTTATATATACCATACGTATTCGGGGTGAAGTTAAAGTAGAAAACAGCCTCTTTCCCGCTGGGTATCGTAAGACTATACTCTCTGCTTGCATTTCCATTTACTAAAACTTCAAGTCCCATTCCATTTATGTTGCTGCTTCCTATATTGTCAACACTAATCTGTACTTCTGCTTTTTGAAATGGGTAGATTGTGCTGTTGCTACTTGAGAGTGTTAGATCTAAATTTACAGGCGGCTGATAAGTAAATCTAATATAAAGAGCCACTACAACTACGGCGACGAAGAATACTAATATAAGATAATCTATTTTATTCATTTTTCTCAGCCTACTGGATTGTTGGCTTATTTTTTAGCTCGTTTACAGCTTCTTTTACTTTATTTATTACATTATTAAATTCTTCCTTAAAAAGATTGTTTGCCCAGGCTTCAACATCATACTTATCTCCTATCTCTGGCATTTTAAAGTAAAATTTTCCTTGGCTGTTTTCGATAATGCCCATTTTTTTGAGCCTGAGCAAGTGGTATCTGAGCGTCTTTTCATTTATATTCTGCCAATTATTATTTATATATTCCTTTAGCTCAGTGATACTTGGGTCAAGCTTCTTTATAAACTGAAAATAAAGGAGTGCATCAAGCACGGCAATAGCACTGAGCCTTGACTCGCCTGGATTAATTATGCCAAGGGACAAAGCAAGCCATCTTGCTATCGAACGCCTTGTCTCAAGCACTTCTTTGGTAAGCCTCATGTCCCTTAGCGTTATCTCATTTTCTATAAGCTCAGCTTCATTAAGCATAACCGCACCAAAAATATATGTATATACAAATTTAAATTAGTTGAGCATATTCTTATATGATGGAAATTTATATTGGCACTTCAGGCTGGATGTATAGTTGGAACAAAGAGGGCAGCCTTGAATGGTACATAAACAACTCCGGCTTAAATGCGGTAGAGCTTAATGCAAGCTTCTACAGGTTCCCATATCCAAACCAAGTAAAGCACTGGGCGAGCATTGGAAGCAAAATATCCTGGGCTGTTAAGGTAAATAGGCTTATAACCCACCAATACAAACTTAGCGAGAATAGCTACGATCTTTTGGAAAGATTTCTAAACTTGTTTGAGCCGCTTGACAAACATATAAGCTATTATCTTTTTCAGCTTCCGCCTTCTATAACACCAAACATAATAAAAAACATAGAGCTCTTGCTTAAGAAATTTGATATTGCTGAAAAGTTTGCGCTTGAGCCAAGAGCAAGCGAGTGGTTCAATAAAGAGGTTTACAAGCAGCTTAAGGAACTCGGCATAACATTTGTAAGTATAGACGCGCCATTTGCAAGCGTTATAGAAAATACATCAAACAACATATACTTAAGACTTCATGGCAGGAAAAGCTGGTATAGCTATAATTATTCAGACAAGGAGCTTGAGGAACTATTTTTGCAAATAAAAGAAAAAAATCCTAAAAAAGCTTTTGTCTTTTTCAACAACGACCACGATATGCTGAATAACGCAAGGAAATTCATAAAAATAGCATCGCGTTTTGGCTCTGGCTAGGCTTTTTATAGTCTGGTCTAAGTTGGATGTTGATAAAGATATTTATATTTAATAAAAGCAAATCAAAAACATGCCGAATTTAGAGTTAAGTATTGAAAGCAACCCGCAAGAGCTAATAGCTTTCAGGAGAAATGAGCTTGATGTTAAACTTAAATTTACCCTTTCTGATGTAGATCCAAGCAGCAGCTACTGGGTTGAGACGCTTGTTGAAGTAGAGCCACCTATTTCACTTGCACCTGATAGATCATTAAAGCTTGGAAAGATAAATGTTGGTATACTTTCAAACGGCGCGGTAAAAGAGAAAAGGTTCAAGATCTTTTCAAATAATGATATATATCCAGATACTTTCCAAATAAAAATTACCACTTTAATATATGATTCTGACGGCGCGGTAGCAGATAGAAAGGAAGTTAAGTATGATATTACTTGCATCAACAAAGGCGAAAAAGATGGTAAAATACTTTAAAATATATAATTCAGATGAGGTGCTTTATGTTACTATAGATGATAGTGGTGCGGTCATATTAAGAGATAAAGGAGGCAGAAAGGTTTTCCTTTCAAGGTATCAGGCAAAGCTTATGAAATTTGGTATAGATAATATAATAGGCGAAAAGCAAAAAAAGCACGATAAAGATGTGCGTATAGAGGAGATAACTAAGGAGCAGATGGAGAAAGAATTGAGTGGTTAAATGGAAACACCAAGTGGAAAAAGCGAAAATGAGGAACAAGAGCTAGAGAAGCTCGTAAAAGAGTATCAATTGCTAGAGGAGCAAATAAGAGGGCTTACCCTTCAGCTTCAAGACCTGCAGTTACAAAAAAACGAGGCAGAAAATGCAAAAAGTGAGGTTGAGAAAGCAACAGGAAAAATTTACTTAACAATAGGCGGTATAATAGTAGAGACAGATAAAGAGAAGGCGCTTAGCAATTTGAAGGAAAAGAGCGAGAGCTTAGATCTAAGAATACAAATGATTAATAAGCAGCTTTCATCTCTTAAATCACGAGAAGAAGCAATAAAAAAGAAGCTCTCCGGCATACAGCAGTAACGGTGGTTTCTTTGAAGGTTTTGAGCTTCGACGACCTTTTAAAGTTTTTTGTAGCAAATTCACAAAGAAGGTTTCTTTTCACCTTTCATTCTATTGGAGATAGAGACGCTGTTGGCTCTGCGGTCGCATTTTCTAATTGCTTTGAATACGTCAAAGTTGGAACCCCCGATTTTATAACAAACAATGCAAGAAAGATGCTTAAGGAGGTGGGCTATGAAGAACGTATAGAAGAAGCTTCTTTAGATGATGTAGAAGTGGTTGTTGTCTTTGATGCAAACAATCTGGAATCCCTGGGTGCGCTTGGTGAACAGCTTAGGAAGTTCAAAGGCGAGGTGCTTTTTATAGATCACCACCTTCCTACAACTGAAGAGCTTGGAAACAACTTCTTGGTATTTTCAGATGAAGATTTCAACTCTACCTCAAGCATTATTTATGATCTTCTACTCAAGCTCGGCAAAAAAATAAATAAGGAGATGGCTATACTTTTGCTTAACGGAATTATCTCTGACTCAGCAGACTTTAAGAATGCTACCGCCCATACATTTACCCAGATAGGTGAGTTGCTTAGAATAGCTGGCATGAACTATGCGGAAATAATGGAGTATTTTCATGAGAGCATACCTTTGGAAAATAGATACGATACTATAAAAGATCTTTATAACTCATCTGTTGAGGTGGTGGGCAAATATCTATTGATCTATGGTAAAGCAAAGGAGCACGCAAATGTTGTTGCAGATATGGCAATTAAGATAGGTGCAGACGCTTCACTCTTCTGGATGGTTTCCGAAAAAGAGGCGTCAATTTCAGCAAGATTAAGGCCGCCACTTGATAAAAAGCATTCGCTGCATTTGGGCAGGGTGATGCAGCGTGTATCAGCATTTCTTAATGGAAACGGCGGTGGCCATCCATGTGCGGCAGGTGCATACGGACCAAATAAAGATGCGGTTGGTAAAGCAGCCGATGCCGCACTTCAAGAAATAAAAAGATTGTTGAATAGCTGACTAATATAAGATGATATAATGAAGATAGCAATTGTTTCTGACTTTCATCTTGGCTATGAACGCTTCTATGAAGATGCTTATCTTCAAGCAAGAGAAGCTCTTGAAAAAGCTTCTTCGATGGCAGACATGCTTATAATACCTGGCGATTTGTTTGACAACAGATCACCAAAACCGGAGGTGCTTGCTCAGGGTTTGAATATTTTTAGAAGCGTGGTATCAGGCAAGAAGTGGGAAGCGAGAGTAACAAGCTATGATGGACCAAGGGAAATCTATACCGATTTACCAATTCTCGCTATATCTGGAACTCATGAGCGTCGTTCTGAAGGGGCTGAAGATGCTGTAGACCTCCTTGGCCTTGCTGGACTTCTTGTTAACATAAGCGAGGCAAGAGCTATTGTAGAAAAAGATGGAGAAAAGGTTGCAGTATACGGAATTGGTGGTATATCCGAAGAGAGGTTTAGGGATATGCTAAAGAAAAAAGACCCTAAGCCTATAGACTCAATGTTTAATATTTTTGTCTTCCACCAGTCTGTCTACGATCTTATGCCATTTGACAAAAATTTCATATCCCTTGACGAACTTCCAAAAGGCTTTGATCTGTATATAGATGGCCACATACATTCAAAGGTCGAGAAAACGGTTCATTCTAAACCTTTCCTCATTCCGGGGAGCACAGTGCTTACACAGCTTAAAGAGGAAGAAACAGAAAGTAAAGGCTTCTTCTTATTTGATACAAAGAATAGTGAGTATAAATTCATAGAGATAAATTCAAGGAAGTTTTATGTGGTAAAGGTAGATGTTACAGGAAAGAATCCTTCACTTGTTTTGAAAGAAGCAGAAGAAAAGATAAGCGGTTTTATCGGAAAAGATGAGAAGCCAATAATAAGACTCATGCTTATTGGAGAAGCAAGCAAGGGTTTTAAGGAAAATGATTTCGAACTTCTTGCATTAGCTAAGAAATTTGAGGGCAAGGCGATAGTTGAAGTAAGTAAAGACATAAAAGATAAAGAAGCAGAAAGCGAGATAGAAGCATTAAGAAACAAAGCAATTGAGAATATCTCAATAAAAGATTTTGGCACTAGCATGTTTTTGAAAGAGCTAGAAAGCAATGGCTATAAACTAGATGTTAGTCCAACAGACCTATTTGAAGCCCTTAGCTCTGAGAAGAATAAAGAAAAGGCAATAAGTAAGGCGCTCTCGCTAATTTTCAAGAGCTCATAGCATCTTGTTCTTATATTTCCAGTATTTGTAAAGCTCTGCAAGCGCAGAAGCCGCCGCCATTGGAGAATCATATACTGGAAGCCCAGAACTCTCCATCATGATCTTGTGTGTCTGGGTAAAATCAGAACCTGTGGTGACTACAATCATAGGTTTTTCTATATTCTTTTTGAAGTAGATAAGTTTCTCGGCTACAGGAGAGTCCGCTCCCGGTGTTTGGAACAAAGCAATAACAATAAACATATCTATATTCGGATCTTTTGATAGTATTGAAAGCGCATCGCTATACCTTTTTTCATCAGCGTCACCCGCCAAGTCTAGAGGATTCCTTATATTTACAATATCGGGCATTACTTTCCTAAGCTCTTTGTTTGTTTCTTCACTAAATTCTGCCAGCCTCAAGCCGTTTAGGTATATAGCATCTGTTGCAAGTACACCAGTTCCACCGCCATTTGTAATAATAGCCACCCTATCTCCATGCGGCAGATTCTCACTTGAAAATATTTTTGCAAAGTCTAGAAGTTCGCTAAGGTCTTTTGCCTTTATGAATCCAAATTGCTTAAATAAAGCATCATACGCTTCGTTATTTCCTGCTAATGAAGCTGTATGCGAGTGCGCAGCTTTTGCGCCTTCTTCTGTAATGCCTGCCTTTAGAACGATTACGGGCTTTACTTTGGTTACCTTCTTTGCTATCTCTATCAATTCCTTTCCTCTCTTAACACCTTCTATATACATAACAATTACTTTGGTCTGCTTGTCGTGCAAAAGGTATTCTAGCAAATCAACTTCATCAACATAAGCAGCATTTCCATAAGAGATAAATTTAGAAAGACCAAAGCCTTCTTTTGCTATAAGGTCCAGTATAGTGCTTCCAACAGCACCACTCTGCGTTACAAAGCTTACTCCACCAACGCGCGGTCTGCTAAGCTTATAAGTCGGCAAGAAGAGGGTGTCTACTTTTGATAAAGGATCCATTATGCCAAGGCAGTTTGGGCCGAGCATTGCAATATTGTACTTCTTTGCTATCTCAACAATCTTATCCTGTAGCTCTACATTGCCTACTTCTGCAAAACCTCCACTTATGACTACAGCAGTTTTTACCTTCGCCTTTCCGCATTCTTCAAGCACGCTCGGCACAATTGGCGCAGGAACAGCAATAACAGCAAGATCTATATTTTTCTTAATCTCAAGCACGCTTCTATAAGCGGTGAGTCCTATTATCTTTTCGCCTGGTGCTATGTTTTTGTTTACAGGATAAAGCTCGCCGCTAAATCCATTATCTATATAATTTTGTAGTATAATATGACCTACCTTATTTGGGTCCCTAGATGCACCTATCACAGCAACAGATTTTGGATTCATCATTGGTCCTAAATCTACTCTCACGCAATTACCCTATTCTATTATTCTCAAATCAACCGCATCATAGCCATTTTCTCTTATTATTATAGGATTCAAATCAAGTTCTTTTATATCATTTTCTTCGAGCATCTTCGATACCTTAAGGAGAAGGTCGATTAGGGTTTTGCTCGCCTTGCCGTTATATGTTATTATATCTTTTGATCTTAATTCAAGAAGCATCTTCTCTGCATCATATCTACTTATTGGGCATATACGTAGTGAGAAATCCTTAAAAGCTTCTACAAACACGCCACCAAGACCTATAAGTATAAGCTTTCCAAACTGTGCATCTTCTCTGCCACCAATAATTACTTCTATGCCGGGGCTAGCCATTTTCTGTGCAAGTATCTTGAAGGGTGCGTATGCCTTTGCCCTATCCAAAAGTTCATTGTACATGCTAATTGCATTTTCTTTGTTTACATTAAGCATTACAAGCCCAGATTTTGACTTATGCAGTGCTTTTTCTGATAGTGCTTTTAGAACAATGTTTTGGTTTTTATCAACGAATTTCTTAAGCTCATCTATATTATTAATGTATGCACTTTCTATGCTAGCTATTCCATACTTCTCAAGGAGCTTCTTAGCTTTCATATATTCTAATAGCATGTAAATCAGATAAGGTGCTTATAATAAAGTGCAACAGCAATAATTATTATCAGCACAATCGCTAAAAGTATTGTAACCTTTTTGGAGCTCTTGCGCGTTTTTACATTTTGTGCAATCTGCGCCTCCAGCTCATGGTCTGTCGGTTCAGCGCCCCCTGCCTGTTGTGCGCTTGGTTGTGTAGTTTGCTGTATACCCTGTGCTTTTGGTACGGCTAAAAATCCTTTTTCAGTGAGCATTACCTCAACGCCACCCTTCTTAAGTTCGTAGGTAATATATTCTTGTTTTGAAAGCTTGTATAATCTCAAAGCAAGGTCCTTTGGTCTTAGATTTAGGCTTGCACCAAGTTCGCTTGGATTTCTTCTACCTCCGGAAAGCTGTGCAAGAATTGTTTTGTCAAGATCATCAAATGGCTCTGTGCTTTTTGCATTCGCTTCATCTATTAATTTCTTACCATCATCTGTGAGGAGCATTTTGCTAGGCCCGGGATAGCTTGCTGAAAAATCGATAAGTCCCTTCTGCTTTAAGGTGCCAGCAACCTTTGAGCCGTCAAAAAAGCTTGCATTTATAAGGCTTCCAAATTTTTCTAATACTGTATCGGGGGTTATCTTGGTTATACATACAAGATCCATAAAGTCTATATCATCACTAGCCATAAAATCAAGCATATATAAAATCTTAAAATCTATAAAACTATAACTTTATATTTTTATAAGAAGAATCGATAAAAAGATGGGAGTGTTTATTTGGAGATCCAGTTTTTAGGAGGAGCAAGCGAGGTTGGAAGATCCGCAATATTAATCAACGATGAAAAAAGAATCCTTCTTGATTACGGCATAAAAATAGATGACAAGACAGAGTACCCTATGCAGGTTGGTGGCGTAGATATAGCTATACTGAGCCATGCACACCTCGATCATAGCGGATTTTTTCCAACCCTCTTCTTTGGGAATTATCCAACAACAATTATGACAGAGCCTACAGCGCAGCTTAGCGAGCTTCTTATAAAGGATTCGATGAAAATAAACAGAAGACAGCACGCAAAGCAGAATTTCTTCAAAAAGCAGCTCAACATACTAATGAGCAAGTACATAAAATATGAGTATGGCGTTCCAATAGAAAATAACGGCTATTATATTACACTCTATGATGCCGGCCATATAAGCGGAAGTGCGGTTACACTTATAGAGAAGATAAGCAACGACAAGAGAATAGTTTATACAGGTGATTTCAAACTGCAACCGCAAATACTTCAAGGCAGTGCAGATATTGTAGAGGGAAATATCTTAATAATAGAGTCAACATACGCAAACAGAGAGCATCCAGATAGAAACGAGCTTATAAGAAGGTTTATTAATGAGGTAAAGGAGGTACTTGACAACAATGGCATAGCACTTGTGCCATCTTTTGCTGTGGGCAGAGCGCAAGAGATGCTCGCAATATTATATATGAACAAGCTCATAGACTATACTTACATAGATGGAATGGCTAAGGCAGCTTCGGAGATAATAATAAATTATCCAGAGTTTACAAGGAACAAAGACATATTGCTCGGTGCGCTTAAGAATGCCCATTGGATAGGCATGCATGCAGAGAGGTCTGAACCGCTCCAAAGGCCTAGTATTATAGTAACCACAGCAGGCATGCTAAATGGTGGACCAGCCTTGGATTACATAACAAAATTAAATAAAAACTCAAAGATATTTCTTACAGGTTATCAAGTAGAAGGTACAAATGGTAGGAGGCTCATGGAAGGCAAGCCTATAAAAATAAACGGTAGGAAGTTCAAAGTCGAAACCCCTTTTGAATTCTTCGATTTCTCAGCCCACGCAGGAAAAGCAGATCTTTATGAATATGTAAGAAGAAGCAACCCTGAAACTGTGATTTGCGTGCATGGAGATAACGAAAACACTAAGCTGTTTGCAGAAACATTAAAGCTAGAAGGATTCGATGCATATGCGCCAAAGGTTGGAGACAAACTAAAGATTGATTTTTAAGTTTATGCGTTCTCTTCCTCCCCACCTTCTTCGTCTCCCACGTCAGCTCCGAATTCATCTGAGCCCTCTTCTCTATCAAACTCTTCGCTTGTTTTGAGCTCTTCTCCCTTATTTGAACCTTTTTCTATTACCTCTATCTTTCCGTATTTGCCTGCAGAGAGCTGCGGCGTGCCTCTAAATTCGCTCACATAGCCGTTTGTGATCCTTACCTTATCTCCTACCTCTATTGTATCTATATCATTTCCCCAGACTGTAAGCAATATACTTCCGGTTTCATCCTTAAGGGTAACATTAGCAACATTCAACCTTTTTCCATACTTCGTTACTACCTCTCTAGGCTCCTGTTTTTCTGTAACAGTAGCCTCGATGTTTACGTTTGATGCGCCTGCCTTTAAATCACTTATTTTCATTAGCTCACCAATTAGAATTCACTTTATATAGAAGGGATTAATTATAATAATCTTTGTCTCTTTTTTGGAAAGTTTACGGCTTATTTTTATATGCTTGCCAGCTTCTCTCCAAGCTTTTTGATTTTTTCAATATCACTATCGCTTAATGTCTCTTTTTTCTCTATTATATAATCTGCAAGTGCTTCAAGTTCTGCAACAGCATCTCTCTTTATTATGTTTTTAAATGGAAACCATGTACTATCTATAATTTCTTTTCCTTCTTTTGTTATCTTATAGTATTTTTTATCATCTTCCTCTTCTACTTCTATATAGCCATCATCGCTCATTTCCTTTAGGAAAAGATATAGGCTTCCTGGAGAAGGCTTCCAATGGTAGTTGCTTATCTCCTCTATTCTTTTTGCAATTTCAGCTCCTGTTGCTCTGCCTTCATTAAGCACCGCTAGTATAAAGTACTTGAGCCCAAAGCCATGCCTGCCAAATTGCTTCTGCATCATACCCATTCCATGGCCATGCATTCCAAACCCCCTTCCCATGCCCATTCTTCTTCCAAAATACTCTTCTTCTATCATTTTATCACCATATCGCAATTCGATATCTATTATAGATATCTAAAACAGATATAAATACTTTTCGGTTAGCAGTGGTAATTCATGCAGTAGATAATTTATAATTCTTTATTGCTTAATTATTAATGAATTCTATGTCAGAAATCTTCGAGAACCTATTAAAAGAGTCAAATATCTTTGCAAATAGGGATGCGCTTTCACCCCATTATATGCCGAATACACTTCTTTTTAGAGAAAAACAGATTGATGGTATTGTAAAATACTTAACCCCTTCACTTAGAGGTGAAAGAGGAAGAAACCTCTTTATATACGGCAAAACAGGTACAGGCAAAACTTCATGCATGAAGTATGTTATAGAAAAAATAAAAGAAGTGCCAACAATAAAAGCAAAAATCTCCTACATAAATTGCAGAATTTATAACTCAAGGTATAGGGTTCTAAGCAAAATAGTAAACGACCATTTGCCTTCATATGCAAAAAGAGGTTATGGTGTAGTAGACATATACGAAAAGATAATAAACTGGATAGAGGAGGATGGCAAAATACTTATTGTGGTGCTTGATGAAATTGATGTGGTAAAGGATCTTGATGATCTAATATATACACTTACAAGAGCCAACAGCGATATTAAAAACGGTGGTGTTACAATTGTTGGCATATCAAACAAAATTTCCTTTAAAGAAGAGCTTGATCCAAGAAGCATATCAACACTCTATGAGAATGAACTGGTTTTTCCGCCATATAATTCTACAGAGCTGGCAGCGATATTGAAGCAGCGCGCTGAAATAAGCTTCAAGCCAGGTGTAATAGATGATGCTTCAATAAATCTTGCCGCTGCTATAGCAGCTAAAGAAAGCGGTGATGCAAGGCTTGCGCTCAAGATACTTTCAAAAGCAGGCGAGATTGCTGAGGAAAAAGGTCTTTCAAAGATAACAGCCAAGGAAATAAATGAAGCAGCGAAGTCTGCAGATGAAGAAGTAGCATATGAGCTGGTGGGCACGCTACCTGAACACCAGAAGCTAGTGCTGTATGCAATATCTCTACTAACAATGCAAGGCAGCAAGTACAAAAAACTTACAGACGATACAGAGAGCTATCTGTTTAGCGGAGAGGTTTACGATAAGTATGTAGCAATATGTGGTTCATTAGGAAAAGAGCCTAAAAGTGCAAGATGGTATAGAAATTATATACAAGATCTGGAGATGCAAGGTCTTATAACAACATACGAATCAGGAAAAGGCATAAGGGGTCATACAAAGCTTATAAAGCTATCTTATTCGCCTGAGAGGATAAAGAGTATTATTGAAAAGGAATTCTTTAAGGAGAGCGAGGCAGAAGGCAAGAGTAACGACGAAAGCAAATAGATTATAGCCAGGTCAGATTATATGTTCTATGATATCGCATACTTTGATGTAGATAAAGCACTAACTAAGCTTCTTGGCTACAAGAGAATATACTGTATAGGAAAAGATATCTCATTGAATGAAGAGGGCGATTATATAATAGCAGATGCCCAAGCGCTTCACAAATTCAA
The DNA here is from genome assembly GCA_046536795.1 of Microcaldota archaeon. GTDB lineage: Archaea > Micrarchaeota > Micrarchaeia > Micrarchaeales > CABMGC01 > JAGDYD01. The sequence goes on along the minus strand of JAWDMB010000001.1, from coordinate 80,636 downwards.
ATTGAGCAACATAATCGGGGTAAGAGTGAGCAAGGTAGATAAAGCATTATTTCAAAAGATAAAAGAAAACGATAAGCCCATAATCATTGATATATCAAATCTTCTAAGCAAAGGGGATTTTATAAGAGAATATAACACCAGTAGAAACATATTAAGAAACGCAATAAAAATGGGCTTGCGTGTATCGTTAGCAAGTTTTGCAAAAGATGAGGAGCACTTGCTATCAGCTTTGCAGATGCTAGAGATTGCCAAATTTTTAGGTGCAGGCGAAGAAAGGGCAAAAGAGATGTTAGGCAATAGCTATGATATTGAAAAGAAAGAGTAGATATGTGTTGGTAATGAGCTCAAAGCCAATAGAATTGGGCTCAAACCTTAGTGCATTCTTTGATGCGCTAGCCAAATATATTGGCCTGTTTGGGCTCGCTAGGCTTAGCCCTTATTTTGTAAAAAAGATCGGCGAGAGAGAATTTATATTTAGAATAGCTAGAGGAGGCGAGAGAGAGCTTATACTAGCGCTTTCATTTGTTAAGCTTAACGGCGTTGGGTTTTACTCTATACTCACTTCAGGCACAATAAAATCGCTCATCAGAAAATATAATGAAAGGAAGAAAAACTGAATTAGACAAATTTTATCGCATGCTCGCAGCTGTAAAGCAAAAGTTTATATTATTCACCAAACATAATATTAAAGATACTTTTTCATTTTTCTAGGTGAAGAATATGTATCCAAATATACAAGCGTATGATAGAGGGGTAATGTTTAACCCTGATGGCAGGCTTTTTCAAGTAGAGTATGCTAAAGAGGCTGTAAGGAAAGGAGCAACCTCTATAGGCTTGATTGCAAAGGATAGCGTAGTATTTGTGGCACATAAAAATATAACAGACCCTCTTGCTGTTCCAAGCACAATACAGAAAGTGTTTATGGTAGATTCACATATCGGTGCAACCTATAGTGGCATGGTTGCGGATGGTCTGCACATAATCGGCATAGCAAGGGATTCAGCGCAGCAGCATAGGTTTATATTCAACGAAGTTAAGTCCATAGAATCTGTTGCAAAGGACCTTGCAGCGTATATGATGCAGGCAACTCAATACGGCGGCATTAGGCCGTATGCGGTATCTATTCTTATCGGTGGAATAGATACACAGCCAAGGCTCTTTGAGATAGAACCAGGTGCATCATTCCTTGGCTACAAAGCAGACGCAATAGGTTCAGGAAAGAAAGCCGCATCTGACATATTGGTAAAAGAGTATAAAGACAATATGCCACTTGATGAAGCAATTTCACTCGGAGTAAAGATAATCAAAAAGGTTACAGATACAAAGGTTACCCCTGATAACCTTGATGTTGGCTATATCGAAGATGGGCATGAATTTACAATCTTGAATTCTGATGAGATTGCAAAATATCTCTGATCTTTACTATTTCATTATTTCTGTGAGATTATGTCTTCTAAAAAAGTGATCGCAAAATATTCTGTCAACGGCGAGGAATTTGAGATTTTTGTTGATGCAGACCTTGCATACGAGTACATAACAGGAAAAAGAAGCGATCCATTATCTGTTCTTGAAGTTGATGAGATCTTCAAAGACGCAAACAAAGGCGAAAGGCAGAGCAAGGAAAAGATAGAAAAAGCATTTAATACAACAGATCTTGCCAAAATAGTAGCAATAATACTTAAAAACGGCAATGTGCCTATCACTACAGAGCAGAGGAACAAAATGTTAGAAGAAAAGAGAAAGCAGATTATTGCAATAATTTCTAGAAATTCTATAGATCCTAGAACAAATGCACCGCTTCCTATGCAGAGGGTTGAGAATGCTATGGAGCAGGCAAAGGTAAGTATAGATCCTTTCAAGAGTGCAAGTGAGCAAGTAGACCAAATAGTTAAAAAGATTAGTATGATAATACCTATTAAGTTTGCAGTAGCCAAAGTAGAGGTTACTGTTCCTGCAAGCTATGCAAGCAGGGTGTATAGCCTGCTTAAGCAGTATGGCTTGAAGTCTGAGAAGTGGCTAAATGATGGTTCACTTTTAGCAATTGTTGAATTCCCAGCAGGGCTTCAGAGCGAGTTTTATGACAAGCTCAACAGTTTGGCGCAAGGGAATGCAGAAACAAAGCTTTTAGAGGTGTAAAAAATGGAAATAGTCGTTCCAGGTGACATGATATTAGATAAGCCTATACATATGGAAAATACATTTATAGAAGACGATAAGACATACGCCGCTGTTCTTGGTATCTTTGATAAGGAAAAGAAAGTATTGATACCACTTGAAGGATTATGGTATCCAAAGCATGGCGAACTTGTTGTTGGTATAATAATAGAAGAAAAACTAAACAGCTATGTTGTAGATTTAAACGCACCTTATAAAGGAATACTTGTTGCAAAATATGTTCGAGACAAACTTTCTGTTGGTGACATAATAGAAGCAACAGTAAAAGAGCTTGATGAAACAAAGACAGTAGTACTCACGAGAGAAAGAAAGCTATATGGCGGTAAGATTATTGATGTTAAACCTTCAAAAGTTCCAAGAATAATAGGAAAAAACAACACAATGATAAAACAGCTTATCGAGGGAACAAAATCAACGATTATAGTCGGTATGAACGGAAGGATCTGGATTAAGGGCGGCGACGTTGCGCTTACAACAAAAGCAATACTCAGAATACAAGAGGAAGCTCATACTTCTGGACTTACTGATAGAATAAGAGAGATGCTTGAAAAATCAAAGAAAGTGGAGTGATTAAATGGATTCACAAGAAAAACCAAAACTTATTGTAGATGGTAAGAGACTTGATGGCAGAGGCGTCGATGAACTCAGGCCAATAAGGATAGAAGCCGGTGTTTTGAAAAATGCTGACGGTTCTGCTTATCTAGAATGGGGTAAGAACAAGATATTTGCAGCTGTTTACGGGCCGAGAGAAGCACTTCCTAAGCATACAGCAGATCCAGAGAAAGCGGTTATAAAGTGCAGATATTCAATGGCTCCGTTTTCATCTCTTGAGGAGCACGGTAGATCTGGACCAAACAGAAGAGCAATAGAGATTTCAAAGGTTACAAAGGAAGTTTTTGAAAATGTAATAATGGTTGAAAACTTTCCTGGCACAGAGATAAATATATTTATAGAAGTCGTTCAAAGTGATGGTGGAACCAGGGCAGCCGGCATAACCGCAGCGGCTGTTGCACTTGCTACATCCGGTATACCAATGAGAGATTTGCCTTATGCGGTTTCTGCCGGAAAGATAGGTGATCAAGTAGTTATAGACCTAAACAAAATAGAAGACAATTATTCTGATGCAGACGTTCCTATAGCAATAAGCCCAAGGACTGGCGAGATACTTCTACTTCAGATGGATGGTTCATTGACTAAAGAGGAATTTAAAGAAGCAGTCGCAAAAGTTAAAAAAGCAGGTCAAATCATATCGAAGGTGCAGAGAGATGCCTTAAAGGCACCATACGAAAGGATAAGCAACAAATACAAGTGAGGTGTTGAAATGCCGAATATAAATGCAATAAAGAGTACATATATAAAAGAGCTGCTAAACAACGGAATTAGAAGTGGCAGAGGCTTTTTTGAGTATAGAAATATTTCAGTAGTAAGAGACATTATACCGAATGCGGAAGGTTCTGCACAGGTAGACTTAGGTGCAACAAAGGTACTTGTTGGTGTTAAGCTCGATATAGATGAGCCTATGCCAGACAAACCTAATGAAGGCAACTTAATAACATCCGCAGAGCTTCTTCCACTTGCTTCAGCAGATTTTGATACAGGTCCACCAAGTCCAGAGGCGATAGAACTTGCTAGAGTGGTAGACCGCGGCATAAGAGCAGCAAACGTTATAGATACTAATTCATTATTTATAGAAGAAGGTAAAGTATGGTCTGTCTTTATAGATATCTATATAATGAATTACGATGGAAATCTTTTTGATGCAAGCACGCTTGCATCTGTTGCCGCGCTTACAAACACGAGAATGCCAAAATATGAAAACGGCACCGTTATAAGAGAGGGAAAGCTTGGAAAGCTTAAGATAAATAATATTGTAACATCATGTACATATGCCAAGGTCGGTAAAACAATATTACTAGACCCAGACGGCGACGAAGAATCGGTAATGGACGCAAGACTTACAATAGCAAACGATGAAACCTACATAAGGGCGATGCAGAAAGGATTAAGTGGTTCATTCAAGGAGCATGAGATAAACGACCTTATAGAAAAGACATTCGAAAAGTCTAAAGATTTAAGGTCTATAATAAATAAACTTAATAGTGATTGAAATGGCAAATGCTAGCATAAGATATGGAGTAAGCCTTAGGAAGAGATATCAGGCTGTACAGAAAGAGAAGAAGGCTCTTTACAAATGTGATGTATGCGGAAAGGTAGCTGTAAAGAGGATAAGTACTGGCATATGGAGATGCAAGCATTGCGGTGCAACATACGCTGGTGGAGCATATACACTTAAAACAACTACCGGAGAGGCTGCAAACAGGATAATTATGCAGTATAGCGAGCAGTCAGCAAGGTGATAAAATGGTAAAAATAGAGTATTCTCCAGCAACAGAACTTGTGGTTCATGAAGTGATAAAGGTAGATAAAGACGATTTGCTAAGAGAGCGTGTAACACCAGCTGGTACAATGCCTTTATATTGGTGCGATGGTATTTTATTCAGCTTTTCATCTCTTCCAATGACAGATGATGTTGTTAAAGATTATCTTAAGGGCAGAATACATTGGCTTGAGGTGCATTTTACAAAGATGGAAGATTATACTCCGGTTCTTACTCTAAATGATGAGGAATATAAAGCAACGATGAGTATAAGGGTAATAGATACAAGTAGTTCTGAGCTCCACAGAGAGTTTGTAAAGTGGCTTAAAGCAAACATAAAGGAAAAGAGGTGAAAGAATGGCTTATGTGTGTTTGCAGTGTGGAAGGCAAATAAAAGATATCAAAAACTTTGTTAGATGCCCTTACTGTGGTTATAGGGTAGTCGCAAAAGAAAGATCCTCTATAGCAAGAGAAGTATCAACAGATTAATTACTTCTCACTCACAACTATGCTCTCCGCAACATTTTTTACTCTCTTGTAAAGGATACTATTTTTAGAGAGTGCTTCTCTTACATTACTGCTTTTTGCGAGTTGCTCGAGCTTAGTGGTGAGCAGATGAGAGACTTGCCCATTTTCTACATCAAGCACTATCTCTTTAACATCTCCCAATATCTTGCCTCCTGATGTTATAATCTTTTTTCCATATATTTCTGATAGCATCATAAAATCACTTTTCTATCTTTATCCTCATAAGTTTTTTGGAAGCAAAAATTCTTATTATATACTCATTGAGCTCATTTATAAAAGCTTCTTCGTTTTTCTCCCTTTCGCTATTCTCTTCGGCGCTGAACAAGTCAGGGTGCTCATCTACAATCTTTTTGAGATATTCTTTTGTCAAGGAGTAAAAGCCCTGGCCACATGAAGTACACACATAAATTGGTAAAACAGGCACATTGCTTAATTTTCTCGTATCTACAAGATCAAGCTCTCTTCTTATGCTCCTTTTTCCACATCTTGGGCAAACAGCCTTTACCTCTACTTCTTTGTATTCTGACTCAACAATTTTAAGTGGACCAACATAGTATTCAAGACCTTCCTCTACACTCTTTCCCTTAAGAATCCTTTGATCTAACACCTCACCATCTTCATTAAAAACAGTTATAAGCGAGCCATCTTTTAACTCGTCGGCAACAGCAAATTTGCTATCTCTGCTTGCTGTTCTTATCTTTCCGTTAGCACTTTTATAAGCCAATAGAGCTTCTATCGAAATCACCTAAGCATGCTTAAGTATATACTCATTTATCTCTTCTTTTGTTATCTTGTCTTTCTTCTTCTCCTTAGCTTTTTTTACAGCAAAGCTTGAGATTTCACGCGCCTTCTTTTCAAGCAATCTAGCAATAGCATCTGCGCCTTCATCTGTAATATTGGCATTTGTATATTTTTTAACAAGTTTTTTTATGCTTTCCCTAGAGAGTTGCGCCATGAAATCAGCACTCAAGATCCTCATCATTTATCAGAAAAGATCTCATCACAATATTAAATATTGCTGTATAGTTTAATAAGGTTTCTTTTAGGCATTTGCTGCTTAAACATTACTTTAGCTTTTGAAACGTATCTCTGCTAGCTCCTGTTGCTATAAAAAATAGAATGAGCTTATATCTAATTTCTTCCGATTTGCTAAAGAACATTTAAATATTTTATTTAGAAAAATATAATTGCTACTTTTGTGATGTGATGGTAGTGGAAGATATCGACAAGACAAGATTTGAGCAAGAAGTGTTAAAATCCGACAAGCCTGTGGTAGTTGATTTTTGGGCAGAGTGGTGCGGCCCATGTAGGATATTCTCTCCTATTATTGAGAAGGTATCTGAAGAAGAAAAGTATAAAGGCAGGGTGAAGTTTTACAAACTCAATACAGATGAGAACCCAGAAATAGCTGTTGCATATAATATAATGAGCATACCAACAGCTGCGTTATTTGAGGGTGGGGAATTAAAGGCTATTTCTATAGGTGCTATACCGCAAGAAACTTTTAAGAAATGGCTTGATGAAAATCTTTAACACAGCATTGGAAAGAATAAATACCTTGCATAGCAAATAATAATAGCTGTGGTTAAATGGTAGAACCTTCACTTCCTAGGGGTATGCGTGACTTCAATACAGCCGAAGCTATAGCAAGGCGTGAAGTATTAGCTGTGGTAGAAGAGATATTTAGAAGATTTGGCTTTTCGCCTATAGAGACGCCAGCGCTTGAAAATCTAAATGTACTTTATGCTAAGACTTACGGTGAGGAATCAGGAAAGGAGATCTTTAAAATAGAAGGAGAAGATGCTGCGCTTAGATATGATTTTACAGTGCCATTGGCAAGGTTTATCGCAATGAACAAAGATACGCCACTTCCATTTAAGCGCTACCAGATTGGTCCTATATGGAGAAAGGATGAACCGCAAAGAATGCGCTATAGAGAATTTCTACAAGCGGATATAGATATTATCGGAAGCAGTGAACTAATATCTGATGCAGAGGTGGTTGCGGTTGCTGCACAGGTACTAGATGAGCTGGGCGTTTCAGGCTATAAGATATTGATAAATGACAGAATAATACTGAACGGAATACTATCATTTTTCGGTGTTCCAAACGAGAAAAATGTAGAAGCAATTAGGCTCATAGATAAGCTTCCTAAAGTGGGTAACGAAGAAGTGATAAAAGGACTCGTTGGGCTTGGCGTTAAGCAGGAAAATGCAAGAAGCCTAATCGAATTTATCATAAAAGAAGAAGATAACGATGAGAAGCTCAACAGGGTAGAAGCGAACATAGGTATAAAAGAGGAGATAAACAAGCTTAGAGAGCTCATTAGACTTATTGAGCTATACAAAGTTAAAGGCGATATAGTTGTTGATCTTTCACTTGCAAGGGGTTTTGATTACTATACTAGTTTTGTGTGGGAATTTATTGTATACGATGAGAACGGCAAGCGGCTTCCTACAATAGTTGCTGGCGGCAGGTACGACAATCTTATAGGCATCTTCTTAAATCAGCAGATTCCAGCTACAGGCATATCTATTGGTATAGATAGGATAATGAATGTTATAGGCTCAAGCGAAGAAACGAAAAGCTATGCAAGGGTTTATGTTGCTTCTATGGGCAATGTGCTAGACTATTCGCTTTATGTGGCTAATGCTCTTAGAGCTGCAGGCATAAATACAGATATTAATGTTACAAAAAGAAATATCGCAAAGCAGCTTGAATATGCTAATGCGATGAGGTTTAGATATGTTGTTATTATAGGCGAGCGCGAGCAGTCTAGCAACAAGCTTAAGCTAAGAGATATGGTATCAGGAAACGAAGAGCTTTTAGACATAGAGGAAGCAATTAAGGTAATAAAAGGTGAATAAATTGAAGAAAGATAGTGTCGAAGAAGTTACAAAAAAAGTATTAGACAACGGCGGCATACTTGCAAAGCTCTATTTTGATATGCAGAGTGAAAAGCCCGATGACTTGCAACCGCTAATGACAGAGATGATAAACAACAATATCTTAAAGGCACCAGGTGTTATATACTGCTATGGTAGCATAGACGAACCAATAAAAGTAGATGAATTAACATATTCAACAAGCGCAGCCTTGACAATCTTGTTCAAGGATTTTGGAGCTCTTCTAAATCTTGCATTCAATTATGCGCCAGCAGGCGTTGAAATATTGAAGCCAGAGAAGGAATATATACTAAAAACGAGCGAGATGCAGTCTATAGTATTAGATGTTGCCCAAATATCAGTAAATTATTCACAATATATATTAAGCAAGGTTCTCTCAAAGGAAGACTTCGAAAAGATAAAGGAGAGCCTTGAGAGAAGGGAGAAGCTTGGAAGGGAGCTTTTAGAGAAAGCAAAGAAAAATGAGCAGCAAGGAGAAGCTAAGTCTTAAGTCCTAGCATGCTTCTTATTATTTTGCTAGGCCTGTCCATATCACCATACTCAGAAAGCAATTTCTCTATTCCAAGAAGCTTAGCAAAGCTCGCTATGCCGCTTAGCATAGAGTTACTTAGCGAAGAGTAAAGAGCATGTATTATATTGTGAATAATTATTTCTTTCTTGAACTCCTTAAGCCATAGGCTTTGATAAGTGGCTAAGCTAGCATTGTTATCCAAATAATCTTTTACAACCTTCGAAGCAATCATCGCGGCGTGGCCGCCAAAGATTATACCACCTCCTGTTGAGCTTTTTACTTGTCCTGCGGCATCGCCAACAAGCAATACTCTCTTATTTTCATCAACAAACTTTTTTCTGAGCGAAATCGGAATGATGTTTGCGCCCCCTTCTAAAGGCCTTGCATTGCGTATAGCTTCTTTAACCTCTTTTCTCATTAAGAAAAGTCTTAGGGCATCGCTGCTTTTTCCAAACCTTTCGTCTATGCCAACTCCTATTTCTGTATTATCGCCATGTGGCGCTATCCATCCAAATAAACCTTTTGTTACTTTGTTGTCAAAGAAAAGCTCAACAAAATCATCATCTTCTTTTTGCACTCTATACTCCATTCTATAAGTTAATATAAACCTTTTTATGGGTGGAAACCCAAAAAAGCTTGCAACATTAGAAACAGCGCCGTCAGCTCCTATAATTATATTTTCTTTATTTTTGCTTATCTCCTTTAGCTTCTCCTTTGATATATTTTCACCATAAAATATTTCAGCGCCACTTCTCTGTGCTTCTTCCATTAGCTTCTTGTTCAACACATTTCTATCTACGCTATATGCTTTAGCCTTTTTTGCCTTTACTTCTATAACTGTATTTCCAAAAAATAATCTTGCCCCAAAAAGCTTGTTTAGCAGAGCCTCTTTGTAAAATATATTCAATTCTTTAAGTCCGTTAAGTGAGAGGATTCCAGAGCTCGTAGATATCTTTATTACCTTTTTTCTTTCGTATACCTCTACATCTACTCCATAGCGTGCAAGTTCCCTCGCGGCAATGAGCCCGCTTGTTCCTGCGCCTACAATGATGCACTTCATTCAATCGCTTTTTATAGATACGGTTTTATAATTTACTTATTTAATATTTTTAACTTCTGGTGCTGAGATGTCTTTGTTTATTGTTATATTAGAAGCATTTCTCTCAATAATGGTGCCTGGCTTCTTTCTAGCGTTAGCCCTTCTTAGAAAAACACATCTTTCAATGTTTGAAATAACAATATTTGGATTTATCTTTGGTCTAATATTTCCTCCCGCGCTCGTCTGGCTTGAAAGCTATTTAATACCATATATACACTTCTTTTCCTTCTCTGAATCGCTTTATAATGCAAATGTGATACTTCTTACAATAATAGGTATAGCTTTGTCTTTCCAGCAGGGCGCATTTAAATTTAGTAAGGAAAAAAGCGAAGAGGCTAAGAGGGAAGAAGACTATAAGAAAAGAATAAATGATATAAGAGCAGAGATGCGTGAGCTAAATCTTGAGCTAGATCTTATCAAAAAGCATGAAGATGAGGAGAAGGCGCTTGAGAGAAAGCACGAGAGCGAAGAAGCAGCAATAAGCAGCATGAGCGCAGAGGAGAAGGAAAGAATAATCTCTCTGCATAAGAAAGAAGAGAAAGAGCTAATAGAGATGCATGAAGCCGAAGAGAGGCTTATCCTTGAAGCTCACAAAAAAGGTGCTAGCAAAGAGAAAGCGAACATGAGCTATGTCTGGCTCTTCCTACTTTTCCTTATGTTTCTTACCTTTGCAACGAGAATTGCAAATATAGGTGTAGCTCCGAGGTATTTTGAGTTTGACCCTTATTTTGATATGATAAGCACAGAATATATACTAACATATGGCTACCAATTGCTACATGATCATTCAGCTTGGCCGACTGTAGTAAATGGAACCATACATAGAATTCAGCCGATAGTGCCTTATCTAGAAGCTTACTGGTATGATCTTGCAAATACACATCCTGCCAGTGCAACAAGCGTTGATATAAATTTGCTTAGCCTTGTAAGTAGTTGGTATCCGCCTATAACCGCAGCGCTTCTGGTATTTGTTGTGTTCTTCTTCCTTTATCATGAATATGGCAAGTTTCCTGCACTGATAGGTGCAACCCTAATTGCAAGTATGCCAGCATTGGTTACAACATTCATAGCAGGCGAGCAGCTTCTCGAGCCGTGGGGTATATTTGCAATGTTCTTCTTCTATGCAACATACATAGTTGCTGTAAAATATATGAAAGAGCCGAGATTCGCCATACTCGCTGGTATAGCTTATGCCTCAACATTCCTCGGTGCACACTACTATACAGTTAATGCTGGTGTGCTCGCTGCTTATATAATAGCACAAGGCGTTATAAGCGTTATAAGAAATGAAGGCATGAAGGAGTTCTATAAGATGAATTTAATAGTTATTATAGTGTTCTCAATATTCTACATTCTTTATGCACCATACTCTGCAACACTTACAGAAAGAACCCCTTCAGTGATTGGCATACCTATAATAATCGCATTTCCGCTTTTTGCACTAATCTTTGTAATACTGTTTGATTATCTATCTAAGCTATACGCAGAAAAATTAGAGAAAAACAGCTTAGCGATAGCAGTCTTTTCTATACTTTCTCTTTTTGGCGCATTTGTCATATTTTTTGAAGCATTATTTGGTAGATTTAAGCGTGATATTAAAGGGTTATCAAAGTTTAGCATATTTTCTCTTCTTGTATTCTTTGCTCTGCTTCTTATAATATTCACGCCTCTTGGGGTACCGTTCAAGAAATATATACAATTAAGCACCCATTTTGTAACACCATCTATACCCCTATTCATGACAGTGCAAGAGTATGCACCAACAGGGATTAATTTTAATTTTGGCTCTGCAGGCTTTGGAATTATAGGCATTAGCATAGGTGGAGTTAACATTATTGTATGGCTTGTTCTAGCATTATTTACTATTCTGGAGCTTTTGGCAATTTATTATAGAAATTCAAAAACAAGCATAATGGCTCTCGCAGCCGTATGGCCGCTTGCTGTAGCAGGCATGATAGAAGTTAAGTACCTGCCACACTTTGGTGTTGGCTATATAATAGCAATAGGCGCAATAATCGGTGAACTTATTCTCTACATACAAAACGGCTATAGCTTTAAGCCCAGAAAAGCAGAATACAATCCAAAGGCAATGAGAGCTCTTTATGGTGTTGCAATTCTTGTTGCACTTTTAGAAGCGGCAACGTTTATACCTCTCATCTCTGCAATAATTAATCCAAACTGTACAAGCATAGTAAATAGCGGAAATGCTATAGGCTATGATCTGTTCTGCAACGTTGTGCCAAATTATTGGCTTAACGCTACAGCATGGATGCGTGCTAACGTTGGCCCATTTGGTCCCAGAATACTCTCTTGGTGGGACTATGGTGATTGGATCAACTGGTTTGGCAACAGCAACGCTGTGCTCCGTGGCGATAATGCGGTGCCAACTCTAGATTATGCTGCAGCAGCACAATATGTACTTGGTCCTGCTGACGGCTATGGCGCTAAAGAGATGGCAAGCTTTATGAACAACGTTGTTCACGCAAAATATCTTCTGCTTGATGATCAACTATTGCCAAAGTGGGGTGCTCTCGACTTTTTAGCATGCATACATGTCAACGAAACAAACATGTCATTTGCAGAAAGCCAAGGTGCGCTAGTAGGCCAACCATATAGGCTCGGCACCTCGACATGTGAGCTTAATCATGATCCTGTATATGCACTGATACCTGTAACTCTTAACAACATAAACAACTACTGCATGCTCAGCAATTCAACTGAGCCTATGGTGAAGGCAATACTGCTTATAGGAAACCAAGTATATATAAACGGGACATATTGCATACCAACAAGCCTCTACAATGCAACAAAGCCTGTAAACATATACTATTCAAATGGAACAAAGATAAGCAATGCATTTATCGTTCCAAACACAGAATTCTATTTTGGAACAATAAACCTTTATGGTCAAACCTATGCAGACTTCATGGTTGTATATACGCCAAACAGTAATAATTATACTATAACTAATGCACCTACAGAGTTCTACAGCTCTAATTACTACAAAGGTTTCTTCTTAGGCGAGCTCCCTGGCTTTACGCGCGTATATCCTAGCAACTTCACAGGAATAAACTACATGAATTCAACAAACCCTGTTGTCATATTAGCATTAAACAACTACACCGGTGGTTTGCCTTATGTAACGCCAAAGCCAAGCTGGGTGCACAATAACTACACTATGCCGGGTTAGATTGAATGAAGGTAATAATAGCTCAGCCCTACCTCACCATTAGGGGCGGAGCAGAAAGGGTAATATTAAAGATAGCAGAGCATTATAAAGCAAAGATATATACAACAGAATTTGACCCAAAAGGAACTTTTCCTGAGTTTAAGAATTTTGATGTGGAGATAATAAAGAAGCACATTCCTCTTGCAAATATATTGCCTTACAGGGCTTCACAGGGGCTAAGATACGGCTACACCTTCTACAATACTTTAATCAAAGAGGATTACGATGTTATAAATGCGCATATCTCGCCAAGCGAGTGGATAAGGCATAAGAATGAAAGGGTATTATGGTATTGCCACACGCCGCCAAGAGAGGTCTATGATTTATATGCAGAAAGAATGAAGAATAGAAGCCCGACGGAAAAATTCATCTACGCTACATTCACTAAATCCTATAAATTCATAGCAGAAGGTATTGTGAAGGATATAGAGGAAATAGCAACAAACAGCAGGAATACTGCTAGCAGGATAATGCAGTATTTCAATAGAGAGGCAACAATAATAAATCCAGCAATAGACTACAATGAGTTTAGGAACGAGGGCGACAATAAATATTTTCTATATCCATCAAGGATAATACCTAACAAGAGGCAGGATTATGTTATTAATGCATTCAAGCTTTTTGAAAAGAGAAAGAAAGGTTATAAACTTATAATAGCGGGTGCATTGTCAAAGGATAAAGAGCATATAAATTATTTCGAGAAGCTTAAAAAAATAGCGAGCGAAGGAGTTGAATTTAAGATAAATATAAGCGACAGCGAGCTAAAGAACCTTTATGCAAAAGCAACCGCTATTCTGTTTGCAGCAATAAACGAGGATTTTGGCTATATACCTCTTGAAGCTGGTGCAAGCTACAAGCCTATAATTTCTGTGAATGAGGGCGGCCCAAAGGAAACTATATTAAACAATAAAACAGGATTCTTGGTAAATTCAATTGAAGAGATGGCAGAGAAGATGCTCTTCTTGGTAGAGCACCCAAAAATTGCTGAAGAGATGGGCAAGGCTGCGAGAAAGAGAATAGAAGAAAAGTACTCTTGGGAAAGTTTCTTTAAGAGCTTTGACAAACTAGTAAGAAAAGTGGCAAAGAAAAAAGAATAATGGCTATTCTTTCTCTTCATCTATCACATACTTTGATATAATCTTTGTTGCGTATTCGAGAACCTTTTTTATGCCCGCTTCTGTGCTTGACCCCGTGCAGATCAGCTTGCCGTTCTTGAATAATATTATCACAGCCTTTGGCTCTTTTATTCTAAATATCGCTCCAGGGAACTGCTCAGGCTCGTAGTCAACTTCCTTTACATTTCTTGAGAGCGCATAAAGGTCTATCGTTGCGTGTAGATCCGCGCTTACAACAATATTCTGTATCTTTATAGTAGGCTTCAGGTTAAGTGTTCTCTTTTGCTCCATAAAATCATTATTTTTATTTCAATAATAGTTTATTAATCTTTCTAATTGCTTGGCTGCCACCATTATGGCGTAAAACTTTGTTTTGATATATTAAATCCCACGCGAGGGTTATCTGCATCGAAAAATAAGGTTTTTTAAAAATTTAATACGCTAGTATGTTTGAGTGTTATGAAAACTTTTAGGAAGAAGCCTTTAAGAAAGGCTTCATCGAAAGCGCAAAGCGCGATGGAGTACTTAATGACTTATGGCTGGGCTATACTTATTATAAGCGTCGTGCTTGCAGCACTTTTTCAGCTCGGCGTTTTTAATCCAATGACATTTGCTCCTAAAGCGCCACCTGGCTCATGTCAAGTCTTTAGGCCAGATGGGCCTTACACAACCTCTTTCATAAACCTCGAAGGAATATGCAGTGGCGAGTTGCCGCAGTATGTGGCACAGTTTAATGGGCAAAGTAGTCTCATATCTGTTTTACCCTCTTCTTTATATAGAGGTGTCTTTTGCAATCTTACTCTGGTTGCGTGGTCATATGATTCTGGAATGTCGGGAACCATGGGGGGTGTGGTAGGTTTTTGGGTCAGTGGCGCTGCCCAATCTGGCTGGGATGACATAGAATATAATGACAATTCTTTTAGATTTGAACTTAGAAACTCCAGCATAGGTAATAACTGGCTTGCATCAGGTAATTTCAAAGATAAATGGCTATTTACTGCTTTAGTTTTGAAAAACGGTGTAGCGTATAGTGGGTATATAAATGATGTAGCGTATCCTGATGGAAAATATATAGGATGTATAGGCTACTTTGGGGGAGGTCAAATTGGCAAGTGGGACAGATACTTTAATGGCTCAATTGCAAACGTCCAAATCTACAACACCTCTCTTTCAGCAAGCGAAATTCAGGCACTTTATCAAGAAGGCATAGGCGGTGCGCCTATTGACTTGCAGCACCTTGTTGCATGGTGGCCACTTAATGGCAATGCAAACGATTATAGTGGCAACGGCAACAACGGTCAAGCAAGCAATGTAAATTTTGTAAGCAATTGGTATAGTGGCTATACGCCACCATAAGGTTTATACCGATAGCATTTCTGAGGCAGAACAAAGTAAAAGTCACGAATATATGGCTAGTAGGAAAGAATAAGTATAAAAAGATTATTGGATTATATATTATATAAAGGATTTTTATCAATCTATACCCATAAAAAATGTATGCTAATTGTAAAATGGTGATATAATGGCCGAAAATCAGCTTGGTGCAGGACAACAGTATCTAATCTTGCCTGAAGGGGCTACAAGAATACTGGGCAGAGAAGCCCAGAGGACAAACATAGCTGTGGGCTATGCTGTAGCAAGCGCTGTAAAGACGACGCTAGGTCCTAAAGGTATGGACAAGATGCTGGTAAGCGAACTTGGAGATATAGTAATAACAAACGATGGTGCTACAATACTCGAAGAAATGAATGTCGAGCACCCGATAGCAAAGATAATGGTAGACATAGCAAAAACACAAGACAAAGAGGTTGGCGATGGTACAACAACAGCGGTAATAATTGCTGGAGAGCTTCTAAAAGCTGCAGGCAATCTTATAGAACAGGGCATACACCCTACAATAATAATAAAGGGCTATAAGATGGCAGCAGAAAAAGCAAAAGAGTTGCTAAGGGAAAAGAGCTTCAACGTAAGCATGGACGATGAGGACACGCTTGAAAAGATAGCAATGATATCTCTGGGTTCAAAGAATATAGGCGGAGAGAGCACAAAAAGATATTTATCAAAACTTGCAATCCAAGCAATAAAGCAGGTAGCTACTAAGGATGGAAACAAAATAGTAATAGATCATGACTTCATAAAGCTTGAAAAGAAGGAGGGTGGCGGCATAGAAGACACAGAGTTTATAAATGGTGTGCTTATAGATAAAGAGGTCGTTCACCCAGGCATGCCGAAATCGGTAAAGAACGCAAGGATAGCGCTTCTTGACCTTGCTCTTGAAATAGAGAAGACAGAAACAGACGCAAGGATAGAGATAACATCGCCAGAGCAGATGCAGGCATTCCTTGCACAGGAAGAAAAGATGTTAAAGGAAATGGTAGATAAGATAGCGGCAAGCAAGGCAAATGTGATTTTTGTAGAAAAGGGCATAGACGATGTAGCACAGCACTATCTTGCAAAAGCAGGCATAATGGCGGTTAGGCGTGTAAAGAAGAGCGATATGGAGAAGCTCACAAAGGCAACAGGAGCTAACATAGTGACAAGCCTTGATGATCTATCAGAAAAAGATCTTGGATTCGCAGGCCTTGTAGAAGAGCGCAAGATAGCAGGCGAGCAGATGGTCTTTGTAGAGAAATGCAAGGATCCAAAGAGCGTTACAATATTCATAAGAGGAAGCACCCAGCAAGTGGTAAATGAAGTAGAGAGGTCACTCAACGATGTGATAGGTGCAATATCTAGTGCGATAGAGGAAGGCAAGTATGTAATAGGTGGTGGCAGCATAGAAATAGACGTTGCAAACGGCCTACGCGCATATGCAAACAATACAGGCGGCAGAGAGCAACTAGCTATACAAGCATTTGCAGACGCAATAGAAATAGTCCCTAAGACGCTTGCAGAGAGCGCTGGCATGGATCCTATCGATACCTTGGTGCAGCTGAGAAGCAAGCACAATAGCCCTGATGGCCGCGTATATGGCGTAGACGTTTACAAGAACACTATAGGCGATATGGAGAAGCTAGGCGTAATAGAACCACTCAAGGTAAAGGAGCAGGCAATAATAAGTGCAAGCGAGGCATCAGAGATAATACTGAGAATAGATGATATGATAAGCGCGAAGAGCAAGCCAGCATCTAACCCAACTCCAGGCGGAGAAGGGGCAGGCATGGAGGATTGAAATTAGTTTGTTTTTTATTATTTTTCCTCCTATTTTTATCTGATTGCGTGGAAAAGATAAGATCCTTTATAATTGCTGGCACTCCTGGGGCAGGTAAATCTACTCTCCTTTCCAAGGTTAAACTAAAGAACGCAAAGCTTGTTAATATGGGAAGTGAAATACTTAAATACGCTAAGCTATCTGATAGGGATAAGCTCAGGTACTTGAGCTTTGAGGAGCAAAAGGAGCTTAGAGCAAGGGCCATAAGAGGACTTATAAGAAAGGGTGGCAATGTTATAATAGATACACACCTCACAGTGGAGCAGAATGGCAGGTTCCTGCCAGGCTTTTCAATAAGTGAGTTAAAGAAGCTGAACACAAAAGCGCTTATCTATATAGATGCTAGCGCAAAGGAAATAATAGCAAGACGCGAAAAGGATAAGAGCAGGAAGAGAGAAAATGAGAGTGAGGAAGAGATAAATACGCAGAGATCATTAAACATTGCGTTTATGGCTTCTGCTGCTTCAGAGCTCAATATACCAATACTCATATTTAGAAATAGTGAAGGTATGGCTGATGAGGTAGCAGGCGAGCTTGAAAAAGCATTAAATGAGCTGATAAGATGATAGCTTTGTTAATAGTGCTTATTGCTCTTCTTTATACACTTTTTTCTTTTGTAATTCAGAGAAAGATGGCTAACATGAAAAAGGTTTATGAGATACAAGAAATAATAAAGCAAAAGAGCAAAGAGCTAAGCGATATGGTTAAAAATGGTGCAAAAAATGAAGAGCTTATGCTTAAACAGCGAGAGGTAATGTCGTTAGCATCAGAAAGTATGATTAACCAGATGAAGCCCATGATAATAATACTGCCCCTATTCTTAGTTGTTTACTACTGGCTTCTTCCTTTAATCTTTCCTACGCATCCCCAGGTAATAATCGATGGCATAAAATTTGCATATAATACATTCTTTATAATTGTGGTCTTTATCTTTGGATTAATACTTTCATTCTCAGTTATGCTTATTGATAGAAATAGGAGGAAAAAGGAGCAACAAACAAAGCTAAACCAAGCGGAGATGCAATCAAAAACTTAACTAAGGCTAAGGCGATGATAAAAAGTATTTTATATATATTCTTTCTTTAATCTTATACTTAATTTTGGGTGTTTAAGTGCCTAGACCAATGTATAGGTCAAGAAGCTTAAGAAAGCTAGCTAGAGTCACGCCTAAAAAGAGAAATGTAATGCATTACAAAAAGAAGGCAAGCAATAGGCCGCACTGTGCTATATGCGGTAAAGAGCTTAACGGTATTAATGTTAGCAAGAATGCGAAAGGAAAGAGCTTAAGAGCTAATGCAAGAATCTTCGGTGGCGTACTATGTGCAAATTGTGCGGCAGACATAGTTAAGCTTGCAAGCAGAATAGAGAACGGCGAGCTAAAGCTCAACGAGATAGGAATAAAGCAAAGGAATTATGTATTGCAGCTTATTTCGCATTAGCTGTTTATGAAAGCGATAATAATATCTGGTTTGCCAGCGTCTGGTAAGAGTACAGTTGCGGAGATTATTTCAAAGAAGCTAAACGTGAAAGCGATAAACGTTGGTGACATCTTAAAATCGAAATTCACTGAAGCAGCATCAAACGACTACTGGGACACAGCAAGTGGCTTTTCTGCTCTAAGATTGCGCGAGAAGAACGAAGAGATAGACAAAAGCGTAGATAGAGCCGTGCTGCGCATAATAAAGAGGGGCAACATAGTAATAGCAAGCTACGTGATGCCATGGCTCTCAAAAACAGGCTACAAGGTTTGGCTCGATGCAAGCTCAGAAGAAAGGGCTAAGAGGCTTGCAAAAAGGGACAAGATAAGCATCGAGAAAGCAGCAGAAATAATAAAGAAAAGAGATAGGGAAAACTACCTCTTATATAAAAGGCTCTATGGCATAAACTTTGGAAAAGATAAGAAGCCATTCGATTTGGTAATAGATACAGAAAAACTTTCCCCAAAGGAGGTAGCAAACATTATAATAGAAGGGATAAAGAAAAGCAGGAGAAAAGCAATAAAGAAAAAAGATAAAAAGCAATAAAGAAAAATAAGAAAGGTAAGGGTGATTAATTGGCTTTAATAGAAGTAGGAAGAGTGTGTATTAAAAAGTTCGGAAGAGATGCCGGAAGTAGAGCGGTGATTACAAAGATCATAGACAAGAATTTTGTAAATATAATAACTGCAGAAAGACCAAAGGAAAGAAAATGCAATGTCAAGCATTTGGAGTTTCTCAGCGAAAAGATAGATCCAAACGACAAAGCGCAACTCCAAAGAGTACTGGGAATAACGTTAGAGAAAAGCGAAGAACAGAAAAAAGAAAAGGCAACGCATAAATAAGTTTTCTGGTAAACCTAAAATATGATAAAAATAACAAAGAAGATAAAGAATATTATTGAGAGGGACAAAAGAGTAATAATGCCCACAACAAGGGAAAGCTATCCATTCGTTTCTTCGCATGGGGATGGCGATTTTGTATATGATGTTGCGGGCAACAAGTTTATAGATTTCTCAAGTTTTATTGCTGTATACAATTTGGGTGTAAATGCAAATAAGCAAATAAGAAATGCGGTAAAGCAACAGATAGATAAGCTTATGCATTCAGCTTTTACTGATTATTATTCAGAGCTTCCTGTTAGGTTTGCAGAAAAGCTTGTAACAATGTTTCCAAAGGGTTTTGGAAAAGTCTTTTTCTCGAATTCAGGCACCGAAGCAAATGAAGCTGCGCTAAAGTTTGCAAGAATCTTTACAAAAAGGCAGTATACGATAGCATTTTACAACGCATTTCATGGAAGAACAATGGGCTCGCTCTCGCTTACAGCATCAAAAAATATACAGCGCTCCGGCTTTGGTCCTTTCAACTCAACAATACATGTTCCTTTTGCATATTGCTATAGATGCCCATTCCATTTGGAATATCCCTCATGCAACTTTGCATGTATTGATTTCATAAAAGATTATCCACTTAGCAAGGAGGTTGAGCCAAGCGAGGTTGCAGCCATATTTATAGAGCCTATACAAGGAGAAGGTGGCTATATAGTGCCGCCAAAGGATTATTTTAAAAGGCTCAGCAAACTTGCAAAGGAAAATGGCATATTGCTTGTTGATGATGAGGTTCAAGCCGGCTACATGCGAACAGGCAAATTCCTCGCACTAGATAATTTTGGTGTAGAGGCAGACATATATACAATGGCTAAGGCTCTTGGTGCGGGCTTGCCGATAGGTGCAACAATTTCAAGAAATTCTCTAGGTACAATACCTATAGGCTCGCATGCAAATACATTTGGTGGCAATTTAGTATCGATAGCAGCGGCAAACGCCTCTCTTGATTATGTAAAGAGAAATATGAAGCGCTTGAGCACAGCCATAAAGAAGAAAGGTTCCTTCATAATGAAAAGACTGAAAGAGATGGAAAAGAGTTATGAGATTATAGGCGACGTTAGAGGCATAGGCATGATGATAGGCGTTGAAGTTGTAAAGAATAAGTATACAAAGGAATATGGTATTAAAGAGAGAGAAGAAATATTAAATAAGTGTTTCAATAACGGCCTTCTATTGCTTCCTGCAGGCATATCTTCAATAAGGATAATACCTCCTCTTACAATGAAGATGGAAAATATAGAAAAAGGCTTAGATATATTTGAAGATGCAGTTAAAGAAGTTTCTAAATCAGATAAAGTTTGACAAGCTAAACTGTTTTGTTGGTATACTGCTTTCATCAAACAGATTGGTTATTTCATCCCTTATCAAGGCAAGTCTTTGTTTTATGTAAGGCTCAAGTTCATATCTATCTGCTAGATTAAGGGCCAAATCAAGGTATTTTTCTATACCTCCTTTTGATACGGTTAGCAACAGCTTGCCACCATCTTTCGGGCATTTTCCGCTTAAAGGAACGCGCCTGTATTTTGCATTGCAAACGCTGCACCTAAATTCTTGCTTAGAAAAGGTATGCAGATTGCCTATAAGATCAGGTATAAAGTGGCTTATTATTAGCCTTTTAGCTGCATCTCTCTTGTCAACGCTGTTTATCATATCCATAAGCTTAAATTCTGCCTCAACCTTCTCATGCATGCTCTTGAATGTTGTATAAGCGCTCTTCTTTGGTGCGGAAGCGATAGAGTTTTTGCTATCAATATGTGTTATATTTATATTGTAGAATCTGCTTTCTTTATCAAGTCTATCTTTTACAGTTTCTATATTAATCTCGCTTGGTGATGGATAGCTATAGCTTTTCTGATAAAATTCAAGAGGATAAGAAGTGATTGTTTCCATTGAATGAACTTCATCGTCAACCTCTTCAGGCATTACATGAATTGTTAATATAAGTGGCGCATCCATAGTGCCGCCTATTGTTGTTGGCAAATACTCCCTCGAAAAATTTATGAGTGCATCAAGTAGAAGCATTGTTGTATCTTCATCACCATCGCAGTTCCTTCTTCTTGCAGAGATCATATAAGGATGAGCAAAGCCCACATTTGCATCGGTAAAGCCTATTATCCTGCCCATTACCCCGCATGAGGTATGTGGCGATAAAGTGATTACAAGCTGTCCAACAAGATCTTCTATGCTCTTTGCATTATAATAAGGTTCAAGGCCATAAAAATGAACGAGCAAATCATCAACAAAGTTTGCAACGCGAAGCAGGTATTCAGCGCCCCTTCTATTTATTATAACGTCTTGGTGTCTTATCTCAACAAGCTGGTCATCGCTTACAAGATCATTTCCATAAATATCTTTTTCATAGCCTAATTGTTTTAGCCTTTCTATACTTGTACCTATCTCTGCAGGATAGAAGTGCGTTATAGGTACATCTGTTGCATCAAACCTTGCTGTACCATCTTTGAATATATATACATTGTGTAAGCTTCTCAAAATACCTTTTTCTATTGGTTCAGCTACTTTATTTTTGTTTGTAAGACCTTTAACCCCTTTTAGTGTGTCTGGCAATTTTCCAAGCTTAAGCCTTTTCATCGCATCCACAATAAGGCTCTTTATGTCTATATTCCTAGTTGCATAACCTACTGTCTCGCTTCCGCAGCGTTCGCATTTTTCGCTATAGGTATGAAAACCACATTTTGGGCAAACCCTCTCTATGGCAGCTCTTGTTTCGCAATCATAGCAGAAAGGTCCTGGTAAGTAGCGCTTACACTTTTCACATTTATAATTTGCTATCTCAACTTCTATCCCTTTATTGCTAAACTTTTTCTCGTCTATAATATAAGCCTTTGTTATATTTCTTTCCTTGCCGCCATAATCACCTATTGGGAATAGCACATTTGGTGCAGGCTTCATTAATCTCTCTTTTGCTTTTTCTGGCCTGCCAACCCTTGCGCCTATATATGTTGAGCGCTTCGGTATCTTGAAGGGTGCAACGCTGTTCACAGCTTCAAGGGTATCTTTGCTGTTTGCATATTTATCCATTACCCTTTCGCTTATATCTAGTTCACCTTCAATTCCTTTTGCAAAGCCCAGGCTTGCTATAAGCGATTCTGCATAATCTTTTTCAATTATTATTCCAGATTCATCCACTTTGTGTGGCACTTGGAGGAGCTCTAATGTATTCTTAACGCTACCCTCTTGTATAACAAGCCTTTCTATATTTAACAGTTTTTCATCGCCATTATATTCTATTTTGGATTTCCTTATTATTGCTTTTGCAAGCTCCTCAAGCTCTTTTATGTCAATGCTCTGAAATTCAAAAAGGTATTTTGGATGTATAGGCACATGGTATGTTAGCGCAAGCGTGTATGCTTCTTCAAAGCTAGGATTGTTAACCTCTTTCTCGTAGCCCGCATTTTTTAGCTCAAGATTCCAGAATTCTTCAACATAGCTTGTCGGCTGTATAGGTGTGTTTGATTTTCTAAAATCGCCAAAGGTAATTAATATATCACCAAGCGAGATTATCTTTGCTACCTCATCTTTTAGCTCAAGTGCCTTTTCTGCTGTATTGATTCTTAACGCCTCACCCGATTTAAGAACAACAAAAGGTCCCTCTATAGAATCTACTGGCGAAGCAACACAGCCCTTTCCTGGAAGCTCCACCTTGAGCTGCGTTCCTATAGCTACAAAATTGTTCAATATAATCATGGTGGCGGGGCTGAAACCTTTTGCGGCTATTCCTGTTAGCCTACTTCTTCCGTATCTAAGTCTTAAACCGCCAATATAGCCAGGGTAAGCGATTACAGGCCTTCCAGCGACGAGCTCTTCCAAAAACACAGAGACTTTTTCTTCATCCTCGCTCTTTTCAATCTTGTTTACCTTTATTATAGTGTTGAGCCAGTCCCAATCCAGATTTCCGCTTTTCACTTCTTTTACGAGCTTCTTAGCCTTCTGGGCTATTCCTTCGCAGAGTACAAGAGCTACGCCCCCTCTTACCCTATTTGTAAGAACTACCTCTTTTCCATTATAATCTATCCTTTTAATATCTCTATGTGCAGTAACTTCAACATCTTCTGTTGCAACCCCATCAACGCAGACAGGGCAGTTGGTTACTATACTTCTTAAATCATCATCGCTTGGTCTATACTGAAGATGCTGCTTCATATGATAAAGTTCAACCTCTTCAACATATCTCTCGATTTCATCTTGCGTGGGTTTGTATGCACCTATATTGAAGAAGCGCCTTGCATAGTCTGCAAACGCAACAGAAAGAGCAGCCGCAGTACCACCAGCGCCTCTTATAGGGCCAGCGTATATAACTGCTATGTAATCTGTATTATCATTATTTCTGTATCGTGCAACACCTTGTATACCTTCTGTTGGTGCAACAACTACACCATCTGTTATTATTGCTAATCCAATCCTTGTAGCGAGCTCTATTCTCTTTAGCGTTTCATAAGAAGCAAACATTTCATTTGTGCAGACCTCTTTTACCACTTTGAAGGCTGTCTCTGTTTTATCTTTGCCGTAGTTCTTTCTTATCATCTCAGCGAGCCCTCGTATGCCTATAATACCTTCAACGCGGCTTGCAAGGTCGGGAGCTGGCTTTATCTCTACCTCGGTCTTTGGATCATAACCTTTTGAGCGTGCTTTAGCAGCTACTTCAAATGCTTCATTAAATTTTTGAGAAAGGCTGTTGAAATAATCAGTAATATTCAACTACTCACCCAGCGTATTGAAGTCTACATATGATAGATTCATACTCTTAAGCTCGTATACCGGAAGTATTGCTGGTGAAGGTATGTGACCTTGCTTTATCTGGAATGTTGTCCTGCTTTGCCATGTACCACTGTTTATTACTAGGGTCCCGTGATACTCTGTTGATCCATTTTTATGTATATGGCCCATATGCAAGATATCCGGAACCTCATCTATTACAAGATAATCCCTTCTTGTTGGCAATACTTTGTTGCCACCATAAATTGGTGAGAGATGCCTTCTCCTTAAGATCTCAACCATCGCTGTTTCAGGCTTTGCATAGCTACAGCCAGGGATTGCCTGTATAACTGAGTCAAGGGATGTGCCGTGGTAAGCAAGCACATTAACGCCGTGTATCTTTATATAAGAAGGGTTTGTAACTAGATGCATATTATCAAATTTGAAATCGCTTATAAGCTCTTTTGTGAGCCTTGGCTGAGGTTCTGTGCTTTGAACAGCATCATGGTTGCCAGCAAGCACAAACACATGTATATACTCTGGTATGGATGAAAGGAAGTTAAATAGAAGGGAATACTGCTTGTATATATCAGCTACGGCGAGCTCTTTCTCTTGATTGGGGTATATGCCTATCCCATCTACAAGATCGCCAGCTACTATTACATATTTAATCTTTTGTGCTAGGTCCTTTCTATAATCTACCTCTCCATTAAGCCATCTTAGCATTTGGCTGAATTTTTTCTCAAGGAAGAGTTTGCTTCCAACATGTATATCTGAGATAAAAGCCGCTGCAAGGTCCTCTTTTGCAGCATGCCTATTATGGATTGGTATATCTGGCCATAGTATTGCATTTGCAATGAGAAAAGCACCAGATATCTTACCTTTTACCGCAATAATATCATCGTTTGCAATCTTCTTCGCATTTTTATAAAGCTCGCTGTTTCTGTCGTTGTTCGTGAAGATTACTTTTGCTATTCCTGTACTATCTTCAAGATTTACTAGTATATTTCCGTTCTTTGTTACCCTTTTATCAAAAACCATACCCACTATAGTTGCTTCTCTACCATTCGCATACTCCTTTAACTTTTCTATACTGTTTATCCTACCGGTAGCCATGCTCAGCATGCTTTGATTAACAATCTCACTTATTCTCTTGAATCTATCATTGAGATAAGCAACAAAATCATCTGTGGTTCCTGCCGTTTTTTCTATATTGCTTTCCCTAATCTTTATATCCGCATCGAACTCCTTTGCATTGGGTTTAAAATCAGCAACCCTGTTAACCTCTATCTCAACCGGTTTCTTCTCACTATTCATCTCTTCTATTATTTTTTTGAGAGTTGCCTTATCCAATATACCTATCGGCTTGCCGTCAAAATAGGTTATAATATGGCCTATAAGGGGCTCTATTTCAATATCCGCTAAATCCTCTTCTCTTACCTCTGAGCTTATTATAACCCTACCTGTGAGCCTGCTTGCTAGTTGCTTAAGCTTTTCCATTGTCCCCCATATAAATTTGCCTGAATAATTATAAATAAGCAACGCAGAAAATTGCTACCAATTTCTCTTTTTCTTTCCTTTCTTATAAACGCTCTTTATTCCAAGTCTTTCTCTTTCAGCTCTTAGCAATACATAGTAGAAGGTTATTATTATCAGGGTCCAGAATGTTAAAATTACAGCTAATACTGAAGAGGGCCCGGCAAGCCCAGCAGCTACTCCACTTACAGTAAAGATGCCTGCACCTATTATTGCACTAATATTTATTGAAAGTGCCTCCCAGAAGGTTACACTTCTTTTTAGGCCTTCCATCTAAACCATGCATCAATCTTTTATAGATTCAAGAAGACTGAGTATATTCCAAATAACAGTTCTCGCATACGGTGGGAGGTTTATATCATTGCTAACCTCATCTATTTTATATGTAGCAGCTGAGGCTTTTACAGCATAGCTTCCCTCTTCTTTGTCCAAAGCACTCTTAGCTTCATCAAGTGCAGTCTTTACATTTCTCGGCACACTATTGTCATTTAGCAATAAGTCAATCTGTTGTTTTATCTGTTGTATCGTAGCTTCATACTTCTTCTGGTCTTTCATAGAAACCACCTAAAAACGGGCCCGGCGGGATTTTCATGAGCATTTTGAACCCACGACCATCAGCTTAGAAGGCTGCCGCTCTATCCAAGCTGAGCTACGGGCCCTAGACTAAATATTATACTACTATATATAAAAACACATGCAGATATTGAGTTACTAGATTTTATATGTAGAAAAAATTTCTTAAGTTTTCAGTAGTGGCTTCTGCAACCTCTTCCATGCTAATTCCCTTTATCTTTGAAACAATAGATGCAGATTTTATAACATCTAATATATCCTTGCCTACAATCGGCGCATCTGTCTCAATTACAATATTGCTTAGCGGCGTTCCTTTTATCGCCCTATTCCTCTTGCTCGTCTCTACAGGTGGTATAGAGATAATATAGTTGCGCATCTTTATTTTTTCAACATATTTTTCATCCCCTTCAAAAAAGTGGAACATGGTCCTTAGCTTAAAATTATTAAGTAATGTAAGAACATCATCTAGTGCATTTCTAGAGTGTATTACCACAGGCAGATCTAGCTCCTCTGCCAGTTCAAGCTGTTTTTCAAAAAGAGCAATTTCTCGCTTATAATACTCTTCATTATTTGCAACCTTTTTATCTAAACCTATTTCGCCTATACCTATTATATTTTTACTTTTTTCAATAATACCTTTAATCTCTTCAACAGCCTGCGAATCTTCAAGATGCTCAGGGTCTATTCCAACAACTCCAAAAACATTATCGTTTAGGAGGTTAAGCATGGCTATATTATCTGCTTTTCCACCACCCGCAGTAACAATAAGCTCTACGCCATTGGCGAGTGCATTCTCCACAGCCTTTTTTGGATCTGCAAATAAGTTTAGATGGCAGTGGGCATCAGAATAAGCAATAGTCTGCTTCATTTTTTCTGCGGAATAGGCTACCTGATACATGATATTACCAAATTTGTTTTATATATGATAATGTAAGAATAAATAAACTATAAAGCTTCGCAAATTCTTGCTGCATTGGTACTGATAAAATTTATTTTTATCTTTTTCAAATTCAAATTTTAAAGCAAAAGTATTTAAATCTGAGAATAAAAAAAGATCTAGTTATCTTTTGCTGAGGTTGTGGTTTAAATGGTGGATTCAAAAGAAAATTTGGAAAAAGAGATAAAAGAAGAGAAAAAAGAAGAAAAGAAGATAGAAGATGTAGTCAAATCGCTGAAGATAGTATCGTGGTCTGCATTGGTTATAGGAATATTAGCAATAATAGTCGGCATATTAGCAATAGTATCTTTGCCAAAGACTAGTGTGCCTACAAGCGTTACTTCTGTTGCTCCTGTAACAACAATTTCAAATGCTTCATTTTCAAAAGCGATATTTGTAAATGGCTCGCTGATAACACCTAGCATGTCTCTTCCAGATGCTCCTATAATAACACAAAACCAAAGCTTTGGGTCAAGGCTTACAAACATAAATGAGCCTCTAAATGCAAGCGAGCTTGCTATCATAAATAATGCATCCGATTCGTATTTTGAGCAGGCAGGCTTAATGCTATTAAATGGTTCTATAGATGCGGTCGGTGTTCAACCTCAGAAGGCCCCGCTTCTAATAGTCAATGGCAAGCCATCGGTAATATATCTTGGCGCCATCTCTTGCCTCTTCTGTAGTGAAAACAAGTGGGCTATGGCTCTTGCCCTTGGAAGGTTTGGAAAGTTCAATGCACTGTTTAAGGGCTACAGCTCATTTGGCGATTATGATTTGCCTACTCTTTATTGGGCGCCCGCAGAATATAATGCAAGTAGCGCCGTAGACTTCGGCGATTTCTATAACAGCAGCTATATCAATTTTATTTCAATAGATTATGCTTCGCCTATAAGGCAGGGATTTGAGATACAGCCACTCTCTTATTTCATACAACAGGCTGAGTCTACAGGCAGCGCACCTTATGTTGCTGCTCTTCAATTGATATCCAAACTCAACAACTTCCAAGGTACGCCATATACAATATGGGGTAGGTTCGTAGTTCCTGGTGCTGACGCTGTTGACCTTGGCAATGTAAATCCTTCGCAGCCTCCAATACCCCTAGAGTATATGACTCACGAGCAGGTTCTTTCACAGCTAGCACATCCAAACGATATGTTTGCATGGCGTGAATATGCCGCGGCAGACCTTTACATAGCAATGACATGTGCTTCAATAAATAATACAGCACCTATATGCGCTCTGCCAGCGATACAGAAAATTGAAAGCGTATACGGCTATAACAGTTAAAAAATATGGCTAAAGCAAAAACATTCAAATATATATTTGCAAAGAAACTTTATCTTCTTGAATTTGTTTTAAGCTCTTTTATATACACTCTAATATACTTAGCGATAATGAGCACAAACAAATTTATAATATTGAGCAGGGTATCAGAAGTGCTAATTAGTTTGCTAATACTCTCATCATCTGTTTTGCTTGTTATAGCAACATTTATTATAAAAAGTGCATCAAAGCCAAGTGGGTACGCTGGCGGCGTATATTCTGTTGTTGCAAGCCTTCTTGGCAGCTTTTTTGTCTCATGTGGTTGCCAAGCCCCATTGCTTATAACCCTGCTTTATTTTATCGGCTTAAATACGGTAGAGGCTTCATATTTGTATACTTTTTTGGCATCATATAACGCATTTATTTTGCTCGCTTTTATTATTGTCAATATCCTGCTAATCTACTATTATCTTGGAATGGCTTCTCAATATACAAAAGAGGGTAAAAAAGAGATCCTTGGGAAATTCTTTACAAAATAATTATGTTATAAGTTTGCATGAATCCTTTTCAACAATCATCTCATACTCTGTTTGTGCAACAATCCCTTTGCTCCTTTCAACGAGTACAGGATAAGCTTCAAGCAGATTTAGCCTTGCAAGCTCATTAAGTGAAGCCTTTACCTTAAACTCGTCAAATTTGCTTAGAAGCCACCTCATTGCAAAAGGGTAAGTCTTATAATTTGAATCGATAAAAGAGGCAACATCTCTGGCAATAGGGCTTCTTGGCATGCCGGGGAATTTTTTGAATATTTGTACATAATCGCCATCCTTGACATAGCCCTCGCCTGTGGTTACAAAGACCTCTATAGCTATAACATCACCCTCTTCTAGTTTTGTTTTATCGCCATTGTTGAAGTTTGGAATAAAAATGTTTGCATGAAGCTCCTCTTTGGTTATACCGTGGCCTCCTAGATTTCTAATAGGGTTAAAGCCCTTTTTTCTAACCAATTCTTCTACAGCTTTGCCTATCTCACTAACACTTAAGCCTGCTTTTACAAGGCTTATAGCCTCTTTAGCTGCTTCTTCACTGCTTTCTACTAATGCACCATACTCACCAGAAAGATCTATAGTTAATGCAGAGTCGCCTAGGTAAGCATCCTTTCTTGCTCCAAGATCCAGCTTAACAACATTCTTGCCAAACACCTTTGCATCATCTTTCATAGGTGTATAATGCGCAGCCTCATCATCTAGCGATATATTTACAGGAAAAGCGAAATCAAATCCTTTTTCATTTAGATATTTTTCTATCTTTTCTGCTACCTCAACAAGCCTAGCACCTTCCTTTATTAAGCCCTTTCCATACTCTAGCGCAGACCTTGTAGCTTTTCCAACTTCTTCATAGCCTTTGTAATCTATCTCATCCATAAAATCACAACCTCTTTTGTACACCTTTTCCGTTGAGCTCATCAGCACTATAGCCAAGCTCCTTTAAGATCTTAAGCGTCGCTGGTATTACCTGGTGCTCTATATAATAATCTGGGTCATAATCCTTTGCAAATTCCTCGAGCTCTGCCTTCTCAGATATCGAATTGCCGTGCTTTGTTATTACATAGCCTATAGTTGTGCCCTCTAGTTCATCTACCTTCTTTTGCCCACGTTCTATTGCTTTTTTTGCTGCAGCAAGCTCTGGTGATGTTACATCATAGCTTCTTATACTTTTTCTTAATTGTGTGTGTATTACAAGCTCCTTTATTGGTACATTTCCGCTTCTGAGTTTTTCTATTACCTCTCTTACTGTTTCTATTACCTTTTCTTTGCTCCCTCCTTTTAGTATAAGCTCTAATACCTTCCTTTGTGTATCCCTCGCTATTTCTGCCCAGTCTCTTCTAACAAGTTCAAATCCTCTTATCTTAATTCTTCCGTTCTCTGAAAGGAGTGCATACTTTTTCTTTGCACCAACATCTCCACTTCTTTTGCCCACAAAAACGCCGCTTGTATAGAAGTCTTCTAGCTCAAGTTCCATGCCGCTCGGCAGCATGGAATTTATCTTCTTTAGAAAAGCAAAGACATCATCCTTGCTCTTTCCTTCAAGCAGCAAGAATACGCTATCTGTATCTGTATAAATTGATTTAAAGCCACTCTTCTCCGCTTCCTTTATAACATTCATTATATACTGCCTGCCATAAGCTGTTACACTTCCAGCGCACTCCCTAGAATACCATCTCGACCTTGCATAGCCTAAATAGCCATAGAATGAATTTGCCAGAATCTTAAGAGCCATGTTCCTGGCGCCGAGCGCCTTGTTGTCAGGG
Source organism: Microcaldota archaeon (assembly GCA_046536795.1). GTDB lineage: Archaea > Micrarchaeota > Micrarchaeia > Micrarchaeales > CABMGC01 > JAGDYD01. Next base: position 49,790 of record JAWDMB010000001.1, on the reverse strand, counting down.
TCTTTCTTATAAGCTTTCTTAACCTCTACCCTCTCTTCTATCAATGATTTGAGAAGTTTAGGTGCTATTCCAATAGGCTCCTTTCTAAATCTAACCCCTATTGGTGATTCATAATAATCCGTGCAATCATTGCATATGGTGGAAGGGTCTATATTATGTGCAACTATTATTGAAGGGTACAGTCCTCTAAAGTCAAGCACAGCAATATTCTTGTATATGCCTGCCTCTGGCGTTTTAACATATGCTCCTTCTACCGGATTTGCAAGCCTTCTTTCTATCTCTTCATCGCTAGGCTTATTTGGTATTATCTGATTATTCTTATGTGCTTCTCTCATAAGAAGCCATTCAACGAGCTGGCCTGTTGTCGAAATTGCGGCTTCGCCAAGAGTTGTCCCGCTAACTTTTGCTACCTCAAGCTCAAGCGGAATAAAGAAATTATAAAGTTCATCAAGCACAAGCGAATCGCCAAGCGAATACTCTGCGAGCTCGTCAAGTTCATTGCTATCCCAAAGGCGCCAAATATCACTTCTTTCAACCATCTTCTTCTTTTTCCCTGTCACAGCGGTGTAAATCTCATCAAGCTTGAAGTTGTTAACCTTAATAAGTTTCTCAGCAGCGCCCACAACAGAAACAAACTTTGCAACATTGTAAATATCTAAGTTCACTCTTCCAGGAATATGCACCGCTTCTATCAAACCATGGTGCTCTTTTTTAACATCGCCTGAAAGTCTGCCTATAGAAAAGCTTGCCTTAGTAGCTTTGCTTCTTGCAAGAAGATAAGGCAAGTCAAAATTTGACGAATTATAGCCAGCAATTATATCTGGATCAAGCTCACTAATTATATTTGAAAAGCCTTGAATAAGCGACTTTTCGTTCTCAAATACAAGTACAAAATCTTTCTCAACCTTTTTTGTTGTAAGAACCTTGCTATCACTGCCATTGGTATAGCTTATCATTATTACCGGATCCTTCTGTGGCCTTGGTACACCTTTCGGATTATATGTTTCTATATCAAAAGAGATGTGGCTCAATGCGATTTCATTCAGGCTAGCGCTTTCTATATTATCAACAACAAGCTTTCCATCTTCTTCATGTGCAATTACCTTTACACCTTTTAAAGGAGAAATATCTTTATCTATAATATATCTCTTCCAAAATACTATATCGTGCTCGTAGCGCTCACCAAATTCTCTCATAGCTTCGCTTAGAGCAGGTATGTTTCTTGGGTTGTCTGTAAATATCTGGAAAACCCTAACCTCTTTTCCAAGAAGGTAGGCCTTTTTTTCTTCTACTTGCCTTACCTTAGCTTCGGGAATTTCAAAGTTAGCAAGCATTTCCTTGCTTATTCTATCATTTATAGGAATGAGGTAAAAATAGGGATAAAAACTCTTATCAATAAGCTCGTATACTTTTTCGTTGGTTTTGAGGGCAAATCTAATAATGCCCCGTTCGCCAAGGATAATATAATCTATATCTAATATTATGCCCTCAAGTTCCATAATCTAATCTTTAAGCTTAAAAAAATAAAAAGAGATGTCAAAAGGCTCTATTTACTTTGATTCTTGAAGCTTCGCCCTTGTCAATGGGAGAGGAGCAACGAAGCCTATTGAATAAGCAAGTAGTGTTCCTCTTGCTCCGCACTCAAAGTTTAATAGATTTATTATGTTTTCTGCAAAGTTGAGTGGAAGTGTTTTCTTATTCTTCCAGGCATCTGCTATCTCTTCTATACTCTTCTTGTCTTCTTTTGAGATTACACTACCTTTTATTCTTATCTCTCCAACGTTCTTTGGAGAGCTTTCATTGCCACCCTCGTATGAGGTCACAAACGTAAACGCAACTTCAACATTATCGTTGTCTATCTTAACGTCATCGAAGTTTATATTGAACTTCATGTTTGTTATCATGTCTTTAGAGAGCCTTGATGCTTCTACTTTGTCTATATTTATTCCTGTTATCATAAAATCACTCTCTATAAATATGCTAAATATTGATTTATATATCTTTTGATTGTGCTCAGTATTATTTATCTGGGCTTCTACTACTCCAGTATTCTCTAAGATCATATGCTGTTGTTTTTTCATTTGCTGCCTCTGCAATAGCTTTGCCTAGCCTCCCATTGAGTATCATCGGAACATTGAAGTCTGCAGCCGCCCTTCTGACAATGTAATCATATCTGCGCAGGTTGTTATCTGTTAGCCTTAATGCTATCTCCTTCATGCGCTCCTGCGAAGCTGTACTGTTTATGTATGGTGTGAAGATTGTTGCATCACCGCTGTGCACATGAATTTTAACAAGAATTCACATAATCAAAACTTTTGTCGTCGATCTACTTTAAACCCCTATCAAGCACGATATTATCTAGTTTGCAGAACGCATAGCAGAAAGCCTACGAATTTATTCGTTGGGATGTCAGCATCGGTATACCATTAACCCAGCAAAAACCCCCAAAAACAATAATATTAAATTGTTTTATTTTGAAATAAATAGTGATCTAAATGAGGTCTCTTTTAATACCTTTTGCACTTCTAATCGCTTCTTTTCTTATGCTACAGGCTAACGCATACTTTAATGTAACATATCTTAATACTACAGTAATACTACAAAACGACACAAGTGCCCATGTTATAGAAGTTGTAACACTCTTCATGAGCAATTCTTCAGTTTCGCAATACTTGCAATATAGACAAGCTATAAACTTGACTCTAAGCAACTGGGATAATGCACTCGGTACAAACTATCTTATCGAGCACATAATAAACCCTGAATCAAGCATATCAAGGTTTACTTTCCTTCCCGGGCCAGTAATGAGAAATATTAATGGAAGTGGTATTGCATATCTTACTATGGATTACTATGTAGGCAATGTTACTACAGAGCGCATAATAGCACCAAGGAAGTTTGAATACACCTTCAATGACAAGGTATTCAACTTTATGCATACAGCAAGTGGTCAAGCTCTTTATCCGAACAGTAGGCTAAATATAATAATACCAAAGGGTGCACAGGTTGTATCAATATACCCAGCTCCAGACTATCCAACGCCATCTATGCCTGGCAACTATACCGGCTATACCGAATTTTCGTGGTACTCAGGCGAACCTCTATCGAAGTTTTCATTCTCATACATTATAACAGAATCTCTGCAGCAAGAAGTGGTAAACTATTTCTCAAATCTATTCGCTAAATATGGGTTAGAAATCTATGCCTTTGCTATAATAATAATTGTCGGGGTTGTAGTCTATCTATATATTAGGCTTGTTCTTGGGTGAATAGGTGCATAAGTACGTTGCTTCTGTTTTAAGCGTTCTACAGAAGGAAAAAAGTTCTTCGCTAAACAAACTTATAGAAGAAACTCGCTTAACCAAAGATGCTGTACTCTGGGCCCTAGAAGAGTTGCAAAGCAAAGGGCTTGTGGTCTTGAAGAAAAGAAAGTCTATTTCAATTATATTTTCAGACGAAGGTTTGAGATATGCTCAGGCAATGCTTCCAGAGGAAGCGCTCCTCAAGCGATTGACTAAGGAAGAGGTTAAGATAAGCGAATTAAATAACGAAGAAAGGATAGGTTTCCAATGGCTCAAGGCAAAAGGGCTTGTTGAGATAAAAGAAGGCTTTATCGTGCTAAAAGAAGGCCCAAAAGAAATAGAAGAGGGTAGCTTGCTAAGAGCGCTTTATCAAAAGCCAGACGAAGCTGATAAGCTCATTTCAGAGCATAAGCAGGCATTTGAAAACCTCTTGAAAAGAAAGCTTGTTTCTATAAAGGAAAAAGAAGAGATAGAGAGCATAGAGATAACAGAGCTTGGCAAAAAGGAGAAGATAAGCATAGAAGAAGATATAGGCGAGCTGAACAGAGAGATCATTGCTAACAAGTCTTGGCAAGGAAAGAAGTTCAGGAAGTATGATATTAATATAAGCGTAGAAGATGCATTGATGGCGAAAAGGCATCCACTTAAGAATTTTATAGATGAGATAAAAGATGCCTATCTAAGCATGGGCTTCAAGGAAATATCGGGACCAATAATAGAGCCTTCATTTTGGGTATTTGACTCCCTTTTTGTTCCGCAGGATCATCCAGCAAGGGAGATGCAAGATACTTTCTATCTTATTAATCCAGGAAAGGTCAATGTTAAAGACGAAAAACTTATTAAAAAGGTCAAGGCAATGCATGAGAAAGCATGGCACATAAATTGGTATAAAGAGGTTGCCGAGCAGGCATTGCTTAGAACACATACTACAAGCGTTTCTGCAAGGTTCATATATAAGCTTAGAGAGAATTTGAAGGAGCTTGCAAGCATATCGTCAGTAAAGCCACTTCAGCTCTTCTCTGTAGGGCGTGTCTTTAGAAATGAAAGCATAGATTACAAGCATCTAGCAGAGTTCTATCAAACAGACGGTATAGTGATAGGTATAAACCTAACGCTTGCAAACCTTTTCGATGTACTCAAACGAATATATGCAAACATAGGTGTGGAAATAAAATTCAAGCCTTCATACTTTCCTTTTGTAGAACCGGGAGTTGAAGTTGATATATTATACAATGATGAATGGCTTGAGCTTGGTGGTGCGGGCATTATAAGAAAAGAAATAACTGATATTGTAAGCAAGAAAATAACTGTGCTTGCGTGGGGCCTAGGCGTTGAAAGAGCACTTATGGCAAAGGATAAGAGCATAAATTCAATAACAGAGCTCTTCAACAGCAATCTTGGTTGGCTTAGAAGAAAGGTGATTGTATAGCTGTAGTTACATTTAACAAAAATTATCTTTTCAAGCTTGTTGGCAAGAGTATAAGCGATAAAAGGCTAAGCAAATATGTCTTTGACTTGGGTATGAGTGTAGAAGGCCTTACCACAGAGGAGATAAGTATTGATATAACGCCGAACAGGCCAGACCTACTTGACATAGTCGGGTTTGCCAGAGCACTGAGAAACTATATGCATTTCCGCGAAAAGCTTGTATACAGCTTAAAAGATGAAGAACCAGCAACAACGATAGAGGTTGGTGAAAATGTTGGCAAGGTAAGGCCATTCATAGCCGCCCTTATTGTAAATGGGTTAAACCTTACAGATGAAAGCCTAAAATATATTATTCAGTTTACAGAGAAGTTTAGCGAGACTTTTGGGAGAAAGAGAGAGAAACTTGCAATGGGCTTACATGACCTATCAAAGATAGAAGGCAATCTTAGATATGATGCTAAGATAGAAGGAAAGTTTGTGCCATTGAATAGTAAAAGCGAGATGAGCTTCAAGGAAATAATGGATACGCACGCAAAAGGGATCGAATATGCGCATACAATAAAAGGTTCTCTCTACCCTGTTCTTGAAGATGAAAAAGGAATACTATCGCTTATACCAATAATAAATTCTGATAGGACAAAGGTTACTAGCAATACTAAAGACATGCTTGTAGACATTACAGGCACTTCACAATATATTGTTGAAAAGGCAGCGGATATGTTTGCGTGCATGTTTATGGATTTGGGCGGAGATGTTAAGCGCGTTAGGATAAAATATAGAAAGAAAAGTGTAATAACGCCTAGAATGGAAAATAGAATAATAGAGATAAAGCCAAAGGAAGTGGAGGAGCATATTGGTGCCGCAATAGGCTTCAACAACATTCTTTCACTAGCAACTAAGATGGGCTATAAGGCTGTGTTTGTAAATAGAAGGGTAAGATTTTTTGTTCCGCCATATAGGTTTGATATAATAAATGAGCAGGATATAATAGAGGATATAGCGATAGCGTATGGCTATACTTATATACACCCAATACCTCTTCTAACAGTAGCTAGTGGTGGTAGACTAGAAGAAAAAACAAAGCTTAACCGAAAGCTTGTAACACTTATGCTTGGCTTAGGCTTTACAGAGACAAACAACAACTATCTAACAAATGAAAGAATGAACTTTAAGAACATGCTAATAGAGGAAAAGCCACACGTTCAAATAAAAGGTGCAAAGACAGAAAATATAACTATGATGCGCACATGGCTTTTGCCTTCATTGCTTAATGTTCTTGGCTTCTCTTCGCATGAGAGCATGCCGCAAAAGGTTTTCGAGCTTGACATGGTTTTCAATATAGATAAAGATCAAGTCATAGAATCTTATCATCTAGCGGGTGTGGTCGTTTCTCCAAAAGCAAACTTCAATGATATAAAAGCTATTGTTAGCTCTCTAATGCATGCTCTTGGCCTTGAATTCAAGGTAAGTGAAGAAAAGATAGGCTCATTTATAGAAGGAAGGTGTGCAAGGATAGAATCAAACAATATTAAAGGGTTCTTTGGTGAATTGCACCCAGAGGTGCTAAACAATTTTGGAATAGAAGAGCCTGCTATAGCATTCGAGCTAGAACTTCCTTATTGAGCTATCTGGCTTTCTAGTGTACACTCTTTTGGAAGCTTGTCATCTCTAAGCCTAATGAAAGAAGGTGCCCTAAGAATATTATCGCGTGTAAGCTCTAGGTATTTTACCTCTGCAACAAGCTCTGGCTCCACAAAAAACGCTTTCTTTCCAAGCTCGAGATTTATTTCAATTTTATATTCTGCCTTTTTTGCATTTTTAAGCTTCTCAAGAAGCAAAGCCCTCTTTTCCTCATCAAATCCTGTGCCAACCCTACCGATATATCTTATCTTACCTTTGTCGTAAACCCCGAGTATCAAAGCGCTTAGCTCCTCTTTTTCGCTTGTTGTATAGCCTATTATAACAGCATCAATTGTATTGTTTGCCTTTATCTTCAGCCAATCTGCACTTCTTTTTTGCTGATATGTTGAATTTATCTTCTTAGCCATTATTCCTTCTAGTCCCTCCTTCTTTACTCTATTGAAAAGCTCTATACCTTTTTCAAAGATATACCTTGAGTTCATGCAAAAATCGCTCTCTTCAAGAACCTCTTCAAGCACCTTTTTTCTTTCTATAAGGGGTTTTTCTAAAAGATCTTCACCATCAACATGGAGTATATCAAAAACTACATACACCGCAGGATGTGCTTTTGATAGCAATTCTATTCTCGCTTTATTCTCGCTTTGCTCTCTTTCTTCAAGAAGGTAAAAATTGGGTTTTCCGTTTTCAAATACAACAACCTCACCATCTAAAATTGCTTTTTTTGCATTTATCTGATCATATAAATGCAAGAGCTCCGGATAGCGGTATTCGAAGAATTTGTTCCTTCTGTTAAGAAGTTTAACCATCTTTTCATTTTTGTCAATATAGGCTATTCCCCTAGTTCCATCATACTTTATCTCCATAAGAAAATCCTTTGAATCAAAAGGCTTTGCTGGAAATGCAAGCATGGGCTTTACCAGTTTCATCTCACTGTTCCAGAGCATCAAAAACACTACTTTTGCTTCAGGCTCTCTGTAAGGCTTTCTATCAGGCTTTTTGCCTTCTTTACCTCTTTCTCAGCCTTAATCTCATAGCTCTTTCCAGCAACCTTTGCCTGTATAAGCTGCTTAAGTGCTTCTGTATATTCATCTTTGAATTTTGATATATCAAATTCTTCCTTGCTGAGCTTCTCTACTAGCATTTGTGCAAGCTCAAGCTCCTTCTTCTCAGGCTTTGGCAATTCTTCAAGCTCTGCCAATAGATCCATGCTTATTATCTCGCTCTCATAGTATAGGGTTTGGAGGAGAAGGCCTTTCTTATATGCTCTCAATGCAACAACATGCTCTTTGTCTTTCATTGTAAACTTTCCTATTCCTACTTTGTTTGCAAGGGCTAGTGTTTGGAAAAGAAGTGCATAAGCTCTCTCACCGTTTTTATCTGGTACGACATAGTAGCTTTTCTCAACGTAGATTGGATCTATTTGTGAATCTACAAACTCCTTTATCTCTATCGTTTTTGTTGAAGGTATCTTTATCTTCTCCAAGTCTTCTTTATCCAAAACTACATATTTATCTTTGCTTATCTCGAAGCCCTTCTTTAGCTCCTGCCAGGTAACCTCTCTATCTTCGACAGGGCACCATCTCTTATATACTATTCTATGCCCGTTCTTGCAAAGTGAGTGCAATGGAACTTCTCTTTCTCTTATCGCAAGGTAGAGCTTTACCGGTATGTTTACAAGGCCAAAACCTATAGAGCCTTTCCATACACTTTTCATAATTAAAATAATGTATCTAATTTTTAAATTACTACCTGTTTGCTTTAAAAGTGCATCTCAAAAGCATACCACTTAATGTTATTTCAGCTCTTCAAAAAGAGATATAAAACAATTAGGAAGTTCAAAAATATTGCAATATGCATTGTTGTACAGTAAATGCACAACGCGTGTAAAACGTATAGCTCTATATAGATAAGATAAGGTACCACTAACACCCCAAGAATACTCCATGCCAGCAAAAGCACCATTACCTTGCTTCTATTCATAATAACTAAAATTGCCAGTAAGATAAGATTTACGCCAAACCATGCAATCGCAAGGAAATCTAATGGAATTCCAAATACTCTACTAAAACTGCTTGAAATAACAGAACAGCTAACTTGTAAAGTGCCGCCTAAGTTTTCCCCTACTTCGCACAAAGGCAATGATGTAGAATGTTCAATATAATAATCTACAAAAACAATTCCTGCTGCAATAAGCCCTATAGCAGAAAGCACAAAGAGTATTGTGTTTATATATTTATTCGAATAAACGCGCATAATATTTTTAAGTTCTAAATTTTTAAAACTTCATCGATACAATCACCAATTATATTTAGTTTAATGTATGCTGAGATTGTAGAAGTGCATGAATGTATACCACGCAGGCTTTGGCTCTAGAACAGGATTTGAAAGGTTTAACAATCCAAAGTCGTTTCCTTCTGCACCATCCGACAAGCCCCAAAGGTCATACCAGTAAACCCTTTTCACAAACCTCATGCTGTTTAGCAAATCAAAACTTTGGATCATAAACTCATTCTGCAAGCTCGGAGAAAAGCCTGTTAAGAGCCTTGAGCTTGCGGGCATGCCTATTTCTGTTACCCATATAGGCTTTTGGGTAAGCTCTTCATAAGCAAGCAACGTCTGGTTCCACTCATTAATTTCATCGCTGTTCATTAAGCTAGCGTATTGGGGATAAGCGTGTATAGAAATCGCATCACAATACTTCGCTGCACCGTAGCTCCAAACTTCAGCATACCAATAAAATATATTGCTATTTCCAATAGGCGCACCTCCAAAGCAAACGATCGTTGCATTAGGCTCATGCTCCTTTATTATCGTAGAAGCACTTTTGATTATAAGATAATAATTATATGCGCTTCCATTCATAAAGCCTGTTTCGAAATTCGGAACATATGGCTCATTCCATATCTCCCATGTATTTATCCAAGGATAATTTGCAACAGCTTCTTCCACACTTGTATTCCAAGTACTTAGATTCCAGTTTTTGTTGCTTATCCCGCCAGGTAGTGTAGAATAGTCAAGTATACCAAGATATTTTGCACCAAGAGTATGCTCATAATAAAGAAGTTTTATCTGTTCTGGTGTGTTGCTTATATCTGTCCTAAAATACTTTATTCCATGATTTAAGGCATAAAGCTCAGAGCTTTCATTGCCATGTGTGCACACTCCAAGGGTAAAGTTAACACTTTTAGGAAAAGCATAAGTCGTGTTTTTAATTGCAAAAGTTATAATATATGCAATGATTAGCAAGAGTAAAATTGCAATAAGTATAGCATAGACTTTTTTCATCCAATCTATTTCAATTATCTTTTCAATCTTTTAATCTTTTTCTTGCTCTTGCGCCAGAAATGCACAAAAAATATATAAGCGTTGCAATATTATCTACTAAGGCTGGTGGTATGAATACAAAGTATATTTTGCCAGTCTTTTTTATTCTTTTATCGCAGTTAGCGAACGCAAGGTGCATAGATATCTTTTATCTACCTACTTGTCCGCATTGCGAAGCCGCGCTAAACTTCTTATACAATATCAGCTCTTCCTATAATCTGACCCTTCATGAATACAGTGTTGAAAACCCCGATGTTATTCCACTATTTTATAACCTCTCAAACTACTATAATTCTGGAGGTGGTGTGCCGTTAATAATAATAGGTAGTAAAGCCTTCCTTGGATTTGCGTATGGCAATGCGACATATGGTAAACAAGCTAACTCAAAGTTATATATAGGTTATAGTGCACAGCTTCTCAGCGCATTAGACAATTTAACAAATAATTCATGCCCGGCTTTGCCTTTTAATTTATCTGCCAAATATACTGTTGTCACGCCTGCAGAAGCAAAATCTCTCCAAGAAAAAGGCAAAATAATAAATGCATTGACCTATATTCTTTTGTCTATATTGATTTTAGCTGCAATCTACATAGCGATTGCAATTAAAAAGACAAAAAAGGATAGAAAATGAATGGTATATGGGCAATAACAGCATCCTTTGGGGTAGCTGATGGAATTATAGATGTATGTGATATAAGCGTACTTTTATTCTTAATCACTTACCTTCTCGAATTAGGGACAAAGCGCAGAATGCTATTCTATGGCTTCCTTTATGCTGCTATGATCGGTGTTATCTACTATTTCTTTATGCTAGGCCTCTTTATGGGATTTTTGAATGTTGCAGCAATACTGCCATATACAAACTGGATCAGATATGTTATGGCTATAATATTAATTATATGGGGTGTGCTCCAACTAAAAGATTATTTTGCTCCAGGCAAGTGGTTTAGCCTTGAGATGTCACATGCAGCAAAAGCTCGTGCAGGCATTCTTATCTCAGATGCAACGCTCGCAAGCATACTTTTGCTGGGCGTTCTTGTTGGTTTAGCAGATATTCCTTGTGCAAGCGGTTGGGCGTTTGCATATATTACATATCTTGTTACTCATAATATTGGCAGTGCCGCAGCATTCTTCTTTATCTTCATATACATACTCTTTATGCTTGTTCCTCTTATAATAGCTGTCCTTGCCTTGTACTTTGGTTTAATAGAGATTGAGGCGGTTAAGACTAAAGGTGATGTAATAAAAAGATACCTGCATTTATTTACAGGAATACTATTTATAATCGTTGCAATTTTGCTCTTCTTCATACTTTGAATTGTTTTTTTGTCTAATTTATGAAAAACTTTTAAAGATATACTAATAATATCAAATCAGAAGTGAGGTTATGCAAACATATTTTATAAAGCTTGGGGGAAGTGTAATAACAGATACAGAAAAGCCTTATACAGCAAAGATGGGGACGATAAGAAGGGTGTTAAACGAGATAAAAGAAGCAAAGAAGGAGAAAGATTTCAATCTTATAATAGGTCATGGCGGCGGCTCTTTTCCACATATTCCCGCACATAAGTATAAAGTAAACGAAGGTCTTATTTACAAGTTTAGCAGGAAAGGCACAACGATAACGCATTTAGTAGCTCAAAAGCTGAATGAGATAGTTGTAAATGAAGGCATAAAGCTTGGCCTAGACCTCTTTCCTTTCGTTCCTTCAAGCTTTTTGGTATGGAATGGTGAACGTGCATTAAACAGCTACGTTGAGCATATAAAGGAAGCATTAGAAAGGGGTTTTATTCCTGTAGTTTATGGCGATGCGGTAATAGACAAAAAGAAAGGTGTTGCTATAGCTTCAACAGAAGCGGTTTTTGAAGGGCTAAGCAGAGAAATAAAGGCAAACAAGTTTATACTTGCAACAGATGTAGATGGTATTTTTGACAAGGATCCAAAGGTAAACAAAGATGCAAAGCTAATAAGGGAAGTTAGCTCGAAGAACATAAATGAAGTAATAAAAGGCGCAGGCGGTTCGCACAAAATAGATGTTACAGGCGGCATGTATACAAAGATTCTACTTTTGCATGAGATGGTAAAGAAGACAAAAGGGATTGGCATAATAACGAATGGTAACAGGAAGGGAGCAATAAAGGAAGCCCTTTTGCACAATAGCGGCTACTTTACCGTAGTTAAGCCATAGTAGATTGTAAAGGTTTAGTCAGCCTCTTCTTAGTGCAGCATGTGCTGAAGATAGCTCTTTTCCTGCCTCTGCAGCTAGCAGATTGAGCTCGCCAGCAAGTACACCGCTAGCTATTAACTCGGCGAGCATATATTTGCTAACTCCTTTTTCGTCACCTTCACCATAAACTCCACTAGCAATAAGAAGCTCTTTTGCGGTTTTTCTTCCTGTGCCACCACCATATGTGCCTACTTCAAGTGCAGGAATATAAACAGAAATATAAAGATCTTCTCCTCTCGCTTCTGTATCAACAATTGCCATAGAGCCATCGACTATCTGTGCAACATCTTGGCCATAAGCGATAAATGTTGCTGCAAGTACATTTGCTACATGTGCATTATGTGCTGCTCCGGCAAGCGTAGAGCCTATATGATTCTTTGCATAATTTAGCCTTTCCTATGCTCTTTGCATCTACTTTAAAGTAGCTTTCTAAAACCTCTTTTTTAATTATTGCTTCTGCAACTATCGATATTCCACGGCCCTCTATTAGGTTTATCGAAGAAGGTTTTTTATCTGTGCACATATTGCCGCTCTCACTAATAAATCTTGCTTCTATACCTTTTTCTCTTAGCTTTTCTACAAGCTTCTCTGTAGCATATGTCGAAGCAATTGTAAGCATATTCATGCCCATCGCTGCTTGCGTCTCCGCTGAGTAGCGTATAAACAAAAATCTACCTTCTGTGAATGTCTCAATATTATTCAATGATAACCTTTTACTCTTCTCTTTAAATGCATTGTTTATAACCTCTTTGGCTTCCTCAGAATTTATATAAGAAATAGCGCTGAGCGTATCTTTTACCGAATTAAATTCTAAGATAACACTTCTTGTCATGCCACTCTTTATTATTCTTGTTGTTGCACCACCGCTTTTGTTTATCGCAGATGCACCTCTATTAATGCCTGCAACAAGCTTTCCTTCTGTAGTTGCAAGAAAGAGTGGCTTTAAGCCATGCAAATATTCGCCATTGACTTGAATCTCTACAAAGCCTAATGGCATTTGTACAGCCCCTATCGCATTCTCTATATTTCTATTGCTTGCGTCGTTAAAATCTATTATATGCTCTGAAATGTTCTCAAGCTTTATAGAGTATTTAATTTCTAAAAATTCACGTCTTATTTCTGCAGCAAGGTTTTCATCGCCTGCAAGCTCCCCTATCTGATATGGTTTTATCTCGCCTCTTTTGAGCATCTCTAAGATCCTTTCTTTTTTTCTCTTTTTCAGTTTCCATGCTAACGAGTATATTGTTCAATTCTTTTAAAAGAATTGGCACTCATCGTTAAAAGACGTATATAAAATAAACTTTTGTCTATATGAGTTAAGGTGAGCTTAACATCTCTAGCTATTTACCACAGTTTTATCATTTTTGGCCAATAATGGTTTCCATTTTTCTTCTATACGCTTAATGGAGCTCTGCTCTGCTTCTTTCCTCATATTTGGATTTCTAAGCTCATTAAGCAAATCTTCTGGTATAGTAAATGCACTTGCTTTTGGATGACCATTACCACCAAAAATCTGTGCAAGAGGTACGGAATTTATGTTTGAGTTATCTGCTACCCTGATGTGGCCTGTACCTCGATCAACTTTTATGTATAAAGCCATATCGGCCTTTTTGCCAGAAGCTGCAGCTAATGAGAATAAATGATTACAGCCATCATTTGTTTGCAAAGAGCCAGAAAAGTTAAAGCCAATCACTATTGTATGATCATTCAAATTTATTACATGAGCATTCTTACCTAGCTCTTCTTTTAGTGATCTCTGTTTTTCTTCGTAGAAAGCTGCACGTTTCTTTATAAATTCATCATTATCATAATTATTTGGATCTTTTGCAACAGCTTTTGCAATTTTAAGCAGTCCCTCCTGGAGTTCTTGAAAATCTTTCGTATCAAGGTAGCTTGCTATAGCGTAGCTTAGTTTTTTGCGTTTTTCATCATCTTCATCATGAAGTGCAAAATCCGAAGTATGTGCCGTCTTTGCTAACTTTGCTACCTTCTCATCGTATTTACCTAGTGGCTTTGCTATGTGCTCAGCTACAAGTTCAGCACCGCAATAATTCTTGTTTTCTCCAGCTATTATATAATCTGCATATTTTTCAATAAGTTCTTTTACATTATTGCTCGCAATTGTGTGGTGGTCAAGCCATATAATTATATTGCCATTTGCTTTGAGCATTTTAAATGTTTCTTCATATAGCTCAATTGCATTGTCATTAAAGTTTAGGTCAGCAAATATTACAACAGAATTTTTGGGGTTTAGTTTATTTAAAATTTGGTTGGCCTCTTTTATTGCATCAACTTCAAAATCAGAAAAGACAACACCGCTTAGCCTTTCACCAAAAACATTCATTGCTATAGCAGCGCTTGCTATGCCGTCTATATCCTTTAGGTGTGTAACTGCAATAACATTTCTATTATCCAAAAGTCCTTTCATATCTGCTGTTTTTGATATTGATATTTCCATAACAATCACAAATTCATAGCATTCCTGAATATAATTTCTTTCCGTTTTTTCTGAGCCATCTTGCTCTTTCTTTATATTCTGGGCAAGCTGTTTTTACAAGGTTCCAGAATCTTTCTGAGTGATTTGATTCCTTCATATGTGCAAGCTCGTGTACTACTATATATTCAAAAATCTCATCTGGTGCAAAAAGCGCAAGTAAATTTATATTTATTGAATGGTTAAGCCTGTTGCAGCTGCCCCATCTACTTTTAGCATATCTAAGGTTAACCTTCCTTACCTCAAAATTGAAATACCTCTTGTTTATCTCGTCTACTCTTCTCTTAATTTCTTCTAGCATATGCCTTGCAAGAAGCCTGCGCATAGCTATAAGCTTTGCCCTTTTTTCTTCTCTGTCAAAAGGGATCCTTAGAAAAATCTCATTTCCAATAAGCTTACTATAACCCTTTGCGCCTTTCTCTATGTGCACTACATAATCCCTGCCTAATATTTTTAGAACCTGGCCATCATAGAAGTCAGGGATTGTAAGCCTTCCCCAATCTGGATCTTTCAGTAGCTTTTTTACAACCTTTGCCTTAAGTATATTTGCTACCTTAATTTTCTCTATAAAAGGCGCATGCTTTGGCAGCTTCATTATCACTTTATTATTTTCAACAGCAGCCTTAGCTATTCTTGAATCAGTATAAACATATTCAATTTTATATGATAGGCCATTGGCCTCCAGCGAATCAGGAAGCATAATTATTTTAGCACCTTAATTTTTTAAAAGCCTTCTTTTCACCAACCTTTTATCTATGCGCCAGGGTAGGGATTCGAACCCTAAAGCCCGCGAAGGGCACCGGTTTGCGTGTTGCATCACTAATCAGCTCTTGAAGCTTTGCAAGCTCAAGACCGGCGCATTACCGGATTCTGCCACCCTGGCACAAATTTAAATTTATAAGAATACATTTTTATTTTATTGCCATTAGGCTCTAGAGAAGGCATAAATGCAAATAGTGTCACGTAAAAATATGGCGTGATGCATCTTCAACAAGCCTAGCTGTTTCTTCGTAACTTATCTTACTGCAGGTTATATAAATTCAAATCTCGTATAATTGTATATTAGTCGCCAAAAAATCATTGGAGATTAGATGAATAAGTTTGTATTATCTGGTTTTCATCTCTCCGAAATTTTAAAGCACCAGAATGAAACTTTTGATATAAGTTTAGATCTCGGCATAAGCAAAAGTAAAATAACATGGGAGGGTGAGCACGTAATCTTTCCAGATGGACAAGAATTAGATATAAATACTATTAAGAAAGCCAATAAAAGAAATGAAAACGATTGTTTCTTAGTTGAAAAGAATTCCCTCTACTTTATTTATATTTTTGAAAATCAAACAGTTTACAAGCTATACGAACCGCACATAGATTACCCGCCGACATTATGGATTAATGGTAGCGTTATGCACACTATTTCTGTCTCAAATCCGGTAGAAGATGTAAAGAATAAAGTAAAACTATTTGGCGAGATTAGCGGAGAGGTCCTTGATACCTGCTTCGGTCTAGGGTATACTGCAATAGAGCTTAAAAATGCTGGTGCCGATAAAGTCTATACCTATGAGATATCAAAAGCGGTGCTTGAAATTGCTAAAGTAAACCCATGGTCCAGGGAAGCCTTTAGCAGTAACAAAATATTGATACATAATGCAGATATAATTCCCACAATAAAGAAGTTTTCTGAAGAAAAGTTTTCATTTATATTGCATGATCCACCAAATATCAAAATCAATGGTGATCTCTACTCACTTGCATTTTACAAAGAGCTTTATCGTGTCCTTGAACGCGGCGGTGTTTTATACCATTTTGTAGGTGGGGGAAGAGCTCCAAAAGAATATAAGGTGGATTATACAAAAGGTGTGATTAAAAGGCTCTATGCTGCGGGGTTCAGAAAGGCCCTAAAAAGTTATGAGGGTGTACTTGCATACAAATAATCTAGTCTAGAAACTTTCAAAGAAAATAATGGCATTTAGCAACTGGTATAGCACTTACACACCATCTTAAGATTTATATCAAGTAGCATTTAGGGGGTAAAGAAAAGCAAGATTCCATAAATCTTTTTGAAATAAATTTAGCAATTGGTGTTGAATAATAGGTAAAAATCGGGCATAGGAATGGCTAATATTCTGAAAATTAATCCACTTAAGCCACAACAAAAGCTGATAAAAGTAGCAGCAAGAGCGATAAAAAGAGGCGGTACAGTTATATTTCCTACCGAAACCGTTTATGGGCTTGGTGCAAATGCTTATAATGCTAAAGCGGTGCTAAAGGTATTCAAGGCAAAAGGCAGACCTGCAGATAATCCTCTTATAGTGCACATAGCAGATTTCAATCAGCTTGATGATGTTGCAATTGATATTCCAGAAGCCATAAAAAGTAAGCTGCATATAGTATGGCCGGGCCCGTTAACTTTTGTATTAAAGAAAAAAGAAAGTATTCCGTATGAAGTGACTGGTGGGCTTGAAACTGTAGCGGTTAGAATGCCAGCTCATCCTATCGCACTTTCTCTGATAAAAACAAGTGGTGTGCCAATTGCAGCACCTAGTGCAAACAGGGCAACAAGACCAAGCCCCACAAAAGTAGAGCATATAATAGAAGAGATGAAAGACAGGGTAGATGTTATAATTGATGGTGGAAAAACATTTTTCGGCGTAGAGTCGACAATAATAGATGTAACACATAAGCCTTTCACATTGCTAAGGCCTGGGCCTTTTACATTAGAGGAACTTAGAAAGATGTTTGGTAAGATTGTGGTTAGCGACTATGCAAAAGGCAAGCACGAAGCGAAAGTTGCGGTTGCACCCGGTATGAAGTATAGGCATTATGCACCTAACAAGCAGTTGGTTCTTGCCAACAGCAAGCAAGTGCTGAAGGAAACAGTTGAATACTGCAGTAAAAAAGGAACAAGCATTGCAGTAATATGCAGTGAAGAGACGAAAAACGAGATGAAGCAAAAGGGTATAGAAGTTTTTAGTTTAGGAAGCGAAAAAAACCTATACGAAATAGCAAGCAATTTGTTTGATAGTTTTTTGAAAATCGAAAAGAGTGAGGCAAAGTTTGGCATCGTACAGCCATTCCCGCAGAAAGGCATAGGTCTTGCTATAATGAACAGAATAAGAAAAGCTACTGGCTTCTCTTCTATAAGTAGGACATCTGATATTAAAAAGTATTGCTAGCAAAGCAAAAAGATAAAAAGAAATAAATATGCATTTGGGCATTTGCAAATTAGTGGTTTTATGGCCGAAAAGATAAGATGTGCGCATATACTGGTAGATAAAGAATCAAAGGCAAAAGAGGTGCTTGAAAAGCTTAAGAATGGAGAAAGCTTTTCTAAACTGGCGCAAGAATACTCAATAGACAGCTCAAGAAAGCGCGGCGGCGATTTAGGCTATTTCGGCAGAGGCGTGATGGTAAAGGAGTTTGAGGATGCGGCTTTCAGCCTTAAGCCTGGAGAGATATCAGGAATAGTAAAAACAAGGTTTGGCTACCACATAATTAAGAGGCTTGCATAGCCACTTGAGATTAAAACCTTTATTTGAGTGCTCTGGCCGGGATTTGAACCCGGGTTACAGACTCGAGAGGCCTGTGTCCTTGACCGGACTAGACGACCAGAGCAGTTAATATTAAGCTTTATCCTTAAAAGCTTTTTTGGAAAGATAAACACTTATAATTTATCTGCATAAGGCTATAATACTGATTGAATGCTCTGCGAAAAATATGCCCCATATTCTCTTAATGGCATTGCTGGCAATAGCGAGGCTGTTGCCAAGCTTATGCAGTTTGCGATAGATGTGCAGAATGGTAAGTATAGCAAGCCGCTACTTCTTTATGGTCCGCCAGGTACAGGCAAGACAACAGCAGCTCATGCACTTGCTTATTCTAATGGCCTTGAGCTTATCGAATTAAATGCAAGCGACTATAGAGACAAGGCTAAGCTTGAAAAGGTCCTTTTGCCTGCGAGCACATCTACAGGCTTATTCAAGACAAAATTCCTTATATTGCTTGACGAGATAGATGAGCTTTCAACAAAGTTTGATTCGGGTGCAGAAGCGGCGATAACAGAGCTAATCCGCGTATCAAAGCACCCAATAATATTTATAGCAAACGATTACTGGGATAGAAAGATAGCTTTTCTACGTGGCAAAGTAGAGCCTGTAGAGTTTAGAAGGCTAAGCCCAGAAGAGATATTCAAGGTTTTGAAGAAAATAGCAGAAAAGGAAAAGGCAAAGGTAAGCGACGATGTATTGCTTGCCCTTGCGAACAGGAGCAGTGGCGACTTAAGAGGTGCAATAAACGATCTAGAATTCCTTCTTGCTGGCAAGCCTGATGAAATGGAAGTACTTGGCATTAGGGATAGGCAGATGGAAATTTTTACTGTGCTTGATAAAATATTCACTTCAAGAAATGCTGTTCAGGCAAGGCGTGCTATAGATAATAGTGATACAGAACTTGATATGCTAATAAACTGGGTTGATGAAAATATACCTGTAAGGTATAAATCAAAAGAGAGTATAAATGAAGCATATCTATATCTTTCAAGGGCAAGCTTCTTTGAGGAAAAGGCTGGAAGGACAAGCTACTATGCATACCTAAGATATAGCAAAGAACTTATTGCTGGCATTAGCCTTGCAAATGATGGCAATATAAGCTTAATAAAGAACTATTCATTTCCTGTAAAGATAAAGTTTATGAGCAGTACAAAGAAGGAAAGAGAGGTAAGAACAGTTATAGCACAGAAGCTGCTTTATCTGCTGCATACGCACAGGCGCTACATAATAAGCGAATACCTGCCCATGCTTAAGCTCATGATAGATAAAGCAAGCAAAGAATATGGTGAGGAAAAGGTTTTAGACTTCTTTGAAAGCAAATACAGGCTAAATGCAGATGAGGTTAAGGCGATAAAAGAAACACCATTCTTCTAGCTAAGCATTCTCTTCCAATACTCTTGCTACATCTTCCTTGCTTGGGAAAGGCTCATCTACAATAGCCCCTTTCTTCTCAGCAACATCAAGATCTTCATATGTTGCTAGATCCTTTTTATAGAACAAGCCTATAGGCATTTTATTATTGTCTAGATCAAACTCAATAGCCTTTTGCATAGCTTTTTCAAAATTGCTTGGATCGTGGCCAGCATCTTCAAGCTTGTAGATCCTTTTTCTGAACCAGTCATATGTATTTAGCGTGTTGAAGCTAACGCACGGGCTCAGAACATCGATAAGCGCGAAGCCTTTGTGCTTTATACCATTTTCTATAAGCATTGCCAAGTGGTTTGGATCACCAGAGAAGCCTCTAGCTACATATGTTGCTCCAGCGGCAAGTGCTAGCGCTATAGGATTAACTGGCCTTTCAATAACACCATATGGGCTTGTCTTTGTCTTATGGCCTAGAATGCTTGTTGGCGATGCCTGGCCTGTTGTTAAGCCATAAATCTCATTATTCATGACTATGTATGTTATATCAACATTCCTTCTTATCGCATGTATAAAATGATTTAAGCCTATGCCGTAGCCATCGCCATCGCCGCCCGCACCAATGACTGTTAGATTCTTGTTTGCAAATTTAACGCCTTCAGCTATAGGAAGTAGCCTACCATGTATGCCGTGTATACCATATACCTTTAAGTCATGCGCTATACTAGAGCTGCAGCCTATACCAGAGACAAGCACGGTATTATCTGGATCTAGTTGCAGATCTGCCATGGCCTTTGTTAATGCGGCAAGCACGCCATAGTCGCCGCAGCCAGGGCAGAATATCGGCTTTATATTTGATCTATAATCTTGTTGTGTTAGCATTTAAACACCCCTAAAGTATTTTTCAACACCATCGGCTATTTCCTTGCTTGTTATAGCTTCGCCATCATACCTTAGCACCTTGTCCTTTATTATAATGCCTGTATTCATTGCTATGAGCTTTGCAAGCTGGCCTGTTGCATTGCACTCAACATCAACGAGCCTTTTGCCACTCAGAAGCTTCTTCACCTCTTCGCTTTTCATTGGGTGCAGATAAGAAAATGCAATAAGCCCCGCATTTATGCCTCGCTCTTTTAGCAAAGAAATAGCTTCTATTGAGCTTTCTGTAGTTGAGCCAAAGGTTACTATGAATATATCAGCATTCTCATTCAAAACCATAGGCATTTCAATATCATTATTTTTAATCATTGTTTCAAGCTTTCTTAACCTTTTCTCATGCATCTTTTTCCTAAGCTCAGCATATTCAGGCAAGCCCACGAGCACATCGCTTATAAGGTTGCCATACTCATCATGTTCATCGCTTGCAGCAACAAAAGCAAGGCCTTTTGTTCCAGGCAAAGACCTTGGCGAAATGCCGTCGTCTGTTATCTGATAGCGCTTAAAGTCTTTGACAGGCTCTTTCTGTATTTTTCCACGGTCTATGCTTATTTTGCTTGGATCTATATCAACGCTCTCAACATGCTCAGATAAGAAGAGATCAAGCAATATTATTACAGGGCACTGATATTTCTCAGCAAGGTTAAATGCATTTGCTCCAACATAAAAACATTCCTCAACACTTCTTGGAGCGATAACTATTCTTGGAAAATCACCTTGTGAAGCATGCATTACAAAGAGCAAATCACCTTGCTCAGTTTTAGTAGGCAAGCCTGTGCTTGGCCCTGCTCGCTGTGATTCGACAACTACTATAGGCACTTCTATCATGCCAGCAAGGCCTAATGCTTCTACCATTAGCGAGAAACCGCCGCCGCTTGTGCCACACATAGCTCTAACACCAGCACTTGCGGCGCCTATAGTCATGTTTATTGCTGCTATTTCATCTTCTGTTTGTTTGAAAAACACACCAAGCTCTTCATGGTTTGCGAACCACTCCATTATGCTGCTTGCTGGAGTCATAGGGTATGCAGCATAAAACTTGCAGCCAGCAGCATAGGCTCCAATTGCAAGAGCGTTATTGCCGCTAAGCAAGTATTTAGCACCTTTTCCAGGCTGCGGTGCTTTAATCAAAGGCTCAACAGCATTGTAGCCTAGCTCAAAAGCCTTTAAGTTGCTTTCAAGTACATCAGGCTTGTTCTTGAATCTAGAGCTTAAAACATCTTTTGCAGCTTCGCCACTAAGCCCTAGAATCTTGCAAGCTATACCAATTGAAACTACATTTCTATATAGAGAGCCGCCAGCCTTTATTGCTAGTTCAGTTAATGGAATAGGCATGAGCTTTATGCCCTGCTTTGTAGCTACATTTCCTATGCTTGAATCATAAACAAGAATGCCATTCTCTTTGACAAGTGCGCTGCTCTGTTGAACTGCTTCTCGTGATAATGCTATAAGCAGATCAATCTCATTTCCATAGCTGTATAGCTTTTCATTAGATATTCTTACCTGGTACCATACTACGCCTCCTCTTATTACAGACTGGTAGCCTCTAAATGCAAATATATCATAGCCTATTCTTTTGAATATTTTTGCTAGCATAAGCCCCGCAGAATCTATTCCATCGCCGTTTGCTCCACCTATTCTTATAGCAACGCTTTCCACAAAACCACTATAGATTAAATTAATATTTGCAGATTAAATTAATAAATTATATTTTGTTGAAAGAGCAAAGCAATAAATGCTAGGCTTTTTTAGTAGCAAAAAGTGTAACCTCCTGCCTGTTGTGTGGAAGCTTCTTTACTTTAGCAAAGCCATAATTTTTAGAAAGCTCGTCAACTGCTTCAGATATATGCTTGCTGAACGCTTTGCTTATTAGCTTTATTGTCATCACTAATACTGCGTTATTGGTTAAGAAGCCTGCAAGCTTATTAGCGATTGAGGCGCTCTCTAATGGTGCTGTATTTGTATCTATAGTAAGCATATCAAACTTGCCAAGCTTATTAAGCAATCTTGCTATCTGCTCATTCAGCACATTTGTTTTGATATGTATTAAGTCATATGCACCTATCTCTATTTCTTCTCCAAATTCTTTGATTGAGACATTTTCTATCTTATCAAGTCCAAGCTTTTCCTTCTCATTTGTAATAACGAGCATCTTTTTGCCTATAAATTTTTTGTAATCTAATAGTGCATTATCCACAGCAACAACCTTCACTCCGTGCTGCAATAGATAATGGCTCCAGCCGCCTGGTGCTGCGCCTATATCAAGAGCGATTTTATGCATGCTTAAATCTATACCAAAAGCTTCTACAGCTTCTTTGAGCTTATATTCTGCCCTATTTACAAAATCCTCCTTTTCTTTGTTGGCCTGCCTGAAAAGGTCTAGAACAATTCTTTTTGAGCCTGCAATGGGTTGACCAAGTATTACAGCGTTGCGAAGAAGCAGGCAGTAAATTATAAGCTCTGGATTATTAAGATCTGCGATATAGCCCCGCTTCTCAAGCTCTCTTCCTAGCCTTACCTCTATTGATTTTGCCGTTTCATTTGAAGAGAAGTCTATTTTCTTAACCTCTATTTTGAATGTTTTTGCGTTCGAGTCATTGATTATTTTTGCAATCGCTTCTTCTATCTTTTGATAGTCGAGAGTATTAATCTGCAGGGTAAAGTCAACACCTATGACAAAATCAATAAAGGCTGAAGCTTTGCTAACTTTTTCGAAATCTATGCTATTATTGGCTAATACCTTAAAGAATAAGGTATTGAGCTTGCGGTTGTTTCTAACCTTATAGGCTTCGATGGTGCAATTTGGCAAAGAGGCAAGTTCCCTCTCTACAATCTTGCTAAACCTGTGGTCAACAAATACTATATATTCGTTATGCATGCTTTTTCAAATAAGGTTAAATTAGCTAGAGCCAACCAGTTTTTCATTAAGTATGCCAAACAGTTCACTCCAGTTCACTGCAAATGTTATGCCATTGTTTTTAAACTTAATCCAAGGCTCCTGAAGCACTCCATTCCAAGGCCGCTGAAGCACTATTACAGATTTCCCTACCTTATCAAGCTCAATAGCCAAATATGGATTATCTTCAATGAATACATCCGCTTCAACACTAAGCTTCTCGTTATCCTTTTTTACATGTACAAGCTTGTCATAAACTATATTGTTCATTTCTAGCCAGCCTATTATTTCATTGTCAGCTCCAATTGAACTTGTAACAATATAGATTATTGCCTGTTCATGAAGCTTCTTCAAAATGTATGGAATATTTGGATCAACAAGCTTAATCTTCTCATATTCCATCCACGCCTTTCTAAAAGCATACATTATATATTCCCGGGGTAGGCCAATGTCTGATAAATCATAGTGCTTAATCTCCTCCTCTGTCTTCTTTACTCCTGTCTCTTCTTCAATAATCCTTAACATCTGTTTTATGCTATCCGCAAGAACACCGTCTACATCGACAGCAATAATAAATTTCTTTGCCATATCCCCCCCAAAACCATATTATAAACAGTATAAATTTATATAACTTCCTTTGCCTGCCGTCTATTCGCATTTTTGAAAATATAATAATAGTAAAGAATGCCTGTTATCGTTTTCAAATCTATAATTTCTCCAGAGCGTATCATCTTCATAGCGTCTTCTAAGCTTACCTTTACAACGCTTATATCTTCGTCAGCTTCAGGATTGGCTTCGCCCTCAGAAAGGTCTTCCGCAAGATAGAAATAAACCATCGCTGTATTTGTTCCAGGCATTGGATAGCCTTTAAATAGGAATGAAACTTTCTTTGGCGTGTAGCCTGTCTCCTCTTGCATCTCTCTAATCGCAGCATTTATGGGGCTTTCATTCTCTTCTATTTCTATATGCCCAGCAGGAAGCTCATAAATGTATTTGCCTATTGCAGGCCTATACTGCTTTTCTAGGATTATGTGATCATCAACCACTGCTAGAACAACAACCGCATCATTCTCTTCGATTTTCAAAAATTCGAAATCACTTCCATTTATCTTTGCCTTCTCTCTTACAATAGTCATTGTATTGTCTTTGTATAATATTTGTTTCTGAGCATTGTTTCCTTGGGTTTGTGTATTTGGGCCTTCAGCACCTCCTGAATTCCTTCTTGCAACATTTTTTAAGTCTGTAACACTATTTTTGCTATCTTTTTCTGACTCCATCTCAAGCACCTTCATTTTTATATCCTCCTGGGTATATATTCTTTTCTTTATTTTTGTTAGCTACTTTTTCACTTGTTTGGCATTGCAAAAACTACTAAGCAGCAAAATGTCTAGCAACTTTTATCTTTTTACACGCAAGAAATCTAAACCTTTTTAAGTTTTTGGAAATCATACAAATTACAAAAAAGTGGTGCTAATGAAGATTTATAATGCCAAAAATTCAAAAATAATTGTTCTTACTGATAAAACCACTAATTGCCCACGCATAAAAATTTCAGGAAGTACTTCAATACTACGTGATGATTACCACGGTGAAGTAAAAGGCAAACTACTGGGGCTAAGTGCATACCTATTCTAATTTTAGTTCTTTTTTCCAGACTTCAAAAGAATCTATATGCAGGGGTAAGTAGCCTACCAATGTATCTGTTATTATTGCTTTCTCTAGCAAGAGTATTTCATCTGCAAATATCTTTCTATACATCTCTGCTCCTCTTTTTTCTGCATCTTCGCCTCGGCTGAAGCTTGCAATATAAAATCCATCAAAATACCCTAAAGTGTCTATAATTAATATATAATCGCTTGCAAATTGGTGTTTCTCTTCTTTGACTACTTCGTTATAAAAATTTATCACGTAGTTAAGGTGGTTATTACTTGGGTTTATTGTAGCACCAAAGGCCTGTATAATGCTCTTGCCTGGTTTG
This sequence comes from Microcaldota archaeon, assembly GCA_046536795.1. GTDB lineage: Archaea > Micrarchaeota > Micrarchaeia > Micrarchaeales > CABMGC01 > JAGDYD01. The sequence goes on along the minus strand of JAWDMB010000001.1, from coordinate 24,653 downwards.
GTCGTTATTGCTGTAAACCTCTTTATTATACCTCTTTCCTTTAGCTTTTTGATAACATAGATAACCTTGTCTAGATCTTTTACCTTAACCTTTTTTGCTATCTCTGATATCTTTTCTCTTGAATTTTCGTTCAGAATAGTAAGTACTTTTTTCTCAAATTCAGATAGGTTTGGTGAATTCATTATTGCTTTGTTTCTAAGTGGCATAAAGCCAGCGTATTTTTTTGTCAACGTAGAAATCCTAACTAAGGGTGTATACTTATTAAAGTACTGTCTTAAAAGCCACTGCCAAGGCATGAATTCTTCTTCTGTTATGCCAGATACATACATAATAAGGTCAAAGTCACCGTCTGCTAGGTAAAGGTCTTGTACAAAAGGATCATTTATGAGTTTTTCCTTTATTATCTCTATATCTGGCTTGTTCTTGAATTTTATTGTAACAATCTTTCCATTTGCAAAGCCCAATTTGTTCTCGTCAAGGTCTAATGTATATACTATGCCATAATCCTTTTCCAATCTTTTTAGCAAAGAGCTTACAACATGGTGCGATACTCCATGTTGTTTGGCAAGGTCTCTTAACGATAATCTAGAGTTATTATAAAGTGCTTTTAGCAGCTCATAGGGCAATTCATTCTTTATGTATTCTTGCTTTTCGAGTGATGCAGGCATAATAATTCCCAAAATATAAAATTAATTACCTAAGTTTCAATACAAATCCTCAAACATTAGTAAAATTATTCCAATAAATATTTATATTATTTAGAATAAATTATTTACTCGTGGTGATGGTGGGAAAATATGCATAATTATAATTCGCCCGACTCTTTCATGCTCCCCAAAGATCCAACCACCATCGCCATTCATGCTTATAGCACTGGTGGGGTTATGAAGAAATCAATGGGAGTAAAGACAATAAAGACAGGCAAGTACGGCCTTTATTTTATCGAACCGCAGCCTAATACAAACGCAAAGGAAATAGCTGATGAGCTTCTTGGCCTTAATGGTGTTGTAGAAGTTCAAATAACAAGCGGCTCAGCAGGCTATGTTGTAACAGCTAAGAAGGATGAGAGCGAGGCATTAGAAAGGTTTATAAAGAGGAATGCATTAAGAAGTAGGTATCTTGAGAGCCATTATGTAATGTATAAGAGGTGGGCTGATGTTTTTTGACAAGCTTAGAAGGCATAATCCGCAAGCGAAGAACGATGAGAATAGACCTATAAAGCTAATAAAGACAGGCCGCAATACATGGCAGATTGTTTATGCTGATTAATATGGCTATAGATGAGCTTGATTATATGCAAGAAAAGAATAAGCAGTTAAGCAGTAGCATGCTTTTCGAGCTTATTATGAAGAAGTCTAAGAATAAGAGTGAATACAAGAGGTATGCAGAGCTCACAGGTATGCTAATGCTTAGCTATAATAAAAGGCTTGGTAGCATAAGTGCTGCAGAAAAAGCAGTTTATGAGCTCATAAATGAATCAAACAGTGTAAATGACCTGGTTATGCATTACAATGCACTGAAGGAAGAGGAAAAGGCGAATGCAGACAAGAGTGCAGAGAATGCAAAGGCAAGGATTGCAAACATGCTGCTTAATGATTACAAACGCAGGTTTGGAGAAGGAAAGAAGGAAGCGTACAATGTTCTTGTATTGCAGAGCTGGATGAGCAAGGTAGAAGGCATAAACGAACTAACAATATTGATGGACAACATACTAAATGTAAGGGACAAGCTCGGCAATTCATGGGATTATGAAGTGCATATAATACCGCTCCTTGTTGAAAAAGCCTTCTCAACCGATGAATTAATGGATTATGCTAATGCTATAACGAACCTTATCGTTGGACTTGGCAGGAAGCTAAAAGACAATTACCTTGCCGTTATGACAGGGGTAAAGGTATTGGAATACGCTAATTCACCCACTGTGATTAAGAGTTATATAAGGGATATGGTCAAGGAGAACAACAAGAAAATCGATCAATTAAATACGCAGCTTGCAATGATAAATTCAAATACAATTTCAAAGGTTAAGAATATTGCAAGGATAAGAGCACTAAACCAGCATATCGCTGAATTGCATTTGCTAAACGAAGAATTGATGAAAGGAATTGATCCAAAGGAACTTATGCTAGAAGGAACAAAGAGGTAGAGAAGGCACTTCCCCACTCCAGCTTTCTCACCTCTTCTCCTTTTTCACTGAATAAAAAAGCAAAACTTAATATCATGGCCGTATAGTTAGCCTATGAAAGGTTTTTAAAATTTATAATTCTTTATTAAATCATGGGAATACTAGATTCTATAAAAGAAGGTACTAAAAAGATAATAGAAACTGCCAAAGAAAACTATCAAAGATCTCAAGAAATAAAATCTTGGAAAGAGGCAGTAGCTTCTATATTAACATTTTCTCAAATAAAGCAATTATGTGATGAGTATGGTAGTAGCCCAAAACCTTACACTGTTGATCCCATAACTGGTGATAAAGAAAAGCGTCCACTTGATCGCGACGCATACGAAGATTTTATAGTGAATGAGGTACCTAGCAAGTTTATATTAAAATTTGTTCAAGAGCATCGCATAGATGTACCACCTTATCCTGAATCTACAGAAAGCAGAATAGCCCAACAGGCGATACAAGAGCCACCGTCTAATAGCATATCTCATAATGAAGGCAGCAAAAAATCTGAAACAAAAACTGAAACAAATGAAGTTAACGCTCAAAACACATCCAAAGCCGGTACGAACTTAAATAATTTTAATATAGTTATGAATTATATCGATAATGAATTTAGAGAACACATTAAATCACTTGAGATATCTGGTGAAGACGACTTTGGAAACATTTTACTGACCTCTCTACATGCTAAGTTTCCTGGTATGAACATAAAAGATGTGAGAAGTCAACACAACAGGGGAGATATAACAGTTGATGATCAATACGTTTTAGAGCTCAAATATGCTAATAATGAGGGTACGCTTAACAAAGGACTCAAAGAAATAAGAGATTATTATAAACTGTTGCACTATAAAGGAGTGGCTATAATAATTTTAGATATAGGTCTTCTTGGAGGTAACAAGATAAATGAATATGCAGCCGATTATAAAGAGGATGGGGCAGAAGTAATAATATTAAATGCAAAGGCCAAACCAACCCATAAAAAAGACGAATATATAGTATTTAAAAAGAAGTGATAAAATATAGCGTGGTGTTTATTTAATATTATATCTAAATGAAGCTTCTATCTTTTTATCGTTTGCTTGCAGCTTGTCTATAAGATTAATGACTTCCCCAAGCTTAAGGTTTTGCATGTCTTTTACATCAAAGTATAGCTCAGCATCGAAGCCTTCAACATTGAGCTTCTTAAGCTTGAATTTTTGTTTTCTCTGACTGTAGTTTATATAAACATTTATTTTATAACCATGCCGAAAAAGCGGCGTGTATAATTTTATATACTTCTATTAGTTCTTCTTCTGTTATTTTTATACCAATCGCTTCAGCGAAATCTAAATCAAGCGTCTTTCTTGCTTGATCTAAATTCTTTGGGTCAAACTGCGCAGTAAGCCTATTCAGTCTATTTTTGCTATGTTTGTCAAATATTTTGCTTAGCTCTGCCAATGTTCTATTATCGAGTTTTGAAACGTCTAATACTGGTAGTGCTCTCCAGTGTGCCTCTTTAAGTCTTATCCAACCTCCTTCTGTTTCTTCTCTATTAGATAAAATAGTAAGCATGCCCCACACGCTATTCAACCACAAACAAAGGGCTTTATATTTTTGCTCATCTGTCTCTTTAATAAACTTTACAGAATAAAATAAATTAGACATTACTGGTTCTTCAGAATATAATGCTAAATAATGTACAGTATTTACCCTTATCCTATCCGGAATCAAAAGATTACTTGACATTTGCTTGAAAAGCTCTATTCCTTTGGCTTCTATAGCAATAATTTTTGCATTGGGCTTAACTATTAGTCTTCGCCTATTTTCTTCTTTACCACTTATAACTGCAGGATAGCCATCCGATAAATTAGTTTCTTTAAAGTAATCTCGAAATTGATGTGCATCTATGCCTATTTGTGCAAGTTTTTGCAACTTTACCGTTTCAAACTTATGTCCTGCAATAATTCCCTTCGCTGAGTAACGAACAAAATCATTTAACTGCCGACTTGGAAAAGCAACAAATCTTATCCAGTTATCTATGTTCTCCTCTAACTCACTTTTAGAAACAATTTGCATTACTCCGTAAAATGGGCTAAGGTCAGTTGATGACTGACTTTTTATAATTAATTTCGCCAACCGTTTGGCTTCAAACGAAGTATCTGGTTTTTTTAGTAAAGCAATAAATTTGGTTTTTGAGTCGTTTTCCTTTTTCTTCTGTGCAACTATAAGTACTTCGCTCAGGTTTGTTGATTCTGAAAAATTGTATCCTCCCCCTTCGTCTTGTTTTCTTTTGTCATAACTTACTACTATATATTCGATGTGAAATCTTTCCAGAAGATAAGCTCGCATAAGAAACCAACTAACGCCACTAAGGATAGACTTAGGTAAGACAAACGCGATCCTCCCTCCGTCTTTTAGATGCTGCGAAGCTAGATACATAAAAAGTAAGCCTTCACCAGCAGGACCTATCCCACTATATGTTTGTCTGTCTCCTTCAATAATTTTAAAGTATTTGTCTGCTGTTTTAAGTAACGCCTTTTTAACGTAATCTCTTGCTTTTTTATATTCTTTTTTAACCTCAGCGCGTATCTCTTTGTCAGCAATAAATCCAAATAGTTCCCCTTTTTTCCCATGCCTTCCTGTAGCCCTTGTAAATGGGGGATTCATAATAATTAAATCAAATTTTGGAAGGGTGGGATTCTGTCTATGCTTTTCGAGGATAGACACTTCTTCTCCTAAGTAGTCATCAAAATAAGGAAACAATTTATCGTTATATAAAAACTTTAATGAACCCAAAACGATTTCCCCATTTTTATCTAGGCCCAACGGTATCGTATGTAGATTCATAGTTTCCAGAGGTACATTGGGGTTCTGGAATACCAGGTTTAGTGAAGCTATTTGTACAGCGTACCTTAATGCATCAAACCCCCATAAATTATTTTCTAACAAATTTTTGTGAAATTTCTCCAAATCCACTTCTCCTTTTTCAAAGTTTTCTAAAATATATTTGTCTTTTAAAGCCGCATAAATAGCGTTTAGAAGTGTCCCGCTACCACAAGTAAAATCACAGACAGATAGCTCCTCTACATTGGAGACAGGTGAAAATTCAGAAAATACGGTAAGATAGGATAACAAATAAGAGGCGGGTATTGTGGTAAAATATGTTGCAAAACCTTTTCTGGTTTGCCAGTCTCCGACTATCTTATGGTATAACTTTCCTGAAAAGTCTTTCTTAAGAAGTGAAGTATTAGAATATTTCATACTTAGCTCGAAGATAACATCAAGCAATTCTGAAGGGATATTCTCGATTACTTCTTGTGCTAATATAAATATTGGTTTATAATCTACTTTATTTTGTATTTCTTCATAAGCTTTTTGTAGGGCCCCTTTTATCCCTAGATTCGATTTTAGTTTGTTTAAACTGTCTAGCCCTTTTGTTGATTGTATCGAGTTATAAAACATCGTAGAGAGTAATAGTGCAAGAAAAGACTGGGCATAAACCAGCTCCGCTATCTCTTTGTAATCCCCATAGTAGAGACCTTGAAGTTTGTAAAAAACATCATAAAGTTTTTGTGCCATAAATTTGTCTTTGTCTAAGGTTTTCATCCTCTCGACAAAATCGTTGGTCTTAATCTCGATCTCATTTATGGCTTCTGTTGTATAAGTTTCATTAACTAAAAAATCTTTGATATTTATTAATATAGAAGAAAGCTCTCCTATGTCTACTTCAGACCATTCTGTTAGAGGAATGCTCCTTTTTTTGTTAAGTTCGGAAAGATCTTGTTTTGCAATAATTTTGATTTCAAATTTAGAATTAGTTAATATGTTTTTGATTTCGGGTTCGGAAGCAGCATCTGAAATCGGTTCCTTATAATAAAGGGCTACCCCTATATCACCATAACCTTCTTCTATTTTTTTATTAACATCTGCTTCTGCATCGTTTCGTGAGTATGAAGCTTCAATAACAATTTTAACTCCACTTATATCAATCAATATATCTGGCCGTCTTCCGCTGCCCCTTCTAGTTTCAGCATCACTTTGCAATTTTAATTTTTCATTGAGAATTTCGCTTAATAGAATATTAAGTTTCGTTTCAAAAGCTCTACCCATAAAATTTACCTCTGCATATTTTTAATACAACTTTAACTTTAATTTTAAAATACCTTATTTTTCAAAAACAAATAAACGCACTTCTATTTTTCTTGCGAAAATTCTGCAAGATCATTTTGAAAAAAGAAATTTAAGCTATTTAACTTACCTGCTTAATCCTTTTGCACCATTATAATCTATGCTTACCTTCCTAACGCTAAAGCCCATCTCTTTGAAAAAATCTAAGTCTTCTTTGCCTTCATCTGCTAATACTATTGCGATACCTCCGCCTCCACCTCCGCTCAGCTTTGCCCCTAGCATGCCATGTGCCCTTGCCTTCTCCACCGCTTTGTCTAATCCTTCGCTCGATACGCCAAGCATTTTTAGCAATTCATGATTTCTATACATTAGCTCGCCAAATTCCTTTAGCCTGTTTGCCTTTAGCAACGCTATGCCCTGCCTTGCTATTGCATCTATCTCATTTAGCATTGCATTCGTTTCTTCTCTTCTTTCATTGTAGAGCTGTGCTACGTGGCCAACGGTCTCTGCTGTGCTCTTCTTTGGGCCTGTATCAACAACAAATAGGTTTAAGTTAGCGTTTATCTCTTCCCTTTTTGCTCCTTCTTTGCTAGAGTAGCTAACTATGCCGCCATAGTAAGAAGCATTAATATCTATTCTTCCTGCACCCTCGTTCTTGTGTATTACCTTGTCGCCATTCCTCGCAAGCTCTACCATTTCATTATCGCTCATTTCTAAGCCAATTGCGCTTGCCAAAGCCAAGGCAAATGCTGTTGAGCATGCTGCACTGCTTGCATAGCCCTTCTGCACAGGTATTTCTGAGCTTATGCTTATCTTTATGCCTTCTAAGCTCTGCTTCCTTGCTAGAATGCTTGCTATCGTTGCGTATGGCAATAGCATAGCATCTTCATTCGCTGCAAATTCTTCGAAGCTTTTCTTCTTTTCATATTTTTGATATATTCTTCTTAGCTCATTCTCGCTCAGCTCATAGCTCTTTGAAAAATCCTTTAGCTCAATCGCAAATTCGCTACCTTTCTTCTCTGCTTTTGCATGTGCATAAAGGCTTATTGCACTCGCTAGCGAAAGCTTGCCATAAACAACAGCATGCTCGCCCAATAGCTTAATAACCCCTGGTGCCCTTGCTTGCATGCTTATTTATCTATGCTAGATTTTTTAGCCTTTAGCGATTGCTATGGTATTTGACTAAATCAGTTTTGTTTACTTTTTCTAGACAAAATGTAGCTTAGGTAAAGAAAGTATACAAGTATAATAGTGGAATTGTGGAATATTTAAATATTTTTAAGCTTCCTTAATATTGAGTCTATGGCTGACTCAACTACTGTGGGGGAATGCAGGATTCTTGCCTTATATCAGATAGGCGGCTCTACAAAATATGAGAGCGACGATAATTTTATAGGCTTAGCGCATTACCTTAGCACGCTTGAAAAGAGTAAAAGACCTGATTTTGTTGTTGTGATTGGAGGCGCCATTCCAGATTTGCCTAGAAAAGGCTCTCGCGGCAACTTTAACCGCTTGCTGGTTGTTGAGGAAGGTGTTGCAAACATAGAAGATGCTGCTGCTGTTATAAAGCCACATCTTGAAAGAATACTCAAAGAGCTTCCTCAAAACGCACAAGTTGTATATGCGTTTGGCAAGGAAGATGTTGAGAATATTAAGCATATAGAAGACCAGCTGATCTATGAATTCAACTATAATCCAGAAGGAATAGCAAAGAGAATAGAGATTATTTATGAAGGCATAAGCGCTAGGAAAGCAATAATAAAGTCTACAATAGAATCGAGAAAAGCGCTTAAGGCCCAGCTTAACAATGCAACTGACGAAGAAAGGTTTAAGCTGTTTGAAGAGCTCGCTAATATAGATGCTAAGATAAAGCTAAACAAGGAGGAGGCCGATGAGCTTCAGCAAAGGGCTTCGCTACTAACTGAGCTGTATGAAAAGGCTTTAATGAAGAAAGATCCTGAAGAGATTAAGGCTTCTATAGAAAAAGAGAAAGCAAAGCTTAGGGAGATAAGAAAAGAGATGAAGAAGATAAAGGAGGGCGGTGGCTCAATAGATGAATACAATAAGCTTAAGGGTAAAGCAAAAGGTATAGCTTCAAAGCTAAGGGCTCTTGATAGAAGGCTTAATGAATCCATTGAAGAGAATACAACAGAGAATCTAGCTAAAAGCAAGTCGCAGGCTCTTATCTTTACAAGGCAGATACCTATTACAAAATCGGCTGCAGACCTTATACATGAGATAGCGCTAGATTACTACAAGTCATCTATAAAGTATGCATTCGGAAGATGGCAGAATCTTATATTGCAGGTTGAACGTGTTGCTGAATATAAGGTAAATGGCCATACAATCGTTGTAGAAAGCCCGATAGAGGCTTATAAGCTTAAGGGCAATGTTGATGAGGCAAGCATGCTATACAAATATATGGAAAATGGTGTATTCAAGATAGGCAAGGATGAAAATGTTGTATTTATAAGAGGAAGAAACATATATACTAATTTTAAGTTTAGACCATTGCTAAACAATTCAAAAGGCTTGCTTACTATATTAAACCAGGGCCCATTCGTAGATATGGAAAAATTGGCAATGCTGCATAATCTTGGAATTATAACAGATGAGACCAAAGCTGTTGATAAAGGGCTTCTCGGCTCAACAGCCACAATGCTAACCCTTAATGAGGGAACGCCTAAAATAGAAATACTTTATCCTAGCTTCCTGGCTAATGAGAGATTAAAGAGTGATATTGAAGAGCAGCCAAAGCTTGAACAGCTTCTTAACATGATTAAAAACCCTCCAAAGAAGGGGCGCAATGGAAATGGTGCATTCAAGCAGGAGCTTGAACATGCTATATTGTCAAACAAGAGGCCTAGCGAGATAAAGGAAAGAGAGCTTAAGTATATTGATGAAGATTTTGCAAAATCCCTTTTAAGAAAAGGCGACATTATCGAGGGCAAGCAGCTAAAGATTGCATTACTGCAAGATATACACATGGGCAATTATGTAAATATGCCCATGCTGAAGGCCGCGATAAGGGATATTGCAGAGAAAAAGCCGGATATAATAATAATGTCAGAGTTGATAGAAGGCAATCACAACAATTATAAGAATGTGCAAAGGCAGTCAAGCCTTACTGATGATAGCACAAGATTCAGGGCATTCCTTGAGAAGCAGGGCTTGCAAAAAGAAGAAATAAATGAAATAATGCTAGCCTACTACCAAGAGAAGGAGATGTGGAGAATACACAATATAGATGAGCAGACAGGCATAGTGCTAAGGCTTATGCTTCCAACGCTTATTGAGTTTATTAAGCGCGGCGGCTATTTGCTCCTTTCTTCAGGCAACCACTATAACAAGAGCGAAGATGGCTGGCAGTTTGACGAGGCGACAAGAATAAGGGATTACCTGTTTACAGTGCTTGAGAGCCATACTAATGAATTGCCATCTGACTGGAAGGAGCATATAAAGATAGCACCCGGCGGCGAATACGGAGCTGATGTGTTTACAATAAACTACAAAGGAAACAGCTATGTAATAGAAGTAGCTCATGAGATGCCAAAGAATACCGCTTTTGCTAATTCTCTTATAGCAAAGAAGAGCAACGCTAATCTAATAGCAAGCGGCCACCACCATGTTGCAGAAGGCTATGCATTTAACGGAAAGATTGCAGTATTTAGCCCAGCACTTCAGAGAAGTTCAGATGATCCTTTCCTTAAGAGAATAAATGTAAGCGTGCCAGGCGACGATATGCTAAACGGCTATGCCTATGTTGAGATTGAGATTGGCTCAGGCGAGGTGCTGAGAGCAAGTATTGAAAATAGATTTAAGAATGACTTGAAGGAGAAGATGGAAGTGGTAGAAGCAGAGAAGGAGCTCTTCTATAGTCTATTCAGGAAATATGAAAAATCGATAGAACTTGATGAGAATGCTGCAAAGGAAAACGATGGCAATGCAAAAGAAAGCGATAAGAATGTTGTAAAAGAAAAGCAAGGAGCTTAATAGCTATTTAAATTTTTTAATCACATAGCAAATACATGAAGAGGCTTCAGGTAGTTGCCGATTATCTAAACGCTTATCTTTCAACAATAGCAATAATCTCTTTAATGCTTGTTGTTTTCTACTCATTTGGAGTTTTTAACTCAAGCACATATGTAATTAGCAGATGCGAACTGCCTATGGGCTTTGTATGCAAATCCTTCTCTTTATCATCAAACGGCTTGCTTAATATAACTATAGAGAACACTATGCAGGATCCTATAAACATAACAGCATTGGGTTGTTCAAGCAAAGCGCTTTCAAACATGCAAAGTATAGGGCCTGTATACCTGCCAAGAGGTGCTAGCTATACATTTACCACATATTGCTCAGGAGCTCAAGGCATGCGGGCTGGCAGTGTATATACTGGCTACATCTCTATTAATTATACAGATGAAGCCTCTCTTATTAGCGAGGGAACATTTGGTAAGATAATAGCAAAAGTTACAAGTTAAAAATAATTACTTGGCTCTTTTTCAAAGAATTCATTTGCATTTAATGTTTCTATGCCCTCAGATTTTATTTTTGAAAAAATAGGCATGTTTGAAATTACAATAACCTTGTCGAAATACATTTTCCTTTTCTCAAGCATTGCTAATGTTTCTTCCTCATTCTTTCTTCCAGTCTCATACTCTATCGCTATTCTTTTCCTGCCCATTCTTGCAATAATATCCGGGCCATAGCTTGTATTATACACCTTATTGCCTATGCCATGCTTTTTGAGGTGCATGCTTATTAAATGAACCATAATGTCATGCTCTACGCTGTTTCTTTGCTTAATCATATAATACCTGCCCTTGTACTGCTTAGCATATAAGGTATAGGAGCCAAGAAGCCCTTTGCTTGCTAGCATGTCTATGCTTTTCATTATCTCCTCTCTGCCAAACATGCTTAGCTTTTCAAAAAGTGTCTCTTCTCTTATCGGCTCTTTTGCAAGCTTGAAGAGATAATAGCTGACATCCTCTCTGCCTTCAAAGAGGCCAAATTTTACAAGCTCGACATTGCTTGTTGTAAGAGCTATAGCATAGCCCTGCTTTAGCTTTCTAAGCTCTTTCTTTATCTCTATAAATCTATCAAGCTCATTGCCGCCAGATATCATATTCGCTACATAATTAAGCTCTTCAGGCTCCCTTTGGTAAAAGGCTAGTACTGTAGAGGCATTGCCTCTTATGCTCTTTTCAACGCTCTTCGCATGCTGTGCAATTGCTATAATGCCAATGCCATACTTCCTGCCCTCGTTTGCCAATCTAGCCAATATGCTGCTTTGCCCAAGTTTCTCAATTTCATCTATAACAATATATAATTCGCGAGCATGCTTGTTGCTTAGAATATAGCTATAGAGCTTCCTGAGAAAGCCTTCTATATAAATAGCTTGCGCCTCGCTTGTATGCAAAGAAGAGAGTGCAAATATGCTTTTTTCATTTAGAAGCTTGCCTATATCAATACTTTTGCTTCCAAGCTCGCTTGCTAGCATGAAACGTTTTTCAAGGCTGTTTAGAATAGCGAGCTCACCCTTGCTTGCATGCTTCTTAAAAACACTTATTGAATAAAGAATGCTTGAAATGCTTGGCACTTTGCCCTTCTCCGCAAACAAATTATAGGTATAGCTTATGAGCCTGTAAAGTGTATTGCTCTGCACCTCGCCAAGTCTAAACACCTTTCTAAAAAGTTCTGTCAATTCAATGCTCTTCTCCTTTATGCTCATACCATCTAATGCAAACATATCAGCGCCTATAACGCTTGCATCGTATATACTTGCATTTGTAGCGCTTGGAAGGTCTATGTATTCATCATGTGGATCAAAGAGTATGAAGTTAGCACCTTTCTCGCTTAAATACTTTAAGAGCATCTTAGCAGCGTTTGACTTGCCGCTGCCAGATTCGCCAGAAATAAGAATATGCTTGTTTATACTTTTTGGCAAGGAAAAGCTTTTGAAAAACACCCTTTTCCAAGCCCACTTTGGCTTAAAGCCTTTTCTAAGGTATAATATCTTCTCTACCCTAGCGAAAGTGTTTTCAAACAAAAAACCACCAAATTAGAATCCGGCAAGCTTCCTAGCTAGGCTAAGCTCTTCATCTGGGCTTATCTTATCGCTATATGGTGTTTCAAGTATAATTATCTTCTCTCTGGGCCACTCGTTTGAGAAGAAGCTCTTAAAGCCTTCTTTGCCTATATAGCCAAGGCCTATATTTGCATGCCTATCCTTTCCAGAGCCAAGAGGATATTTTGCATCGTTTAAGTGTATTACCTTTATCTTTTCTTTGCCAAGCTTATTTGCTATTTCTGCAACAACCTCCTTCTTTGCTATATCATAGCCGCTTTCAAATGCATGGCAGGTATCTAAGCAATAGCCTATCTTTTTGCTAGAAACAAGATCGCTTATTGCTTTTAGCTCTTCAAGCTTTGAGCCAACGCTGTTCAGCTGGCCGGATTCATTTTCTAGGAGAAGCGTGCCATCATAGCTATCTATGCAGCTTGCAATCGCATTTGCTACTCTTTCAACTGCATGCTCATTAACGCCAAGAGTGCTTCCAAGGTGTGTTACAAGATATTTTATGCCAAGCTCGTTGCACCTAGCTATGTTAAGCTTAAGCGCTTCTATGCTTGCTTTGTAAACATTCTCTTTTGGGCTTGCCAGATTTGGTAGATAAGGCATATGTGCAACAACTTCAATACCATAACTCTTTTCCTTTTCAACAAAAAGCTCTTTCTCCTCTCTGCTAAGCACACGCATCTTCCAGCCCCTTGGGTTTGTAACAAAGAGCTGCATAGCTGTGCATGTTAATTCTTTAGCCCTGTCAAATGAAAGGTCTATGCTCTTTGCTATTGAAACGTGGTAGCCTATTCTAAGCATGATAAAAATTAGATTCAAAACTTTAAATATTGGATGGAGAACGGGCCCGGGGCCCGGCAACTCAGAGTTGCCGGTCAGCTGCCATGCAATCTTGCCATCTTCTATGTATACATTTGCCTCATATTTCTTGTTTACGCCAGATTTCTTTAGTTTTTTGCTTAGCACAGCCGCTTCTACTATGCTCATAGTGCACCTTGCTATCTCAGCAAGGCTTGCATAGTCTATTTGCTCTTCTAATTTCTTTGCTTTGCTCTTTGTTCTTTCTGTTTCTTTCCATATTGCTTCCAGTGCTGTTACCAGCTTGTATTTTGTTTTCTTTGTGTATGGCCATGCTTCTGCCCCGGTGCCTCCGCTATTCTCCATCCCATCGCCTCAAAAACTAGAGAGCAGCACAAGCCGCTACTGCCATTTTATATAGCGTTGGCACGCTTTCTCCTGCTTATTATATAAAAAGAAATATATTTATACTTTACTACAAAAAGTATACAGAAGTATAAAAATTTATAAATCTTTACAAGCATAATTATTATTGCCAGTGCGCTATTCGCCTCTGCACTGGCCTAGAGGGCGGCTAAGGCCGCCTCTATGCTTTCAAACTTAACAAAAATTATGGTGGTGTATAGCCACTATACCAGTTGCTTACAAAATTTACATTGTTTATCTGCCCGTTGTTGCCATTGCCACTGTAGTTGTTTGCATTGCCGTTGAGTGGCCACCAGCCAACAAGGTGCTGCAGGTCAATGGGTGCACCGCCTATGCCCTCCATGTAAATCGCCTGAATCTCGCTCGCAGAAAGAGAAGTGTTGTAGATCTGTGCGTCTGCCACTTTTCCGTTGAAGTAATCGCCAGTATTTGATTTGCTTGCTATATATGCATAGTTTCCATTTCCCTGAAGTGCAAGATTGCCACTTACTCCTGTACTTGCTACTTGTACGCCGTTTATCCACAAACTAAGCGAAGAGCCATTATATCTGCTTACTAAAAAGTACCATTTGCCCGGAGTAATAGAATTTGCCTGACTTTTTGCCTCTGGCCAACAGCTGCTTGTTGTGCAAACCCATGTTTCAGCTTCGTCTTACCGCTATCATTAAATGCTATTATAGGGTTTATTTCGTATCCTGGTGAGGAGTCTGCACCTAAAATTTCTTGTCTGCCACCTGGATGTCCTGAATTCCAATACGCCCAAACAGCCATTGTTGCTTGGTTGCTAGTAAGCAACGGACTTGATGACTTGATAGTGACATTTGCGCCTGCACCGTTGAACTGTGCTACATACTGTGGCAATTCACCACTACATATTCCTTCAAGGTTTATGAAAGAGGTTATATAAGGTCCATTTCGTCTGAAGACCTGGCACGAGCCAGGTGGTGCTTTAGGAGCAAACGTCATTGGATTAAAAACACCGAGCTGGAAGAGTGCAGCAAGAACAACACTTATAATTAGTATGGCCCAGCCATAAGTCATCAGGTATTCCATTGCGCTTTGCGCTTTGGCTGAAGCCTTTCCTAAAGCTTCCTCATAAAAGTTTTCATATTCTCAAATAGACTATTATTAAAAAATAAAAAGGTTATGTGCTTGCGGTGTTGTCCAACAATTAGGCAATAACGAATATAGTTTATACTAAGCCTACATTTTTCACCACCAATATACTTATTACAAATCAAGCCCTTGGCATTAATTTTTTTCATTTTTTTGAAAAGGCAGTGCAGTGAAATTAAATTTATTCATTCTATAAAAACAAAACTAAAGAAAAGTATTTATATAAGCTAAGATATTTATATAGGCGAAGAAAATTGTTTAGCAGTGATAGAATGTATAAAGTTAATACTACGATACCAAAATGGGAAGCAAAAGGTAAAAATTTCTTTGTAAGATTAGCAGTTGCAAAAGATACTAATACCTCACCAGAAGTTCTTAAACAGTTAGCAGAAGATAAAAGTGGGTACGTAAGAGAGATGGTTGCAGAAAATCCTAATACCTCACCAGAGGTTCTTAAACAGTTAGCAGAAGATAAAGATTGGCGGGTAAGAGCAGCGGTTGCAAGGAATCCTAATACCTCGCCAGAAGTTCTTAAACAGTTAGCAGAAGATAAATATAAGTGGGTAAGAGTAGCAGTTGCAGAAAACACCAATACCCCACCAGAAGTTCTTAAACAGTTAGCAAAAGATGAAGATTGGGAGGTAAGAAAGGCAGTTGCAGAAAACACTAATACCCCGCCAGAGCTTCTTAAACAGTTAGCAGAAGATGAAGATGAGGGGGTAAGATTAGAAGTTGCAGAAAACACTAATACCTCACCAGAAGTTCTTGCAAAGTTAGCAGAAGATAAAGATTGGGAGGTAAGAAAGGCAGTTGCAGAAAACACTAATACCCCGCCAGAGCTTCTTAAACAGTTAGCAAAAGATGAAGATGGGTACGTAAGAGAAGCAGTTGCAGAAAACACTAATACCCCGCCAGAGCTTCTTAAACAGTTAGCAGAAGATAAAGGGTGGTGGGTAAGAGAAGCGGTTGCAAGGAATCCTAATACCCCACCAGAAGTTCTTGCAAAGCTAGCAAAAGATGAAGAGAAGTGGGTAAGATTAGCAGTTGCAGAAAACACTAATACCCCACCAGAAGTTCTTGCAAAGCTAGCAAAAGATGAAGATGGGTACGTAAGAGAAGTAGTTGCAGAAAACACTAATACCCCGCCAGAGCTTCTTAAACAGTTAGCAGAAGATGAAAATAAGGCCGTAAGATTAGCAGTTGCAGAAAACACTAATACCTCACCAGAAGTTCTTGCAAAGTTAGCAGAAGATGAAGAGAAGTGGGTAAGAGCAGCGGTTGCAAGGAATCCTAATACCTCGCCAGAAGTTCTTAAACAGTTAGCAGAAGATAAAGATTGGGAGGTAAGAAAGGCAGTTGCAGGGAATCCTAATACCTCACCAGAAGTTCTTGCAAAGTTAGCAGAAGATGAACATGAGCGGGTAAGAGAAGCAGTTGCAGCAGTTGCAAAAGATCCTAATACCCCGCCAGAAGTTCTTAAACAGTTAGCAGAAGATGAACATGAGTGGGTAAGAAAGGCAGTTGCAGAAAACACTAATACCCCACCAGAAGTTCTTGCAAAGTTAGCAGAAGATAAAGACAAGCGGGTAAGATTAGCAGTTGCAGGGAATCCTAATACCTCACCAGAAATTCTTGCGAAGCTAGCAGAAGATGAACATGAGTGGGTAAGAGAGGCAGTTGCAGAAAACACTAATACACCACCAGAAGTTCTTAAACAGTTAGCAGAAGATGAAGATGAGGAGGTAAGATTAGAAGTTGCAGGAAATCCTAATACCCCACCAGAAGTTCTTAAACAGTTAGCAGAAGATAAAAGTGGGTACGTAAGATTAGCAGTTGCAAGAAATCCTAATACCCCACCAGAAGTTCTTAAACAGTTAGCAGAAGATGAAGATGAGGAGGTAAGATTAGAAGTCGCAAAAAGTCCTAATACACTGCCAGAAGTTCTTGCAAAGTTAGCAGAAGATGAAGATGAGGAGGTAAGATTAGCAGTTGCAGAAAACACTAATACCTCACCAGAAGTTCTTAAACAGTTAGCAGAAGATGAAGATGTGGAGGTAAGAGCAGCAGTTGCAAGGAATCCTAATACCTCACCAGAAGTTCTTGCAAAGTTAGCAGAAGATGAAGACAAGCGGGTAAGAGCAGCGGTTGCAAGGAATCCTAATACCCCACCAGAAGTTCTTGCAAAGCTAGCAGAAGATGAAGATGTGGAGGTAAGAGCAGCAGTTGCAAGGAATCCTAATACCTCACCAGAAGTTCTTGTAAAGCTAGCAGAAGATAAAAATTGGGAGGTAAGAAAGGCAGTTGCAGGGAATCCTAGTACACCACCAGAAGTTCTTGCAAAGCTAGCAGAAGATTTAAGAGAAGCAGTTGCAGGAAATCCTGGTACACCACCAGAGCTTCTTGTAAAACTAGCAGAAGATGAAGATGCGTATGTAAGAGCAGCAGTTGCAGGGAATCCTAGTACACCACCAGAAGTTCTTGTAAAGCTAGCAGAAGATAAACACAAGTACGTAAGACCGGCGGTTGCAGAAAACACTAATACCCCACCAGAAGTTCTTGCAAAGCTAGCAAAAGATGAAGATGTGGAGGTAAGAGCAGCAGTTGCAAGGAATCCTAATACCCCACCAGAAGTTCTTGCAAAGCTAGCAAAAGATGAAGATGTGGAGGTAAGAGCAGCAGTTGCAAGGAATCCTAATACCTCACCAGAAGTTCTTGCAAAGCTAGCAAAAGATAAAAATAAGGTCGTAAGATTAGAAGTTGCAAAAAATCCTAATACACCACCAGAGATTCGTGCGAAGCATAGGAAGAAAGATTTTTCTGAGGCACTAAGAAATGAGTAAGGTTGTAAGCGGTGCCGTTAGAAAAGGGTTAAAGGGCCTTTTGAAGCACTAACAATCAGTGGAAAAATCATGGAGTTTTTTATTTTATTTATTTGCTAGTCCATAATTCCAAAGCAGAATAAACTTGACTGTTTTCCTTTCATTTCACTTGTTTTGGTTTCCTCTCTGCTCTTGCATAGGTAACTGGAGTGATTATAAGTTATCAAATTGTAACTAATTGCGTTTATATTTTTAGAAAAAATAGCTAGAAAATACCTCTTAACGCAATAAAAAGGCTATATTTCTCATTCGCCACGGTCAAAATCACAGAATATATTTATTCTTTTATCCGCAAACATTACATTATGCCCAGCTTGATAGATCTTAAGCTTAGAATGTATATTACGCTAGCCCTTATTTTTGGCTTAGGCTTTGCTATTATCTATGCTATTCTCTACCTTCTTGGTGTTTCATTTCTTGGCATTCTTATCTTTGTTGTTCTATTCTTTGTATTTCAGTGGTATGTAAGCCCATATATGATAAGCGCTAGCGCAAGGCTAAAGTACCTTAAGCCAGGGGAGATGAATGAGCTTCAAGAAACAGTCAAAGAGCTAGCTGCTAAGGCTCATGTGCCGATGCCAAGAATAGCTATAAGCCCTTCTAAAGAGCCCAATGCTTTTGTCTTTGGAAGAACAAGAAGGAGCGCTACACTTGTTGTAAACGAAGGTTTGCTAAATATGCTAAACAAAGACGAGCTGGAAAGTGTTATAGGCCACGAGCTTGGCCATGTTAAGCACAATGACTTTTTGGTTATGACAATCGCTTCATTTATACCAATGCTAGCTTATATGCTTGCCCAGAACATGATGTTTGCAAACACAGGCGGGTCTAGAAATGGCGATTATGCACTTCTTATAGGCTTTCTAGGCTTTGCTGTTTATTTTATTTCAGAGCTTCTTATACTTGGGCTTTCTAGGTCTAGGGAATATTTTGCTGACATGCATTCTGCCCAGCTTACTAAAAAGCCAGAGCACCTTGCTAGCTCTCTTGTAAAGATAACCTATAGTCTTGCTGAAAGTCCAGTACAGCAGAGCTCTGGCTCTATTCGCTCATTCTATATTGCCGATTCGTTTAATGCAAAAGAAGATATAGAAAAGATAGAGAAGCATGCGAGCGAGCTCAAAGAGCTTCTGCCAGAGCTAGATATTAAAAGATTTAAAGAGCTTGCTAGCAGAGAAGGTAGAAATGTGCTTAGTCTTTTTTCAACGCATCCTCCAACATACAAAAGAGTTATAGCTTTAGCTAGCTTAAAGAAAGAGATAGAAAAAGAAAAATAAAACTAAAATTATGCCTCCTCTTCTGTTTTTTCGTTGCTTTCTCCACTTTCGCTTGAGCTTTCGCTTGCCCCGCTCGAGACATTAGCGCTTTCGCTTGTCATCTCGCCGAGTGCAAACCTCGCTCTCACGTCCGTTATCTTTACATTTACTGTCTGGCCCTGCTTTGCATCTTTTACGAAGATTACAAAGCCGTCCTTCTTAGCTATTCCGTCTCCTTTTGAGGCTGTCGCCTCGATGGTAACGCTTACCACGTCTCCAACCTTTACAGGTTTTGGCAAGAAATAGTTGGGCTTTACCCCTCTACCCTGCCTTCTTTCTCCGAATTTGTTATTTCTGTCCATGTTTTTTTCCTCTGTAGAATTAGCGCTTTTCACGCCTTACTACCTGAGAGTATTAGGATGCTTCTCATTTATAAAGCTATGCTTTTTGCAATGCAATGCAGATTTCAAGGCCTTTTCTCTAAGAGCCACCGCCAGAGTGGGATATAATTTATTGTAGCCTTTTCTATATCTTCTTTATCTTCATAATCCCATGTTATCTTACACCCAAGCTCTTTGCTTGCTTTTAGCAAGGATTCTATCTCGCCGCGTTTTATCTCTGTTTTATCTGATGCACGAGTTACCTGAACTAACTCTTTTATCTCTAAACCCTCTTTAACTACAAAATCGACCTCGTGGCCTGAAGGATCTCTATAGTACAATATTTTTAAATATTGTCTCTCCTACTAAGACATTTTTTGGATTAATTGTCTTCCTAACTAAGACAATTTTTTCATGTCTCCGCAACAGATGTTGGGAATATACCTGTTCTGTATGTTGCAATAAGCTTGTTGGTGCTTGCGTTAACAATGCTAAGCATATTTGAGCCTGAGCTCAAAATATATTCGTAGCCAAGGTCGCTTGATGTAGCAGCAAATGTAGGCAAAAAGCCCACACCAATGCTACCTAGCATTGAGCCTGTAGTAGCATTTAATATCGATACAGAGCTTGTTCCTACATCTGTTATGTAAAGCCTATTGTATTTGCTGTTATATGCTATGCCAAAAGGTATAAAGCCGGCATAACTCTGCCATGCAACGGTGTTGTTGTTTGTATAAATTGCAGCAACTTTGTTGAGCGAAGGCAGTGTTACATAAACAATGCTTCCATTGTAATTAGAGGCTATAGCGTATGGCATGGCCCAGAGATTTATTGTGTGTGCAACGCTTAGAGAACTTATTACTGTTATATTTTCAGAGAGCTGGTTTAAAACAAAAACATAGTTGTTGTTTCCGCTCTTTGCTATATAGTTTGGGAATATGCCAGTATTTAGGCTCTTTATTATTGTTCCATTCTCATTTGCTATTGTCACATTGTTTGAACCTGCATTTGCAATATAAAGATAACCGTTTGCATCAGCAATAGCACTTGGGTAGCTTCCAGTTTGTATGCTTCCTATTATATTGTTATTGCTAAGCGAGACTATCTTAACTCTTCTTGCTGTAGCTATATATGCTAATGTTCCATTGCTTGATACAGCTACACTCTCTGGAAGGGTAAAGTTCGAGATTGTGCTTTCAGCGCCGTTCGAGGCATTTATTATTGTTATATTACTTGAGAGCAGGTTTGTTACAATAATCTTTGGATATGCAGGAATAAACACAATCGAAGTATTGGCGCTTAATCCTGCATAAGAAATTGTTATTGTTGCTGTGGTTGCTGCGCCACCGCTTGAAACTGTAATAAAGCCGTTGCTAAGCCCCTGTGCATTATACAATATACTTATCGATGGGTTGCTGGATATCAATTCAGGATTTGCAACAGGTAATATATAGCCAAAGATATCTAAGCCAACATTGAGCGTTATATTCTGATTTGACTTTGCATAATTATTTACCGGAGCTATTACCAAGCTGACCTTTGGCATTATAAGCCTTTTAACATTTGATGAATAGTTTCCTATAAAATTCTCTTCTACACCATTGCTGCAATTGCCAAGGCTAACGCCACAATATTTTGCGTTTACAATAGCCGTGCCACTCGCATAAGAGAGAACAGGCTTAAACTCATTTATCTTGCCTACACAGAGAAGAACTTGGCCAGGCTTTACATAGCTTGGGCTGCAGTTTGTACTCATATTAAGGCCATCTTGGCTTACAAACAGCTTTGGATTATATATTGGATATGGCTGTGTATTTGTACCAAGAAGCGCTATCATGGTATTACTATTATTTGATGCCTCTATCAAGCCCACGCAGCCAATGCCATAGTCAAAAACACATTTAGCTGGCAAGATATTATTTATACTAGAGTAAGAGGTAAAGATATAATATGCAATTATAACCGCAATAATAAATACGGCAACATATACCCAGAGATATTCTATGCTCCCCTGTCCTAGCACTCCCCCACCATATAAAAGAGTGCCTTTTTTCATATTTAAAACTTAACCATTTGTATTTTAAATCCTTATGTTTTTGCCCTCTTTACAGAATGCATAGCAAAAGGCCCACGAATATATTCGTGGAGTATCAGAAGCAGCTCTATAATCTATTGTATCACTCTTACCATATATTTATTTATAAATCACTTGTTTAGTGCTTCTATAAGTGCTTTAATATTATCAAAGAGGAAGTCTGGTTCTGCTTTTTTGAGCATTTCTTTTGATGCAAGGCCATCTGCAACAGCACACGAGCTTATCTGTGCAAATTTTGCAGTAAAAATATCAACGGGCATATCCCCTATATAAATAGATTTTTCCTTTGGAACCTTTAGCTTCTTTGTAATTAGCAAAAGAGGCGTTGGGTTTGGCTTAAAAATGTTTATAGAATCGGCAGCAAGAACAAAATCAAAATATTCCTCAAGCCTTAGCTTTGCAAGCTCTGATCTTATCCTATATTCTTTTCCATCGCTAAACAAAGCAATCTTCTTTCTTCTTTCTTTAAGTGTTTTAAGCAAAGCATCGCTGCTATCTTTAATACTAGGCTTGAAGAAAAGTGAGTAAAAATTGTATATGCTGCTATAGAGTCTTTCCTCTTTTTCAACCTTAAGCTCTTCATCGTTAAGCTCAAGCTTCTTATTGAAAAGATCCTCATGCTCTTTTATAAAATCAATATCATATCTACTCTTGAAGTACCTGCTCAGCCTTACAAAAAGCGAAGGCATGCTAAGCGTGCCGTCAAAGTCAAATATATAGAGTTCATAATCACTCAATTGCATAAAATCATAAAATATTCTTGATTAAACTATTTAGCCTTTAGCAACAAGGAGCAATGAATTCTTATAAATTTATTTTTTAATGGCGTTCAACAATTAGCAATAACAAACATGCTTTGCACTAAGTCTGTATTTTTCGATTTCACAAAATGCTTTTTATAAGTCAATGTCAACGTTCTTTTTCTTTCAATTTTGTTTTTTGAGAAAAAGAAGACGAAGACACTATACAAAGCCTAAATTCTGGTTCTCTTTTTTATTTTGTTAACAGCCACTTCCAAAGAGGGATAAACCTAATTGTTTTTCCGTCATCTTTTAATTCATCTTCATAATCCCAGGTGATGCAAAGCAAATCTTTGCAATTCAGCAAAGTGCTTGCTTTTTCTAAAGCTTTTATTTCTCTCTTTTCAATCTCATCTCTGCTGCTTGCATAGGTAACCTGGATAAGCTGCTTTATGGCCGTGCCTTCTTTTATTAAGAAATCTACTTCCTCACCGTTATTTAATTTTAAATAGAAAATATCTTTATTTTCTTTTAAACCTCTATGTTTAAGTTCGATAAAAACCAAATTCTCCATACTACTTCCAATTTCTTCGTTTATTCTTTGTGAAATTGCACTTTTCAATCCATTATCAATACTATAAACTTTTTTTGGTGCTTTTAAAAACTGTTTTGCTTTAAATGAAAATCTTTCTAGGGTAAAGATTAGATATGACTCTTTAATGTATTCTATATATTTTTCAACTGTTAAAGTGCTTCTAAACCCAAGAAGATTCCTCAGCTTCGTTGCTGAATACTCATTCGAAGAAATCGAAATTAAGTACCTAGCTAAATCCTCAATTTTTGATGAATATTTAACATTCCATCTTTTAACAACATCTGTAAATATTATTGAGTGAAAAAGAGTTTGAAGATAACTCTGATCAAGCTCTTTTATAATATATTCAGGAAATCCGCCTTTGCTAAGATATTCTCTCAGCATTCTTTTTAATTCGCCCTCTTTTTCTTTATTATTTTTTAGCTCTTCAATTGGGAAATTTTTAAAAGCCAGAAACTCTCCAAAACTGAACGGAAAGTTCTCAAGCTCAATATACCTTCCAGTAATGTGTGTTGCAAGCTCTTTGCTCAGAAGTTTTGCATTCGAGCCTGTGATTATTAAATTATAGCCCAACCTCTGCAAGCTATTTACCCAAAGCTCCCAGCCATTGATATTTTGAATTTCATCAAGAAGAATAAAACGTGTATCTCCATAAACCTCTTTTAAGGCGTTCAAAAGATCGTCTAGTCTCTGTTCTATTAGCTCTTTTTCGTCAAAGTTCAAATAGCCAAAGTTCTTTCCCTTTAGCAAAAGAATAGCAAGCGTAGATTTTCCACTTCTTCTTACCCCTGTAATTATTTTTATTATCTCTTTTTCTATGTTTCTCTTAAAACTTTCAGGGACCTCTCTTTCTATAATTCTTTGTTTGAGTTTTTCCTCTATTTCATTTCTTTGCCTTTCAACAACGCTGAGTAAATTGTTCACAATATTATTTCAACTGAACAATATTTAAATTTTTTGTTCACTTCACTTAATTTAGTGAATAAAATACATATAAGGCGCTGATCAGCGCTCGCGCTTAACGAAGCATACGAGAGAGCAGAATCATTGTTGGTTTTAAGCGAGTAGCATATTTGCGCAGGAGTATAACTTTTATTGTTTTTAATAGTATTATATGAGTGCATGAAAACTTTTAGGAAAACTTTTGTTAAAAGTTTTATCAAAAAGAAGCCTTTGGAAAAGGCTTCAGCCAAAGCGCAAAGCGCGATGGAATACTTGATGACATATGGCTGGGCTATACTAATTATTAGTGTTGTTCTTGCAGCACTTTTTCAGCTCGGTGTTTTTAATCCTATGACATTTGCTCCTAAAGCACCACCTGGCTCATGCCAGGTCTTCAGGCCAAATGGACCTTACACAACCTCTTTCATAAACCTTGAAGGTGTATGCAGTGGCGAGTTGCCGCAGTATGTGGCACAGTTTAACGGGCATAGTAGCTATATTAGTATACCTTATAATCCTTTACTCATCCCCTCCAATAAAATAACAGTTGTTGCGTGGATAAAAGTAACAGGTCCTATAGTAGACTATCCAACTATAATAACCGCCACTAATTACGCATATACGCTACAAGAATGTGAGCCAGGGGGAGTCAATGGTGCAAGTATAACCTTCTGGATTAACGGTAATGGCGATGGAAATACTTGTAGCTCGATTGCAAATGTAGAATATAATCAGTGGTACTTTACCGCACTAACATATAACGGTACAACGGCAAATCAGTATCAGAACGGTGTTCTTGTATATTCTCAAAGCTTTTCGACCACGATGAGTAGCACTTCGCCAATATACATAGGCGTATATCCAAATTATGGCAGCGGATTGAACGGCGGATGGAATGGAAGCATAGCAAACGTCCAAATTTACAACACTTCTCTTTCAGCAAATGAAATCCAAGCACTTTACCTAGAAGGCATAGGCGGTGCACCTATTGATTTGCAACATCTTGTTGCATGGTGGCCGCTTAATGGTAATGCAAATGACTACAGCGGTAATGGCAATAACGG